>JBBQFM010000028.1:0-68409 GCA_038321975.1 Fimbriimonadales bacterium | reverse complement strand
GATACTTGAAGAAGTTCAAATGCCGCCAGGTCTTGTCCAGAGTGTCGTGAACGGGAAGGCCCTCAAAGCGAGACCCACGCTCGAAGTCCACACTGACGTGAACCTCACCCTCACGGAACTCTAGGTCCACGATCTTCCAAGGAGAGACGATCCCAAGGCCAATCGAAAACAGCTCAGATTCACGCACCCAATGAGCTTAGGACAAACCCACTCAATTAAGCGAAGAGCCATAAAGAGGAGCCGAGCCGTCGAATAAGGCACGTAGCAGAAGAGGGTCGACGGCCCGGAAGTAGCTAAGTGAGGGCGATGTATCGCTACTGTCTTACGACTTGGTTAGAGATCATTGTGACATTCGTCTGCGCCAACAGCCTTCCTCTGACGGTGGCACCCGCGTTTAGAGTGATTCCCGTCTTCGCCAAGACTTCACCTTGCATTTGTGCGGTCGATCCAATTGCGACAACCCCGGCAACTTGCCAGAACACGTTTGAGGCAATTGCGCCGCCGGTGAGGACGACCCTCGTACCAGCAGCTTGGGTTAGGTCTTGCGAAATCTGAAAAATCCAAACATCCTTAGATGTTCCATTGAGGGTGACGTCCCCTGAGATTCCCACTGCACTCGCTGTCTTGTAAATTCCCGGTCCGAGCGTGAGGCCCCCCAATTCGGTTGGCAGGCTGATCGGCGCCGGCGACGTGCGTCCGGCCGCATCGGAATACGCGTGTTGCATGTCCCCGATAGCGGAATTTAAGTTTGCCGGCGTTGGGTCTGCGTAGTCGGAGGCGTATATCTGTCCGTTGACCAAGGCTGATGTCGAATACTGACCGTTTGCAGAAACGACCAACCCAAAGCCCGTGATGGCGGTCGAGTTGATTGGGCTTACGCCCATATTGCCCGAAACCTCAGTGGTTCCAGTTGTTGTAATTCCAGTTTTGGTCAGAATTACGTAGTTGGCCGCAGATCCAAGATTCACTCCCTTCGCATGTGAGCTTCTTCGCTGGGTAAGTGCGCTGGCACCGATACCCGCTATGCAAACAAGGGAGAGGGCGGCCACGAGGCGCATGCCCGATGTAGCGAAAATCGCTAACGTTTTCATTTTCATTTAATCCTTTTAGTTCTCAGCAGTCAATAGGATCATCACGCCTGAATACATGTTCCATTATTTGCAAGTTAATTTCGCGACCTTTCGTTTTTAGGTTATGTGACCAACAGCAAACAACGATACGCTCTAATAAAACACGGCAATCATGTGGCCGATCGGCTCAAACCTCTTTCACCACATAAAGCGATATTGCTCTCTACGCATCTTGGTGTACTAGACCCAGCAGGGTGAGCACTTTACTCAACAAATCCTGCAGTGTGAGTGCGAAATGATTTGACCTATATCGAAACACTTCCGGTTTTCGAAATGTGGGTCGGTCGGGTTCGCGAGTGCTTCATCTCGACAGGAAATTCTGTCGATCTATATGGCTCAAAGAAGGGAATTCGCTTCCCGAACAACTCCATTGGCTTCGTTCAGGGGTCGGTTAGCGACCGCATGATTCTCGACTATGCTCGTGGGAGTCCACGGCCCATTGTGCACCACTGTCGCTATAGTTCAGGAAATCTTTCCGTGACACTACTCGCATTGAGCTCTATCCTTAGATTTTAAAACGACATTGAGCAACATGTATAGTGACCACAGTGCTTGTAGGGCGTTGTTCCGCAGCTTTTAAGGGAGTCGCTTTGAAGTAGGTCAAGAACGGCTACTGTTTGGAAAGTCCCGCCGCAGGCGCTTAAGGTGAAACAATCAGGGGCGCAGTGGACGTGTATTTCATAGCTGAGATGCTCCCGCTCAGCAAGTGCGTTCACTTGGCAGAGAACGCCATGATCAGCTTAGACGTCCTCAATTTCGGAAACAAGCCATAGCATTGTCGGCCAACCATTGCCCGTGATGGATCGAACAAGAGTTCGCTTCGTTAGGGTGGTTCGAGCGAGCCCGCTCCTACAAACCTAAAGGTTGACGCCCGCCTTTTGCGCTCGCTTCGCTCGCGGGGCATTCGAGTCTTCGAAGAACAAAAGACTCAGCCACCGCTCCCGGAGTCGGGTGGCTTCGCCTTTCGAGAGAGGCAGTCTTTACCCTGCGGTGAAACCGGTTCGGTGAACGCTCGGCCCCTACAAAAGGGCCTTCTGGCACCCATGCCATCAGACAGTTTCGAAGGGCGGCTAAGATCCCGGCAACTAGCAAGACGCCACTCTAGCGCCGTCGGCCATCCTCGGCCGAAGGAAGCATTCATGGTGTTCGCTTCGCTCACGGGTCGCCCTAAGCTGAGGACTTTTTTTGCGCTATGAACTGCTCGCGCTCTCTCACTTTGGCCCTCCGTGGCCTACGTTCGCCCTCGTGGGTCAGGGGTCGTCCCCAATCCCGAAAAAAGGGGTGAGCTAAGCGCTTTCAATGCCTGACCGACTACGCCCGTCTGCGCTTGAATATGAACAAACCGGCTGCTAGGGCCAACATGGAAGCTGGCTCGGGAACCGCATTTGCGTATGTGTGACCCGAAGCACCGACAAATGTGCCTCCATGCTCCACGAAACCCAAGCCCGTTAGCTTTGCGGTGTGCGAAGCGTCGAACTCGGCAAAGGGGACGTCCCCATTTTGATCGAAGGGCAGCGCGACTACGACGGCGTACGTAAACGCTACGCATTGCAACGCATAACGTCGATCTGGGTCATAGTTGGGCATCGTAGCGTTCAGGGTTTCGTCCACCAAATCGCTGTGATTCGTTTCATCAAGTTCTAAATTCGATGTGGTTACGGTGTGCCAGTTGAGCGTTTCGGTGTCCTGAATGAGGAAGTTAATCAGAAGGCCACTACGCCAATGATCTTGGGTCGTATTGCTTAGGCTCCCCAGTCCGGTCAATTCCATCGAAGCATAGAGGGTGTCCCCCAAATTTCCTGCAGGGGCGACCAGTGCATCGAAGAACTCGGCGGTTGCCCCCGTTTGGTTGTAGTAGCCGGCCTCTTCTTGGTGCAATACGTCAGTCCGGGCGTACACGCTGAGTTGTCCGTAGTCGCTGGCCGCCCTACCGACGCCAGTCGTCTGTGAAGAACCGAGTGTGAAGACATGCGTGTGGTCGACGGACAAAGGCCCTTGGACGTTATAGTCATCCGCCCCATCGGAATCTAGCAGTTGGAAAAGGGGGTTGAAAGACTCCATCAACGCAGAAACGTGTACGTAGGCATCATCTTGGGCAAATGCCAGGAGTGAGAAGGAGAAAAAGACAGGCAGAAGGGCAACTTTCAGTTTAAACATAACAAATTCCGAAATAAAAGTTTAGCCGAGAAGCCAACCGCGAAGAAGACGCTGGTTTAACGTATTGGCAAATTAAATGTAATTGATCTAAAGGGGGGCCTTCGGTCTACCTTTTGACAGCGGTTCGAATAAGTTAGGCATTCCACTTAGGGATAAACTTTCAGGGCCTAAAGCGCACGCTCTCACTTCGGCCCTCCGTGGCCTACGTTCGCCCTAGTGGGTTTGGTGGGCTACAGAGTGACCCGCCGCCTGATTTGTGAATGCTGCCATCACCGGTTTACAGCGCCGGAGTCCGCGCAAGACGTTCCTAAGCTTGAGAAACACCGCGAAGGCAGGAACCGTAGTTAAGCTAGGTGGGACCTGAACGTATGCTGAAGCTTAGGTTTTCTGTCGTTCTGACGGGTCTTTGTATCCTTGGCTGCGGTCGAACGAAGCTTCCATCAGTGGTGGAAATGCACTTGCCTCCAAAGTTTCGGGGACCGATAGTCGTGGAGATTCGCGAGGGAGGAGAAAAGCTCGAGGGCAAGGAGCAAGTTGCCGTCGAAGTTCCACCTAACGGGAAGGTCTTCTATTCAAGCTTGAGCACCTTTGAGCAAGGTACAGACGAAGAGTTCATCGATTCCAATGGAAAGCGTCTCGACTTTCATGGAGATGAACGCACTCCGGGCATCGTCCGTGTGTTCGATCTTGGACAGCTTCAGAATGGCAAACGTGGCTTTGGGTACTTCGTCGGGACCCCAGGAGATTTCGCTAAATTCGATCGACAACGGGTGGGTTTTTAACTTCCAGGGCCTTATTCAAGGATTCTCTCTACCCTCAGACGCTCGCGCACGCTCTCCCTACGCCCATCCATGGGTTTCGCTCGCCTTCGTGGGTTCCTCGGCGCGCCTCACTATTACTATTTCGGAAATCATCCGGTTTCGGGCAATTCGCCCTAAAAAGGACACCCTCGCTTATTGCGCCGCCGTAAAAGCACGCTGGACCCGATACAAAGAGCGAGGAGCGTGCCAGGTTCCGGCACGGCATTTGCGGATGTAAAGTCCATCCAGGGGTGAACGCCCGGCTGACCGTTGCTTACCTGCCCCCCGGGACCGGGCACAAACCCGGGTTCACCAAAATCCACTCTCGAGTAAGCGCCCTCACGGATGAATTGGTAGAAGGTGCCGTCGGTATTAAATAGGCCGACGAGCGGTTCGTGTAGAACAAAAACCTGGGTGAGCACACCCGAGAAGTCGGTTCGGTAGTAGCCCCCACCCGCTAGGTCACCGTACATGTAGGCATGCGTTCCGGCGGTGTTGATTGCCAACACGGTGACACCACCAATATTGATATTGGGTGTGATTCGCTCGAGAATGTCTCCATTGAGTGGATCTAGCCGGACGAGTTCGCCGCCGCCCGAGCCTGAGCACCAAAGCTCTTCTCCAGCAAACGCCAACCCTTGGGGACTCTGCACGTTTCCGCTATCTCCAAGGAAGGTAGGAGTACCAGTCGCTTCGTCTATCGAGTAGAGCGCTCCGTCGGGAAGAACACCGTAGAGCTTATCGGTTGCCTCATTGCGAGCGATGCTGAGGATGGGCACGTCTTCATGGGTAATGAAGCTTGCATGTCCAGTGGTTAGGTTCACTCGGTACAAGTCGTCACGGTCGTCGATGCCAAAGGCCCACTGCCCAAGCGCAGAGCTTGAACCTAGCGTTGCCAAAGCTATCGCAGAATAGAGTCTGCCTTTCTTCATAGAACGTCCTTCGGCGCAGCCATTGAAGGCGTAGCGCCTTTCGATCTTCTGGTTCGCGCCAGAAACAGCAGTGTAGAGAAAGCTATGACGCTAGAAGGTTCGGGCACCGCATTGGCAGATGTAAATGCCCTCCACTCGTGAAATCCTGGAATGCCATTTTCCAATTTCCCGGTGTGCCCCTGGCTATGCCCGGTTTCTGGGTCATAGTCGTAGTAGCCGCCGTCCTGGCTCAGCACATACATCGTTCCGTCGAGCCAATGGATGGCCTGAGTAGAGTTGTCCCATCCGGTCGATAAGATCGTGACGTGGCCGGATAAGTCCTCTCGATACAGGTTCTTCCTCGAAAACACGTTGGGCTCATATCCGAGCATGTATGCCCTGGTTCCGGTGGGGTCAAAGGTGATTGATCCACCACCGTTGTTAGCATCCGCGTCTATCTCGTCAAGAGGCTGGCCATTGGAAGTATCGACCCTAAAAATCCTTGTGGAATAGGTGGCGTACAGCGTCCCGTTAAGGAAATCCATTCCGCCAAGTCCGTTCTCAAGAAACGAACTGCCGAGATAGGACGAGGCACCTGTTGTAATGTCGAGTGAAAAAAAGTCGCCGCCGCCCGCGCCAAAGAGCTGCTTCGTAGTCGCATCGTAGGCAATATCGGTGATGTAGTAAGGCACGTGACCGACAAAGGCAGCATGACCCGTCGTGAAATTGGCTCTATAAAGATCGCCTCTCCAATCCAAGGTGAAGGCATACTGTGCGATGGCTGATCCAGCGCCAATTGTCGTCAAGGCTAATCCAGCTGCAAGAGTTCGAATCGTCATGGTGTCTCCTATCTCTCAGCTGGCACTTGTGCTGAGTCTTGATACTTCTGAAATGATATATGCCACTTAAGGCCACAGACCCTAGGAATATTACCGGGTTCGAAGAGAAGGGCCGAACGGCGATCCCGCTCAGCCCGTTGTCCTTTATCTTCGTCGACGACCAAGAAGGACCGAGCATCCCAGTGCCAGGGCAGCAATCGTCGCGGGCTCAGGCACTGCCTCGATTTCGCCCTGGAAAACAGAGTAGGAAGGAGGGACTGACCCAGAGAGCAAGTTGATCACTGTGGAAAAAAGTCCACCGCCCGTGACACCCTGGTAACTCCCTAAGCCAGAGACCGCAGTCCACGTCCCATAGAGAATCAAAAACGTTGGAGCACCAATAGAAAAACCGGTCACCGTAAGATCAAAATTGAGTCGTTCCGCTGGCGGGACGGTGCCATCAAACGGCGGGATCTCGAAAAACCCTGTGCCAGATCGAGGCAGGACGTCAAGTGGCAAAGTATACGAGAGCGTGGACAGAAGACCGTAGCCCCCTAGCTGAACGGCAACTGACTCGTTGTCCCCGGAGTATGGATTTGAACCACCTGCGCCAGGCAAATAATATCCCTGGCTCACCAGATAAATGCTTGTTGCCTGAGCTGAACAAGCGATGCAAAGAGCGGTTACGAGGAGCGAGGCGCGAAGAGATTTAGAATTGATCATTTTGAAGTCCTTTGAATTCATCCGCAAAATTGCGGTAGCCGATCATCGGACGGGGACTCAATGACGATAAGTTTCACAAAGTGTACAAGCCACTATGTGTGCGCCAAGTGCAGCCATGTAGTGCCTCAGATCGCTCACGAAGCAGCTGACGCGATGAACGCTGTCCTTACGCCCAAAAATGGAGGGTTCCGACTAAACTGGGGTCGGTTCTGGGTTAACGCCGAAATCGGACCAGATGAACAGGGGCGGACTCGCTCGCATCCGACCTTTTTCAGGTTCGAAATGATTGGTGCCCGGGGCGAGACTCGAACTCGCACGACCTTTCAGTCAAAAAAATTGTAGGTCCTTGCCAAGATCGTCCATAGTCTCTCGCTAGCTCCTTCCTCAGGTTCGAAATCCTCAATTCTTCGCTTCAAACCTTCCATAGCGATGCATTGTGGCCCACCCCTTTTTGCGTGAACTTGGGCGTCGCACACACTCACCTCGACAAACCGGAAGGCTGCTCTGGCTGGAAGTGTTGAGGTAAGGCACAGTGCTTTAATACAAGCACTCATGCCTTGATAATTCGCCGAGAAAATTTCCTAGAGCCTTGCGACTATTCTATGACCGCCGTACAATGGCGCAAACAGTGATTTCCTCAATATCTTCTATGGTCCTTGCTTTGCTGGCGCTCACCGTTTTAGGACATGGGCAGCAATCCAAGGAGACATCGACGCCCTATTCCTCTGAGGGCACGATGATCGCCACAAGATCGATAACAATTTGGGGCTCAAAGTGGACGGTTCGGGCGGTTGCCAAGCCGTTCAACCGCAATGCGCACCGTATTAGCCTTTTTGATTCGTCAAAGGACAGAAGGATAGATGGTCGGGTCGCATGGGGCTTCTTTCGTAGTGAGCCCGATCACCAACTAGCTTTAATAACTTTGACCTCCCAAAAGAAGATCATCAAAATTCCGAAGGCACTTCTATCTGATTGCTTTCAACCCGATGTTTTTCAAGAGGACTGCTTTGAAGTAACGAAGCGACGAGGATGAATCTTCATTAGGATACAAGGTGGTGATGGACTTGCGAGCTACACCGCGGAATGGACTGTGAGCCGAAAGGGTCATGCAAAAAGAAAAATGTCGGGCCCGCCTTAAACTTGATGGACTCAATTGGTGCTTCAATGGTTGCTTACAGGCACTTAGCTGTCGCTGCTCTTCTTACGGTCACCGCTCACTCACTTGCACAAGGACCTAATAGTTCAGCACCCAACGATCCCAGCGTATGGATATCCACAAGGTCACTTGTGATGTGGGGCTCGACGTGGACTATCCGAGCAGTCGCGAGGCCGTTCGTTCCTCGCCTTCACCACATGGGTTCTTCCGCTCAAGAGCCTCGACGGATAGACGGCAGAATCGCTTGGGGAGTCGGCCCGAGCGATCCAAGTGTCCAACTTACATCCCTCACGCTATCCTCCAACAAGAGAAAGCTTAAGATTCCAAAACCTCTCGTCACTACCTGTTTTGACCCTTGGCTACGTCCGGGACGAAACGATCAAGACCCACTCTACCTTTCCGGAATCAAGGTTGCGAAGCGGCGAAACCTAATTGTGATCCGCTTGAACGGTGCCGATGGTGCTGGAGCCTACGCTGTCGAGTGGACGATGGATCGGCATGGCCACGCCAAGAGAAAGATTTGGAGCATCGCCTGAATTTCGATGGAGACCATGGCGGTGATCGCGGAGTTGAGTCATCTCTACATTGAATCATGTTAACGACAGCTTTGACGCTTTGCTGCCTCGCCAAGAGTGGCATTCCGACTGCCTTGCGGCTCGGTGGTTATGTCAATTACACAAGTCCAAGCCATGAGACAGGTTATGTGTCTTGGTCGCAAGGGAAGAAGGTGATCACGCCCCTCACCCGAGAAGGACCGTTGTCTTGCGCGATGGTATGTTCTACTGGGTTAGCCTTAGTGTTAGGAGAGCAATACTTTACAATCTACGAAAGTAGCCATATGTTGATCTCGATCAAGCGCACCGACGAAATGGAACCAGTTGGATGGCTGAAAGACTCATTTGTTTACAACGATAAAGGCATCAATTCAGCCCTATCCGTTGGAGGAGCGAGCGCCGTCCGTCCTCACCTGAAGGGCTGGAATGAAATAGCTTCCAACTCGTTTGGTGTCCTCCTCTATCGATATGGCAAGGTCACTTCAGACCTTGAACTTTTGGATCCCGGTGAAAACATCCGTAAAGCCTGGAGGGTTCCAAGTTCCAACGTGGATACATTGCGCGCCCTAAACGGTAGATACTTCTTGGCCGGAACTAACACGAATGAGATCTCACTCGTGATCGACGGCAAGTCGGGCAAATCTTTAACGACAAAAAGAGTCGCGGATCAATACATCAGCGGGAAAGACTCCTCCACCGTTTGGTACACCGTGTGGAATGCGGAGAAATCGAGAAAGGAGGTTTGGTGCTGGAATCCTGAAACTGGCTCACGAATTAAGAAATTGAGCATCAAGGATGGAGAAGTCGAGCCAGAAGTCGTATCGGACGACGGCGGGTTTGTGATTTGCGTCAAGTTCCCGGAGCACGGTCCTGGAGATCTGCTCGCCTACAAGATTGGCACGGGCCGGAAGTACACCCTTTGGAGCGGAATATATAGCTTTGACACGGCATTCAGATCGGCCCCTTAATTGGGTGACTTTCCTAGCCAGAGTGCAAGGCTTGCTCCTCGTCATTCAACCCGCCCCTGAAGAAGTTTGGTGTCAGGTCTGGGGTCACGCACGCCTTTGGAACCTGGAAGAGGATTGCAAGAAGCCACAACTTCGGCAAATTTAAGTTCAAATTCGTGGTGCCCGGGGCGGGACTCGAACCCGCACGACCTTTCAGTCAAAGGATTTTAAGTCCTCTGTGTCTACCATTCCACCACCCGGGCGGGTGTAGGTGACGGCTGTCGCCTCACCATAACTCTTAGGGTCTGGCTGCGATGAAGGCGGATTCGTCCCAAGTGAACCCCACTCCTGCCCCTCCCCAGGGGGAGGGAACCATACGAAGAAAGGGGAGGCTTTCGTTAGGCTGCCCGCCCCTCACCCCTGCCCTCTCCCCCGGAGGAGAGAGGGGTTCTGAGTCGTGCGATTATACCGGTCCTACAGAATCTCGTCGAAGACGTCCAGGAGTCGCTTGATTTCGGCGGGGGTGTTGTAGTGGACCATGCTGACTCGCACGACGCCAGTCAATGTATCTATACCCAGCGCCTTGCAGAGGCGATAGGCATACATGTGGCCGAATCGGATGCCGATTCCGCGCTGGTCAGTTTGCGCGCAGATCTCGGGGCTTGACTTGGATTCGTGGAGGAAGCTGATGGTGCCGACGGTGGGGTTGCCTACGATGCGAACTCGTGGGTGGGCTCGGAGGTAGGAGAGGAGCATTTCCTTGCCGGGCTTCTCAAGCTCGTGCATCACGGCGAACGCCTTGGCGATGGCGGGGAAGTCTTCTTGAGGCTCGCCGCTGAGGAATCGGATGTAGGGGCGGAGGCCGAGGAGGCCAGCGCACCCTTCGTGCGAGCATCCGCCGAGTTCGAATTTGTTGGGGATGAGGTCTTTGGGGATGAAGAAGTGGTTGGGGCCGGTGAGCTCGGCGAGGGCTTCGTTTCGGCCGAACATGACGGACATGTGGGGGCCGTAAACCTTGTAAGCGGAGTAGACGTACCAGTCGACGCCGAGGTCCCGCACATCGACGGCAGCGTGAGATGCGTAGGCGACGCCGTCGCAGACGACTTTGGCACCCACTGCGTGGGCCATCTCGCACACCTTCTTGGCGTCGGTGACTTCGCCGAGGAGGTTGGAGACGTGGGGGAAGGCGACGATCTTGGTGCTCTCGTTGAGGACGGCGGCAAGGTTCTCGAAGGTGGCCGATTCGGTTTCTTTGTCGACGTGCCAGATTCGGATGACGACCCCATCCTTCTCGAGCTTCTCCCAGGGGCCGGCGTTCGATTCGTGGGCGGCTTCGGAGATGACGACTTCGTCTCCGGGCTTGAGAATGTCTCCGTACGCTCGGGCGAGGATGTGGCAGAGGGCGGTGGTCGAGGGTCCGAGGATGACTCGGCCGATGCCTACGCCGTTGACGAATTGTTCCTTAAACGCGTGGGCGTCGGCGACGACGCTGGTCGCCATGACCGACGCGGGATATCCGGCGCCGAGTTGGACGTAGCTCGAGAGCATGTAGTCCTTGATGGCCTCGGCCACGACGGCGGGGACTTGGGAGCCTCCCGCGTTCTCGAGGTATACGAAGTCGCTCGATAGGGTGGGGAACCACGACCGGACCTCTTCGTGAGTGGGGATTTTGAGACCAGTAAGGGCGACCATGAGTTGATTTTAGCGTGCATCGTCGGGAAGTAGTTTTGCCTAGGCAAAACTGTAGCCTCGACCTCCGCGGTCGAGCCGGATGAGTGCCGGTTGGGTAGTCATAGGCGAAAAAATTGATAGATCGCTACGCGATCTCGCGCCCACAGAGGTCTCCACTACAGATGCTTCGCATCTACCGGATGTCGGCACCACCATCGGGAATTCGTCTTACAATAGAGTTGCTTGGCTAAAAACGAATATCACTTCATCACCCGCTGGAGCTTCGATGCGTCGATCGAGGAAGTGGCGGTCATTCTGGAAGACGTGGAGACGCTGGCTCACTGGTGGCCGTCGGTCTATCTTCGAGTCAACGTCCTCGACGAGGGTGACGCGAACGGGATCGGGAAGCGGGTGGATTTGCTCACCAAGGGGTACTTGCCCTACAAGCTTCGCTGGCACTTCGAGGTGGTCTCTTCTGATGCGCCACGTGGGTACGCGATCGAGGCTCGGGGCGACTTTCACGGCGTCGGGAAGTGGGTGCTGGAGCAGGACGGCGCGAAGGCGAACGTCACGTATGACTGGCGGGTCGCGGCGAACAAGCCGTTGCTGAAGAAGCTCTCTTGGCTGATGAAGCCGGTGTTCTCGTGGAACCACCACTGGGCGATGGAGCAGGGGGATAGGTGTCTGCGGGCGGAGATTGAGCGTCGGCGCGGCGCTTCGGCGTAGGTTTTTCGGTGGGCGTGCCCCTCACCCCTGGACTGAGGGTTTGTCGGTAGCCCCGACTCCCTCCCCCACGGTTCCCCCTTTTCAAGGGGAACCATCTCCGGAGGTTAGTAGGCTCTTGCAAACACGACGCGTTGCTTGCTTGGCTTGCCGGTGAGGACGCAGACGCCGGGCTCGGCGTCCGACGGTTGCAGCGGGGTTAGCGGGATGCACCGAATGGTGGCTTTCGTCTTGTCTGAGATGGCGTCTTCGGTTTCCTGAGTGCCGTCCCAATGGGCGACGATGAAGCCGGCTCCGCCTTCTCCGGCGAACGCCTTCTCGAACTCCTCCCAAGTGTCCACCCGATGGGTGTTCGCCTCTCGGAAGGCGAGGGCGTTGTCGTAGAGGGCTTGCTGGATGTCGATCAGCAACCGCTGCGCTTCGTGCGCTACCGCGCCGAGCTCATACGTCACCTTCTCACCCGTGTCGCGACGCGCGACGAAACAGGTGCCCGCCTCGAGGTCGCGGGGGCCGATCTCGACTCGCACGGGGACGCCTCGCATCTCCCAGTAGTTGTATTTGAACCCGGGGGACTCTTTCTCGCGCTTGTCAACTTTGACTCGCACACCTTGAGCCTTCAGCTCATCGGCGATCTTGTCGCTGGCGGCGAAGGTCTTCTCACGCGTCTCGTCGTCTCGCCCCATGGGGACGATGATGACTTGGACGGGGGCGAGCTTTGGAGGACAGACGAGGCCTTTGTCATCAGAGTGGGCCATGATCAACGTGCCCACTAGGCGAGTCGAGACACCCCAAGAAGTGGCGTAAACGAACTTCTGCTGGTTGTCTCTGTCCACAAACTTCACGTCGAAAGCCTTCGCGAAGTTCTGGCCAAGATGGTGCGAGGTGCCCGCCTGGATGCAACGCAGGTCCTGGGTCAGGGCCTCGATGCAATAGGTGTGGTCGGCGCCCGCGAACTTCTCGCCTTCCGTCTTGATGCCGCGCAGGGCAGGCACCGCCATCCACTCCTCACAGAAGCGCGCATAGCATTCGTGAAGGATGGTCAGCGTCTCCGCTTCTGCTTCCTCATAGGTCGCGTGGGCGGTATGGCCCTCTTGCCAAAGGAACTCGGCGGTGCGCAGGAAGAGGCGGGTTCGCAGCTCCCAACGCACGACGTTTGCCCACTGATTGATCAGCAGGGGCAAGTCGCGATAGCTCTGGATCCAGTCCTTGTAGGTGTTCCAGATGATCGTCTCGCTGGTGGGGCGCACGATAAGTTCTTCGGTCAGCTTGGCTTCCGGATCGGGAATGAGGCCAGGGCCGTCGGGGTTCTCTTTGAGGCGGTGGTGGGTTACCACCGCGCACTCTTTCGCAAAGCCCGCCACGTGTTCAGCCTCTCGTTCGAAGAACGACTTCGGGATGAACAGCGGGAAGTATGCGTTAACGTGGCCGGTGGCCTTAAAGTAGTCGTCCAGTGCGCGCTGCATCAGCTCCCACATGGCATAGCCATGGGGCTTGATAACCATGCAGCCACGCACCGCCGAGTAGTCCGCCAGGTCCGCCTTTAAGACGAGCTGGTTGTACCACTCGGGATAATTTTCGCTACGCGAAGGAATCCCAAAGTTGCTGCTCATGGAACCCAAGAGTTTGACAGCCTTTGGATTGAGGATTTTTGATTTTTGATTTTTGATTGTCGGGAATGGAGATAGGGGGAGGGAAGGGTGGGTCCTTTCGCCCAGCTTGCCGGAGGGGGACACCACCCTCAATCCTCAATCCAAAAAATCCAAAATCCTCAATTCCCAGGAGGAGGGCTCCCTTTCTTCACGTCCAAAACGTTCACCTTGATATCCAGCCGATTCTCGCTTGCCATGATTCTTGGGTCGTAGGCGTAGGGTTTGTCGGCTCGCATGTCGTCTAGACGCTGAACGAAGACGAGCATTGGGTCGGATTTTTTGGGGTCTAGCTTTACTTCGACGGGGGTGGCTCGGAGGGCGCCAACGCTGATGGATGTCACTCCAGCGGGGCTCTTTGGGTCGATGTAGAGGGTGCCCTCATAGAGGTTTTTGTCGGGGCCGTCTTTGAGAAGGAGTTCGGTCACGACGTTCTTTTTTAACTCTCTCGCGAAGATACGGATGCCCTGTTGAACTCCTGGCGGGGCCTTGAGCCGGGCGGTGATCCTAATTCCGCCCCCGGCAACTATGAGCGTCTTGTCGAGGACGACTTCGGCGATGCACAAGGCTTGCTGATCCACCGCCGAAGGTTTGGCATTTACGGTCGGTGACAGGCGTACCGTCTCGAGCCATGCTTGCATGCCGAGCTCGAGATCTTTGTCTTTGACGGGGCCCTCCATCCAGTAGGTGCCAGCGGCGATTCGGGCGTCTTTGAAGCCGGGGGCGCCTACTAGGAGACAAGCTTGACCTTGGGTTGGCACCGGGTTTGGGGCGGTGCCATTTTGGCCGACGGCCGTGCGGGCGGCTAGTTCGCGAGCTTGTCGAGCGGTGTCCTCGGCGGTCGTGCGTCCGGGCAGACTTGCAGCGGCTTGCACGGCCAGGGGCAATGGGGTGCCGGAGGCGACGGAGACGACGCCGTTTGCGATGGTCGCGCCTGGATTGACGATCACGCTACTCACCGTCTTTACGGGGACCATCGCAAGGTCGCCAACTCCTCGGATACACGACTCGAGCAATCCCCGCCGACGGGACGAATTTAGGTTGAGTGCTTGGACGGGATTTGCGGCCAATGCGTAGTCGCCTTGGGCATTCGTGCTCGTCCAGGTGATGACTTTTCCAGCGTTGTCTTGCAAGGCAACCGTTGCGTTGGCAACCGGCTTGCCATCTAGGTCAAGTACCTTGCCGTACAGTACACCTTTGTGAAACTCCGGGTTTATGGGCAGTTGGGGAGACGAGCCAGGCGCTGATTGCTGTGCTCGGCAGAAGCTTATGGCCACAAAGATCAGGATCAGAGGTAGAAACTTGGTGTTCATGAGTGTGACTTCTTTAGGGGACAGCAGTTTGGACCGCCGAAACAGGGACCGCGTTCACGGCGCTCCGTACAGCAAAATCTGCTCATCTCGTGTACTAGGTTTTACGGTATCGGGGTCCCCGAAACCACGCTGCCTGCCGAACATTTCTCTCTGGGGATGAGAGATAAGACTTGGGAGATCGGGGCCATTCCGGATTCGGTCATTCAGCTCGACGAGAGTGGGCTGGTGATCGAGTGCAACATGCGCGAGGGAATGGCGCTCGAGGTGGAGTCGGCAAAGGTGATCGGCCGCCACTACCGAGAGGCGCTCTCGATCGACTTGGCTCGGTCCGTTTTCGTGGCGATCGGTCAGAACGACATTGATCGACTGGAGCACGGCGCAGAGTTTAGCGTGGAGTGCGACGATTTAGAGCGATGGTTCGAGACGAGGGCTGCGGCCCTCTTAGATGGTCACCTGGTCTTCATTCGGGAGATCACAAAGCGAAAGCAGGCTGAGAAACAGCTTAAAAAGACGGCTGCCGAGCTCGCAATCGCCCGGGACCAAGCGGTGGCTTCTACCCAAGCAAAATCAGACTTTCTGGCCAACATGAGCCACGAGATCCGGACCCCGATGAACGGGGTTCTCGGCATGACCGACCTCTTGCTTGAGACTAGCTTGAACAGCGAGCAGCGCGACTATGCGGAGACGGTACGCAAGAGTGCCCAAAACCTCCTCGCAATCATCAACGAGATTCTCGATTTCTCAAAAATCGAGGCGGAAAGATGGATTTGGAGTCCGCGCCCGTCGAACTCGACGGTCTTGTCGAGGACGTGGTGGCGCTGTTTGGTAAGCGAGCGGAAGAAAAGGGCATTTGGGTCCTCGTGGATGTGCCGCCGTGCCGAGTCGCGGGAGATGCGGTCCGGCTTCGCCAGGTTTTGACAAACCTGATTGGCAATGCGGTGAAGTTCACGGAGAGTGGATGGGTCAAGGTCTCGATGATCGCTCATGAGTCGGGCGTTCGCGTGACGGTGACCGATACCGGCATTGGCATCAAGGCAAACCAGATCGAACGCGTCTTCGAGAGCTTTACCCAGGAAGATTGGTCAACGACCCGTCGCTTCGGGGGCACCGGTCTTGGGCTATCAATCGCGCGCCAATTGGTGACCTTGATGGGTGGCGAGATCACGGTTTCCAGCGTCGAGGGAGAAGGAAGCGAATTTGCGGTTGTGCTGCCGCTCCAGGTTCTCGACCCGGTTGTGACCGACCAATCGTGCGTGGGCCGAAGCATCTTTGTCGATGCTACGAACCCGGTTTTGCAAGTGACTCTGGCCGATGTGAGCAGGATTCTCGGCATGAATCCGGTGTCTGAGCGAGAAGCCCAAGTGAGAATCGAGGAGCGAGACGGTTGCCTCTTGGTGACATCGCCGGCCGAACGACCGGAGGAAACTCAGAGGCTGGCAAACACGGTTTCCGGTCGTACGCTGCGGCAGGCAGTCGTTCGTCTTCTCCGCCTCATGCCGGAGGTCGGGGTCGTCTCGAGCCGCACTGAGGGGCCAGTTTCGAAAGCAAGAGTTCTTCTCGCGGAGGACAACGTGGTCAACCGAAAAGTGGCCATGCGGCAGCTTGAGCGACTAGGAATTCGATGCGATGTTGCAGTTAATGGATTAGAAGCGGTCGAAATGATGGAAAAAACTCATTACGATCTCGTTTTCATGGATGTTCAGATGCCGGAGCTAGATGGGCTTCAGGCGACTCGGGCGATCCGCGAGAGGGAACTGCGTCTCGGTCGGACGACGGTTATCGTGGCGATGACCGCTCACGCGATGCAAGGGGATCGGGAAAAGTGTTTGGAGGCAGGGATGGATGATTACATGACGAAACCAATTCAGGTCGAGGAGCTCGAGGAGCGCCTTAACACATGGCTACCTCAGGAAGAGAGGGCCGCAGCGGCCGTCTCTGGTCAGCTTGATTTTCTGTATCTGCAGGAGATTTCGGGTGGAGATCTCGAGTTCGAGAAAGAACTCGTGGCAATGTACGTCGATACCGCGCCGGTCACGCTGCAGGAACTTCGAGCCGCTCTGGGAGCGGACGACGCCCACGCGGTGATGCATGCCGCACACTCGCTCAAGGGGAGCAGTCGCTCGATCGGAGCCAAGGAAGTGGCTCATATTCTGGAAGTCATCGAGCATTCCGCTCGAAACGGCGACCTGGATCCCGGCCGGGGCAGGCTGGCAGATCTCGAGAACAATTTTGACTCCCTTCTGAGAGAAGCGACCGGATTCTGTGCCGATCAGGCAGCCTAGGGCTGCCTGCGAAGCCAGGACAATCCGATAAGCGCCTTGGCGTCTCGGATCTCGCCTCGATCCATCATTGCGAACGCCTCATCGCGCGTGACGCGCACTAATTCCACGTCTTCGCCCTCCAGGCCGCCTCCTTGGTGGACTACTTCGTGGGATGCGACCTCCGCATAGAAGAGGTGAACGACCTCGGATAAACCGCCCGGGCTTCCGTAGAAGGGTCCGATCTTGGTGAGAGACTTGACTCGGTAGCCGATCTCCTCCTCTACTTCTCGTCTGGCGGCTTGCTCCGGTGTTTCTCCTGGATCGATGGCGCCTGCGACGATTTCGATGGGCCAACCATCTCCGTGCCGAAGGCACGGATATCGGAACTGGCGCACGAGGATGAGCTTTTGCGAGTCGGTGTTGAAGACGACGACCCCCGCGGCATCTCCTCGTTCGACGCAGAGGCGAGAAGTCACGTCGCTCATCGTGCCATCCGGCTTCTCGTACCTCAGGGTGGCGTCATCCACCCCGAAGAAGCCTTGAAACACGCGCTTGACCTCGATAATTTCCGTTCGTCTCATTTTTCATGCTTGTACCTTGAACCGATTTGGCTCTGCGACGTAGGATTCCAATGTGAGAAGATCCCTCGCGTTATTCGCCGCGCTCGCCACCCTAGGATGCGCCCCTTACTCGGCGCCAGCGGGACGCATTGAGTACAAGTCGCCTGGTCGATACGTGGAGACCCTCAGTTCCGGTGGGCTCGAGCGCAAGTACATCCTCAGGATTCCGAAGCAGTTCGATGGCAAAAGCCCGATGCCGGTGGTGGTTGTGCTCCACGGCTGGACGTCGGACGCGGCTAGCGCGGAGGCATACACCCGAATGGGTGACGAGTCCGATAAGGAAGGATTCATCGCCGTATTTCCGGAAGGTCTGGGAGGCAAGGGATTTCTGGGTTGGAATGCCGGCTTCATCGACCTGAGCGGGCAGAAACAGGATGACGTCGCGTACATCAGTGGACTTCTAGATAAGGTCCAGACAGAAGTGGCGGTAGATCCGAAGCGAATCTACATCGCGGGGCACTCAAATGGCGCTTTCCTGGCTAACTATGCTGCGTCCAAACTTTCGAAGCGGATTGCCGCTTTTGCCTCGGTGGCTGGCACGGTTGGGACGCCGCTTAGCAAGAACGATGTGAAGAACATTCCCGACCCGGTGGCACCCGTTTCCGCCTTGCTCATTCATGGCAAGCAGGACCCTATGGTTTGGTACGGGGAGCAAGTCAAAGCGCTGTTAATGGGCGTGTCTGCGCACGATTCGGCGAAGTGGTGGTCGGACAGGGATGGTTGCTCCGCGTCTCCGAAGACAACGACTTCGAGCGATGGCAATGTGATAACCGACATCTACTCGGGTGGTAAGGCAGGAACCGAGGTCGAACTGGTCAGCATCGTGAATGGGATGCACGACTGGCCGGGCGGGATCACGAGGAATGGGGATGAAACGAAGACGGGCGTGAATGCGGCGGATTTGATTTGGGCGTTCTTTAAGGCGCACCCCAAGGGGAATTGAAGATTGCAGATTGAGGATTGAAGATTTCCGGAGGCGGGAAAGTTCCCTTCGAGTGAGGTTTGTCGGTGGGCGCAACCCCCTCCTCCACGGTTCCGCGTTGGGAAAGGAGAACCATCTCCAGAGCGCATTCCCATTTTGGCGTTGGGCCCAGATGTCACGTAGACCTACTTCTAGGCGTCATAATAAGAGTAGCCCGCGTTTCGCGGGTGTTTGTTATGCCTCCCACAATTACAGAATCATCCGCATTCGCCTGCCTCGGTCTTTCCTCGAAAGTTCTTAAGACAGTCGAATCGAACGGTTTCACCGTTCCCACCCCTATCCAAGAGCGAGCTATTCCGGTCGCATTGAGGGGTCAAGACGTTTTAGGAATCGCCCAAACCGGAACTGGCAAGACGCTTGCCTTTGGGCTCCCAATTATCGAAAGACTCATGGCCAAGGGCGGCCAAGCGTTGATCATGGTCCCGACCCGAGAGCTTGCTCTCCAGGTTGAAGAGACCATTCAGAAGATCGGTCGAGTGCACGGTATGCGAACAGCCGTGCTCATTGGTGGCGCTCCCATGGGCCGCCAGATCGCTCAAATTCGAGCGAGGCCGCACATTATCGTGGCAACCCCGGGCCGCATCAAGGATCACCTCTATCAGAAGACGTTGATCCTGAATCAGGTCAATGTCGTCGTACTCGACGAGGCTGATCGGATGCTGGACATGGGCTTTGCCCCCGTCATTAAGGAAATTCTTTCGAATGTCCCCAAGGCGCGACAGACAATGCTTTTCTCGGCAACGATGCCGGGCGAGATCGTTGCGATTGCGAACTCTTACATGGTTGATCCCGAGCGAATCGAGATTGCCCGTGCAGGAACTCTCACCGAGTTGGTTTCGCAAGAGCTTTATGTGGTCAATCAGGAAGATAAGGGCAGTTTGCTCGAGAAGCTTCTTTACGACTACAAGGGCACGATCCTCGTTTTCGCACGAACTCGCCACGGCGCTCGCAAGATTGCCCGAAGCGTGCGCTTGATGGGTCACGAGGCGGCTGAATTGCACGCCGACCGAACCCTCGCCCAGCGCCGTGCGGCCCTGGACGGCTTCAAGCGGGGAGACTACCGAGTCCTCGTTGCCACGGATATCGCGGCTCGCGGAATTGACGTCAAGCAGATCGAAGTTGTCATCAACTACGACCTGCCCGACAATCCTGACGACTACGTGCACCGAATCGGCCGAACCGGTCGAGCCGGAGAGACGGGACACGCGATCACGATCGCGACCCCCGATCAAAGCAAGGACGTGCGAGATATCGAGCGAGTCCTTCGGGTCCCGCTTCAGCTCTCGCCGAAGTCACCGTTGCAGCTTGCAAGCGCAAGCCATCGTCCTGCGCCTCGTCCGAACGCGGGTGCGCGACACGCGCGCTCGATGAGCGCCGCTCGTCCGAGCGGTGGTCGCCCGCAAGGCCCTCGCGGCCGAGCGACGCACTCGGGTCGACGATAAATTAGAAGTGGTGCCGGCATCCGTGCCGGCATCTCATCACAGTCGTAGTCACCGCACATTGGGGTGATTGGTTCTGTGTTGAGATGCCGGATGGGAAGCCGGCACCACTTTTTTTACTTGTTGACCATTGACATGAACTGCTCTGGGTAGCGCGTGCCTTCTGGCGGCGCGATAGACGAGAGGGTTTTCAGGTCTTCTAGATTGAGTTGAACGCTGGCGGCAGCCGCGTTCTCTTCGATGTATTTCAGCCGCTTCGTTCCCGGAATGGGGGCGACGTGGCTGCCTTGGGCTAAGACCCAGGCGAGGGCCACTTGGCTGTTTTTCACTCCGTACTTCGTGGCGATCGCGTTGACTTGGTCTACGATTTCGAAGTTCTTCTGGAAGTTCTCACCTTGGAAGCGAGGGTTATTGCGTCGCCAATCGTCGGCGGGCAGGTCGTCGAGCGACTTGATCTCTCCGGTGAGAAACCCTCGACCGAGGGGCGAGTAGGGGACGAAGGTGATTCCTAGCTCGGCGCAGAGGGGGAGGACGTCATCTTCGTAGTCGCGGGTCCATAGCGAGTATTCGTTCTGGACGGCGGCGATCGGATGGACCGATTGTGCTCGCCGGATCGTGGCGGCCGACGCTTCGCTAAGGCCGAGGTTTTTTACCTTTCCTGCTTTCACCAGTTCAGCCATGGCGCCGACGGTGTCTTCGATGGGCACGTCGGGATCGATTCGGTGGGCGTAGTAAAGGTCGACGTGGTCGACTTCGAGGCGCTGCAGCGAGAGATCGATGGCGGTGCGGATGTACTCCGGGGTGCCGTCGACGATCCACGGCGCGCCGGCGGCGACTTTGTCTTGGTGAGTGGTCAGCGTCTTGTCGTAGACGTTGCCGAACTTTGTGGCAAGGAAGACCTTATCCCGGTCGGACTTGAGCGCCATGGCGAGCAGTCGCTCGTTGGCACCTGCTCCATACATATCGGCGGTGTCCCAGTGGGTCACTCCGAGTTCGAGTGCGCGCTTTAGGACTTCAAGGGATTCCTTCTCATCCGCTGGGCCATATGCAAAGGACATCCCCATGCATCCCAATCCGATGGCGCCAACTGACTGGCCTCCGATGGTTCGTTGTTTCATTCTTTCTCCTCTTTGGTGGTGCAGAGCTTTCGCAGTTCTCGCATGCAAGGGTCGTCTTCGCCGGGAGTTGGTACCCATCCCCGTTCGTAGAGGCCAATCTTGTAATCGAGGGCGGCAAGGTTTCGTTTGAGTTCGGCGATCTGATCGAGAACCGCGTCACGGTGGCTTTCGAGCATTGCCTTTCTCTTAGGAACGGTGTCTTGGCCCTCTCGGGCGAGTTCTGCGTATTCCCTGACTTGGTGAATCGGCATTCCGGTCGAGCGCAGGCGCGACAGGAACAGCAGTCCGTCCACGTCCATCTCTTGGTAGCGTCGGTGTCCGCCGCTGTTTCGGCGCACCGGTCGCAAGAGACCCGTCCGCTCGTAATAGCGGAGGGTGTGTGCGGTGAGCCCGGTTGCTTCCGCCACCTGATGGATCGTGAGCTCTTCTGTCATGACGATGTCAGGTTACAGACTTAGAGCGCGCTCTAAGTCAAGGGGCTCAGGGGAGATTTTGATTTTAGTTTTGATTTCGGAGGGTTGAGGCTCGGAATCTCTTCTTGGGGGAGGTGCCTCGGTGAAGACCGAAGTCAAGCCTTGGAGTTCCAACCAATTTAAGTTGCCGTGAGGGCTTGCGGTTGCAGTCCAAAGCGCCGCCGATGGCTGCGACCACCCTCTCCCTGGGAAAAGGGGAACCATCTCCGGAGCGGGATCATAGCCCGAAATCCCCAATCTTCAATCGCTAATCTAAAATGGATACTGTGTGGTGCATACTATATGCAACCTACTATGTTGGACACGGTAATTGAAAACCTCCGACTCGAATTGCGCCGAGGCAGCGTGATCCTCGCGGTGCTTCTCTCGCTTCGGCAGGAGCAGTACGGCTACACGCTTCGTAAGGCGCTTTCGGAGAACGGGATGGAGATCGACGAGGGGACGCTTTATCCGTTGGTGCGAAGGCTTGAAACCCAGGGCCTACTCACTAGCGAGTGGCGCGAGGAGGAGAAGCGGAAAAAGCGCTTCTACCGGCTCTCTCCCGACGGCGATCGCATTCTTCAACAGCTCTTGGCCGAGTGGCAGAGCATCGACGTTTCATTGAAAGCAATCATTAAGGAGTCAGAAAATGGATCCGCTGGATCGTTACTTAAGAGCAGTTAAGCCCGGCTTGCCTCTGGCACTTCGGGAGGACATCCTCGCTGAACTTGGCGAGAATCTCCGGTCGCAGTTTGAGGGCCGGGAGTCGGAACTCGGCCGTTCGCTGAGCAACAAGGAGAAGAAGGAAATACTCGACGCCTTTGGCGATCCTCTTGTGGTCGCTGGCCGATACCAGTCGGGGAGTGGGACAGTGTCGTTTGGCCGTCAGTTGATCGGTCCGGAGTTGTATCCGCTTTATATGCGGTCGCTGAGGTTTCTGTTGCCGATCACGGCGGGAGTGATCACGCTGATCATGATCCCGTTGGCGCTAGCCGATCCGGCGAAGTGGACGGAGCTGCCTTCCGTACTTGGCTTCCAGGTGGGGATTCAGTTCCTGCTGGTGACGATGGGTTGGATGATAGTCCAGTCCCAGACGAAGAAGGACGCGCCAGTGGTGCCGAAGCCGGTGAGGGTGTCACGGCTCGAATCGATTCTGCAACTGGTAATCACGACGGCAGTGCTGCCATGGGTTCAGACGGTGCTTGGGACGCCTGAGTATCCGTTTGCTCCTTGCCGACTGGCGCCGGTTTGGCACCAGGTTTACGTTCCGGTGATGATCATCGCGATTACGGGGATCCTCCAGTCGGTGGTCAACATCTTCCGGCCGGAGTGGGTTCGTTTCCGCTACATAGCTCGGATGTCGGTCGACTTTGCTGGCCTGGCGGTGGTTGGGTACTTGCTCTCTGCAGGTAAATGGGTGACGGTTTCGGATCAGCTTGGTGGGGCGTTGGCGAAGCGGGAGAACATGGTGGTTTGGCTCCACTGGACGTTCATCGGCTTCTTGGTGGCAGCGATGGCGATTCTGCTATTCGAGTTGGTGACCGATGGGGTTAAGTTGGCTCGCACGAAGGGGGATCCTGGTTTGCCAGCGGGGGTGTCGAGCACGTTGTAGGCTCCGGCTCCGGAGATGGTGCCCATTCCAGGCGCCCCGGTCGCGAGAGGTTTAAGGCGTGACGCTTTCGGTGTGGATAGGGGTTCTTCAGTCGCTTGAGCTGAACGAGGCTCGCCGAGCGAAGGACCCCTACCCCCTACCCCAACCTCTCGATTGGGAGCGCCCACATCAATCGGAGTTCCCGCTTAAGTCCCTGGGAGGGGCACCATCTCCGGATGCACTACCGGCGCGTCGGCCTACGCATCTTTCGCTTGTCTTGTCCCAACCGTCCGGTGGAGGTGCCTAGGAGGCCGCGCATCTCGTTGATCTCGTCCCGGACTTGGGCGGCTTTCTCGAACTCCATGGATTTGGCGAGGTCTTTCATGTCCTTTTCCAGGGAGGCGATGAGGATGGGGATGTCTTCTACTCGGATGGGGGCGCCGTCTTTTCCGATCTTGTCGAGGGTGTCGGCGCTGTATTGGGACACGACTTCGGCCACCGCGTCATAGGAGCGGACGGTCTCTCGGATGACCTTTAGGACAGTGGTCGGGGCAGTGCCATTGGCTTCGTTGTAGGCGACTTGGACGGCTCGGCGGCGGTCGGTTTCTTCGATCGCGCGCTGCATGGAGCCGGTGATGTTGTCGGCATACATGATGACCTTGCCGTCTACATTTCTGGCGGCTCGGCCGATGGTTTGGATGAGCGAGGTGTCGGAGCGAAGGAAGCCTTCCTTGTCGGCGTCCAAGATCGCGACGAGGGTGACCTCGGGGAGGTCGAGGCCTTCTCGGAGAAGGTTGACGCCGACCACGACGTCGTAGACGCCGAGCCGGAGGTCCCGGAGGATCTCAGGGCGCTCGAGAGAATGAACGTTGCTGTGGATGTACTGAACCTTGACGGCGAGGTCTTGGAGGTAGCCGGTGAGGTCCTCGGCCATCTTCTTCGTGAGGGTGGTCACCAACGTTCGCTGGTTTAGCTTCACCCGCTCTTGGATCTCGTTGATTAGGTCGTCGATCTGGCCCTTGCTTGGGCGGATGTCTATTTCGGGGTCGACGAGGTAGGTCGGGCGGATGATCTGCTCGACCACCTGCGATTGAGACTCGGCTTCGAATGGGCCAGGCGTTGCACTGACATAGACGACCTGGGGGACTCGCTGGAGGAACTCTTCGAACTTGAGGGGGCGGTTGTCGAGGGCGCTGGGGAGGCGGAAGCCGTAGTCGACGAGGACCGACTTTCGCTGCTTGTCGCCGTTGAACATCGCGCGAACCTGGGGCAGGGTTTGGTGGCTCTCGTCGATGAAGACGATGCTATCGCTGGGAAGGAAGTCGAGGAGCGTGTACGGCGCGGTGCCGGGGGTGCGACCATCGAAGTAGCGAGAGTAGTTCTCGATTCCGTTGCAGAACCCGACCTCCTTCATCATCTCAAGGTCGAACTCGGTGCGCTGTCGGATTCGTTGGGCTTCCAGGAGTCGGCCCTGGCCGATGAACATCTGCTCTTGAGCCTCGAGCTCGGCTCGGATCTGTTCCAGAACCGAGTCCATCCGCTCGAACGGGGTGACGTAGTGGGTGGCGGGGAAGACGGAGATCTTTGTAGGCTCGTCGAGCACTTCGCCGGTGAGGGGGTCGAAGAGACGGATGCGCTCGACGGTGTCGCCGAAGAACTCCACGCGGGTGACGATCTCCTCGTCTTTGGGCTGGATCTCGAGGGTGTCACCGCGGACTCGGAAGGTGCCTCGGTCGAGCACCATCTCGTTGCGCGCGAACTGCATTTGGACGAGCTTTCCGATTGCGAGATCAAGGTCGAACTTGCCGCCGGTCTCGAATGTGATGACCGCCTCGGCGTACTCGCTGGGGGAGCCAAGGCCGTAGATGCAGGACACGGACGCGACGACGATCACGTCTCGGCGCTCGAGCAGTGCTTGAGTGGCGCAGTGGCGGAGCCGCTCGATCTCGTCGTTGACCGACGAGTCTTTCTCGATATAGAGGTCAGCCCCGGGGACGTAGGCTTCGGGTTGGTAGTAATCGTAATAGCTGATGAAGTACTGAACCGAGTTGTCGGGGAAGAACGCCCGGAATTCTTGGCAAAGCTGGGCGGCGAGCGTCTTGTTGTGGGCAAGAATCAAAGCCGGACGCTGGGTCTCGGCGATGACCGAGGCCATCGTAAACGTCTTTCCAGTGCCAGTGGCGCCGAGGAGAGTTTGGAAGCGATAACCTGAATCGAGGCCATCCACGAGGCCAGCGATTGCGGTGGCTTGGTCTCCCTTAGGCGCGAAGTCGCCGGAAAGTCGCAACGGTTCATTGAACTGGACTATTGCCATTTGTCTACCTAATTCTACGCTTTTGTGCGGGCTTCTCGCATAGGGCATTCGACCCTTTTTGAGGAAAGACTGAGCGAGAGATTATGTTAAGCATTTATGCCTAGGACATCTACAAAGAGGGCGCAATCGACCGCATATTTACTAGTGTGCGATGGAATTTGTGGCTCGAATTGGCCGTCATATCAAGTGAAGGAACCAATCCGCACAGTTTGCATTCGAATGGATGTAAGCGGATGCTTTTTATGAATTCGAAAGGAAAGTCGATTTTGAAGTCCATGATGGACCAGTACCGCCAGTGGCAAGTGGACATGCCTTTGGTGAGCGCGGTGGTTGTTGCAACCACCGCGCTCTCTGGTCTTGTCCTCCTCCACCGAATTCTTGGAGACAGCGGTGCGATCCGCGCTCTTTACCTTCTGCCGATTTGGTTCGCCACTCGAAGTGGCGGGCGGCTCGCGGGGCTGTTCCTCGTTGGAATCACCGCTTGGGCGGATGTGATGGTGGAGTGGCAGGTGACGTTTACTCTACGCAGTTCGGACGTGGTGCGCGAGGGAATTCTTCGCTTCGTGACGCTCACGATCGTGATGCTTATGATCGCCCACTTGGAGTCTTCGCTGAACCAGAACCGTCGAATGGCGATGCAAGATCCACTGACTGGATTGCTCAATCGCCGCGCTCTGTCGGAGTTCGCACGTCAGGTGTTCGGACATGCAAGACGAACGGATGAGCCGCTGACCGTAGTGATGATCGACTGTGACGGATTTAAGTCTCTGAACGACAGCCACGGGCACAAGGCGGGTGACCACGTCCTCCAGATTCTCGCTCGCATCCTCGATTTCGAAACCCGATCCGAAGATCTCGTGGCGCGCGTGGGTGGCGATGAGTTCGTGGTGGTTTTGCAGGGTGCCGACTATCCGGAGGCCCTTCACACGATGGAGCGCATTGAGCAGGCGTTCGAGACCGCGGTTAGGGACGCCGGTTACCAGTGCAGCCTCTCGGTCGGCTACGCGCCGATGGAAGAGGACTCGCGGACGATCGAGAAGCTTGTCGAGACGGCGGATAGGGCGATGTACAAGCGGAAGGAAGATAAGAAAGCTTCGCTGTATCTCACCTAAATTTTTCTAACAGCGACCATGGCCAAGGGCTCGTAGAAATTCTGGTCATTTCTCCGGTTGGGTACATGCCATCTGCCCTTGACATGCTGAGTTTTCCGGATTTGACTTGGAAGACCATGCGCACCTTCTGACCTGAACCGGCGTCAACCTCAATCGTGTGGTCGTCGATCTGACGATAGGGGAATTCCACCTTGATCGGCCTCTCGCCAAAGTCAGCCACCGTGATGCAATGGCCATCTCTCGTGAACTCCATGGTCACCATGCCCGAAGGTATCGACCATATACCGACTAGGCGCGAGGGCGCGATTGCATGCAGCCAAAACAGCAGCGCGGCGAAGAGAATGACGGTAGCTCCAGTCAGTCCCCAACGCTTCGTGCTGGTTTTGAGACTAGCTACCGCTTCTGAAGACATAGTCACAGTTTAGTTTCAAAGGGAGTACGGCGACGAGTGGACTCGGAATCGTTTGCGGCCAGCGCCAGTGTCGGATGCGGAGGGTTGTCGGTGAGCGCCAACCCACGGATCCCCCTTGTGAAAGGGGAACCATCTCCGGAAGGATCGTGTTGGGCGGCTCAGAATGCTTTGACGAGCTTTACGCTCACCCGACCCATTGTCTTGTCCGCGTTCGGGTCGCCGAAGATCACATACAACTCCGTGCCACTCGACCCGCCATTTCTCAACGCGAGATACGCGTTGGTCATGCCGTTGCGTTGCACGAACCGACCAGTGATCGCCCGAGTGGGGCTGAATTCGCAGCCGAGGGTCACGATGGTGAGCCGGTCGCTTCCGTCGAGGTTCAGAACCGATTGGTTGAGCCCCAGGTCCAGCTTTTTGAACATCCGATAGCTCGCGTCAAACGTAAAGTATCGACTCGGTTCGCCTGCCCTTGTGCCCGCTTCGTATGACATCCCGTAGCGGCGGAATCGATTGCTTTGGTTGAAGGTGATGCCGTATCCGTTGAGGCTGTCGAGTAGGCCTTCGTACCGTGTGCAAATGTTGTCGTAATTCAGCTTGATGTCGTTACGGAGCACGACCGACGCGTAGCTGTCGATTCCTTTTTGCTGTTCGGTGTCTTCGTAGGTGCGGAAGTTTGTCGCGAAGAAGTTGACGTCGTAGTTTTGGATTGGGCCGGTGCGAAACTCGTTGGTGAACTCGGTATAGCAATAGGCGCCCTTGCGATCGGTCCAGGGAATGTAGGCAAGGGGCGGGGCGAAGTTCGGTTCGATCCACTCGTATCGAAGGACGGAGAAGGTGCGCGGCACATCATAGGCGAGCGAGAAGGCGCCGGCGGTGTCGGTGCGAGTGCCCTCGTCCGCTTCAGCGGCCAGTTGAGTGTCGATTCCGAAGCTTCCGCGACGGGCAGAGGCAGTGCCCCCGAAGACTCGGTTTTGAACTCCAGCATGCTCGCGAAAGGAGGCGAACATGCTTGCGTCAGCCTTCGGGCCAAATGTCTTGCTCGTTTTCACAACGGCTGCGGTTTCGTTGCGGGTGTCCACGGTGGCCAATGCGCCTACGCTGAGCGATGGGGTTGCCTGTCCGTAGAACTTGGCGCCGTAGTCAAAGTTCTCAATTCGACGCGAATAGAACATTCGGCCGAAGGTGAACTCTCCGGTGAGATCGAAGAACCCGCCACCTTCGTTGAAGAAGGGACGTGCCTCGTCCAGATAACGCTCGGTGTGGGTGAAATCGATGCCGGCGATCTGGCTTTCGATGTTGCGGAAGTCGGGATTGAAGCTCGCCAAGCCGGTAAGAAGGGGCGTGAAGTGGTGTCGGACATCTAGGCCGGACCGGAGGGTGAAGTTGCCGTGATCGAGTTCGGGTGCGGTGTAGGCAAGGAAGTCGGTTTTCTTCCGTTCATCCTTTGCGGGTGGGTCGACGCCGAGCCAAATGCCGGAGCTCTCGGGTCGATCACTTACCGAACCGTTTGCCCAGCGGGACGCACTATGAAGACGCGCGTGGACCCGGACGAACTCGATATCCATCGGCAGCCCTTTTCCGCCCGGATAGTTGAGGACTTTCCAGGGGATGCGCATCTCGACGGTGTAGCCGTCAGCGACGCGCTTCACGCCCGATTGCCATTCGCCCCGCCACTCGCGCTTCGCGGCGCGACCACCTGCGATCTGGTCAGATTGGGTGTTGAGGACGTTGACCACGAAGATTGATCGGCCATCGTAGCCTCGATTTCCGTAAGGGTTGATTCGGAACTGGACGACGTCCTCGCCTTCGAAGTCGATCCCGGGTTGAATGCCGCGACCCACGATTTCGTTCGGCTTGGAGTCGTGGGCGTAAAAGGCGGCATAGATTGCGTCGCTCGTATAGCCGATCCAGGTTTCGGTCAGGTCGAGGGTTGGCTTGCCGGTGAAGGGGTCGGTGAAACCGGAGAGGTGGGTGGCCTGGCCCCATTCGCTCTCGGCCAGGACCCCATCAATCTGAGGTGCCTTGTCGAGTTTGGTCGCCTGAATGCGCGGCGACGTCTGGTCCATGGAAAGGGCAGACGCGGAGAGGGCGCACGCAAGGCAAAAGCAAAGGAATTTCAACGGGGAATTAAGTTCTACCCGCCAATGCTCGGAGATGGTTCAATTGTTAAAACCTTCTAATCCGCCTTCGCTAAGAAATTGAGAGAGTTCGCAATTCCGCTGGTGGCGGCAAGGAGGGGGACTGAGTCCCACCTGAAATCTAGGCTAATGCCGGATTGGGCAGCATAATCTATGTGACTGCTATGACGATTCCAAAGGAACTTGAACAGATTCTTGTATCGGAGCCAGAGACCTAAAGTGGTGCAGTTCGCTTCAAGGGAACCAGAGTTCCCGTGCAAGCATTGCTTGACACGCTTGCTCACGGATTGCCTGTTTCCGACTTTCTCGAGGGGTTTCCGAACGTGACGAAGGAACAAGCGGATGCCGTCGTTCGTTGGGAGCAGGACTATGCTCGTCGAATGTTTGGCCTTGAGCTGGCTGGCTGATGCGTGTCCTATTTGACAACAACGTTGACCAGCGCTTTGCCAAGTTGTTGTTAGGCCATGAAGTGGTCACCGCCTTTCAGATGGGGTGGGCCGAGTATTGAAACGGCCATCTCATTCAAGCTGCTGAGGAGGCTGGGTTTCCGGTGATCGTGACTGCCGACAAGAATATCGGCAACCAACAGAACCTAAGTGGGCGGTCCACTAGCGTGATCGTTCTCGGGTCATTGTTCACGGACTTTGTAGGAATTGCGCCTCTGGCGGCTGATGTCTTGACTGCCCTACGTGATCTTCCGTCCGGGGAAATAGTGTTGATCAAGTCACGTTTCTGACTTCCAGAGCGGAAACTCCGTTCACGAGATTTCGAAAGTTTCGGCGGGTGGATAGAGTGAACGAATCATCGAAGGTAAGTCTCTTTGCCCGGAACAGTGAGGGCAACCCTTCTCATGCTCGCGAGTAGACTTGTCCCAATATGAGCGACATCCAGACTCGTGGCTATTCCGTTCCCGACGCCTTGGTCAGCACGACTTGGGTGGCTGAACACCTCACTGACCCAAGCATTCGACTCGTCGAAAGCAACGAGGATCCATTGCTGTATTCGGCGGGCCATATCAAAGGCGCGGTCGAAGTGGATTGGACTCGCGACTTGAATGATCAGGTTCGGCGGGACTACCTTCAGAAGGAGGCGTTCGACGCCCTGATGGCCAGGAACGGCATCACGAAGGACACGACGGTCGTGTTCTATGGCGACAAGAACAACTGGTGGGCGGCTTACGCGATGTGGGTGTTCCATCTCTTTGGGCACGCCAACTGCCGAATCATGGATGGCGGTCGGATCAAGTGGCAGAGCGAGGGCGGTGAGTTCACTCGTGAGGTCCCGAAATATGCGGCGAGTCAGTACGACGCCCCGGTGAGAGACGACAAAGCCATCCGGGCATTCCGAGATCAGGTCCTGGCTCATGTGGATGGCGGCAAGAAGCTGATCGATGTTCGCTCGCCTGAAGAATTCAACGGCACCAGGCTTCACATGGAGGCATATCCGAACGAGGGCGCTTTGCGAGGCGGACACATTCCGGGCGCGAAGAGCGTGCCTTGGGCGAAGGCGGTCAACCCTGAAGACGGCACATTTAAGACAGCCGATGAACTCAAGGAGCTTTACGTCAATGGAGCAGAAATCAGGCCCGAAGATGATGTGATCGTCTACTGCCGAATCGGCGAGCGGAGCAGTCACACATGGTTCGTGCTTCGGTACCTCCTCGGTTATCCGCGGGTTCGCAACTACGACGGCTCTTGGACGGAGTGGGGCAATCTCGTGGGCGCTCCGATCGAGAAATGATTCCTAAGAAGCTTCAAAGCGAGATCGACGACCTCGAGATGTTTCAGGACCGCTCCGACCGGATCGAGGCGCTGATCTCGCTTGGTGAGGAGTTCACAAATCCGGGGCCGGATGTTGTTCCGAGGACGGAAGCGAATCGGGTCAAGGACTGCGAGTCCGAGGTGTTCGTGGTCGCGGGTGTGAAGCCGGATGGCTCCTTCGATCTGCACATCGCGGTCGACAATAGCCAAGGGATTTCGGCAATGGCGCTTGCGGTGATTTTGGAGCGGGGACTCGCGGGTTCGAGTCCATCGGATGTGACCGACTTGCCTGAGCAGGTGGTCTACGACATCTTCGGAAGGGAGCTCTCGATGGGGAAGAGCATGGGTCTCACGGGCGTGATCCGGATGATTCGAGCGGATGCTCAACGGGCTTCCGCCTAGAAAACAAGAAGGAAGACGGGGTGCTTATGGCAAAGTAAGCACTGTGACGTTCCAATGCGTTCTCCATCGAATAGTGGCATCGGCCCTACTTGGCTCTCTCCTTTCGCTCAGCTTCGCCCAGGTCGACCCAGATGAGGAACGGCCGGGCGGATTGCCGGACCTTTCCAAGCAGACAAAAGCCCAAGAGCTTAAGACTTTTCACGGCAAGAAGGTCGTCGGCACCGACGCGGCGACGAGGGCATCCGCATACAAAGCGAGACTGAAGCTCGAGTCCGACTCGGTGTTCAGCCAGATTAAGTGGCGCAATGTGGGACCGGAAACCCAGAGTGGGCGCGTCGTGGACATCACGGCCCCGCTCGGCGACCCTCAGCAGGTCTTCGTCGCTTTCGCCACCGGTGGCCTTTGGCGCACTGAGGACGACGGCATGTCGTGGACGTCGCTCTTCGACAACCAGGCTTCGTTCGGTATTGGAGCGGTCGCGGTGAGCCGCGATGGGAAGACGATCTGGGTTGGATCGGGCGAATCGAACTCTCAGCGAACTAGCTATGCGGGCGACGGCGTGTATAAGAGCACCGACGGTGGCGCGACATGGACGAACATGGGGCTGCCGGAGAGCCAGCACATCGGACAAGTCCTCATCGACCCCAAAAACGAAAATACAGTTTGGGTGGCCGCGATCGGTCACCTCTATTCGGAAGGCTCCGATCGGGGCGTCTACAAGACCACGGATGGCGGCAAGACGTGGGCTCTCGTCCTGAAAGGCGCGGATTCGGCAACTGCGGAAATGACGGGTTGTATCGACATGGCGATGGACCCGCGAAACCCGAATGTGGTTTACGCCTCGATGTGGACTCGAGACCGCCGCGCGTGGAACTTTCTGGAGAGTGGCGACGGAAGCGCGCTCCTCAAAACCACGGATGGCGGAAAGACCTGGAAGAAGATGGACGGCGTCTCCAGCGGCGCCGACGCGGGCCGAATCGGCCTCGCCATCTGCCGAAGTAAGCCGGACAGTGTCTTCGCCTTCGTCGATCACCAGCAGGGCGACCCCGACTGGGCGGATGCAGACGAGCGTGTGCAGAGCGGACGCCTAACCACCCAGCGGTTTCTGCTCCTCGACGAGGACAAGTTTCTCGCAATGGATCGGAAGGTTCTCGACCCGTTTTTGAAGGCCAACCTCCCCGCGGACCAAAAGGTCGATGACGTCTATCAGAAGGTCAAGGACAAGAAAATGACCCTCAAAGAGATTCGAAAGGAGATGGAGGACAAGAACCCCACTCTCTTCACCGGTCCCGGTTCGGCGAATGTGCTCTTTAGATCCGACGACGCTGGCAAGACTTGGAAGCGGACCGAGGTCAGCAACTTCGCCGAGATGGGCGGCTACTACTGGGGCAAGATGGCGGTCGACCCAACTGACGCGAACAACTTGTACGTCATGGGCCTTCCGCTCATGCATTCGACCGACGGCGGCACCACCTGGAAGTCGATCGGCGGTGGCGCGCATGTGGACTATCACGCGGTCTGGTTCGACCCTCGAAATACGAAGAAGGTGTGGATCGGGAACGATGGGGGCACCTATCTCAGCTATGACGGCGGCGACACGACTCGTCACCTGAACAACCTGTCGGTAGGGCAGACCACGACGCTGGCTCTGGACAACAAGACCCCCTACAACCTCTATGTCGGCCTCCAAGACAACGGCACGATGCGTGGTCCGAGCAGCTATCGGCCCGGCCGAAGCCCGATGAGTCAATGGGTGGACATCGGCGGAGGAGACGGCAGCGCGGTAGCGGTGGACCCTCGGGAAGGGAATGAGATCGTCTACACGGCGTCTCAGTTCGGCGGCCACGGCGCGCAAAACACCACGACCGGCGACCGATGGAATGCTCGTCCGGCGGCTCCGAAGGGCGACCCGCCCATGCGGTTTAACTGGATATCCCCGATCGTGCTCTCCCCTTCGCTGCCCGACATTGTTTATGTCGGCGCGCAAAGGCTCTATCGCTCATTCGATCAAGGTCGTCGCTTCCAGCCGATCTCCCCGGACCTCACCAAGAACTTGCCTCAGGGCGACGTGCCCTACTCCACGATTAAAGACATCAGCGAGAGTCCGCTCCGGTTTGGGCTGATCTATGTGGGTACCGACGATGGCAACGTCCAGATGACGCCCGATGGTGGCTTCCAGTGGAGCCTCATCAACACCCCGAACCCCGATAAGTGGGTTTGTCGAGTCGTGGCTTCGAAGTGGGACGAGAAGACGGTGTATGCCGCTCAGACCGGCTATCGGGAGGACGACTTCAAGCCGTATCTGTGGAGGTCCACCGACTACGGCAAGAATTGGACGTCGATTGTCGGCAACCTTCCGATGGAGTCGATCAACGTGGTCCGCGAGGATCCGAATCACAAGGAGATCCTTTATGTTGGTACCGACATGGGTGTGTACGTCACATTCGATGGCGGCCAGACCTGGGAAACCCTGAGTGGGGCCCTGCCTCACACTCCGGTTCACGATCTGCAGATTCAGGCCAGAGAAGAGGATCTTGTCATTGCGACTCACGGCCGAAGCGTCTGGATCTTGCCCCTCGCGAAGATCTACTCCACGACTCCGGCGATCCGAGGGAAGGACCTCACCCTTTTCCCGGTTGACGACTATCGCAGGTCGGGCAACCTGGGTTACGAGCGAAAGGAGCGGTGGGACACTTCGCCCGCGACCGCGCCTAAGATCTCGGCGACCCTTTTCACCAAGGATCCTGGAGCGGGGACGCTGACGATCAAGGACAAGGATGGAAAAGTTGTGAAACAGGTGGCCTTCGACGCCGCACGAGGCTACAACTTTGTCGATCTCTCGCTGGAGTTGGTGGCCGCCAAGCCGGGCACCGCGAATCCAAAGGATCGCAAGGTCACCTCGGCCGAGGACGTCCTGAAGGACCCTCGCGAGGCGGACCGAGCCCAATATGTGCGGGTGGGCGAGTACACGTTGGAGCTGAAGGTGGGCGATAAGGTTTTGACCCAGAAGTGGAAGGTGACGGGGGGTTAGGGAAGTGATGAATGGGGGAGGGTTGTCGGTGGGGCCAACCCCCCTCCCCCACTGTTCCCCCTTGGGAAAGGGGCACCATCTCCGGACTCATCGCTCCAATCGCCCTGCTCCCTTTGTGAGCTCCCCAGGTACGCTTCCTGTCACGTGGATCTTCTGAGCTGGGTTGCCGACCCTAAGGCGTGGATTGGCCTTGTCACCCTCACTTTCCTCCAAATCATCCTAGGCGTGGACAATATCGTCCTGCTTACGATCCTATCGGGTCAGCTTAAGGACGAGGAGCAGAAGCGCGCTCGGCGGCTTGGGTTGATTGTCGCGATGATTTCGCGCCTCATTCTGCTCGTGACCCTCCTTTGGGTTGCCAGTTTGCTCGAGCATCCGTTCATGAAGATCGGGCCGGTGGATGTTTCCGGCAAGAGCGTCATTTTGTTCGCGGGTGGGCTCTTCCTCATCACGAAGGCGACTCAAGAAATCCATGAGAAGATGGAGGGCGACGAGTCGGAGTCGAGCCTTAGGGCGGCACCATCTCTTAGCGCGGTTCTCCTCCAAATATTCGTCCTCGATATCGTTTTTTCTTTGGACTCGGTGATCACCGCTTTGGGCATGGTGAAGATCATGGCGGTCCAGATCATCGCGGTCGTTTTGGCGGTTCTGATGATGATGATTTTCATCGATCGGCTTGCCGCGTTTGTCGACAAGCATCCGACGGTGAAGATGCTCGCCCTCTCGTTCCTGGTGCTGATCGGCGTGAACTTGGTGGCCGAAGGGCTTGGGTTCGAGATCCCGAGGGGCTACACGTATTTTGCGATGGCCTGGTCGGTTCTTGTGGAGATGTTAAATCTGCGGTTCAGGAAGAAGGTGCGAGAGAGGGCGAAGGCGGCCCAGATTGTCGCCGAAGCTCACCCCGGCGACTCAGGATCGGTTAAGTAGCCTGGCATTTTGACCGTGTGAGGTCTGGGGATAGAGGCCAACTATTCTAGGTGGGATGTCTCACCAGAAGCGGGCTTATGCAAAGACTTCGTTAAGTTTTGTCGAGCCCTCTTTCTTCCCCGCACTAGTTGCAGGTTTTATTACAAGTTGTAACAGAACTTGGTAAATATCACCTCCGACGAGTGTTATGGAAGGACACTGGTGAAGACGCAGGGAATCGAAAAATTTCGGTCGCGAGTGTGATACTATGGTGTTTGCCGGTGTGAGAGCACCGTCAATGCTGCCGTCGCCATCACTGTTGTGAGACGGAATTTTTTGATTGGTTGGGCAGAAATGGTAGAAAAACAAATAATGGAAGCTGTGGGTAGCAGCAGTGGTGATGCCGCAAAAGCACACCCAACGGTCCCGTGTCCCACGGAGCCCCATCCGAAAGCGATGGCGCCGTGGAAAATCGCCTTGGATAAGGTGTTTTCCGTTGCGTTCCTTCTAGTCACCTTTCCCATCTGGCTTGTCATCGCCCTGCTTGTAAAGGTCTCGAGCAAGGGGCCTGTCATTTACAAGTCCGGTCGCGTTGGCCTTTGCGGTCGCAAGTTTTACATGTACAAGTTCCGCACGATGTTTGTTGATGCGGACGAGCGTTTGAAAGAACTCTGGGCTCAAAACGACAATGACGGTCCCGCGTTCAAGATGAAGAACGATCCGCGGGTGACTCCCATTGGTCGATTCCTTCGCAAGTTCAGCCTGGACGAGCTCCCTCAGTTCCTCAACGTCCTTACCGGCGAGATGAGCCTGGTCGGCCCCCGGGCCCTTCACCCGTATGAGGTTGAGCAGTTCGACGAGTACGCGATGGAGCGACTTACCGTCAAGCCGGGCATCACTTGCTACTGGCAGATCATGGGTCGCAGCAACCTCTCCTTCAAGGAGTGGATGGACCTGGATCACCGCTATATGCGCGAGTGCAGCCTCGGCACCGATCTCAAGATCATCGCCCGAACGGCCAAGGCGGTCTTCGCTGGCGACGGCGCCTACTAGGGCGCTCGTCCCCCGGTCAGCAGTCCGTATACCGGTCGCGACACCTTATGAAGAAGGGTCGCGGCCGCTACGCATGTAACGACCGTGATCACCGCAGCCAGCGTCATCGAGAAGACTTGAGCAATCGCGCTATTGCCGGACGCCTCAAGCAAAAGGCGCTTCGTCGGCCCAAGGACGGCCACATGGCTGAGGTAGACGAAGATGACATACGGGAGATAAGCCCGGAACGCCTTGCTCGTCCAGAGAGTCGCCTTTGCGGGTAGGGCGTACCAAAGGAAAGCGATTCCGCACATATTGCCAATCACCAATAGACAGACCATGAGCGGTTCATCGGCGGGAGTCCACAACGCAGCGGTGACGCCCCAGAAGCCAATCCAGGTCAGACCCAGCAGTGCGATGACTTTCGTGCTGACTGGTTGATCGAACGGCACCCGGTGAACCGCGATGTAGGCGCCAAACCAGAAGTAGGAACCGGCAACCAACTCTTGGAGCATTTCCGCTTGAGGGCGAAGGCAGGAGGCGACTAAGAATGCGACGGTGAGGGGGATGAGGGCGTGCTTCCATCGCAGAAGCGGATACATGAAAGGGGTGAGCAAGACGAGGTAGATGAGAGCCCTCATGAACCAGAGTTGATAGAAGACGGGATGCGCCAATTGGTCGAGCCATCCGCTGGGAGAGCTTAATTCGCTGGTTCCGCCCGCATGAACACCGCCACTGCGCATGAGCGACGCCACAACGATTCCGATGAGAACCCAAAGGAGAAACGGCACGAGCACCGTTTTGACCCTCCTCAGCATCGACTCACTCAAAGTCGACTTCCCGGCGGCAATCTTTACAAAGAAGAGATAGCCCGAGACCCCAAAGAATAGAGGAACGGCCACGGCAAATGGCCGCTGAATTACCCAGCTGAGATAGGGGCCGAGATGGGAGGCTTGAATTTGGCAGTAGCAAGGTCCAAGCGAAGCGGGGTCCGGATTGAACGCATGGATGAGCACGACCACGAGCATCGCGAGGCCGCTGAGATTGCGAATGCGCTCGCCAACCGCGAGGGAGTTCTCAGCTTGGGAGTTGGCTGGCATTGAGTCGTACTTGGCTAAGAAGGTCATCGGGCGTTCGAAGTTCCGTTGTTTTTAGGTCAAGAACCGTGCCGATGGGGTGCAGAGGCGCACGGGGTTTCGATTTGAGGTTTCAACCCCGCGAAAAACACTGGTTTGGAGACTTCGAGAGCCCGTAGGAATGCTTGGAGCGCTATCGCGTCCGGTTCAGATTGGCCCGAATCATGCAAATCTTTCGGGTTAGGAGAGTCTTGGAACCTTCGCCAAGCGTAATGGTTTATACTAGAACGTCGTGGAAGGGCCGTTTTCTGCCACATGGATTGTGGTTTGTAGGCTGTCTCTCCCGATAATTCAGATCGTTACGCGGTTAAAGGAACTAACCGAGGACTGCTAGGGAAAACTGCATGCTTAGAATCCACGCTCTCAGAGCCATCCTGTTTGCGATTATCGGTGGCATTATCATGGCCATCGTCGCGGCCATTCTGCCGAAGGTGTACGAGGGTCGCGCGGAGATCCTCGTCGGAAACGACAACCCCCAGAAGTGGGGCAACCGACCGATCGGAATCACTGAAGACGTGCAAACGATTTTGGATCGTGGCGGCGTTCAAAGTGCACTCACCGAACTGCAGATCATTCGTGGGCAGGGCGTGTTCGACACTGCGGTCGTTAATGTTGCGAAGGCATCCAGTAAGTCCAACCTTTCCGAGGCCGACATGCTAGAGCGACTGTATGCGATGTACGACGTGGTGTTCGAGAAAGACACTAGCCTAGGATCGGTCCGGGCTCGCGCTTACGATCCTGAAACCGCATCTAAATTGGCGAACGAAATCACCGGCGTCTATAACCAGTTTCGAACCGACCGCGCCAAGCGCGCCTCATCAGACGCAGTTGCGTACCTTACCGCCCAAGTTGCGGCCAGCCAGACCCAGGCAGGTGCCGCTTCCAAGGCTTTGGAAGATTTCAAAAAAGCAAATGGTGTCACCGAACAGGGGGCTGATGTTTCCAAGGCATCGCAGAAGAATGTTCAGGCAAGGCAGCTTCTTGACCTAGCGATCGCCGACGAAAAGAGTGCGGAGCGCGAAATCGACTCTCTTACCGCCAAGCTAGCTTCAACTCCAAGGAATCTTCCGAACCAGAACTACGCCCAGCGCAATCCGCAGCTAGACCAATTGCGCGCACAAATTACGGGATTGGAAAGCCAGCAGACTCAAACCGAAGCTGTTGTACTGCCTGGCCATCCAGAGGTTGTTAGACTGAAAGCGGCAATAGCCGGCCTCAAAAGGCAGCTTGCAATCGAAGAGAAGAAGCCATTTTACGATAATTCGAAAGGTTCTGGACCGAACCCCTTGTATCAATCGCTTGACCAGCAGCTCGCCGACGCGAAGCGACGACAAGCAGGTGGAGTAGCCAAAGTTGCATCGCTGCAATCCGCATTCGATGCCACGCTCGCGGAGGCAGCGAAGTACCCGGCCCTGCAAACCAAGCTAGTCGATCTGCAGCGAGACGCGGACGTTCAGAATAATAAGCTGACGATCGTGAAGTCTGAGCTCACTAGTCTTCAGGGCCGTGCCGACATGCAGGGCAGTCCGGCGCCGGTCCTGCTGGTTGCCCAAGCGAATCCCGATCCAGTACTGCCGAGCTTCCCCAAGTACATCATCGTCGGCACTGTGGGCGGGCTCTGTCTTGGACTACTCCTCAGCTTTGGCGTGGAAGCGGTTCGGTTCCGAGTCTACAACTCTGCGCAGCTCTCCGAGCTCACCGGTGTTCCGGTCGCTGCCGCTCTCCCGTACAACCCTCGCCGCGACGCTCGCAGCATGGGCTACTACGCGACGAGTCGCGACGCGGCACTAGATGAAGCGCTCAAGTACATGGCGTTTAGCTCGCTAAGCCATGGCGATGCGAAGTTCAAGACGGTGATGTTCACCGGCATCGGACCGGACGTCGGCTGTTCGGCTTGCGCTATGCAGTACGCGATCGCCCTTTCGCGAACCGGACTTCGAGTTCTGCTCGTGGATGCCGACCTTCGAGACGGTGCGATCACCAAGGCGTTCAACCTCGACAACGAGGGTGGCGTCGGTGAAGTGCTCGAGCGAACCACTCTTCCGTCGGAAACCCCGATCATCCGAGAGACGATTCACCCGAACCTCAGCGTCGTACCGACCGGTAAGTCGAGCGAGAAGTCGATCACGTCTTCCACGACGGGCCACATCAACGCTCTCTTAGAGTTCCTCGGAGCTCACGCAGACGTCGTTGTCCTGGACACGCCGCCGTGCGACATGTTCGCAGACGCTTCGCGACTGGCGTCGCTCGTTGACGAAGTGTTCCTCGTTGTGGGTTCGCAAAAGACGAGCATCCGACAGGTTCCGATGGCCCGCGACCTCCTGCAGGGAGCCGGCGCTTCTTCGGTACGAGTCATCCTCACCCAGGCCGACTCGAACGAAGAAGTGCTCTCCGTTCGCTCGATGGCCGCCGCTCGCTAAGAGGAATTAAGGGCGGCGAACCACTCGGTTCGCCGCCCGGTTGTAATCTAGATGGCAGTCCTCACGCAAAGACCATATTGGAAGCCTCGCACGAAGCAGGCGGTTAAGGCCCTTAACGCAAGGTCTCCGATCGTCATATCGGGCTTACTCATTGTTCTAGCCGACCTCCTCATGTGCATGTGGCTAGAGGTTCGCAACGTCCTCTCGCTGCGCGTCCTGATCTTGGACAGCCTCAATCTGCTTTGGCTGCTTTTCGCGGCTGGCATCTTTAAGCCAAAGATTCGTATTCCCCTTGCGGCCCAGCTGCTCTTGGTGATCCAGGTTTGGCTGATGGTGAGCGCGGTAGTTGCCAATCTCACTCTTGGAAGGGAGATCGGGCTCGACACGATTTTCTACCTTCCCCTGCTGTACTTCATGTCGTTTGCCATTCCGGCAATCCTCGTGAGCCTGGTAGGCGAAGCGAGACAGATACTCACTTGGCTCGTGTATGGAGTGATCTTCATCTCTTCCGCGATTGCGGTGGCGGAGTTCTTTCACGTGCCGTTCGCGATGAGGATCTTCGCGATGTACTTCTCGGTACAGGTTGCGATGGGCGACGAAGCGCTTAGCGCTTCCGGTATCCGTGCCTCCGGCCTCTCCATCGGTTCCGCGGTTCTATCTCAGCAAGCGCTCGCCTGCTTCGCGCTTATCGCGATGCAATTGCGAACGAGAAAACTGACGATGATCGAGTGGGTCATCGGGATCATCTTCCTGCTGTCGGTGTTCATGGGGCAGGTGCGAACCATCGTCGTGGCTCTCGTCCTCATCCTGGTCTACGTTGGCTACCTTCTTGTCAGGCGATACAAAGCCAAGGGCGGTCTGCTTACGGGTTTGGGCGTTGTCGGCATTTTGGGCATGATGCGGTTCTTTAACTTCGGCTACCTCACCGCCGACTTCTTGAAGGACCAGACGATGAAGTGGCGCTACACCACGGTGTGGCCGCAAGCTCTCGAATGCTACCGAGCCCTCCCGTGGACGGGAATCGGCCCTGAGCAAGGCTTCAGCCACGTGTCGATGATGAACATGATCGCGCCTCGCGATAGGTACATGTCCACCGGCACGATGGACGGCTCGTATCACACGATTCTTGCCACCAGTGGCCTTATCGGCTGCCTCCTCTGGGGCACGATTGGGGCGCTCTTGGTGGTTGGCCTCCTCGCGATCATTCGCAGCCCCATCGAGTCAGGCGAGCGCAAGAACTACGCGGCCGGACTTCTCACCGTCGTTTCGATGCTCCTGCTGCTGCTGTACACGTTCAGCAATCTCTACTGGAGAGAAGCGATGGTGCCGCTGCTCATCGCCTTCGGCGCGATGACTCGGACCCCCGAAGAGCAAAGCGAATACGTCCGGCAACGGATGAAGACTGGATTCACGTCCATGCCTAGAAAGGTATCGACGAAGGCCATCGAGCCTTTCGTAGGCTAGATCTAGTGTCGACTCCAGGTCGCGACGACATCCCACCGACTGGGATCGAGCAAGACCGCCTGAGATGGCTTGTCTGACTTCGGCCACGTCAACACCCGCGAACCTACTCGTCGTAGCAGCGCATCGATATCAAGGTCGGTCTCGGCGCCGGTTGAGAGGTTGCGCACTTTGGCCTTGTCGCCACTCGAAATGAGGGCGAGGTAGGGGGAGGAGGAATCGACGAAGGTTGCGGCTCCTCGGACCTCGGCTAAGGTCTTGCGCTTTGCCGTTTTCAGGTCCAGCGATCCCAGGATCGTCGTCCCGTATCCGCTCTTCTCCTTGAAGAGCCCGGTTTGGCCGTCAACCCGGCGGAAACCGACGAGGTCGGTGCCGAGTGGCTCGTAAGCGAACTTCTTGGTAGCGGGATCGTACGTTGCGAGTCCCCAGGAGTCCTCGGTCTTCACGACAGTTGCGAGGTGGCCGTTGAGCAGGAAGAGCTTGTCGTCGATCGCGTTGCCACCGGTGGATAGACCCTCGAACCGCCCCACAAGGGCGGGTTGGGAATGGGGGGCAGTCAGGTCGACTCGAACCAGGGCTTCGGCCCACGGAGTCCCCTTCTTCTCGTTCCAGCGAACCAAAAAGTAGGCGTTGGTGGCGATGCGGGCGGAGCCGGAGAGGGCGGAGGCGTTCTTACTTCGTGATCCCTGCTTAATTTTCTTGATCGTGTCCAAGATCTCGTTTCGCCGGAAGATCTTGGGGGAAACGGCGATTTCGGGCAGGTGGGTGCTCTGGGACTTTTCACCGAACCGAGTGGTGAGTCCCCGATCATCCCAAACGGCAAAAGCGGCATTCCGCCGAAACACCACGGCCAGAGTCGGCTTGGGAGCCGGAGGATCGGCGGGTACCCGCTCGACATCCTTACCGTGGCGAATCACGAAGGTGCCTTGGTACAATTCCAGCGAAACTTTGTCTACCTTTTTTGGTTGCGGCGATGCGCCTAATAAGAAAATCGCGGCTATCATAAAGGACCTCCGAGGAATCTAGTGTACTGTCGAGATTGTCCCCGCTTCGATTCAGCTGCCGAGAAGTGTATGGATGGAAAACTGAATCCACGCACATGGACACAGACGTTTGAGGTGTCTCAAGTGATGGGGCTGCGGTCGATTTGTACGTTCAATGACTTTCGCGAAAGGCTGGTGGCATGCCGCGGCAACCGCGATCCGCTAGCCGAAAAACCCGCGAAGTAGCCCGTTTTCGGGTTGGTAGCCGCTCTGTTGCAAGAAAGCGAAGGTCAATTCGTGACTCTTGGGCCAAGTAAAACGTATTCCATAATGGTGCCAGCGCTTTCGCTGATATAGGCGCACCTTCGACCGCTTCCAAGAGTTCACAATCCCATGTCTGATTTAGTCAACCACATCACCGACAAGGCAGTGGCGGATTTTGACCTGCTGCGAGAAGACTGCGGTCTCATCGAGTTCGGCAGCCTTGGTCTTGTCGTCTTCACAGGAGACGACCGTAAGGGCTGGCTTCAGGGCCAAGCCACCAATAACCTCCGCTCGATGGACTACGGCGCATCAAGCGCCTTTTGCCTTTGTGAGCCCACCGGGCAGATCATCGCGGTGTGCGATATGTGGTCGCTCCGTGACCGATTCCTTGTTACGTGTGCGCGCGAGACGCTACCGGGCGTGTTGCAGCGGGTCGCCCAAATGGTCATCCTCGAAGACGTGGTTGCGGAAGACGTCACCGAGACCATGCGCCTTATGAGTGTGCAGGGACCGGGGGCCACGAAAGCGTTATCCGAACTGATGACCTTGCCGAGTCTCGATGCCGGCGAGTCGAGGCTCGGCGACGTCGAGATTTACACGGCCAGGTCGAATCGAACCGGCATGGGCGGTTGGGATATATGGATTCCTGCGGGCGAGAAGAAGGCGATCGCCAAGATCACCAAGGCGTTTAGCACGATCAGCCACGAGGCGTACAACATTGCCCGGCTAGAGGCGGGAATCCCCCTTTTTGGCGCCGACATCAGCCACAAGACCCTTCCTCCTGAAATGGGAGCGGCCTTCGAGGCTAGGCACATAAGCTACAACAAGGGCTGCTATACCGGCCAAGAGGTCCTGATGAGGATCCACAGCCGAGGGCACACGAACAAGACGTGGGTTGGACTGCTTGCGGAAGGCCCGCTGGAGATTGGGGCGAGCATCAACCTCGGCGGCCGTCTCGATGTCGGCACCGTCACGAGCGTGGCGTTCTCGCCGGATTACGGGCACATTGGTGCCGCGATGGTGCGGAACGATGTCGCCAACGATCGAGAAACGCTGCAGGTGATCACCGAGCGTGGCAACGTGGAGGCGGAGGTCCGGCGGATGCCGATTCTCCGGCTCGACTAATCGACAATCGGCGTCTCTTCCTGATCCTCGCTGGCCTTAACGTCCTTTGGACCCCCGTCAACTTCTTTGTCTCCACGAGCACCCACGACGGGATGTCTCCTGCGGGGATCGCAATTGTTCGCTGGACCTCGTTCGCGATCGTTCTCTTTGCCGCGCTCTCAACCCCGTGGTTCCGGCGCCTGACCAATGCTCGGTGGCCATCGAAGCGCGATGCGATCACCGCTGTCTGTACGGGCGCGCTCCTTTGGGCACCCTCTCACCTGCTGTATTACTCGGCGCTTGGGAAGACGTCGACAGTGGAAGGCACTGTTTTGAACACGACGTCGCCTATTTGGACGGCGGCGCTGGCTTTTCTTTTCTTGCGAGAGCGGGCAGATAAGAACCGGCTGCTGGCGCTCTTTGTCGGGTTTGCCGGCTCGTGGATCGTGATCGTTGGATTTCGCCTGCCCGAAATGGCTGCCGGACACACTACGGGCAACATGCTCTACGTATTGGGGGCGCTCATTGAAGCTGCGGCGGGAGTGGTTGCGGTATCGGTGATTCGTCGTTCCTCAGGGATCACGGTGCTCGCCCTCCAGGTTGTCGGCGCGATCGCGACATACTGCATTGCGCCACTCTTGCTCCCCCACCAGCTTCCAGTTGTGATTCATCCGGGGACGGTCGCCATCGGGTCGCTCGCTTACTTGGTTCTCTTCCCTGGGCTCTTGTGCTTTGGCGTTTGGTACCGGCTGGTGGAGTTCGCTCCTCTCTCGCTCATCGTGGTGAGCCTGCTTCTCCAGTCCCCGCTCTCCGCCCTGCTCGGCTACTTTGCCTTGGGTGAGAGGCTCACAACCGAGCTTGCGATTGGCTCTCTACTGATCTTTAGCGCTCTGATCATCGGGAGTCTGGACCGGGGCCGGTCGCAGACCTTGGAAATGGCCGACAATTAAGCAGATCAGCGCGATCAGGGCGACGGTTCCGAGAATTCCTGAGGGGTAGATGTCGTGCTTCTCCACAAAGCTGCCGCCGAATTTGCCCAGAAGGAGCAGGGAAACGACGGTAATCAGGATGTATCCAGCCTTCTGATTCGTTTTCGCCCACGCCATTCCCGCGATGACGAGCATTCCGGATCCGACTCCCCCGACAAGTGAGAACACGCTGTGTGCGTGATAAAAGGCAAAGACGCCCAGCGAGATGTTGATGAGTGCGTAAACGAAGAGGACGCCGGTAAGCCAGGGCATGGCAAGGAGGTTACCTTCGGGCAAAGAAAAAGGCTGTCGAGCTTGCTTACTCCCGACAGCCGATGCCACTTCCTACTTGCGCAGGTTCTCGGCTTTCCGTGAACGATCGTTCCAGAAATGCCTTGATTGGTTAGAGTCGTATTTCCACTATCTAAACGGTTCTAGGACACTATTTAGTTCGAACCGTTTTCGATGTCTTTTCAAACCTACGATTTATGCTGAAAAATCGTTCCGGGAATCACCGAGAATGGGTCCAAACGCACTATTCTTACCAATTGTTAAGGTTCGCTTAAGGGCGTTATGCCCTCTCGGATCGATAGTGTATCCGCGCTTATATTGATTGTTGGGCCAATAGGCCCGTTTGATTAGGATTCCGCATGCAAAGTGGCCAAAGTGACACACTTATGCGGTGAAGTCACGAGGCAGCGAGGCGTCCCTACTCTTCGCGGTCTTCTTGGACCTGCTCGGGTTCGGGATGATCATCTCGGATATCCAACTCCGTGCTCAGGAGTATATTCGTCCGCTGGGGCTGTCCCCAGGACCGGTGATTGGTGCCCTATTGGCGAGCACATTCATCATTCAAACGCTCGTTTCGCCTCGGTGGGGCGTTCTCAGCGACCGAATCGGTCGCAAGCCGGTGGTCGTCGGCTGTACCGCGATCTCGGCTCTCGCGATGCTGGTCTATGGCCTCTCAAACGGGCTCGTGCTGCTATTCGCCAGCCGGATCCTCGCCGGATTTGGGGCCGCAAACGTCGCGGTGGCCCAAGCGCTCATTGCGGATAAGTTCGATGGACCGGCGCGGACGGCGGCCCTGGGTCGGGTTGGTGCGGCAATTTCGGTGGGGCTCATAACGGGTCCACCGCTTGGCGGCTTGTTGGCCCACTTTTATGGTTCGCACGTCCTTGGCTTCACGGCTGCGGCTGCTTCTTTCCTAGGGGCGCTGTGGATGAGTTTCACGCTGGACTCGCCGAAGCCGGTCCATGAGGAGCAACCCAAGAAGCGGAAACTCATTGACGTTTCGCTTCTCACCGAGCTGCCGAAGCTTCGTCCGCTCGTGCTCATCGCGATCATTTCGTGGTTCTCGTTGGCGACTCTGGAGGGCACGTTCGCGCGGCTTATCAAGGCCCTCTTCGGTTACGATCAGCTTCAGTTCGGCTTTCTCTTTGGCTATGAGGCTTTCCTAGGCTTCGTGGTGCAAGGCATTCTTCTGGCGCTTGCCGTGCGATGGTTCCGCGAGTCCAAGCTTCTGAAGATTGCCTATGTGCTGCAAGGAGTCGGGTTGGCTCTCAATCCCTTCTCGGCCGACCTAGTTGCCTTCCTGCCCGGGCTCGTGACGCTATTCATCGCCAGCACCCTCTACGCACTTGGATCGAGTCTTGCGAATCCGACAGTAAACAGCCTCTGCAGCAAAATGACCCCCGATTCTCGGCAGGGCGAGCTCTTTGGGTTGCTCCAAGGAACTCGGTCGATCGGCTTCGTCGCGGGCCCGGTTCTAGGTGGCTGGCTGTTCGACCATAGTCCGCAGGCGCCCTACTACATGGCGGGTGCGGTGTGCCTGCTCGCGGCTTTGCTCGTGCCGAAAGTAGACGAGCCGACGACGGATACCCCATGACCGTATAATCCAGGTAATGGTGTTCCTAACCCTTTTGAGCCTCACCCTCCAACATTCAACGCTCATTGCGGGAGGCTCGGTTGCGGACGGCACCGGTTCGCCGGCTCGAAGGGCGGACGTGCGAATCGTCGGAGATCGCATCGTTGCCGTGGGTCGGCTGAAACCGCTGGCGGGGGAAAAGGTGGTGCGCGCAGAGGGGCATATCGTTTGCCCCGGGTTTATCGACGCTCATAGCCATGCCAACGGCGAGATCGCCCAGATTCCGGGTGCGCCGACCGCGATTCGCCAGGGGATCACGACCTCAATTGTGGGTCAGGACGGTAGCTCGACGTTTCCGCTGAGCAACTTTATGCAGGAGCTGCGAGCCAAGCCGCCGGCGCTGAACTTTGCCTCGTTCGTCGGCCACGGAACAGTGCGTGCGGCGGTGCTGGGTAAAGATGCGAATAGGGAAGCGACGTCGCCCGAGATTGCTGCGATGCAGGACCTCGTCGAGAGCGAGATGAAGGAGGGTGCTGAAGGGCTGTCTTCCGGGCTGGAGTACGACCCCGGGTTTTACAGCTCAACCGACGAACTGATTCAGCTTGGGCTGGTCGCGGGCCGCTACGGCGGTATCTACATCAGCCACGTGCGCGACGAAGAGGATGAGGCGATCAAGTCGTTTGAAGAACTCCTCACGATCGGACACGACGGCCACCTGCCCGCCCAGATTTCTCACATCAAGCTCGCCAGCAAGCCGGTCTGGGGCAAAGCGCCTTTCGTGCTGAAGATGATGCGGGAAGCCCGCGCTCACGGACAGGACGTCACCGCTGACATCTACCCGTACCAGTTTTGGCAATCCTCAATCACCGTGATCATCCCCACCCGAGATTGGGGAGACCGCGCCCAATGGGTGAAGGGGCTCGACGAGATTGGCGGTCCCGGCCACGTGTTCCTCACCAGCTACTCCGGGAATCGAAAGTGGCAGGGCAAGACGATAACCCAGATTGCGAAAGAAACGAAGCGCGACCCGATCAAGGTGATCCAGGAGATTATTCACTTCTGCTACCAATCGCCCAAGAGGGGGTCGGAGAGCGTGGTGGTCACCGCGATGACCGCTTCCGACCTGGACACCTTCGTGAAGGACCCGAACATCATGTTCTGCACCGACGGCGGCCTGGTGCCGACTCACCCGCGCGGGGCTGGGTCGTTTCCGCGAGTGCTGTCCGAGTTTGTGCGCAAGCGCCACGTGCTGAAGCTTGAAGACGCGGTGCGCAAGATGACTTCGTTACCCGCGCATCGTTTTAAGCTGGTCAATCGCGGCGTCATCAAGCCGGGGTCGTTCGCTGACGTGGTCGTTTTCGACCCCAAGCGGGTCGAGGATAAGGCGACTTTGTACAAACCGGCGCTTCCGCCGGTAGGTATCGACTATGTGTTTGTGAATGGACAGGAAGTGGTGGATAAGGGCAACCCCACCGCGAACCGGCCCGGCCGGTTCTTGAAGCGCGGTATGTAAAAGTGGTGCCGGCTTCCCAGCCGGCACTTTCGCTCTTACTTCTTCAGCGCCTCTTCCAAGGGCTTGCCCAGATTCCCCGTCGGGTACTCAATGCCGAGTAGCAACGACAGAGTCGACGCGATGTCCGACGTGTTCACGTTCCGGGAATACCGCCCGGGGGTGATACCGGGGCCACGCATGATGATGGGGACGTGGGAGTCGTAGGCCCAGGGGGAGCCGTGGCCGGTGCCGGTGCCGCCACCGAAATAGTCTCCGGGACCCTCGAAGACCATGATGTCGCCGCTCAGGGTGGGATTGAATCCGTTCGAGACGAGCGAGCACCAACTCCAGTTGGGCAACTCGCCCTTGAGGATTTGATCGGCAGTGAACGCGATGTAGATGCCGGGAGCATTGCTCGCGGCGGCGGCCGCAGTTTTCTCCACGTCGACTAGCTTAAGGTTCTTGGCGGCGATGGTGGCCCGGTTGAGGTACAGGTTCGGCGCCGCGACTGAGGAGACCCAATCTCCATCGCCGTACGCCTTGTTGAGGGCTTCGGCGACCGCTTTGCTGACCGCCGACTCAGTCACTCGCGAGACCCCAGTTCGGTAGTCGTTTTTCGATTCCTCGACGATGGGCAGGACGCCGTGATCTGCGGTGAGGGTTATCACAACATTGTCGATGCCGACGCGCTTGTCGAGGTAGTTGAAGAGTTCGCTGAGCAGCCGGTCGGTGCGAATACTGATGTCCATCACCTCAGGGCTGTTGGGGCCGAAACGGTGGCCGACGTAGTCGTTGGTCGCGAGATTCACGACCAAGACGTCGGGCACATCGTGCCCGCCAAGGTTCTCACCCTCAATCGCCTTCTGGACGGACTTGAAGAGGAAGTCCTGCCCCTGGCCGCTGAGGGTCAGGGCGCCGTAGTGGGGCTTGCCAACGGAGGTGCCGAGATCGTGAGAGAAGAGCTTTCCGTTAGTCGCGGGCTTCTCGGCAGGTGCCTTTCTGGCGAGTGCGTATGCCGACGACGGAAGCAACGGCTCCCAGGCCTGACCTTTGTAGCCATCGATCGTCCGGCTGCTGTTCAGGCTCTGAACCCAGGTCGGAAGCTGCCCGTTGGGGCAGAAAAAGGAACTGCTCACCCAGTTGCCCGCGTTGCTGTCCAGCCAGATCACCGCGTCCGCAGCGTGGCCCGCCATCAAGATCGCGGCGCGATCCTTGAAGGAGACTCCGACGACCTTGGAGCGGCCGTTCGTCGCCATCTTTAGCTCGTCGCCCACCGTGGTAACTTTCAGGTTCAGGGGGCTCATCGGGTTGGTGGTTCCGCCGCCGACTACCTTTGCGGATGGGTCATCCACACAGTAGACCGTCTTGCCGGTGGATCGATCGAACCAATCGTTTCCGGCAATGCCATCGAGAGTGGGCTCCGAGCCGGTCATCAGAGTCGCGTGGCCTGGGCCGGTGGCGGTGGGTACGTGGTTATGGTGCGCATCGAGATATCGCGCTCCCGTTTCGCTTAGGAATCGAAACCCTCCGAGCGTTCCCCCTGACTTCGCAGGCAGGTAGTTTGCCGAAAATCGATCAATGTAGTCGGCGCGGAACTGATCGATGCTGATGAGGAGAACTAGCTTTGGAGCCTTCGGCGCGGGAGCCGCGAGGGAGTTCGGTACCGTCACGAGGGCAAGCAGCGTGAGGGCGAGAGTGCGCTTCATAGGCGGCAAGAATACCGGTCCAATGCTAACCCGACGTTAAGTCGGGGCCCTAGCGTCAAGCCGAAAACTTTCCATGCCAGGTAAACCGTCAGTAGCTCGCACCGTTAGCGAAAGTTACGGAGCGCCTTTTTTGAAATCTATATTGGCTTGCGTTGGTTATTTTTTTGGTTTGCCACCGCCGTTATGAGCATTGACATTGTTATTGAGAGAAGCGTCGGTCGCCCTCTCTATCGCCAAATCGCTGAACAGATTCAATCGATGATCGTCGACGGACGCTTGTCCGCAGGGGCAAGTCTCCCGGGCGTTCGTCGGCTGGCCACTAAGCTTGAAGTCGCCCCCCTTACGGTTTTTCAAGCCTACGAGGCGCTGCGTAACGCTGGCCTAGTGGTGACTTATCCGGGTAAAGGCACGGCCGTTGCGAGCCAGATTCCCCGCAAGGCGGCGACGAAGCTGCTGAGCCGAGTCAGCGCCTTCGGGCCGATGAACGAGTTCGAGGTGGTGAGCGACTCGATCGGCATCCGCTCGCTGGCGAGTTCGGTCCCCGATCCTGAATTCTTCATGGCCGATGAATTCCTGGCGGAGTGTTCGATCGTTGGTCGCGAGAGCCCTTGGATGTTCTACTACCCACCGCCCGCCGGTTCAGCTGAACTGCTCGAGCAGGTGTGCTCGTTCCTTCAGGGAAGGGGGATTTCTTCGACGGCGCGGGAGCTTGCGATCACGAGCGGGGGAGACCACGCCCGTTCCCTCGTTCTCAACCTGACCGGAGAGCCCGGAGATCGAGTCTTGATCGAAGATCCGGCCGCCCTTGGTGGACCAGAGTTCTATCGCAACCACCGCATGGTCCCCATCGGGGTGCCGGTGGGCGTCGATGGCATGGATCTGGACGCTTTCGAAGCCGCGGCGATCGAGCACAAGCCCAAGTTCGCATTCGTCTCTCCCACATTTGGACCGACCCACGGCCGGCTGATGCCCGCCGAGAAGAGAGTTCAATTGCTCGAGCTCTGCCGCAAGTACGAGATCAGAATGATTGAGGAAGGGAACTACTCGCTCCTTTCGCTCGATGGGCCCATTCCCCCGGCCATTGCGGCGTCAGACGACGAAGTCGTTTACATCGAGTCGTTCGCTTACTCGCTCACTCCGGGCCTTCGGCTTGGAATCGTTCGCGCTCCGCACGCCCTCCGCGACGCGATCGTTGGGCGACTCAACGCGGTGGGTGGTGCGGGCCCCCTCTTTGTTCAGACCGCCCTGGCTCGTTATCTCAAGACGGGACGCCTGCAGTCGCACCTGACGAGGGTCATCCCGAAGGTGCGGGCGAGACGCGACGCGCTGCTCGCAGAGCTTGATTTCTCGATGCCCGAAGGCGTGACTTGGACGCGTCCGCAGGGTGGTTTCTCAACCTGGGTCACCTTGCCGAGTTCAGAACGTTCCGATGCGCTGTTCCAGAAGGCGTTGGAACGGGGGGTCGCTTTCGCTCCGGGCCGGCTGTTTTCCGATTCGCCCGACGCCGACTGGAAACTCCGCTTGGCGTACGGGATGCAGAATCCGGAAGCCTTGCGGCAGGCCATCGAGACCTTAGCCCGATTGTTGAAACGCTGAGAGGCACCGGCCCGTACGGTGCTTGATATGGTTCCCGAGAAGCAAGCTCAGGCGGTCCAGAGGTTCGCCGTCCCCAAGCGCGCGGTGATGCGCAATCTGCCGGATCTGCTCGTGTGTGCCGCGATCGGCATCTTGCCCCTTGTGAGCTTGCTCATGTATGGCCTGGCCGTCGTGGTTGGCGTGCTTTCCGGCCGCATCTTCTACGGGTCGGCCAAGAAGAGGACTGCGGATACGAAGCCGCAGGTTCGCAACCGCGTTCTTCTCCTCGTGCTCGATCTCGGCATCACGCTAGCGCTACTTGCGGTCTGGGTCAAGGCGGCTCCCCACATCATTCCCGCCGAGGACCTCGCGTTCTTCAATCGGTTCTTCTATGCGTTCGCGATTTTGAAGGTCGCTAAAACGTTGGGCGTGTTCGGCTTTCACTGGGACGAGCGCAGGAAGAAGCGCACCGCGGCTAGCCAAGCCGATGCCCTGATTGCCAAATAAAAAAGACCGCTCTTTCGAGCGGCCTAAATGTATGGCTATGGGTGTCCCAATCGGGACATATCAATCATATCACAGTTAGCGCCGTAATGGGGGAGAAAACGGCTTAACCGAAGGAAAGCCCTCGTTCGGGTGGTGCCCCTCCCCAACGGTTCCCCTTTTGGAAAAGGGGAACCATCCATCTCCGGATTTACCGTCGGCGTCGGCGAGCGAGACCCAAGACGCCGAGGCCGAGGACGGCCATGGTGGCCGGTTCGGGGACGGCTTCGACGGTCATAACCGCTGAACCGGAACCTTGACTGAGGGCGCCCATCTCGGTCCAGTCGGTGGCGCCATATTCGCCTGGGTAGCCGAAGGAGGAGAAGTCTCGGCCGAAGGTGTTGAGCTGAGAGTCGTCGCTGCGGGCGATATAGCCCCAATTGTCGCTACGGCCCTGGACCGAAACGAGGTAGTCATTGCCAGCCACGAGACCACCGATGGAGACGTTCACGGTTAGGTCGTAACCGAAGAATCCAGGGATATTGCCATCGGCGCCGAGATCGACAAACGTGCCTCCGACCACCTGCTCTCCAACCAGCGAGCCGACCGTGTTCCCGGAGAGATTCCACACTTGAACGAGTGCGTCGTTGAAGGCTCCGCCATCCACGCCCATAATGACGCGGCTCTTGATGGACGAGATTTCGGTCCCGCCATCCACTGCCGTGACTCGCTCGCCTACCTGAAGCCCTATGTTCGCGCCGAGGTCGCTGATGCCTCCGTCCCAGTTCCCGTTTCCGCTGGAATAAGCCCCACCGTAGTTGTCGTAAAGGGTGGTGCCGAAGGAACTCGACGCAAGAACGAACGCGAAAACGCTAATCAAACCTTTCTCTTTCATTGCTAACTCCATTCGAATCCGCTCAACTTGAGCGGTTCGATACGCTAACTATAACTTTGCAAGCATGGACATTGCAATTGTTTTTACCAGGATCTTTTAGGGATCATGCGAATGCTTCGATGAGGCTCTTGCGGGCTTCGATGTCTTGGACGAAAGCTTCGAGGTCGGTGGTCATCCACTTTTGCAGGTCGTCCTCGGTAGTCTTGATGCCGAATCCGCTCTCGATTTCCAGCATTGCGGATTCGAGATCGAGCCCGTCTTCGTAGGACCAGAAGACAACGCTGAACGGATCTGCGGGGAGGAAGTTCGCGTTTGGCCAGCCCATCTGCTCACGGGCCAGTTCGCAGATGGTGAGGGCAAAGGGTCGGATGTCTTCCTCCCATTCGGCTCCCGTATCGGGTCGAGATTCGAGCTGGCGGATGAGGTCTTCTCTTACCGGGCGGGCACGCCGTGCCCACATCTTGTCGGCCACGGACCAACCGAAGAGGGGAACTCTTGCCCAGACTAGCTCCGCCTTCGACGCTCCGGCATCGATGGCCGAGAGGACCGATGAATCAAAGGGTTGTGGGTCGGGCATGAAAACAAGGATACAGGGCAAAAAACAAAAAAGTCGCAGGCTTCGCGAGAAGCTTGCGACCTTAGAATTTGGGTGCGGGGATCGGATTTGAACCAATGACCTCCGGGTTATGAGCCCGACGAGCTACCAGACTGCTCTACCCCGCGATGTAAGTGAAATAATACCCGGCTGAGGGCCAAAAGTCAAGGGCTCGGGCCCTCAGAGATGAGGTTCTTGAGACCATCCGTTTCTGCAAAAGGAAGGAAACTGACATCATGAATCGTACCGATCGTGGCTTGCAGAGAGCGCTCCTCGTCATCTGGTGCCTCATCGCCGGATTCACTTTCCTTTTCTCGGCGTTCACCCTTCTCGATCCTCCAGCCCATCAAGAACTCAGCTTGCTCCGCGGTTTCTTGATTCTCTTCGGCAGCGGGCTTTTCGTGGCCTTACTTCCTCCAATCGTCGCCCACATTCTGATTGCGCGAGGATCTCGAAAAGCGGGAGTTGTGCTTGCGGCCTGGTGTGGGCTCCTGTTGGTGCCCCTTGCCCTAGGGTTCGCTTTGACAAACATGATTCTATTCTTGATCTATTTCCTGATCGGAGCATTTCTCTTCGCGAACATCCGGATCGGAGTGGTGGCAAGTCGACCGTCTCAAACGGGCACCGACTGAGGCAGGCAAGATCTACTATCTTCCAAGAACCTCACGGAACTTGAAAAGCTCTGAGAAGTCCTGAGTTTGCTGTAGAAATAATCCCGACTATCCAGTCCCCACGTCGGGTAAATCGTATTCGTGGAAATCGATCCGATCGAGTTGAAGGAAACGGCCGACGGTGCTGCAGAGGCGAAAAGCTTCCTGAACGCAATGGTGGCCGTGACGATCGCCTTGTTGGCGACCTTCTTGGGAATCTGCAAAGTGAAGGACGACAACATCGTCCAGGCGATGCAGCAGGCCCAGGCCGATAAGCTGGATCACTGGGCTTACTATCAGGCCAAGAACACCCAGTCCAAAGTGCTCAGCGTCGGCGCCGAGCAGCTCGAGGTCATGTCGCTTTCCTTCACGGGGGCGGCGAAGGCGAAAGCGGAATCGTCTTCGAAGACCATGCGCGCCAAGTCCAAAGATGAAGACTCCAAGAAAGAGGAGTACGGCAAGAAGGCCAAGGACGACGAGGACACCTACAACAAACTGAACACCCACGACGACCAGTTCGACCTCTCCGACGCGCTTCTCGCCATTTCGATTTCCCTACTTGCGGTAACCGCGTTGACTCAGAAGAGGTGGCTCTTCTGGCTGGCCCTTGTGCCGACCTTCTTCGGAATCCTGATGGGATTGGCGGGATTGTTAGGGTGGGGTTTGCATCCAGATGCGATCACTAACTTGCTGTCGACGATCTGGGAAGTCCCGTCGATCGGCACCTGATTCAAGGCCCGACGGACCCGGGCCGTCGGAACAAGCTCTGCTCGACGGCCCCGGGCCGTCGAGCGACACCGGGGTGGCGGCTACAGATCGCGGGAGCGATCTACTTTCCTTTACAGCTTGATGACGCCGCGGGAGCGGATGTCTCGGGACGAGCTACCGACGAGGACGTCGAAGTTGCCCGGCTCGACTTTCCAGTCTTTGGCCTTCACGTCGTAGTAAGCGAAGGCGCGAGAGTCTAGTTTGAAGGTGTAGGTTTTGGTCTGGCCCGCATCAAGCATCTCCTTCCCAAACCCCTTTAACTCCTTCTCGGGTCGCTCGACGGCGGACTTGTGCGGGTGGATGTAGAGCTGGACGCTCTCCATGCCCGCGACCTTGCCCGTGTTCTTCACGTCGACGGTAACCGTGGCAGTATGCCCCTCGGTCTTCACCTTCAGGTTGCTGTACTCAAAGGTCGTATAGCTCAGGCCGAATCCGAAGGGGAACTTGGGGGCTAGCTTCTTGGTGTCGAAGTAGCGATATCCGATGAGCAGGCCTTCGTCGTAGTGAAGGGTCCCGTTCTTTCCGGGGTAGTTGCCGTTAGCGTGGGCTGGTGAGTCGGCTAGTTTGTTGGGGAAGGTGAGGGGGAGCTTTCCGCTTGGGCTGACGGTTCCGAAGAGGATGTCGGCGAGCGCATTGCCGCCCTCCATTCCCGGATACCACGCCTCAAGCAGCGCGGGTGCTTCACCCGACCAGGGGGTCTCGACCGCGCTGCCGGTGAAGAGGACCACAATTGTCTTCGGGTTCACCCTGAGCATGTGCTGGACAAACGCATCCTGCTTGCCCATCAGGTGCATGTCTGGCTTGTCGCTGCCTTCCGTGTCGTACTGATGGGTCGTGCCAACGCAGAGGATGACCGCGTCGGCCGATTTGGCGGCTTCATCGGCCGCCGTCAGCAAAGGATCGCTGTCTGCATTGGGCATCGACCAGTAGAGCTTGACCACCGCATCTCCGGCTGCCTCATAGAACTGGACTTTGACCTGATACTTCTTCCCCTGCACGAGGTCGAGTTGAACGCTCTTGCCCTGGACGCCGTGATCGCCCCAGTTGTCAACGACGAGTTTGCCGTCCACATAGAGCCGCGAGCCGTCGTCGCTCGAGGTGCCGAGGATGAACTTGCCGGTCTTCGGGGCAACAAGAGTGCCCGTCCATCGAGCATTGAAATTGTCGTTCGGGATCTTCGGGTCGGGCGATCCGTGGCCCCAATCGAAGTCGAGATTGGCATCCGTTCGGGTGACCGTCGGCTCACCCTCAAAGGTCTTCGTGGCGAAGTATTCGCCCTTCAATCCATCGGGGAAGGCGCTGGTTGGAATCGCGTCGAAAACCTGCTCGCCCGTCTCGGCACCCTTCGCGTAGACCACTTCGGCCTTGCCTTCAAGGGCGGTCTTGATGCCCTGTAGGGCGGTGACTTCGTAGGGGGAGTAGACCGAGGAGCTTCCGCCCGAGCCGCCTTGCTTTAGGTCGGCAAACGGTCCGATGACGGCGATCTTCTTCAGCTTCGCGGGATCGAGAGGAAGAGTCGAGTTAGCGTTCTTGAGCATCACGATCGACTCGCGAGCGATCGCTCGCGTGATCGCCCAGTGCTCGGGGTTGTTTGCGACTGCGGTACCCGGGCCGCCTGAGTAGATGGCCCACAGGGTGCGTCGCACCTTGTCGTCGATGACCGACATCGGGACCTGTCCGGCGGTGACCGCGTTGAGCAACGGCTGGGCCATGAAGTCGCGCGGCGAGCCGCCCGGCATCTCGAGGTCGAGGCCGCCGAAGGCAGTGCCGATCGTGCTGTGGACCGCGCCCCAGTCGGACATCGCGGCCCCCTTGAAGCCCCACTCCTTCTTGAGGATGTCGTTCAGCAGATGGCTATTCTCGGCGCAGTAGGTGCCGTTCAATCGGTTGTAGGCGGCCATGATGCTTCTCGCGCCGCCCTCCTTGATCGCCATCTCGAATGCGGGCAGGTACAGCTCCCGAAGGGTTCGCTCATCGACGCGCGCGTCGATCGTGCCGCGCTCGTTCTCCTGGCTATTGGCTGCGTAGTGCTTGACGCAAGCCGAGACGCCCTGGCTTTGGACGCCCTGAATGTAGTTCACCGCCAGTTTGCCGGCGAGGAACGGATCTTCGCTCATGTATTCGAAGGACCGACCGCCGAGCGGCGTGCGGATCATGTTGATGGCGGGACCGAGGATGACGCCCTTTCTGTAGTACTGGGCTTCTTCGCCCATCGCGATGCCTTGCTTTTTGGCGCAATCGACATTCCACGTGGAGGCGAGTGAGATGCCGGTGGGGAAGTAGGTGGCCTTCTCGCCGTCGTTTCCGCGCAGTCCCTGCGGGCCGTCCGACATCTCCCACGCGGGGACCCCAAGTCTCGGGATTGGGCGGGTGGCGAAGCCGGTTCCATGGCAGAAGTCGACCTTTTCGGCGACCGTCATCTGCTTGAAGATCGCTTCGACCTTTTGCATGACGGGATCGCTGTCCACCTGAACCTTAGGGAAGCCGAGGAATAACAAGGACATCAAAAGCATGAGTTCCTTATTCTGTCTCTTTCTCGTGTTCAGGGAACAGGGAACAGGGAACAGGGAACAGGGAACAGGGAACAGGGAACAGGGAACAGGGAACAGGGAACAGGGAACAGGGAACAGGTGTATCTTCTACCCGGCACCCGGCACCCGGCACCCGGCACCCGGCACCCGGCACCCGGCACCCGGCACCCGGCACCCGGCACCCGGCACCCGGCACCCGGCACCCTGCGAAAGTCCCGCGTCTCGAACTGCTGGCCGCCGAAACGGGTCCTAGGGTTAGGATAGGTCAAAGAGGACCTTCCAAGGAAGCTACGGCTCATGACACACGAAGACGAACATCGGAATCGCATTCCGGCTATGTTGACCCCCATTCTGCGACGAGGCAGAGTCATCGGATTTCTCGCTGAGGCCCCGACCCTCTCCAGCGACCTCATCGGCCGCGGACGAACCCCTCAGGAAGCCCTCGAGAAGCTCCGGACTGCGGTGATCGACCTACTCTCCTGGGCCTCGGTAAGCCACTGCGGATACGGATAAATTGCGCACCGTCCTCATCGGCGGGTCGTCGCATGTCGGAAAGACGGCGGTAGGCACGCTTATCGCCGAGAAACTCGGCGGCAAGCACCTTTCGACCGATAAACTAGCCCGCCATCCCGGTCGCCCCTGGGATACCCCGACCTGGACGGTTCCCGAGCATGTGAAGGAGTACTACGCGAACGACAATGCGGCTTGGCTGCTGGCGGACGTTCTCGGTCACTATCGGCAGAATGTCTTGCCGCTAGTTCAGGATCTTCTTTCGCAAGATCGAGGGGAGCCCCTGGTTCTTGAGGGGTCGGCTATTTGGCCGGAGTTTGAAGTGTCTGGGGTCTGGCTCACTGCGGACGACGATCTCTTTCGGGATCGGATGTATCTGGACAGTAGCTACGAGGCAGCTGACGCCCAGGGGCGGAGGTTGATCGACAACTTTCTCAAGCGCACGCTGCTCTACAATCGCGCGATGATGGATGTGGTGCGGAAACGTGGGTTGCCGCATGTTGTGGTTGATGAAGCGATGTCGGTGGAGCAGGTTGCGGAGAGCGTCCTAGAGCGTTGTTCAATGTCATTCTGATGGAGCTCAAGCGACAGAAGAACCCCTACCTGCACCGACAGCATCGCAATTCAAATCAGGCTAACTGACAGATTTCGGGTCACGATAGGCTACCGACCCACCCTGCCCTCCCCCTCCGGGCACGAGCCATCCCGCAAGGGGAGCAAGGGAGAATGCTACGGCAGACCTTCGCCCCGTGCGGCGACCAGGAGGCGATACCACTCTTCGCGGTCGAGTTCGAAACTGTCCGCCCGAACCGCGTCTTTGATGTGCGCCGGGTTGGCCGAACCGATGATTGGGATGATCTTTGAGGGGTGCTTGAGGAGCCAGGAGATGGCGACGATAGTTCGATTGACGCCGTGCTTCTTCGCGATCTCGTCGCACGCAGCCTGCAGCTTTGAGAGAACCTCGTAGCGTGGATGCTTCGGATCGAGCTTCGAGCCTTCGCCCAGAAAGCCGCCGCCCAGGGGGCTCCAGGAGAGGGGGGTGATGTTTTCAGCGATGCACTGGTCGAGCGTGCCGTCGGTGAAACAGTCGAGTCGGCCCAAATGGACCTCGACCTGATTGACGATGAGGGGAGCAGAGAGGCCGGACTGCAGCGCCCGTACGAAGGACGGCACGAAGTTGGAGACGCCGAAATAGCGCACTTTGCCCTGTCGATGAAGAGTGTCGAACGCTCGAGCGATCTCCTCCGGGTCCATGAGCAGATCGGGGCGGTGGAGCTGATAGATATCGATCGTGTCGACTTTCAGCCGCTCGAGCGAGGCGTCGCAGCTCTTGAGAATGTGCTCGGCGGAGAAGTCGTAGCGGTGGGGCGAATCCGGATTTGGCTCGCCCGGGAAGCGGATGCCGCATTTGGTGGCGATGACGATCTCGTTGCGCATCGAAGGGATGTCCTTCAGGACCAATCCAAAGATTCGTTCGCATTCGCCGCGGCAATAGATGTCGGCGTGATCGTAGAGGGTGTAGCCGGCCTCGTAAGCGGCGAGGACGGCCGCTTTTCCATACTCCACTCGCTCCGAGGTGACTTCACTCGGATTCCACGTTCCCGAGATGCGCATGCAGCCGTAAGAGAGCCGAGTGCTGTTGAGAGTAGAGCCGCCGATCGACTGGATCTTCATACAATGGTGTTACCCTCAAACCCGCCAGAATATGAGGGTGAAGGTCTTTATCTCGGTCGACATTGAGGGCTGCACGGGCGTCTCATCGTTTTCTCAGTGTGGCCGCCCGAGCGAAGACTATCCTGACTACCCGTTCTCACGACGGATGCTCACCCATGACGTGAACGCGGCAATCCGTGGTGCCCGAGCGGCAGGTGCCTCTTACATTCTCATCAAAGACGGTCACGCGACGTGCAAGAACCTGTTGATCGACGAGCTCGAGCCAGGTGTGGGGCTGATCTCGGGTCGGGGAAGCGAGTGGGATGGGATGATGGACGGCATCGACTCATCGTTCGCCGCCGCTTTTCTGGTTGGCTATCACGGAATGGCAGGTGCCGAGAACGCGTTTATGGAGCACGCACTCGTTGGCGGGCTCCATCGACTGTGGATCAATGGCGCACGGGCCGGAGAGATCGCGGCGAGCGGGGCAGTCGCGGGAGCTTATGGCGTTCCGTTGGTTCTCGTCACAAGCGACGACGCGGGTTGCGCCGAGGCACTCAGCCTGTGCCCTCAGGCTCAGGTTTTCTCGACCAAGGAAGCCTTTGGAAAGTACATGGGGCGAATGCTCGATCCTTCGGAGACCTGGCCGGGCATTGAGGCTGCTGCGAAACGAGCGGTCGAGAATCGGGCCGCGAATCCTCCGATTCGTTTGCGCGAGCCGGTGATGCTGAGATTCTCGTTCCGAACGACCGAAGAGACTGATCTAGCAGCGACTCATCCTTCCGTAGCCCGGATCGACGGCTATACGCTGGAGTTGCTTGGCGAGACTTTTCTTGCCGCCCATCAGGAATTGCTTTCGATATTTGCACTCTCCATACAGGGCAGATCGTCGGAGAGTTGATATCCTAAAGGAATGAGCACCGCCCAATTCGCTCAAGAAGGCTTTGGAGTTGCGCGCCAACTACTGTCACCCGGTGAAGTCGACCAGATTCGCGACACCTTCATGTCGCTCAACTCGGCAGGTCCAGTCCCCGGTCTGAGCGAGATCCAGAGTGGTCGAGGCGCGTACACCGAGGACGACCCGCTCTCCTTCTATCCACGGATGATGATGCCGCACCTCCATCCCGAACTCGAAGTTGGCCCTCTTTCCCTTCGATACATGCTGGATCGTCGGTTCTTTCCGTACCTTCAGGCGATTCTTGGTGGCGAGCCGGTCGGCGTCCAGACCATGTTCTACTTCAAGCCTCCGGGCGCACGAGGGCAGGAACTTCACCAAGACAACTTTTATCTCCGGGTAAAACCCGGATCTTGCGCTGCCGCTTGGATCGCGGTCGACGATTGCGACATGGAGAACGGTGGAATGATGGTCGTACCCGGATCAGAGGGCTACGAGATTGTCTGCCCGGAGCAGGCGGATGCATCGACTTCGTTCACCACCGATTTCGTCCGGTCGCCAGCCGGAACTGCCCCCGTGCATGTGGAGATGAAGGCGGGAGACGTGCTGTTCTTCAACGGCAGCATCATCCACGGCTCGACCCCGAACACGAGTGAAACGCGGTTCCGACGCTCCCTGATCTGCCACTACATTCCGCTCGGTAGCGTGGTCGGCACGTCCTACGTGCGCGAACCACGGACGTTCGACGGCAAGATCGTTGAGGTCGTAGAGACTTTAGATGGCGGTCCGTGTGGGACCGCCCAGCCCCCGGGGCCGCACTAGCTACTTCTTCTTCCAAGCGGCCGGATAAAACGCCCAGTGAGGCTGACCATCGATCGCCCGAGCCGAGGTGATCGTGATTCTGCTCTCTGAAAGGTTGCCGTCCTGAACGATGACCTTCATCGGCACCGCGATGCCGTCGATGACCTTGTAGTCCGAATAGGTTTCGATATGGGCCCGAGGAACTTCGCGCCTTAGAGGTAGGAAGGTGGTCTTCGAGTAGTAGTCCAATCGATAGGGTCCGGCAATCGGAGTCATTCGCACCACGTAGGCGGCTTCACCCTTCCAATTGATTTCGCCGATGATCTCGACCTTGGCGTCTTTTGGTGGTCCCCCGAGCTCGCTGCAGTAGCCGGCATACTCGGCCGACGAGGGATCGAAACCTTGATCAATTCGCCAGTTGCTGTCGGCAAATGCGGTTCGTCCATCGCGATTGGCCCCGTGGGTGTAGTTCTGACGGGCGGCCCCGATGTACTCGGATTCGAGCTGACCCGATCGGGAGCGAGCCGTTCGATACCAGAGCCCGATCCCCTGAACGGCGTCGCTGGCGTAGTCGGCCGTGTAGTGGCACTCGAGAGTTTTGCCAGCGGGGGCGGCATCACCGCCGGTCGCGATGGCGGAACGCCGGTAGATCTCGGCGACTGTGGTGTCCGGTTTGTAGAGCGGAGCGCTGATCGCATAATGGGTGGTTCCACCCTCGCGAGTGACGTCCAGCATCTTGTGGCCCTTGTTCTTGGGGTCATCCGAGACCACGATGGTCATCGGATGGTCGTGCTTGTCGTAGGTTTTCCAGGTGGCTTCCCCATCCTTGTGTAGCCTAATCGTTCGCGAGTTCTCGGGGGTTGCCTGCATTTCATTGCCACTGCTTCCGATGCGAAGCAGGTGATCGCCTTGGGGGCTGAGGTAGAGGCCATTTGCTTTGGCGGTCTTCTTGAACTCTCGGGTGTCTGACTTGCCCACCAGTCGATCGAGGAGAAGCGACTCGATGGGTCCGCGGCTGTTGGTCGAATCGTTGTTGGAGAGGATGGCAAAGCCTAGATGCCGTGAGGGGCAGAGGACGAGGTCGGTTTGAAAGCCCGGAAGGTCTCCTCCGTGTGAGACGACCATCTCACCCCGATCCTCGGATTGGAACCAGCCAAGCCCGTAGGTGAGCGGTCCGACGAATGAGAATCGAGGTCGGTGGGCTTCGTTCAGCATCTTTTCGGAGATGAGCCGCTTGCCATCGACCTCGCCTCCGTTCAGGTGAAACCGGATCCAGGTCGCCATGTCCTTCGGAGTCGATTGAAGGCCCCCTGCCGCTGCGATGGCGGGGAACTCGACAATCGTTTCAGGAATGGGTTCGCCATCGGGGCCGACGTAGTAGCCGACCGACGTGCGATCCGGTTCCGCTTCGGGAAGGCTCCAGCGTCTGGTTGAAGTCATTCCAAGTGGGCCAGCGACCTTTTCCTGAAGCACCTGGGTCCACGGCTTTTTGTAGGCCGCTCCAACGGCCAGACCAGCCGTCTCCACCATCATGTTCGAGTACTGGCCGATGTAGCGAAACGGGTAGGTGGGTTCGCCCTTACCTAGCAGCAACATCGCCTGGTGAGCATCTATCTTCCCAGGTCCCCAACCGGCATCCGTTCTCGGGAGGCCGCTGCTGTGGCTCATCAGGTCGGCGATCGTCATCCCCTTGTCGGCCTCGGGATCGACCATCTTAAACTCGGGCAAGAGGCGTTTCGGGCTTTCGTCCAGGCTGAGTAGGCCATCTTCGGCGGCCATACAGAGGGTGACGCCGCAGAACGTCTTGCTCGTGGATGCGATGTGGCAGATTGTGTCGGGAGTGAAGGGGAGCTTCTTCTCCAAATTCCGGTATCCGAGCCCCTTCAGATACACGACCTTGTCATCTTTGACGACCACGATACCGACCCCGGGCACCTTCTGCCGATCCATGATCTCGCGGATCTTGTGCTCGAGCGATCGCATCACTTTGGCGGTGTCCTCGGGCGATCGGTTTGGCTCTCGTATCGGCGGCCTTTCGGCGGCTAAACCGGCGATGGGAAGGCAAGCAAACAGCGGAAGAAGGAGCCTAAGCATATTGTCTCAACTTTAGCACGGGACTCTTTCGGCGGCCGGCGTCTCTTGCCTGCTTTTAAGCTGATCTAGTCGTCGAGCAGCCGAACGTCCAACGCCCCCGAGGTGAGCGGAATCCCCTCGCAAATTGATCGCGCTGATCTTGCCCCTCCCGGTATATCGACCAGCTGTATATAATGCTATCAATTTGCACTTGGACGTAAGGGCATGTAGAGGGGTAGATGCAAATAATCGGACCGGCATGCCTAAGCCATGTCTAGTTGGACGTCGTAATTCCGTTGAGAGTCATTTCTACATGAGCCTCTGAGTTCACGCGAATGCTATCGTTCGACACTTTCGATAGCGTTGAGCTTTTTGTACGTCCGATCATCAAATCCGCCAGCTTAGACAGGCAAGTCGCACCCGAGGGACTAATGTCGTACAATGCCGCCAGAACGTTGCAACGCCTCGGCCACGGACTGAGGCAGGTTACATGGCGGTCAATTTGAGCTTGCAGGAACTAGGACTCGTACTGATTGAGAAGGCCTGCATTCTCGTTGCCCTTGCCTTCTTGCTAACGCGGACTCGCCTGTTTCCCAATCTCGGACGCTTACATCTTTCGGCAAAGGAGCAGGCGATGGCGTCCGCCCTCTTTCTGGCCCTTGGTTTGGTGGAAGTGCTTGCCACCCTGCAGCATCCCACCAATTTCGATTCGCCGATGAATCTCCGGATCGTGGCCGTCTGTGCCGCTGGTCTAATAGCCGGCCCCTGGGTCGGGGTTTTTATTGGGTTCGCGGTGACCGTGTTGGCGACTTTGTACGGGAACCATCCTCCTCTCCCGATCGCGATCTCGATGGTGCTCGCGGGCGCTGCGGGCGGCGCGTTACGATTGCTAAGGCCCGATGCAGCGGTTCTTCCAACTACCGGCTTCTTGCTAGGGGTGGTCACTTCGTTCTTGCGCGATGGGGTGACCTTGTTGCTCGATGGGCGGTCGCCCTCAACCGCAGATCTCATCATTGGTTCGGCCGCTCTTCACGGTCTGTCGGTGGCTCTGATCCTCCTGGTTATCGAGCAGTCCGCGGCTCAAGAGACCCACGCGCGGGCGGCGGCCCTTGCCGAAATCCGAGCGCTTCAAGCGCGGATGAATCCACACTTTCTTTTCAACAGCCTGAACACCCTTTCCGCCCTCTCAGAGTTGGATCCGCGGTCGGTACCAAGGGCGGCCGCATTCTTGGGGACGTTTCTGCGTGCCAGTCTCGATCAGAATGATCGCCCGTTTTACTCGCTGCGGGAAGAGTTGGCGGTGATTGATGCCTACCTCGAAATCGAAAAGCTCCGTCTGGGAGATCGCTTGGTGGTGAAACGAGATATCGACCCATCGGTCTTAGACGCCCAGGTTCCACCCTTTCTGCTGCAGCCGCTTGTTGAAAACGCAGTCCGCCACGGGATCCAACCCTTTGGGGAGACTGGCGGCATCCAAATCTCAGCCTGCGAAATGGGTGGGTGCCTCTTACTCAGGGTCTCGGACACCGGCCCCGGTTTCACCGGCAATCCGATGGCAGAAGAAAGGGATCATGCCCACGCCCTTCCACTCCTCCTCCGCCGACTTGAGGCAATATATCGATCCGACATGGTCTTTACGGTGCTGAACTTGCCTGGAAGAGGAGTTGAGGCGTCTCTGAGGATCCCCTACGCGAGCTTCGCGGAACTAAGTCAGGTGCCGGCATGCGCGCGGTGATCATCGAAGACGAACCTCTTGCTGCGCGGTATCTAGAGGCGCTCCTCCTGCAAACCAATAAGGTCACCGTGCTTGGCATCGCTCACGACGCCAGTTGGGGGTTGACCCTTTGCACCGACCGTCAGCCAGACGCGGTCTTTCTGGATATCAAGATGCCCGGCCGGGATGGGCTCCAACTCGCGTTCGATTTAGCACGCCTGCCCAAACCGCCCTTGATTGTTTTCACTACGGGGCACGCGCAGTGCGCATGTCAAGCGTTTCGTCTGGAAGCCGTCGACTACCTTTTGAAGCCGCTCGAGGCGGCGCAGGTGTGGGAGGCGGTTTGCCGGCTTGAGTCACGTCTCACGGGCGAAACGAACCCTGCGGCAGTCGCACCCTACCCCTGCGGTGATCGGCTCTCGGTGAAGTCGAAAGACGACGACGTCATCCACCTAATCCCCCGGTTGGAGGTCTTGGCCGCGCTCCACCACGATCGCCGTACTTGGATTCACACCGAGCGGGGTGAGTTCGCAACTTACTACGTACTGGCGGCATTGCACGATTGGCTTGGCGATCCCCCCTTCCTCCGGATCTCTCGCGACGCGGTTGTCAATCTTCGGGCGGTCGAAGAGGTCGAGCACTTCGGTGATCGCTTGTACCAAGTTCGCCTGCGAGACCGATTGGGAACCCGCGTCCAGGCTTCGCGATCGGGGGCATCCCGCCTTGCGGAGCTTGTCAAGCCCACCCTTTGATCCAGACAACGATTGCGTCTGTCGAGACAAGCCCGCCCTTTGGGAGCTAAGGTTGGAGAGATATTCGATCCATGTACAAATGCAATTCAATGTCGTTTCGTTACATGGTTTTGGCCGGCACGGTGGCGATCGCAACGTTAACGGGTGCGATCAATCGGCACGAGCAGAACGTGTCGCCTTCGGCAATGGCCATTCCAGATGGACAGACCGTGCTGTTCTCGGTTCACGCCGAAGGAGTGCAGATCTATGCGGGAGCGAGGAAGTCGGACCCTGACTTTCGCACCGAGTGGGTGCTTCAAGCTCCCGAAGCAAACCTTTTCGATAACACGGGAAATCAGATGGGGCATCACTATGCGGGCCCGGTTTGGGAGGCTCAGGATGGCAGCAGAGTGGTGGGCGAAAAGATCGCCTCCAGCCCGGCCCCACATGCCAGTGACGTTCCTTGGCTGCTGCTCAAGGCGAATTCTTCAGGGCGTGGACAACTGGCCCATGTCAGCTACGTTATGCGAACCGACACGTTCGGCGGAGTTCCGCCGCCCCACAACCCCTTCGTTGGACAGATAGCCAGAGTGCCGTACAAGGCGACCTACCTATTCCTTGGCCGGGCAAAGTCGGGGGAGAATCAAGAAGAGGTTGTCCTGGCCCAGACCCACTCGGCTACCGGTAAGTCGGTTCATGGGATCGCCCTTTCCGAATCCGGCTTCGCGTTCGGAGGTCAGTTCGAGAGCAACAGCTCCGACGGAATTGGCATTCTTGGCGTGGCGAACGCAGTCACCGGGTCAACGTATGGGGGAAATTTTCAGAGCATGAGTCCGCTAGGAACCGGCGTCTATGGAGTGGGTCGCAGCACGCAAGGAAAGAACTTTGGCGTTTACGGCCAAACCGATAGCCAAGAGGGGGTTGGGGTGAAAGGAATTGCCTTGGCGCCGATCGGAGGAACGATCGGCGTGCTCGGTTCTACCACGAGCCAGAGAGATGGGTTTGGCGTTTTTAGCGAAGGAAAGATTGGATCAACCGGCCCCATCGCGGTCTGTACCGACGATCCAACCCAGGGCTCCAATCGATACCTCGTGCACTACGCCACCGTCGGTCCGCAAGCAGAGAACGTCTACAACGGCACCGTGACCACCGACGATCAGGGGGGGGCCTGGGTACAGCTGCCCGCCTATTTCGAGAAGATCAACGTCGACTTTCGGTATCAGCTAACCATCGTCGATGGCGAAGATAGCAGCCGATTCGCGGAGGCAAAGATCGCCCAGAGGATCAAGGACAATCGGTTCAAGATCCGAACGAGCATGCCGAATTTGGCGGTTTGCTGGGAAGTTAAGGGGCTTCGGGCGGACCCCTTTATCGCTCGATATGGCGCGCCCTCGGTAATTCGAAAGCCACATTGAGACTTCGGGGCACAGATCCTGTGCCCCTGCTCTCAACGGAACGAAGACGCTAGCTGACGGTGACGGTGCCCTTTACGAAGTTGCCGCTGTCAAGCTCGATCTTGAAGTTGTTGTGCCCTTGAGTGCCCGTCTTGAACAGAGGGACGCTCTGGCCAAAAGCCGAGATCGTGACGGTGACGATTCCGTCGGTCACGCTCTCGTTGATCGTGGCTACGGTCACGTGTTGTGACCAAGAAGCATCGCCAAGGGGCTTGGTGAAGTTGAAATTGCCGGTGTGATGCGAAATCACTTTGCCGAAGATCTCCGTTTTCTGCGAATAATCGCCACTAATGTGAATGTTGCTCATAGTGTAACTACCTTACTTTTACCAGTGTAGCCAGGATTCTCGTAGGTTGCAACGACCGGCGCACATTCCTTAAATTTACTGGTTTAACTAGCCCTCCAGTTGGGGGCTATTAAGGCGACCTTTCCGTGTGGTCCACCGAAAACGAGAAGACGTCTGGCCGGGCATAGTGGCCGGCGACAGCGGGTAGGTCGGCAGGAACGCCTCCAGAAACACCACAAGCTTTGCGCCACCTGCCGAAGCCTCGCGGATGAGTGAGATCGCCTTCTCGACGGTGGCCGCTCGATCGAGAAAGACAGGGGATGCCTGAACTGCCGCTACTCGGAAAGCTTGCATGTTGCGAGTTTAGCCACAACGGGCCCTGAGCGGGTAGAACCTGAAGACCGCTATGTTAAGACGTCTGTCAATCGCAATCCTCGCCTCCGCTTTGATCGTCGCATCCGCGCCCGCAGAAAAGCTGCGATTCGTGGTTGCCGGAGACGGCCGGGCCGACTTCAAGCCACGGGAGGGAGACTTCAATGGTCTGAACAAAGTGATCACCACCGAGATCGCCCAGGCGGTCGTGGCTGAGAAGGCTTCGTTCCTAATGTGGACCGGCGACCTCGTCAAAGGGTACGAGAAGGAGCCTTCCGAGTTCGAGAAGCAGCTTCTCACCTGGAGGGGCATCATGGAGCCGCTCTACAAGAAGCACATCAAAGTGCTGGCGTGCCGGGGCAATCATGAAGCGGGGAGTCAGGCTTCCTGGACGGTATGGAACAAGGTGTTTTCCGGCGACTACGCAATGCCTTCGAACGGCCCGTCGACCGAGAAGGGGTTGACCTTTTACTACGAGCAGGGACCAATCCTCGCGATCGGCCTCGACCAGTACGTGAACAAAGGCGAGGCAATTGCCCAGCCCTGGTTAGACAACGTTTTGGCTCGTCACAAGAAGCCGTTCATCTTCGCCATGGGCCACGAGCCTGCCTTCATGGATGGCTCCCACAAGGACACGATGGACGCGTCTCCTGAGGCTCGCGATGCGTTTTGGAACAGCTTGACTAGTGCGGGCTCGCGAGTATTTTTCTGCGGTCACGATCATCTGTATGACCATATGGCAGTCGTTCGAGAGGGAGCGAAGCCCGGCCCCGAAATGCATCAATTCGTCGCCGGTACCGCCGGTGCGCCGTTCTACAAGCAGGGCGACTACGCGGGAAACAACATCGGATGGAAGCTGAGGCGTGTAAAGCATATCGACGAAACATACGGCTATATCGTGGT
>JBBQFM010000027.1:0-69905 GCA_038321975.1 Fimbriimonadales bacterium | reverse complement strand
TCGATCGGATGGCTCCGATCGCCGTAGGTGCTCTCCATGACGAGATACTCGGCTGAGTCGATAAGCGTTGGGTCGCGGATGATCGGGGTGTTGAAGCGTCCAAGGTCGCCTGACATGAGAATCCGCTCGCCGTTCGCGAAGTAGACCTCAGCGAACGCCGACCCGAGAATGTGGCCCGCCGGCAGGAACCGAAACGTGGCGCCACCCGGAAGCGGGTGCATATCGTTGTAGTGGACCGGCTCGAAGTTCTTCAGCGACTCGTACGCCTCGCCTTCGGTGTAGAGAGGGAGGGCCGGCTGATGTCGCGAACCGTGCTTGTTCGCGTGCCGCGCATCTTCCTCTTGGATTCTTCCCGAATCTGGCAGTGAGATTCGCGCCAATCCGATGGTGGCGGGGGTGGCATAGATGGGCCCTGAGTAGCCCGCCTTTACAAATCGCGGGAGCCAGCCGATGTGATCGAGGTGGGCGTGGGTGATGACCAGTGCGTCAATCGAATGGGGGTCGACTGGGAAAGGTTGCCAATTCCGCTCTTTCAGCTCGCGAGAACCTTGGAAGAGACCGCAATCGACGAGAACCTGCTTTCCGTTTAGGTGAAGGAGGTGACGGGAACCGGTGACAGTTTCATCTGCACCGTAAAAACTGATGCTTTGCGCCATTAGACGCAGTATGCCCCGCTACCGATAAGGCGGAAACATGATGGAGTCTTTGTCGAGCCGCTCGGAGTGCAGCATGTTGAAGTTGTCGGTCTTCCAACCCTGTCGCTCGCGGCTGAGGATGAGAGTTGCCATCGGACGATCGAGGCCGCCCCAGCTCTCTTTCTCCTCTCCGACGACCAAGACCTTGGCCCTGTCGCCGCTCCAGGAGAGAATTCGGAAATAGTGCAAGCCGCCTTCGATGGGCATGTCTTGATAGCCCAAGGCAACCGCATCTTTAATCTCGTTGCCCTTCATCTTGGTCAGAATCTCCACGTAGGCAAACGGCGCGGTGAACGTGAAGAGCAAGCAGAAGAGACAGACAAGGGGAGAGTTGCTTTCCAGGCGATTCTTCATCGGCCGCAAGAGCTGGATGAGCATGGAAAGGATAATTCCCGAGACAAAGGCCCCGAATGCGTAAGCTCCGATTGAAAGCATCTCTCCACCATTGTCGGTAGAAAGTTGAATTTCTCAGAGGGGAGCTTCTGCGGGTCTTGGTTTATGCCCGAGCACCGCCCAAGCGCCGAACCCGACGATCACCGCAATTCCGAGAACTGTCTTAAGGAGTCCGAATTGGTCGACGAGCATCGACAAGTTCAATCCGAGAATCAGGAGAGTTACCGCTCCCGCAAGAATAGCGATGGGGATCGAGTTCGTAAATTCGCCCATTCGACGCCGATCGGAGGTGAACGCCACGAGGGGAATGACCGCGAACGGGAGCTGCATCGAAAGGATAACCTGAGTGATGACGAGGGTCTCCACCGTCTTGTCGCCGCCCGACACTCCCACAAGAAACATCGCGGGAATGAGGGCGAGGCCGCGAGTGATGAGGCGGCGAACCCAAGGCTTCACCTTGATGTTCAGGAACCCTTCCATTACGATCTGACCGGCCATTGTGCCGGTAATCGTGGATGACTGGCCCGAGCACAGCAGAGCAACTGCGAACAAGGTCGCCGCCGTTCCACCCAGAGCGGGATTGACCGCGAGCAGCTTGTGGGCATCTTCTAGCTTGTCCACTGTTCCGCTCGCCCGAAAGACCGCCGCAGAAAGGACGAGGATCGCCGCGTTGACGAAGAACGCCCCACCAAGCGCGATCAGGGTGTCGAGGGAGGCCATCTTGATCGCCTCCTTCTTCCCTTCTGGCGTTTGCTTAATCTGCCGCGTCTGGACGATTGAACTGTGGAGGTAGAGGTTGTGAGGCATCACGGTGGCGCCGAGGATTCCCACCGCAATGAGGAGCGCCGCTTTATCCGGGATCGCCGGAGTGACTAGGCCGCGGCCCACGGACCCCCAGTCCGGATGAGCCCAATAGATGTTGATTCCAAAGCAGACGAAGATCGTGAGGATGAGCACCATCACAATCGCCTCGATCTTCCGGAACCCGAACCTCATGAGTCCGAGCAGGAGAAGAACGTCGAATCCGGTGAGGAGGACGCCTATGACGAGTGGGATGCCGAACAAGAGCTTTAAGGCGATCGCAGAGCCGATGACTTCGGCGACATCGCATGCGATGATCGCGATCTCACAGAGCAGCCAAAGGGCGATTCCGATCGGCCGGTTGTAGTAGTCGCGGCAGGCCTGGGCAAGGTCCTTGCCCAGTACGATCCCGAGCCTCGCGCAAAGGGTCTGAAGGAGGATCGCCATCAGGCTCGAGGCGAGCACGACCCAGAGCAATCGATAGCCGAACTGGGAACCCCCTTGCATGTCGGTCGCCCAGTTTCCCGGGTCCATGTAACCAACGCTCACCAGGTAGGCGGGTCCCGCCATCGCGAAGAATCGCGAAAGCCAGCTCTTCCCAGACACCGGTACCGAGCCGAGCGTTTCCGCGTCGGTCGTGGCATCGAGTCTCTGGCGAAGAAAATTTACCATTGGTTACACTTTTTCTACTCTACTACATTTTCAAGGGTTCCCATTGTTCCGGGCGCAGGGCACCGTGGGAGCAAGAGTCCACGCGTAGCGTGTAGCCGTCGCCTAAGTGCGACGTGACGAAGAAATGAAATGCATGGATTGCCCCAGAGTCTGGGGCAATCGGCCCCCCGAAGGGGAGAGGGGTTCTGACTAGGCGTTGGCTTGGCGAATGACTTCGACCTTGTACTCTTCGGTGCTGGCGTGGCCCCCGAGGTCGATGGTGAGGCAACTGGCCTCAGCGCAGACCTTGATTACCGAGTTGCTCAGGCGATCTGCCAACTCGTTGTAGCCGAGGTGACGCAGCATCATGAGTGAAGAGAAGAGCAGGGCGGTTGGGTTGGCAATACCCTTGCCTGCGATGTCGGGCGCGGAGCCGTGGACGGCTTCGAAGACGGCGCAATCGACGCCGATGTTTGCACCGGGGGCGAGGCCGAGGCCACCGACCAGACCGGCACAAAGGTCACTGACAATGTCGCCATAGAGGTTCTCAGTAACCAGAGCATCGAACTTCTCGGGGCGAGTCACGAGCTGCATGCAGCAGTTGTCCACGATGATCTCATCGGCCTCAATATCCGGGTATTCCACGGCCATCTTGTAGAACTCTTCGAGGAACATGCCGTCGGTGAGCTTCATGATGTTCGCCTTGTGGACGGCGGTCAAGCGCTTGCGGCCTTGCCGGCGCATCATCTCGAATGCGTACTTGTGAAGGCGCTTGCAGCCGGGGCGGGTAATGACCTTGACGGCTTGGGCGATGTCCGGGTGGGGCTGGAATTCGATGCCCGCATACAGGTCTTCGGTGTTCTCGCGGACGATGATAATGTCGATATCCTTGTCCGCAAACGGTCCCTTGAGTCCGGGCAGGGTCTTGGCGGGCCGCACGTTGGCGAACAAGTCCAATGCCTTTCGGAGCGTCACGTTCGCGCTCACATGGCCTTTGCCGATGGGCGTGGTGGTTGGACCCTTCAGCGCGATTCCGATCTCGCGAATCCGCTCAATCGTTTCCGGCGGCATTGCTTCTTTCCCTTTGTCGATGGACGGTTGCCCAGCCTCTAAAAAGACCCATTCGGCTTCGAAACCAACTGCTTCCAAGATGCTGAGAGTGGCGTCCGTGATTTCCGGACCGATGCCGTCGCCAGGAATGACCGCAATCTGTCGCTTGCCCATATGTTCTTAAGTGTGGCTGATTTGGCTCCCAGCATTACTTCCAGGTGCGCAGGGCCACCGTTACCTCGCTCCTGTTGTGATAAAGCTGTCTCGCGCCCACCATTTCAAACCCCGTCGCCAACCGTTTCAGGTCGTCCTCCAGCATGTTAAGGGTGACCCTGGCATCCGATGCCTTCGGCATCTTGAGCGTGATGACAGAGACACCATGGCTTGAAAGCCGGGAAGCGAAGCTGAGCATGACCTCGATGGAATCGCGGGCATCCATCTTCATGTCGTTCACGATCACCACGAACTCCTTGGTCGAAGTTCGATACTCCTGGATTCGGCGGCGAATGTGGGTGATCTTCTTGTTGGCTTGAAGGCGAGGATCCAGGTCGCCCGGGTCGACAGCATCGACCTGCAAGCCAAGATCGGCGAGAACGCGGCTCCATCCTCCCGGGGAAGCGCCGATGTCGAGGGCTTTGCCCTCGGTGGGAAGCTCAAGGCCAAAGACGCTGATCGCTTCTAGAAGTTTGAACTCGGCGCGACTCACCTGATCGTCCTCCTTCTTGAAACGGTGTTTCCCGCCCGGCCAAGCACTTCGATTTTGATCCACCGGGGACAGTCCTACGTACGCGACCGTGGGGGAGCAGAGGATGGACACGACTTGCTCCGGCCATCGGCAATCCATGGCCGCACCGGTCGCGGTCTCGAGAGCGATCGAAAGTGTCTCGTTGAGCACGACCTTTCGGAACGGAAGTTTGCCTTCTCCAAGGATTCGAGTTTGAACCGAAAAGCTTTGGGCTGGCTTGAGTCGCGAAGCCAGTTGAGGCGCGAGTTCGCAAACCGTTTGGATATCTTCTTCGACGCCACCCAAGGCCACTTCGTAGTCGATGGGAGCGATGTGACGCGTGAAAACGGACGGGCCGGTGCGGGAAGCGAACTCGGCGAATTCGAGGTCCGTCTCCGCGAGAAGGATACTGCCCTGGACGGCGTCGCCGGTATCCAGCCAAGACGGTTCCCCACTTAGAAGCTCTGCCCGCTTCAGTTCCTCAAGGAGAAGGTTGTTGGATTCGGCGTCGCACGTAATAAGAAGGCGGGTTTTTGATGGCAACCGCTCATTTTAGATGTTTAGGTGCAGGACATAGCTAAAATCGACGGATGGAGTTGTCGCCGGAACAGGGGAGCCATCTTGTTGAGAAAGGCTATGTGGTGCTACCGGGGGCGATTCCGAAAGAGCTGGTCAACAACGCAGTCCGGGCCATCAACACGTCCATTGGCCAAAACGGAATCGACCCGGCCCGGCTCATGGAGTTCCGAGCGCAGTCTTACTGCCCAGAGCTTAAGAGGGAGCCGGTGATGCTCGACATCTTCGAGAAGAGCGACCTCGGGCCAACCGTGCGTTATTTGCTCGGCGAGATCCATTCGGTAGATTTCACTCAGATCGCCCTGCGCTTCCCTTCAGAGGGAGACCGCGTGGTAGGAAAGCCTCACATCGATGGCATGCACAGCCCTCATAACGGAGTGCCCGAAGGCGAGATTTATAGCTTCTCAGCTCTGGCGGGGGTGTTCCTAAGCGACATCGACGACGAGTTTGCGGGCAACTTCACGGTGTGGCCGGGGACTCACATCCTCAATCAAAACTACTTTCGCGAGCGAGGGCCGAAGAGTCTCCTTGAGGGAATGCCGCAGGTTGGGTTGCCGGAGCCGGTCCAGATCAAGGCGAAGTCGGGCGATGCGGTGATCGCGCACTACTTGCTGTCTCATGGAGTCACGCCGAACCGGGCGATAAACACGCGCTACGCGCTATTCTTCCGGATGAGCCATCTCCAGCATGAGAACCAGAAATGGGAGACGCTCACCAACGCTTGGCTCGAGTGGGGCTCGCTCAATGCGTCCTGACAAGGCGATTGCGCTCGTTCTGCGACTACTGCCAGAACAAATCAACCCGGTTCGGCGAGCCCTGGCGTCCGCGTTCAAGCCTTTTTGGGAGCAAGTCCAACGCCTGCATCCCGAAGAAAAGCAAGCGTTGGATCATTTCTTAGAGTCCACCGATGAAGACAAGGTCTCGCCACTTTTCGGGATCATCCGTACCGTGGTGAATGAAGGCCCAGACGCGGTGGACGCGAATGTTGTGGTCGAAATGATGTCGTCGGTTTACTCGAGGGTGCTCATCGCCTTCATTCCCTTCCTCGTGATCGGCGCGCCTATTATTTGCTTCGATGATATCGAAAGGCACTTCGCGGGAAGATTCAAAGCAGAGTATTCACACTCGAGCACCGTTGCCACCGTTGCCACCGTTGCCACCGTTGGCATCATCGCAATGATCGGGATCGTCCTTGCAGTCATTGCCCTTCGATCGTTGGCGAAGTTCATGCGCAATTGGTCATCTCCGACCGCTTTGAAGTTGGTGATGACGGCAATCGAGGGCCTGGACATTGTTCGAAGCCCGTCCGCACTTAACGAGAACAGCCGGCGCAAGCTCCTCGCCAGGATCGAGAGCATCAGAGTTTTGTTGCTCTATCAGCTTCCGTTTTTCGTTTCTGGCCCATCCCGCTCGGCAAGGGATCTCGCATATACCCATGGCTGGAGGGCTGCGGATCATCTGTCGGAAGTTGCCAACGCAGTAGCGCTTCCCTCGGACTCGACTTGGGGATATGTGGAGGAAGAGATTGCCTATCTGTATCGAGTGGGTTCGAGCCGGAATTGGGGTGACCTTCGGCTCTCGCCAAGGTTCCCGGAGTCTCGATCTCGAAAGCTGACCCTCCGTAGTGCCGCCACCACCCTGCTCGTCGCCAGTCTTCCGCCCGTCCTGGCATTCGGAGTCGGGGCGATAGTGACTTACCCACTACAGGACAAGGCCCAGGTCTTCTCCGTCTTGTGGTTCGTCTTCACCCTCTGGAGAGCCTTGGACCCCAATTTGCGCGAAACGCTGGACGCGGTTCGAGATGGGTCGAAGCTCTTCGGTTACGGCTCCGACAAGAAGGACTAATCCCTACTTCAACCGCCTTCCCCCAAAAGTCGTCAAACAAAAAGATTTGGGAGAAGCAAAGATGAACACAGGAACGATTCTGATTCTTGGTGCGGTTACCGCGATGGCGAACAGCCAAGCCGTGAAGCTACCCTCAGGGGGCTACCGAGCCGACTCGCCGTACAGCAAGATGTATAACACGGGCCATGCGGTGAGCTTCAAGGGGACCGTGGTGGGAATCCAAAAGGCGCCCCCGATCGAGGGCATGGCCCCCAGCGAATCGCTCTTGGTGAAGTCTACAAGTGGCGGCACGATTTCCGTCGAGCTCGGCCCAACTTGGTTTGTGGACAATCAAGAGGCCAAGATCCATATGAAGGACCACATCACGGTCACCGGTTCGAAGGTGATGATGAACGGTCATGGAGTCATCTTGGCAATGCGGCTCGTTCATGGTAAGCAAGTTTTGGCGATGCGCACCTCGGCCGGACGCCCCTATTGGTCGGCACTCATCCTTGATCAACCGACTGCTGGCGACGCGACGCAGTACACCGGAGACATCGTGCGGACGACAAACTTTATGGTGGACGGAGTCCAAATGGTGGGCTATGTCATCCGGACTCCGAACGGCCTTCAGAACGTCGCGATGGCACCCGCTTGGTACATGGAACAACAGGAAGTGCCGTACCAAATCGGCAGCAGCATCACCATCTACAGCCGAACTCCCCCGTTGCGAATTGGCAATGTGGTGCTCGCCGATTCGGTGGACTACGGCGGCACCCTCTTCCAGTTCAGAGACAACTATGGTCGTCCGATCTGGTCAGGCTGGGGCGGTTAGCGGACTCGCGACGACCGCACTTTCGATCGCGATCTTTTCCTTGGTTTCCGGCATTCGAGCCGGAACCAAGGTCGAAACCCCCGGCTCCTGCATCGTAACCCCTAGCCACACCGGCGCGGCTTCGATCGTTGTGGGGTTGTGGGTGATGACGATAAACTGAGTGTTCGCGGTGAACTGCTTCAGCGCCTCCGCGAATCGCTCGACGTTTCGGCCATCAAGCGGGGCATCGACCTCGTCGAGAACCACCAATGGCGATGGCTTGACCTTGAGCAGGGCGAAGAGGAAGGCCGAACCGCACAGAGATCTTTCGCCACCACTCAGGAGATTTAGGGGCTGCTGCTTCTTTCCAGGCAGCTGAATCTGCAACTCGATTCCTGACTCTAACACGTTGTTCGAATCGCTGAGCGAAATTTGGCCGCTGCCGCCGCCAAAGAGCTGAAGGAACATCTCGCCGAACGCAATTTGCACGGCGGCGAAAGTGGTGAGGAAGCGCTCGCGGGTGAGGCCATCCAGCTCTTGGATGCTCTTCTCAACTTGGTCGATGCCCTGCAGAATGTCTTCCTGTTGAGCGCCAAGCTCTTCCAGTCTAAGGGTCAGCCTCTCGTACGCCTCGATCGCGCCGAGGTTCACGTCGCCCATCGACTTCAGCTCTCTTCTTAGGCGGGAGACGACAGCTTGGGCATCGGGCGGAACTTCGTGCAGGTTTTCCTGAGCGATCGCGTCCTGCTCGTTCAGGCTGTACTCCTCGAAGAGCCTTTGCAGCGAGGCGGTCCGCCGAGAATCTGCCCTCGCCTTGTTAAGCTCGGCCTGATGGGCGGCGTCATTCACGGTAGTCGCGTTCGCCCTCGCAGCTTTTGCCTCTTCCGATAGCCGCAGGCTATTTTCCAGGAGTTCGCGCTTCTCGATTTGGAATTCGCTCAGACGCTTGTCGGCTTCGGCTCGCTGCTGAAGGGCACGCTCGCGCTCCACTCCAAACTGCTCGATCTCCTGCCGGATTTTCTCTCGGTCGGGCTCAAGATGCTCGATCTTCTTCTGGCGATAGTCTTCCGCGAGCTTGGCCGCGGCGACTCGGCGGTCGGCGGCCGCGAATCGCTGTTCGGCCTGAGCCAGACGCGTCTGGGCTTCTCGAAGTCGCTCCTCCGCCAGTTCGGCGTCGGCCGACTTTGCCGCGAGCGCCTTGAGGGCGACGTCGCGCCGATCCTCAATTTCCGGCAAGTCGATCTTTTCGACCTTTCCGACTTCGGCTCGCCGCAACGATTCAAGTTCTTGCTGAAGCTTCTCGCCCGAGCGCACCGTGCTCTTCAGTTCATCGCTGAGGGTGTGGTGGAACGATCGGGCCTCACCGACTTCTCCAGCTTTGTCCGCGACTTCGTCTCGAAGTTCGAGGACCTGCGATTCGAGGGCTTCTCGCTTCTTTCGCCGCCTCTCGGATCGGCCATCAAACTGATCTACAAGTTGCTCTAGCTTCTTCAGATCGGCTTCCAGCTCAGCGAGGTCTGCTTTCCGCTGAACCATGCCATACGATTGGCGGCTCTGAACGCCGCCCGTCACCGCGCCGCCACTATGAACGACTTCACCGTCGAGAGTCACGAGGCGGCTCCAACCGGAAGTCCGGGCCATGCCGAGAGCGACGTCGAGGTCCTCGACGAGAATGATACGGCCGAGCAGACTATCGATGACGGGTCGGTGAGAAGGTTTGCACCTCACCAACTCGCTCGCGCGTCCGACTACTCCCTTCTGCCCGAGTAGCCGCCGCATCTCCCCGGAGACTTCGGAGGGTCGCATGAGGGGGATGGGTTGGAATGTGGCACGGCCGGCCCGGTTCTGTTTGAGCCAATCGATCGCGGTTTTGGCGTCTTCCTGGCTGTCGACGATTAGGTCGTTGGCGCTTCCGCCAAGTGCGGTTTCAATCGCAAGGGCAAGGTCTTTCTCGGCCTCGATCGCCTCGGCGACCGGGGTGTACTTCGCCTTCAGAATCCCACGTTCGGCTGCCTCCACCACGGCTCGGGGACCTTGGTTCAGGCCCTCGTGAGAGTCGATGGTTGCCTCGATGCCCCGCTTACGTCCTTCCAGCGAGGCCTTCTCGGCGAGCGAGTTTCTAACCGCCTTGGCATCCTGGTCTTCTTCAACCTTGACCTGGTTGATCTCGGCCTCTTTCGCCCGGACCCCTTCTTCCAGCTCTTTGACTGCGCCGAGGATCTCTTCCAGCGCAGTCTGGGCTTCGGCGACGGCTTGCTCGAGCTCGGGGAGTCCCGCTTCGACCCCTTTTAGCTCGCGGGTCGCGAGGGCGAGTCGCTCTTTGCGGTGCTGCTGCTCGGCATTCTGTTTGAGCTGCTTCGCGTGCTCCTCGCGAGCCGTATTGAGTTCCTTCTCGATGGCGCGCAGGTTCTCGGTAAGTTGCCGCGCTTCGTCACCCGCGCCGGCGAAAGTCGTTCGCATCGTCTGGAGGGCTTCCCTTTCAGCTTCTGCCTCGACCTTGAGCCTCTCGTTCTCCGCTTCGGCCTCGTTGATACGCGCGAGGTGAGCTTGCTGGTCTTCGGCGAGCGTTTTCTCCTGATCCGAGAGGCTCTCCAGCCGTTGTTGGGCCAGTCGAAGGTCGGCCTCTGCGCGCTCGTGCGAGGTGATGCTTCCCTGCTGGATCACCCGGATCGCGTCCATCTCGGTCTCGATCTTGGAGATCTCGTCGCCGGTGTGGCGAGACTTCGCTTCCAGCGAATCCGCGCGAGCCATTTCGGCTTGGGCGATGCGGACGGACTCGGAGATCCGGTTCTCCAGCTCCGCAACTTCCCTAACCGCACCAGCAACTTCTTTGACAAGAAGGCCGACCTCGACCGTCTTCAGCGACCCCTGGACATTTCGGTAACGGAGAGCCACTTCGGCTTCCGCCTCCAGTGGCTCGCGCTGAGCGCCGAGCTCACGGAGGATATCGGCCACCCTTGAGAGGTGCTCCTGGGCGGTGGCCAACCTTCGAAGGCTTTCCACCTTTCGAGCACGGTACCGCTGCACCCCCGCCGCCTCATCCACCCACGCTCGACGGTCCTCCGCAGAGGCGGAAAGCGCCGCATCGATCTCCTTCTGGCCGACGATCGCGTAACCAGCGCGACCTAGGCCGGAGTCGGCGAGGAGGTCGTAAATATCGCGCAGGCGGCAGTGTTGCCGGTTGATCGAGTATTCGCTCTCACCCGCGCGGTTCAGCTTGCGGTTGATAGAGACTTCCGCCGAGTCGATGGGGAGAGCGCCGTCCTCGTTGTCGAAGAGCAAGTTGACTTCGGCGAAGCCGACACCTTTACGACGCGAGCTTCCGCTGAAGATGACATCCTGGTTAGAAGCCGCACGAAGGTGCCGCGAGTTCCCCTCACCCAGGCCCCAAAGGATCGCGTCCACGAGGTTCGACTTGCCGCATCCGTTCGGTCCGACCACAGCAACGATTCCGCCATCGAGGTTGAACTCGGTGCGGTCGGCGAAGGTCTTGAACCCGAATATACGGACGCGCTTCAGTCGCATTGGGGATGATCGGAGATTACACCCGATTAAGGGGATTTTGAAGCTAAATCGAGAGATTTGGGAGAAGAGGTGTTAGGCGGGAGGGGAGTCGAAACTCTTCCCTCCGAACACCGAACACCGAGCAACCCAACCCCCTCCCCTAGCCGACGTTCAGATACTGCATGAACTCCGTCTTCTTTCCATCCATATCCACGATGAACTTGATCGGGAAGGCACCGGAGGTGTTCGCCGGTATCTCGAACTCGATGACCTTTCTGGCGGTCCCCCGGGGATCGTAGATACCGAACGTCTGGTGCTCGCCTTCGTTGATCTTGATCGGCGCTTGCGAGGAGATGTCAACCGAACCTTTGACCCTTCTGAGGGTATTCGACTTCAGGTAGTAGGCAAAACGAACAAGCCGGATCTTTGCCATAACCTTCACGGGCTCTCGGACGAGATCGACCCCGAGGGGCGGAGCAACTCGGAAGCTCGTCTGGGTTAGGCCAGCGACTCCGTCCGTTCCAGTAATCGTCCCGCGAAGGAGTCGGTATCCGACCGAGGCGTCCTTAGCTACGCCCGTTTCGTAGTCAATGAAGGCTCGATGCTTTTTGTCGAAGGCGGGAAACGGAACCTGGGCGAGATTGGTCGCCATGCGCGCGAACCCTTCAGTGCGCAATTCCACGCGTTGCGCGGTCGAATTTTCATCGCCCTCAAAAGTCAGTCGGATGCGAACGTTCTCGCCCGGAGCCACCACCCTCCCGGCACCCTCGGGTTTGAACTTAAGCCCGGCAGGCAAGGCCGCAGATCGCTCGAACATGAACGTTACGAGAACCATCACTCGGGCATTGACGGGTTCGGTTGGACCCGATGCGCTGGGCACTGCGTCCATCCGAATCCCCAACTTGCTCCCCCACTTGTCGGGAAGCAAGCCAAGATTGGCATCGGAGATCGTGAATTCGTATGTCGTGTTCGTCCCATCCGATACGGCAGAGACTACCGAGTCGGCGGACATTCCGGTGAGCGGCTTGAAGACGGGGCCAGCCGGGTTCGTGGCATCGAGTAGTCTGGCGACCAAAGTAGGCTTGCCGCCCGTGTTGGAGACGCGAACTTCAACGTTATCGCTGCCCACAAGCCAACCGTTGCTCTTGAGGTCCATCGAGACCACCGCGTCCTGCCCATTGGGGACGACGGCCGCGACATGAATCTTGTCCGGCTCCCATCCCAAGTAGGCCGTTAGCCCCGGGACGCTGAAGAACGGATCCCACTCCTCTTCCTCAATTTTGCCGTCGAGTGTGGGGGTGAGGGCGAGGCGAATGGGCTCGGCGATGGCAAGTGCGGTGCCGAAACTGGGGGCTACGGGAGCCTGGGGAGCCGGAGTCTGAACTCCCCCTGCCTGGCCTGCAAGGAGGAGAAACAATAGCGGTAAGGAGGTCACGGAGAAAAGACGGATCAGCAACTGATTTTGCTTCTCGATTCCGGGCACCGGTTGAAGGGTTTGGGCATAAAGGGGCCGGAAGTTTGCACCTGTCGATGTACCCTTCCGGCCCTGTTCCCTGCGCCCAGCGCCCTGACCCCCGAACTAGCTCTGTCGCTGTCGGTGCTCGCGGATAAACGCGGGGATGTCGAGATCTGACTCGTCGAAAACGGTGCTCGTGTCAACCTGCGGGCTGCGGTTCGCAGCGGCCCGCTCTCGCGCCTGGGCCACGATTTCGGCGCTGGTTACGTGGGGCGTTACGACCGCGACCGGCTGGCTTGCTTGAACCGGCTGGTAGACGGGGACCGAGAACGTTGCCTCGGCGGCCTTCTTGCCCTCTCGCGAATACGGGTTGAATCCGGTTGCGAGAACGGTGACTCGGACGGTGCCGTCCATCGTAGGGTCCACGACGGTGCCGAAGAAGATGTTCGCATCCTCCTCGTCGCAGAGCGCCTGGATGTACTCCATTGCCTCGTTCGCCTCAGCAAGGGTGAGGTCGTCGCTGGACGTGAGGTTGACCAAGAGGCCCTTGGCCCCGTGAATCGTCTGCTCAAGGAGCGGCGAGTTGGTCGCCTGCTGGGCGGCTTGAAGCGCGCGCTGCTCGCCTACGCCGTAACCAATGCCCATCAGTGCCGGTCCCGCGTTCGCCATCACGGCTCGCACATCGGCGAAGTCCACGTTGATCTGGCCCGGAATCGTGATGATGTCGGAAATGCCCTGGACGCCCTGTCGGAGCACATCGTCTGCGACGCGGAAAGCGTCAACCAACGTCGTCTTTCGCTCGACGACGCTCAGAAGCTTGTCGTTCGGGATCGTGATGATCGTGTCGACTCGACCCATGAGCGAGGTCACGCCCTGCTCGGCAAGTCGCGAACGTCGCGGCCCTTCGAACGTGAACGGTCGGGTGACCACGGCAACGGTGAGAGCACCGATCTCTCGGGCCAAATCTGCAATCACGGGGGCTGCGCCCGTACCGGTTCCGCCACCCATGCCTGCGGTGACGAAAACCATATCGGAACCCTCGAGCACCTTGCGAATGTCGTTCTTTGACTCTTCCGCCGCGCTCTTACCGATCTCAGGATTGCCGCCCGCGCCTAGTCCTCGGGTAAGGGTCGCGCCGAGCTGCACTTTCCGCTGAGCGGGGTGTTGATCCAGCACCTGGACGTCGGTGTTCATCGCAATGAACTCGACTCCCTTGATGCCGCTTTCGATCATGCGCTGGACGGCATTCGAGCCGCCACCGCCAACACCGATGACCTTAATTACTGCGCTTTGTCCGCTCAATTCTTCTTGTACCGCCTTAGATCGACTCACGTGAGGCTCTATTTTAGAGTTAGTGCCCCGGTGAAAGGTGTGGATAACTTGGGGATTATGACATTTCCGCCCACTCTCTCGGTCGGCCAGCCGGTAGCCGAAGGTTGGTCCGCCGGCAAGATGCCGGTTCTACGGGGTGCGAGAGATGCCGGCTGGGAAGCCGACACTACCTCGAACTTACTCGCCCAGGTCCTTCCCCAGGTTCCCGAAGATCATCTCCCAACCGGTCTGAACCTTGTCCGCGAGCTGAGGTCGAACCGCCTGCTTCAGGGTCAGCTCGCAACCGCTTCCCGTGGCCACGATGTCGACTTCCACCGTTCCCGTGTCGCTGGAAAACGTCGGCACGCTGAGCGTGAACACGATCCGCCTCGGGCGCTCAAGCTCCAAGTACTCCCCGATGTGGTGGACGTCCACCCCTTCCCGCCGATCGACGAGCAGGAACTTCCCGCCCACTCGGGCATCGATCTCGCACTGGGTGATCTGCCCGTGGGGGGTAGCGAAGAACCACTTGGCAGCGCTCGCCGGGTCGAGCCAGGAGTCGTAGACGCGCTCGGCGGAAGACACGAATCGGTGGGTGACGACGAGTTGTTTCAATTGGTCTGTATTCATTGGTCCTCTTTCTGAAGCAGGGCGTCCAGGGTGCTAAACCGCCACGCCCAAAGTGTTCGCTGCTCCTCGATCCAGGCCGCAGCCTCGTCGAGCGAACTCGGATTGATGCTGAGAATGTGTTCCTTGCCCGATCTCCGTCGGTGGACCAAATTGGCCCGCTCGAGGATTCGGATGTGCTTGGAAACCGAATTAAGGGAAATGGGAAACGGCTCCGCGATTTGGGTCACCCGCTGCGGCCCAGCGGCCAGGCCAGCCAGGATTGCCCGCCTCGTGGGATCGGCTATTGCCAACAGAATCGAATCCAGTTCTATATCATTCACCCTTAGAGGTGAATGATTGCACAAAGCATAATCTGGAAATGCTCTTCCAGAAGCCCCGAGCCCTGCGTGAAGGCGACACCGTCGCCGTCCTGTCTCCGTCGTGGGCCGGGCCGAGCATCTTTCCGGGGGTCTTCGACCTCGGACTTCGAAACATCGAAAACCTTCTCGGGCTGAAGATCAAGGAGTATCCGACGGCTCGGATGTCTCACGAGGAGAGCTACCTGAACCCGAAACTACGGGCTAAGGACATTAACGACGCGTTCGCCGACCCTGAAGTCTCGGCCATCTTCGCCAGCATTGGCGGGGACGATTCGGTACGCATTCTTCCCTTCTTGGACCTCGTCACGATCCTTGCGAACCCCAAGATCATCATGGGCTTCTCGGATTCGGCCGCTTTCCTCTCCTACTTGAACACGAAAGGGATGGTGACTTTCAACGGCCCGTCGATCCTTGCTGGCTTTGCCCAGCTCCACCACCTGCCCGACACCTTTGCTGCCCATATCAGGCACGTTTTGATGGACTCGCCTTCGACACTCACCTACGAACCCTATGAGGTTTGGGTGAACAACTATGTGGATTGGAAGACCCCCGGCTACGACGGCGAGACGGGGCCAAAGATGCCTCAGGATGGATGGCGCTTCTTGCAAGGGTCGGTCAAGGTTCAGGGCCGACTGTTCGGCGGCTGCATCGAGGTGCTCGAGTTCCTCAAGGGCACCCCTTTCTGGCCTTCCCTCGATTTCTTCGACGACAAGATCCTTTTCTTTGAGACCTCGGAGGATAAGCCGACGGTCGACAGCGTGAAGTACATGTTGCGCAACTACGGCTCGATGGGCGTCATTGATCGGGCGTCGGGAATCCTTTTTGGCCGCGCACGCTCGTACACCCTCGAGGAGAAGGCGGCGCTGGACGAGATGGTCGTGCGCATCTGCTCGGTTGAGTTCGGCCGCTCTGACCTCCCGATCGTGACGAACATGGACTTCGGCCACAACGACCCCCAGCTCATCATGCCCCTCGGCGTGATGGCCGAGATTGACTGCGATGGCAAATCGGTAAGCCTCGTCGAGCCAGCAACTATCCCGGTTTGACGCAACTCTTCGGGGGAATCGAGCGTCCGAAAGGGTGAGCCCGCGAGGTTCGGTACACTCTTTTCAAAGGGAGATATGAATTTGACCAACTTATTAGCATTCGGTTTCGGCGGCCCTTCTGAGTGGATGATCATCGCACTCATCGTCCTCGTCTTGTTCGGCGGGAAAAAGATCCCCGAGCTGATGCGCGGCGTCGGCCAGGGTGTCGGCGAACTGCAGAAAGGTCTGGATGAGGGCAAGCGACAAGTCGCGGCGAGCGTGAAAGAAGACCCGACCGAGCAAGCGAAAAGCGTCCCACAGTAGGTTCCGTTTTGGGACTGCGCGAAGCCCTTCGCGCTCTCATCTGCGCTAACCCGTTAGCGCTGCGACGCTCGGTATTCCGAGCGCCAAGAGTTTGGCATTTGCAAGGGTGCTCTGGGCTTAGCGCTGTCCCAAAGCTAACGCACTCGCCGCATCACCCCACTTGGGACGTTGAATGTGAACCCGGCCTCCAGCGCCTACATGCCCGATCCTCCCGGCATGATCACTTTCATTTAAATGGCTCTACGCATCGTAGATAGAGTTGTGGAGTCCACTTGGATGTCAAAGTACCGAGCGCTGCTGCCTGGAAAGCTGACATGGGACCCGGTAACGGGCGGAAAGGCGCCGGCGATCTGCTGGTGCGACAGTGTCAGCGCCTATCTAGGCAAGGACCCTACGGGCAAAGCGTTTCAGACGATTTCTCGGCGTATGCTCTCCGGCCGATACTATCCCACTTCGGTTATCGAGTTCTTTGGCATGTGGATCCAGGAAGGACGAAACATGCGGCCCGGTGACCGAATACTCCAACGCATCCGAATGTTCCCGATTCTGCCCTGGCCGATCCTGTACGCAATGACCGAGCTTTTCTGTGCCGAGTACACCGACACAACTTGCTCCATTGGGTACACGACCACCGAGAACCACTACGGACGCGGGATGTGGCAGGCGACCCTGACCAAGGATGGTGACGAGCTTGAATTGGTCGTTCGGTCCACCGCCGGTCCCGGATCGTGGCAATTCTGGGTCGGACTTCCCTACGCACGTTGGCTCATGGTGAGGGCGCGCAACAAGGCAATCCAGGACTTCACAAGCCTGTGCGAGCCAGGCTAGCGACGTTCCTCGCGATCAGTCGATTCGCCTCGGCAATGACGGTTGGACCGGAGGCAGGCCGGTTAAGGAAGTCGAGGAAACTGAGCAGGTCGATTGCCTGACCAAGTTCTCGCCAGTTGCGGGGGAGCTCTCCGCAACCTCTCGCAAACCGTTCTTCGAATCCGTCGGGAAGCTGTTCGTGGTGACGGAAAAGTTGACCCACCGACATTACCCAAGTCCCGGAGTGGGCGAACTCCCAGTCTAGGACTGCGCTCAATCGCCCTTCGTGAATGAGCAAGTTCGATGCCTTGAAGTCCCCATGCACGAGGCACGGTTCCTCGGGAATCTGGGGCTCGACTTCGTCGGCAATCCTTCGGATTTCGCCTTTCAATCCCGCCGCAAGGCGGTCATTTACCAAATCTGTGTCGAGAAGAAATCGGACATATCCAAAGAGACCCGCTCCGATGGACGGCCACGCTTCCCTAACCTCAAGGTTTTCATCGAGGAATCCCGCACTTGGGAGCCTTGACTGCGAGAGCCGGAACAAAGTGGACCCTATGTCCTCGGCCGCTGCCAAGACCTCGTCTCCTCGACCCGCAAGAACCAGCGACTCCATGGACTCGCCGGGCATCCATTCGACCACGCTGTAGCTCTGCTCGGGATCGTGCAACAGCACCTGCGGGACGACAGGGTCGCCACCAAAATGTTTGGCGATCGCCGCCTCAAGCCGACCGGCCGCCGGATCCTTAACGTGGACTCGGAGGACGACCTTCCCGCCGCTGGTGAGGTCGAGGAGGTAGTTAGAGTTCGCCTTACCTTCGGTTAGGAGGCACGAGGAGGTCGCGACTGTGGAGAGAGGCGAAAGTCGAGAGTTGATCTCGTCGAGGGAGAGCAGGACGTGTTCGGAGCCTCTTTCCCAATTGGCTTCCATATCTCTACTCGCCGTATTCACGGCGCGACCACGAGGGATCGCGACTACAGATCGCGGGAGCGATCTATTCGGACAATCAAAATCCAAAATGGATTGGTAGCGGCGAGTGGACTTGAACCACCGACATCACGGGTATGAACCGTACGCTCTAACCAACTGAGCTACGCCGCCAAACGAGGGCAGAGTTTACCATTCGCGTGGTGAACTCTGCCAACTAGGTCCTACTTCGGCAACGGCAAACCGAACGCTTCCAGATAGCTTCGCAGCTTCGAAATGCGATCCGCCGACGCAAATTCCACGTTGAACGGACGGCCGCGGGTGTCGATGATCAGCCCCACAGTTCCATCGATGAGGTTCGTCAAGTGGGTTCGATTCCCTCGGGCCTTATCGAAGCGAGTCACGGTGACCGCCTTGCCCTTGCCGCCGCCAACATCGAAGCTCTTCGCCGGTTCCACGACCAGTTCTGGCGTCGCGTCAATGTCGATCGGGACCACCTTAATCTGGCCAAACGGAACCGAGATATCGATGCCGTTGCCCTTCACCGAGACGCACGGCTCGCCATCCTTCGCCACTCCGACCGGCGCGATGCAAGTGCCGATTCGGACGATGCAGTCGCGTTCGAACACTTCCTTGGCTGCCTCGTAAACGTGCTCGGAGAGCACGCCGAGGTGGGGCATCATGAAGATCGAGTCAACGGTGAGCATCGTGATGCCCTCCGGCTGGTAGGCGTCCATCATCATCAATGCCGACTGGGCGCGCTTCGGAGCATGCGAGAGCACGCCGCCCGATCCGATGACCATGTCGAGTTCCAACATCTTCACCAGGGTGTCGCCTGCGGCGGCCTGATCGAAAATGTCGCCGATGCCGCGCTGCTGCTGGTTGCCCACCAGGTTTCGGGCCAACGACTTGTGGTGCAAGAATGCCAGTCGCAGCGCCTCTCGCGAGACCGCGTGCTCGATAAGCAAGTCCTCGTAAGTTTGAGGGATCGTCGTCGGGCGGATCATCTTGTTGCGGAGTCGGTTGCGAACCTCCGCCGGGTCGATCTCGAAGGGTAGCCAGCGCGCGATATTCTCCGCCCCAGCCTCCTTGAGAACGTTACAGATCGAGTACGACATCCCGAGGTTTGCGGAAACGGTTCGGTTGTAGATCCGCTCGCCGCTCTCGGCCAAGAAGACCGAGAAGACGTCGGTGGTTGCACCGCCGATATCCACGCCCAGAACGTTGATCGCTTCCTGCTGAGCGTATTCTTTGAGGAGCTTGCCCACCGCGTTCGGGGTCGCCATGACCTCTTCGCTCGCCCATTCGAGCAGCTTCGAGTAACCCGGCGCCTGCTGCATCACGTGCTCAAGAAACATCTCGTGGATCTCTTCACGGGCGGGGCCGAGGTTCTCTCTGTTGAGGGTCGGCCGAAGATTGTCGACCACCTGAAGCGCAATCTGCGAACCGACGACCTCGCGGACCGCCTCCACCGCGTCTTTGTTACCCGCGTAGATGATGGGCAGCTTCATGTCGCCGAATCGCGGCTTCGGGTCGGCTCGGCGGACCACTTCCGCCATTTCGATAATCTGGTTGGTCGCGCCGCCATCGGTGCCGCCCGACATGAGGATGATGTCAGGGCGAAGCTGCCTAAGTCGCTCGACTCTTTGGTAGTCCTTGCGTCCGTCGTCCACCGCAAGCGTGTCCATCAAGATCGCACCGGCACCGAGGGCGGCACGCTCAGCCGATTCGGCTGACATCGACTTGACCACGCCCGCGACCATCATCTGCAGACCGCCGCCCGCGGATGAGGTCGATACGTAGAGGTCAGCGCCATCGAGGGGACCGGATGCCTTCGATTGCTCGACGCCGCTCTTGTTGTGGCGATACACCTGCCCGCCTTTCAGCAGCGAGCGTCGGCCCGCCACAAATCCCTCGGGCACCGTGGTCTCGGTGATCTCTTCGAGCTCAGTGACCGAGTTGGTCACGCCAAGAGTGACGTCTTCAAAGGGGCGCTCAACCGTGGTCGGGGCTTCGCCTCTGGCCACGAGGCGGTATTCGCCTTTGTCGTTTCGTTCGATGAGGATGGCTTTGGTCGTCGTCGATCCGCAGTCAGTCGCGACTATACGCCGAATATCGGTAGGCATATCTGTCTGCAGATTATGCCGCTTGAAGGGCTTGGCTTGTTAAAGGTGGGAATCCAAGAGGACATTTCAATCGTTTTTAACCTGGGAACACACATCTCTGGTTCAAAGGCGACGCCTGAGTTATAATGGTCCCGACTACCCGAAGGAGGGTTCGTTGGCTGGAGTCGCGTTTAAAAACATCACAAAGGTTTTCGGTAAGGACGTCAAGGCAGTAGACAACCTTAACTTGGAGATCAAAGACAAAGAATTTATGGTCCTCGTTGGACCCTCGGGCTGCGGCAAAACCACCGCACTCCGAATGGTAGCCGGGCTGGAAGAAGCCACCGACGGCGACATCATGATCGGCGAAGTCCGAGTCAACGATGTCCCGCCGAAAGATCGCGACATCGCGATGGTCTTCCAGAACTACGCCCTCTATCCGCACATGAACGTGTATGACAACATCGCGTTCGGTCTGCGGCTCCGAGAGCTGAAAGGCTTTTTCTGGCAGGTCTCCCATATGGGCGAGGCCAAGAGCATCAAGCAGGACATCGACACTCGTGTCCGCGAGGTCGCTCGAATGCTGGACATCGAGAAGTATCTTCACCGACGTCCGAAAGAGCTCTCCGGCGGTCAGAGGCAGCGCGTTGCGCTCGCCCGAGCCATCGTCCGAAAGCCGAAAGTCTTTTTAATGGACGAGCCGCTCTCGAACTTGGACGCCAAGCTTCGCGTTCAGACCCGAGCCGAACTCATTCGCCTTCACCGCCAACTCGGCATCACCACGATCTACGTCACCCACGACCAGGTCGAGGCAATGACGATGGGCCAGCGCATGGCGATCATGCGAGACGGCCTGTTGCAGCAGTGCGATGAGCCGGAAAAGGTGTATGCCCACCCGGTCAACAAGTTTGTGGCCAGCTTTATCGGATCGCCTCCCATGAACTTCGTTCCGGGCAAGATCTCGGTTGAAGGCGGCAAGGCATTCGTCGATGTCGACGAGTTCAAGCTGCCTCTCGGTGCCGGCCATGCCGCCGCCAGCATGGCAGGTAAGGACGTAATCCTCGGCATTCGCCCCGAGGAGATCTTCGACTCGAACCTTGCGTCGAACGTGACCTCGACCGTGGAGAACTCGATCATGGCCAAAGTCGACGTCCTTGAGCCGCTCGGCCACGAGTACGTTGCCTACATCGGTATCGGCAAGCACAGCCTCATCGCCACCATCGATAACGAGACGCGCATCAAGGAAGGTCAGGAAGCAAAATTCACGATCAACCTCGACCGCATCCACATCTTCGATGCCGAGACTGAACTCGCGATCTAGCCTCTGGCCGGATTCAGAACCCCTCGCCCCTCCGGGGGAGAGGGGCAGGGGTGAGGGGTCGCCCACCAAAGATTCACAAAGAATTCCACGCGTAGCGTGTAGCCGTCGGCTATGCCCGACGCCAATCTGTCGGTCCGAGGCTGCTGCGTCGCACGTAGGCAACGGTTACACGCTTCGCGTGGGATTTGTCTAACAGACGGTCGGCGACCGCCCCTCACCCCCAACCCCTCTCCCCCGGAGGGGCGAGGGGAGCCGGAGGCGGCTACCGCTGGTAGTGGCCCTCGACCGCCAACTCCTCCCCGCCATCTGGCGAGACGTTGTACATTCGTATCCGCAGTCCGCCTCGGTGCGAGTCAAGCTCAATTCGCCAGCTCCAATCCGGATGGTCGTCCACCTGATAACTTCCTAAGAAGTTCAGGTGCCCCTTTTCGGAAATCGTTCCCTTTAGGTGCATGACTGAAAACGACTGGTGCCAGGTGTCCACCCAACCCGCAGTCACTTCCCCGCGCTGGTCATTGCAGGCGATGAGAAATCGACCGTGGTGGGCTTCGCCCTCATACTCCCAATCGTAGTGAATCTGGGAGAATGATCTGGTCTTGTCGAGCTCGACCGACAAGGTCGAGCTCGACTCTGTGATCGTCTCGCCTCCAGGCTGATAGACGAGGCGCAGTTTGGAACTCCCCTTCCAGGTCCCTTCTGAGGCTATTAAGAGCTGGCAGGCGGGCATACGCCCAGTATAGCGATCCCTACTTCAATCGCACAAACAGGTCGGTTCGAACCTCTTCGATGGGCACCTTGCTGCAGTCGTTCATATACATTTCGAACGAGGGCGTCTCCGCCAACTCTCGTCCCAGCGCAGGAATCGCCTGACCGTAGAATCGAGCCCAGGCATCACCCAATCCCTCGTAGCTGCCCATGTGGGTTGCTACCGCGTATTCACCCCCTTCCACCTTCGTGATCCTCAGTTCCAGATCATCCGGTGGCAGGGCGAAACCATCAGGGACGGTCAAACAGGCGTCCGAGCGGAGTTCCGCAGCGGGCACCACTTCCGGGTTGTCATACCAAATCCCGATCGCTTCGCCGTAAGGCACTTGATGACGAGCGCCCCATCCAGCCACCTGACCGAACTTCTCTCCGATCAAGTAGTAGGGGCCGACATGACGCAACGCGACCACCGTTCGGGGGTCGACCTTTTCAATTCTTGCTTCCATTGAAGTTTCTCCTTCGAGGAGTAGAAGCGGAGTCCGTTCGCGCCCATTTGGGCACCAGTGGACTTCGCTTGGGCTGGAAACTTGGTGGCGGCTTGGCTCGTTTCGGTACTCCGAAGGCGAGATGAGGAACACCGCGCGGAAGGCCCGCGAAAAGCCCTCCGCCGACTCGTAGCCTGCCTCGATCGCCAGTTCGAGCACGCCGTCGGCGGTGTTCTCCAACTTCCAAGCCGCCCGCTCCATTCGCAGCCGACGAACGAATTCTGAGAGCGGCTCGCCCACCGCGAGGGAAAACACCCGGCCGAAGTGAAACCTCGAAAATCCGGCGTGATCGGCGATCTCTACCGGCGAAGGCGGATTGTCCAGGCGGGACAGCACAAACCGCACTGCCGCCTCAATCCGCTCTCGATATTCGTTGCGCGTTTCCGCTCTCATCGAGTTCTATGTTTGCCCGACTCCGCCCTTTTTCAGTTGACCGATCTGGCTACTTTCGACGATACAGGTAACGAGCATCGGGCGCCTTCTCCATATTGTCCTGCCCATCCGTTTCGAATTCCATCTCAAATCCGTTCCGTTCGTAGAAGGCCCGCGCTTGGCGATTCTCTTGGAAGACCCACAGCCTCACTTCGTCGCCAGCGTCTTGGAGGGCGCTTAGTAGCAGCCGATGACCGATCCCCTGCCCATGGAAGTCGGGGCACACATAGAGATCCTCGATCTCGGTCGGATTAAAGATGATGAATCCAACCACCTGGCCCTCGGATTCTGTGACAAGCGTCTGGTTCCCGGCCATCTTCTTCGGCATCACCTCGCACATCACGGCGTGATCGTAGTCCCAGTTGAGGAAAGCCAAACACTTCGTCCGTGCCTCGATAAACACCGAGGCAATTTGGGCGATGTCGTCTAGAGTGGCCGGTCTTATCATATTGGGCATAGGTCTACAGCAGTGTGGCGCGCGGCTTCAAATGGCGTCCATTAAGATAGATAGCAGGGCAGCCCCATGATAATTCCTCAAAGCCTAAAGAATCTCGTTTCTTCCGATCCAGACGTAGTCGGCGGCGAACCGTGTTTCACGGGGACTCGGGTGCCGCTGGAGACCGTCGTCGATAACTTGGCGGCTGGCCACAGCACGGAGAGAATCATTGAGAATTTCCCGTCCCTTCGTGCAGAGGGCGCTTCAATCGCTAGCCCCAAGAACGGTGACACGAATTTCGTTCTCTTGAATCTCGGCAAACTCTAGCAGGTACCGTCTCAACCATGGTTCTCCTTGCGGCGCTGTTGCTGGCCGGGTCTCGATTTACCTTCGACCAACGAGTCGAAGACTTGATCAAGCAGATGACCCTGGACGAAAAAGTCTCCTTGTGCCACGGACGAGGTGGATTCGACACCGCGCCGATCGAGCGACTTGGAATCCCGTCATACAAATTCTCGGATGGACCGAGCGGCGTGCGCTACCCGTGGAACGAGCCAGCAACATGCTTCACCACCGGCGTCTCGATGGCCGCGACCTTTAACCCGGACCTCATCAACCGGGTCGGAATCTCCATCGGCGAAGAGACTCTCGCAAGGGGCAACGCGGTCATCTTAGGGCCGGGTGTGAATATCGTCCGCACCCCGATCGGCGGTCGATCATTCGAATACTACGGAGAAGATCCCTATCTGGCGCGGCAGACGGCGGTCGCCTATATCAAGGGCGTTCAGAGCCGCGGCGTCGCGGCCTGCGTGAAGCACTTCGCCGCCAACAGCATCGAAATGCAGCGCGACTCGGTCGATGCCCAAATTGACGAGCGCACGTTACGCGAGATCTATCTGCCCGCCTTCGAGGGCGCGGTTAAGGATGCGAAGGTAGCCACGATCATGGCGGCCTATAACAAGGTCAACGGCCACTATTCGAGCGAGAATGACTGGCTGCAGAATCAAGTCTTGAAGAAGGAGTGGGGCTTTGAGGGGTACGTGATGTCCGACTGGGGCGCGGTCCACTCGACGATCCCATCCGCGATGAGCGGCATGGACCTCGAGATGCCGGGCGGGCCGAATAATCGATTCGCCAAGCCGCTCGGCGACGCGGTTCGTGAAGGCCGAATCCCCGAGACGGTGGTGGATGACAAAGTCCGTCGCTTCCTTCGAGTGATGCTCGCGCTAGATGCCAAGAAGCCGAAACGCATCCCGAAGGTCGGCAGCCCTGCCCACATGGAGGTCGCTCGTCAGGTTACCGAAGAGGCGATGGTTCTCCTGAAGAATGATTCCGGGATCCTCCCCTTGAAGAAGGGCAAGCTGAAATCGTTACTCGTCATCGGCCCGGATGCGGATCGAAGGATGAGCAATGGTGGGGGCAGCGCGATGGTCAACGCAGCCGACGAAACCACGCCATTGCAGGGCATCAAGAATTATTTGGGTGCAGGAGTCACCGTCACCCACATCTACGGCTCCGAGCCTAATGAAGACGAAGTTTCCGCAGTTCCCGCTTCCGTTTTGCAAACTCCCGATGGCAAGCCGGGCCTCACCGCTCGTTATTCGGTAAGGGGGAGCGACCCCGTCGAGCGAATCGACCCCAGTATCGACTTCGCTTGGGGCACTGCCTCGCCGGCTGACAAAATCCCTGCGGCGGGATACAACGTTCGTTGGACGGGCACTCTCACTCCCACCGAATCCGGCTCCTACTTCTTGGGACTCAAGAACGACGATGGCGGCTCACTCATCGTCGATGGCAAGCTTTTTGTCGACAACTCAGACGGCTGGGGAGAACACCCGAGCGTACGGGCGATCAAGCCGATTGAACTGACCGCTGGGAAGCCAGTGACGATCTCAGTCAACTATCGGCACCACTCGGTCAGTTCCGAGTGTCGCCTCATCTGGGCCAAGACGCCAGGCGGAGTCGAGGCACTCATTCAGAGGGCTGCTCTGGCGGCAAAGTCGGCTGACCAAACGATCCTCGTGGTGGGCACCAACCACCAGTGGGACGGCGAAGCCCACGACAAGCCCAGCCTCAAGATGTATGGCGACGAAGAAGCGCTCACCGCCAGTGTCCTGGCGGCAAATCCTAAGACGGTTGTCACTTTGGTGAACGGCACCGCGATCGAGATGCCTTGGATCGCCAACGCCCATGCGGTGCTTGAGGCGTGGTACGGCGGGAGCCGTACTGGCGAAGCCCTCGCTTCGATCCTCTTTGGCGATGTAAACCCAAGCGGAAAGCTTCCCGTTAGCTTCCCCGTCACCCTCGCCGATTCGTCGGCGCATGCTCTCGGCAACTACCCGCCTAAGAGCGGCGTGCTGAAGTATGACGACGGCATCCTCGTTGGCTACCGGTGGTTCGACACCAAAAACGTCGCCCCGCTCTTCCCGTTCGGCTACGGTCTGTCCTACACCATCTTTGCCTACTCCGACGTTCAGGCATCGGCGGCGAAGGATTCGGTAAAGGTGCGGTTCAAGCTCAAGAACGCTGGCTCTCGTGCAGGCAAGGAGACTGCCCAAATCTATATTCGGGCGAAAGCATCTTCAGTCCCTCGCGCGATGCAGGAGTTGAAGGGCTACGCGAAGATTGCACTCGGGGCGGGCGCGAGCCAGGAAGTCACGGTCACCCTTCCCCGCTCGGCGTTTGCTTACTACTCAGTTGAGAAGCATGATTGGGTTGTCGAGCCGGGTCAGTACGAGATCGCAGTCGGGTCTTCGTCTCGCGACATACGAGGCACGGCTAGTGTCAAGTTGTAGGGTTGTATGGAGAGGTCACGTCGTCGGCGGATTCCCCGGCGAACCAGGCCAGTCGGGTAGGAGCCCAATGCGGACCATCGAGATGTGCAAGGTGGTCGTGAAGACGGCCTGCTCGAAGTCGTAGTAGTTCGCGGCGAATACGGAGAGCGACGGAACCACGCTCACCTCGCACCTCGCCTTCTCCGCCTCCGCGGGCAGATCGATCAACTCGAAAACCTCCATCGGCACCACGGTATTCCGACTCACCCAATCCCCATAGTCGTTGTTACAAACGAATCCATCAGCGGGATCGAACCGATAGCGAAACAAGCTCTCTTCGCGCCACGATTTCTCAAAGCGAGAGTCGATATAGAACCGCATATGTGCGCCTCCAAATGACTCCCTCTCTTCATTCGACGTCCCGTCGACCACCCAAAGACCAATCCGGGGGCAATTGCGGGGGAAGTAGTACAGGGGGGCAAAGCGCTCCTCCATTGCGTACACGAGAGGTTCTTGATGGGGGTGCCGCAGAGGCGCTCGGGGAACGAAACGATCGATGTCTTCTCGGTCGCTAAAGTGGTACAGCACGGCATCGGAGCTTATCCCAAGAAGGTCGCAGGCAACACTACCGTTTTTGCCCCCGTACAACTCTCTGATCTATCCCAAACACGGAGCTAAGGCATAAGTCTTAGGCTAATTTCTATACAGATCAGGTGTGGCGCGTGCCGACTTGATCGGAAAAGAGAGAACCTATGAGATCTATTATTCGAATTTCATCGATCGCGATGCTTTTGGTCGGCGCCGTTGCCGCTCATGCACTCGAGATCGATCTGCAGTCGCACGGCAACTACACGCTGACCGTGCCCACCGCTTTCGTCACCGAAACCGTTGTCTTCCAAGACACCGACATTGCGATTCCCGCCTTGACTTCGCTTAGCTACTCGTTCGCTCGAACGGGCATTTACACCGGATCTGGCGCCTACACCAATGGTGTGGACACCCTTCCGTTCACCTTCACGTTTACCCAAGACACTCCGACTGACGGATTCTCGTTCACCCAGGCTGCCCATGGCATCTGGAATACGACCGGCGGCGCGGGCGTTTTTGCTGGCCTCGTAGGTAGCGGCGTCATCTCGGCGAACTTCCACCCGAATCTTCACACGTCGTCGCTCACCGAGTTCTCTGGAACTCTGGCGGCAGTTCCTGAGCCTGCGTCCTACGCAGTCTTCGGACTTGGCCTTGTTGGCCTGGTTCGACGCAAGCGCAAGTAAGACCTCAGTCATTTATCGGTCTCAGCAAAGAGGCGCTTCCTGTAAACAGGAAGCGCCTCTGGCTGTTTCGGAGTCAGGATTTTTAGGCCCTTTTGCGACGCCGAATGAGAACCAGGGCTCCAAAGCCGAGGGCGCTCATGCTCGCTGGCTCGGGAACTGCGCTGTTCGAAATGTGAAGGTCAAACGGAGTAGTTGTGGCACTAGGTTCGCCGGACGAATTTGGTCCGATGAAAAAGTCTAGGAAGTCGCCTGCGTTAACCGCCTGATCGAACTCGAAATTGAAGTCAGCGAACTGATCGATCGCAGTGGCGATGTAGGAGGAACGATTGATCGAAACGAACGCATCGATGGAGTTTGAGTCGCCCTCATAAAAGGTCCCCTTAACGTGGACCGTTCCGCTGATCGGAGAAATCCAGTGGACGCCGGCATAGTTGTGGTTACTTCCAGGATAGTCCGCGTGAAGAATGACTTGTCCGAGATGTGAGCCATAGGCGTCACCGGTGTCATTCATACCCACGAACGGACGGCCCGCACCACCAAAGCCAATCCAACCATCGGCAAATCCGAAGAAGTTGCCCTGCACCGTATTGGCCACAAATGTGCCGTCGTCCTGGTAGGTGCCGTAGTTCCAGGTTCCGTTGGGGTTGTCCGTGTAGCTGAAGTCAGAAGCGACGTCCCAATCCGCATGGGCTGCCGTAGCCGCGCCCACGAGGAGGGCGATGAGAAGATTTCGATTAAGCATAAAAGGTTCCTTTGGGAGCAGGTATTTCTCCCTTTGCTCTTCCATCTTCTCGATGCCCGGTCAGCACTCCGTCATCGTTGCGTCATCAAATCGTCATCAACCATTGAAACGTGCAAACACGTATTTTTACTTGGGGTCCTAAGTCGCAAGCTCTTCGACTAGAGCATCGACCTCGTCGAGGATCGAACTGCTTCGAGGGCCAATCGTTAGGCGCGAGTGCAAGCTCATACCCCGAAGAATTTCCTGCGCCCTTTCGGCAATTCTCTGGGCCAGCGGAAAGTCGTGGGTGGCTTGGGAAACCCGGGCCAATTCCAGAAGCACGCTGGCGTGCCCGGGAAGGGCGTCACACAGAAGATAGAGCCGGGAACTATCTCGGAGCGCCTCTCTCGCCTCTACAAATTGTCGGCGCTTCAAATAAATCCTGCCCAATCCTCGAAGGGACGTGGCTTCTCCAAGTTGCTCGCCGGTTTCATGCCGGATTTGAAGGGCTTCGGCGTGTACTTTGAGCGCCTCATCAAGTCGATCTTGCACGGTGAGCAGGTCACCAAGATACGTGAGACTTACGGCCAGACCGAACGAGTCGCGGTATTGCCTAGCCTCTTCGATACCCCTTCGATATCCCGCCTCTGCAGTAACCGCATCGCCCATCTCTTCCAGCAAACGGTTGAGTCGAACGCGAGTGAACGATGCTCGCACAGAACCTCGCATCGATAGCTCGACCAAGGCCTCATTTGCCATTCGAAGGGCTTCTTCCTCGCGTCCCGAACGAAACCGAATAATTGCAGCAAGGGTGACGACGACGGAATAGCTTCGCCAATCGCCAACCCTTCGCGCAATTTCGACGGTTTCGTCAGCCATCTTTTCGGCGGCTTCCATGTTCTCGAGCTGGAAAGCAATGTCCACGGCGGTACGGCTTGCTTCGATTCTCTCTTCCACAAGCTCTGCTTGAATCGCCAACTCCAATGCCTTGTTGGCGAGTTGTTCCGCGACTCTGGCTCGAAAGGCGCTGGTGTTAATCCGGGCAAGCAATAAGAGCCCCTTAACGGTGGCCGAAACGTTAGTCAAACGGGGAATTGCTTCAGTGAGGCTTTCCTTGGCTTCAAAAAGCTTGCCTTGGTCCGCGAGAAGCTGGGCAAGCGAAACCAGACCCCGTTGATGAGCGCCAAGACTTTGGTCTGGGTTTGCCTCCAACGCGCGCCTCATTACCCCGACCGCTTCATCGATCAGCCCCTTTTCGATCCAGTAAGGCACCAGAGCAACCGCCAAATCTAAGGCCTCAAAGGGTCGATCCCTTGCCAATAGAAAGTCGATCTCGGTTGGCTCGGTTGTCGACGCCGCCTTTGCGATCGGTTCCGCCGACGGTCTTTTGACGAGCGCTTCCGAAACGATGTGGGAAGGATCGATGCCTAGCTCGGTCGTGAGCAGTTGGCGGAAGCCAGCGTACTCGCGATGGGCTGCCGCAACCTCACCCAATGCCCGCAAGGCGTTGATTTTGCGAAGCCGGGCTCCATCCATGTAAGGCTCGGCCTCGACTGCTCTTTGGGCATATTCAAGGGACTTGGCGGGGCTCGATTCCAAGCAATCGTCAGCGATGCGCAGTAGGGCACCGACAAATGCCCGTGCGCAATGAGAGCGCACTCCATAGATCCAGTCACCATCCATCCCCGCCAAGAACTCTCCACGGTACGCATCGATCGCCGCCTCGGCGTTTATAATTGCATCCTGAGGAGGCTGCAAGGAGTCGGTCACCCTCAAGAGGATATGCAAGTCGGTTTTTAGGTCGAGCGAGAGTTCGACGGTTTGTCGGTCCCCCACGATCGCATTCTCCCCCAAGAGTTGGCGAGTGTAAAGAAGGGTTTGGCGCAAGTTGTGCCGGGACTCGGCATGCATATGGTCTGGCCACAGAGCGGCGGCCACTACATCTCGCTGCCACGGGCCGGGCCGGGAGGCAAGCAGACCAAGAAGTGCGGGCACGCGGTTCGAACGGAACGAAGTGACCGTCTTGCCTTCGACGACCACGCTCGGCACGCCGAGTAAGCGCACGCGGATGGAGTCAGTGAGCTCGGGCCCGGCGGTATTCATGTCAATGGATTTCGGAGCCCCACCCTATTCCTCCCCAAGGGGAGGGGACTCATTCGGTCCTTTTCGCAGGGCTCTGATATCTTACAGCTTCAACATTGGATGATGTCTAAGCCCCGGAAGGACTCAGCCTATTTGATCGGATAACCCTTCCAAACCCATTCCAACGCCTGGGGCAAAGTCTGCTGCAGCACTCGCCAATCCACGTGGTTTGCCTCGTGAGCGAAGACGAACTGGTAGGGATACTTCTTCGCCTTCAGCACCGCGGCCGTTCGCTCGTTCGCCATCACCCAGTTGTGAAGGGTCGACTCGCCGTCGTTCCAGCGCAAATCTCGCTCGCCAACCTCCATCCAAATGCGTAGCGGCTTTCGCTTGTTCATTGGGATGAGGTGCTCGTGATATTCCCAGGCACCGTGAGGGGTTTTCTCTTTGGGCGGCGACATCTGGTCTACAAAAGTGCCGGAGTAGCTGAGGACTCGATGATACAGATCCGGGTGATACCAAGCCATCGAGAGCGCACAAGCTCCGCCCGAGCTGCCGCCCATCGTCATCCGGGCATCGGGATTCTTGCTGAAGGTGACGTGGTAGTCCTTGTTGATCCGCGGCAAGACCTCGGTCTCCACGAACTCGGCATACTTGCCCGACATCGTGTCGTACTCCAATCCACGCTCACTCCCGAATGAGTCGCCACCACCCGAGTCGATCATGATCGCCACCATCACGGGCAGCCGCTTGTCGGCAATCATGTTGTCGAGGATCGTCGGAATGATGCCCTTCCCCATGCTGTCCTGGGTGATGAAGAAGGGTGCCGGATCGCCGTTCACATACTGCTTCGGCACGTACACGCTCACTCGTCGCTGGTAAGGCACCAGCTGACCGGGGCGGTCCTTCGCGATGCCGGGGTACAGCTTGCTGTCTGCCGAATCCATCACAAAGTGGAACACCCGACCCTGCGGCACATCCGCCCGCACCGTCAGCTCAGGAGCATTCGAGTAGGCAGGCGCGATGATGTAGTCGCCGACGTCGGAGGTCTTCGTGTACGGCGCGTACTTGGTGAAATCGACGGGAGGGGCCTGGGTCGTGGAAGCCAAAAGAAGGAGCAGTGCGTGGATCGGCATAGTTCTGTGGTTAGGATATCAGGTTCCGTTTTTTCGTTGGCCATTTTCCGTTGCGAGGACTCACCGCCGAGGGACTCTCGATGACGGCGGTTTTCACCGGAGACCGCTCCGCGGTCGTGAAAAGCGCGGTCAGGCCCGCGCAGTCCCACATGAATCTATCGACCCGCCTCATCCCTGCGCCCTGTGCCCTGTGCCCTGTGCCCTGTGCCCTGATCGGTGCTACAATACCGACCAGTTGGTATGTCAGAGACGGAAGCCCCTCCTAAGACCCCGGATCGCAAGCAACGCCTGATCGAAGCGGCCGTCTGGCTGATGCTCAAAGGCGGCTATTCGGCGACGACGGTCGACCAGGTCTGCGCCGAGGCCGGCGTCACCAAGGGGAGCTTCTTTCACTACTTCTCGAACAAGGAAGAGATCGCCAAGGCGGCGATGGATGCTTGGTATGGAGGTTGGGAAGCGTTTATCGAGGAGGCGAAGCTCGATGAGATCCCAGATCCATATACAAGGCTAGGAAAGCTGTTCGACATCATGATCAAGGCGTACATTGGGAGCCCGGAGACCGGTTGCCTGGTCGGGACCATCGCCCAAGAGATGGCCCTTTCGCACCGAAACTTCTGCGATCTCGCTGACGGACACTTCGAAGGCTGGCTTCGCATCACGCGAAAGCTGCTTCGCGATGCGAAGGAAGCCAGTCCGCCCAAGATCGATTTCAATGTGGACGACCTCAGCCTCTTTATGATCAGCATGGTCCAAGGGTGCTTGCTCGTTTCGAAGACTCAGCCCACCCGCCAAGTTATTGTCGCAAGCGTCGGGCATTGCCGCAACTATGTCGAACTCGTGTTCGGCAAGCCATTTCCGAAGGAAGTGAAACCATGAAACACCACGTTGTCTCGCAAGAAGAGTGGCTGAAAGCCAGCGAAGATTTCCTCGTCAAGGAAAAGGAGTTCACCAAACTCCGCGACCAACTAAGCGCGAAGAGACGCGAACTCCCTTGGGTGAAAGTCACCAAGCACTACGAGTTTGATACTCCTGAGGGCAAGAAGTCGCTGGCCGATCTGTTTGGCAACAACAGCCAGCTCATCGTGTATCACTTCATGTTCAACCCAACCTGGGATGAAGGATGCGATGGCTGCTCCTTCATCAGCGACCACTTCGATGGTGCCCTTCCCCACCTCGTCCACCACGACGTAACTCTCGTCGTCGCATCTCGCGCACCGCTTGAGAAACTGCAGGCTTACGCCAAACGCATGGATTGGCAGTTTCCGTGGGTGTCCTCAGGCTCCGATGGCGACTTCCCTTACGATTTCGGCGCCTCCTTCCGCAGAGAGGATCTCGACAAGGGGCCCGTCTATTTCAACTTCAAAGTCCAACCCCTACGAAGCGAAGATCAGCCAGGCAGCACCGTGTTCTACAAGGATGAGAACGGCGACATTTATCGCACCTACTCCAGCTATGAACGCGGCGGCGACATCCTGATCAATGCCTATAACCTGCTCGACATGACGCCCATGGGCCGAAACGAAGAGGGTGGGAATATGGAGTGGATGAAGCGCCATGACCAGTACTAGGAGATCAACGACGATGCAAAACATCAGAAAAGAGGGCGCCGCGTGATCGCAGCACTCGCCATCGCAACCGTACTCGGCCAAGCAAAAGAAGAGCCGAAGATCGAATTCAAACGCGCCCAATACTATGCGGCGATCGCCGAAACGGTGAAGATCGACGAATTGGGCCCATCAATACCCAAGCTTGCCATGGAGGCTGAGGCATGGTGTAAAGCTCACAAATTGAAGGTTGGCGATAGTCTTATTCGTTATCGGGTGATCGACATGGAGCGTAGTCTCCAAATTGAAGTCGGCTTTAACCTGGATCACAAAGCGAAGGGCGACAAGCGAGTGATCTGCAGCAACATGCCCGCTGGACGCTATGTAACCGTCGTCCACACCGGTTTGTCCACGATGATTCAAGCAAACGGCGACCTTCAAGACTGGGCAGCCAAGAAAGGGCTCAAATTCGCGGTGAAAGGCAACACCTGGAGCGGGCGAGTCGAGTATTACCAAACCGATCCAGCAAAAGAGCCGGACATGAATAAGTGGAAGGTGGAGATTGCCTATGCGCTCCAGAAGAACTACAAATGATTAGCGAACCAAAAACTGAAGAACGAGCGCTGCAGAACTACGTGGGAATCCGGATGCAAACCCCTCGAGCCGAGATATCAAATACGGTGGGGCCCCTATTTCCCGAGTTGTTTCAGTGGCTTGGGTCCCAGGGGCTTACGCTAGCCGGTCCCCCAATCATTCGCTATTGGGGCTTTGGAGACGATCGAATGGACTACGAGGTTGGCATGCCGATCGCTGAGCGACATGCTGGCGATGAGAGAGTCAAGCCGGACACTCTTCCCGCCGGCCGGTACGCGACGCTGACCCTTACCGGCTCGTTCGATCAGCTCTTCAACGCCCACATGCGCCTTGGAGAGTGGTGCGGCGAAGAGGGGCTGAAACTGGACCAATCCCAGATGGGAAGTGGCGAGAAGTGGGGCGCCCGGATTGAGCGGTACCTCAGCAACCCTGCAACCGAGCCCGATGAGAGTAAGTGGGAGACCGAGGTCGCCTTCTTATTGGCCGACTAGTCTTCGCTGGTCACCGCCTCCAAAACTTTCTTCACCGCCGGACTAGCCCGGAGTGCCCCGAGAACCTTGATCGACTCGATCGTCGCCGTAGCGAGCTCCGGCGTCACGTCGTCTGAGATTGTAACGACACCCACCATGCGAATGGTCACCATCTTCCCTTCCTTCTCAAGCCGCTCGAGGGACTTGCGGTTGTAAACCATCACGCCCAATCCCATGAGGTGCCGCTTGACGTGCTCCTGCACTACCGGCGCATGAACCTGGAGCAGATTGCGTGCAGCGGTACGAATGAAATCCGTTCGGTTCGAATAGAACCCTTGCTCTACGAGGAGATCGATTTGCCCCAAGTCCACAACGCTGAGGTTGATCGATAGCTTTTCCGTATCTGGGGTAGACATGATCCTATCATGCTCCATATGGAGCATATATGGCGTATATTCATCTTATGGAGTCTCATTTCGTCATTTTGGTTCTCTTGTTTGCCATCCTTTTGGACCCCATTTCAACACGGCGCCTTAAGGCTTCAACGAGCCCCCATCGACGAATACGCAGCTATGGCTCAACCATCGCGATGGCCGCCGGAGGGTGCTTGTGGATTCACTTTCGGATCCCATGGGACCCGTATTGGCGGTCCGCTTCCGGACTGAATTGGTGGCTACCCTCAGCTTTGCTCGTTTCGGCCGGAATGCTCTATATCGTGTTGCAGCCCGCATACAAGATCTGGCGCATGCCCGAATTGCGAAAGAAGACCACTCTCGCGTTCGAATCCCTCAGCTTCATGCTTCCTCAAAGTTGGCTAGAGCGCTGGACCTTCGCACTGGTCTGCATCACGGCCGGAGTGTGCGAGGAGTATCTGTTTCGAGGGTTTGTCGTGGACTACTTTCGACGAGCACCGTATGATTTGCCCCTCGCTGCAGCCGCCCTTGCCTCGGTCATTCTTTTCGGCGCGGGCCACATGTATCAAGGAGTCAAGGGCGCTTTGTCGACCGTAGTCATGGGGTTCCTGTTCGTGATTTTGGTGCTTGGCTTCCAGTCGCTTTGGCCCGCCATAGTCCTCCATGCGATGATCGATTTGCGAGTCCTCATCCTGATCGAGCCGCAGTAGATCGCCTGTGCGATAATCGGCCATGGTCTTTCGTCTGCTGGCACTCGGCCTTGCCCTCGCGTCCGTTGCAGCGTCAGACCCGGTGAACTTCGCCAGGGTGTTCAAAGCGGGAGAGGTCCACAACTATTCGATGACTTGGGATCTCGACGTGATGGCGCTCTCATTGAAGGAAGGCATCAAGACGACGGTCACCAAAATCAGTCCGGACGGGAAAACGACGTTCGTGCGATTTGAGTCGACTAGCCACACGGCAAGCCAGGGCAGCGCCGGTCCCGTTCCAGAGACTCTCGTGGGCAAGGTCACTTCGCACAACTTGCCTGAGGGCCTTTCGATGGACGGAAACAACTATCTGTTCGTGATGCTCTCCCTCTTTGGCTACACACCGGACAAGGCGGTCTCGGTTGGGGACGAGTCCGCGATCGACTATAAGTCGGTTTGGAAGGAAAAGAGCGAGCAGGAGACATTCCACGGCAAATCCAAGATCGTCAGTTTCGATTCAGCCAAGGGGACAGTCACGAGCAAGCTGAGCATCGAGATGAACGTCTCGGGCCAGAGCGCCGGGACGATGGAGATGACCAGCGTGTCCGATCTCAAGTCGGGCGCACTCAAGACTTGCGAGGGGGTTTGGGACATCAAGGTCGCCAAATACAAAATGAAAATCGCCGAAGTTGAGCCGAAGGCTCACTCATAAACCGAGCCCGTTCCGCGCCGCCCAAAGAAGAGATAGACTGATCCCATGTGGTTCTGCCCGCGCTGCGGGGCGCAGATAATGGGGCAGGTCAACTTCTGCCCGAATTGCGGGGCGAACTTCGGCATGCCGCAAAAGCGGAAAGCTCCCTGGATCGTCGTCGTGTTCGGCATCGCGATCGCAATCTTCCTTTTCATCCAAGTCTTCACCAAATACCGGCCTTTCGAGACGATTAACCAGAAGGCCGACCGATTGGGTCAAGAGAAGCAGCAGGACGACGCGATCAAGAACGACGGTACCAAGGGCGTTTGGACCGATCAACGAACGGGCAAGAGCACCACCGAGATCCCGCCAACCGATGAGATTCAAGCGGGCTACTGGGTTTACACCCCGCCGAAATTCCCGCAGCCCTAGGCTCCGCCAAGGGAGCGCCACAAATCAGATTTTCAACGATTTGTCTTGACATGCCTTTTCTGATGTATTATACCAATCAGTTAATTAACCACTCGGTTAAACAGAAATGGAACACGACCAGCTCAGCCTCACATTCGCCGCCCTCGCCGATCCGACTCGGCGGGCGATTCTGGCGCGACTCGCTTCTGGCGAGACGTCGGTGACCGAATTGGCGAGACCGTTCGAGATGACTCTTCCCGGCATATCCAAGCATTTGAAAGTGCTAGAGCACGCGGGATTGATCACGAGGGGGCGGGAGGCTCAGTGGCGACCCTGCAAGTTAAATGCGGGGCCGATGAAGGGAATTGCGAACTGGGTGGAGGACTACCGCCGGTTCTACGACGCGAGCTTTGACCGGCTCGCGGAATACCTGAAGGAGATTCAGGACCAGGAAAACTAAGATGAATCAGACAAACAACACGACCGCCCCGGTGGTCATCGATCGAACCTTCAACGCACCAAGGGCCAAGGTGTTCGCCGCATGGTCGACTCCGGAAGCGTTCTCCAAGTGGTTTGGACCCGGTGCCTTTACCATTCCGACCTGCGAACTAGATTTTCGCCCGGGTGGAACTATTCGACTGTGCATGAGATCGCCAGAGGGCAGTGAACATTGGATGAATGGCACTTATGGGGAAATCATCGAGAACGAGATGATCACATTTAGAGCTCAACCGGTCGATGAAGCGGGCAAGCCGCTATTCGAAACCCTCAACACGGTGACCTTTGCGGACAACGACGGCAAAACGGATCTTCGCGTTGATGCCGAAGTCACCCAGATCTTCGACCCAACCGCCGAAATGTATCTAGCCGGCATGGACCAGGGTTGGAACATGACGGTCGACAATCTCGGGGAGTACGTGCAGGCATGACGGCCATCGAAGAGTTCGTCATCGCGCGCACGTTCAATGCACCACGCGACCTCGTTTGGAAGGCTCATTCGGAGCAAGATCGCCTCGCGCTCTGGTGGGGCCCGAAGGGAATGGCACTTGGGATCTCTAAGTTTGAATTTCGAACCGGAGGCACGTTCCTCTACTCGATGACCGCTCCCTCCGGTCACGCGATGTGGGGCAAGTTCGTCTATGGCGAGATCGTGCCCGGCGAATCCTACGAGGCAATCGTCTCGTTCACCGACGAGCTCGGCAACCTTGTTCGCCACCCGATGGATCCAAATTGGCCGCTCGAGATGCTGAGCACGGTTCGGCTCACCGAGGAGAACGGAAAGACGACGGTGACCACCACCGCGACTCCGCTAAGAGCCAACGCCGCCGAAATCGCATCCTTCAACAACGGCCAAAAGTCGATGCAGGGCGGATTCAGCGGGACATTCGACCAACTCGAGGCATACCTGTTGGTGGTTCAAGAGTGAGCCGCCACCCTTCTCAGGGTGGTAGCTGGCCTGATGTTCTGCCAGGACGGCGGCCTCGCGATCTTCGGCTGGTTCGGAGGCATGCCTCCCGGCACTCCTTATGATCCTCTCACGATGCCCGGTGGGGTCCTTGAGTTTGCAGGTGGCATGGCGGTCATGTTCGGCATCTTCACGCGCCCCGTCGCGTTCATCCTCTCGGGTGAGATGGCAGTCGCCTATTGGAAATATCACTTTCCCATGGGGCACTGGCCGGTGCAAAACCAAGGGCAGCCGGCGGTGCTGTACTCCTTCATCTTTCTGTTCATAGCCGCGTATGGCGGGGGTGATTGGAGTTTGGATGCCCGTCTCAAAAGCAAACTGGGATCTCGGGAACAAAGCGCCGCCTAAAAGCACTTGTCCCTCGACCCCAGCTCGCTCTCCCCTTCCCTTTCTCGCGTCGGCTGACGCCGTATTCCGGCGTCAAACCAACGTCGTCTCCTTTCGTTGCGTGAGAGCAATTCGATCCTACGAACCTATCGTTACAGTCCCGTTACGGCTTTGGACCTGCGCGTGACATTTCTGGCAAGTAGCCTAACAATCGAAGATTTTAGGCGCTGATTGAGGCTATATTGACCCTAAAAGGGACACCTTTGCGCCTCGTCTCCCTTAAAGGGACTAACGATCATTCGCCATCCTCGCGAAGGGTGTGGATGACAATTGCACCGCGTGATCTCGTTCATTCGAGGGGTTTGGTGGAAGGGGTAGGGGTCCTTCTTTCGCTTAGGCTCGCCCAGGATGACATTCCGAAAGTTCAATGTCATTCTGAGGGAGCCCTAGCGACCGAAGAACCCGTATCCGCGCTGAGAGCATGTCACTTGGATCTCTTGCGGCAGCTCCGCGGGAGTTAAGAAAGGCGGCTAAGCCAGCGCAATCTCACTAGGTTTGTCGGTGGGCCGAACCCCCTCCCCCACTCCGGAGGCAAAAAAGAATGGGTGGCCGACGCCTTTGTCGACCACCCAAACTACTGACGCATTCTAATTTTCAACGGCCAAACGAATAGCCTTTCAAACGCCTCTACCTTTTTCGTGTTGGCCGACGCCGAATCCCGGCGTCGAACCGACACGATCTCCTTTCATCGCGTGAGAGCAATTCGATAGTACATACCTATCGTTACACTGCCGTTACGGGAGAGTCGGCTAGCGTGACAAATTTCGAAACGTCTTGAGCCAAGGTGAAAATGGCATCGAACGAGAGGTTCGGGTTCTCCCATGCCTTCACGTCGGCCACCAGCTTCAGAAGATCTTCGAGATCCCGATGCTGGGATGGCATCAGGCCCACGCCATGCTCCTTGCGCATCGCCTCCGAGGTCAAAAGCAGGCTCTTCGCGATCGTCAAGTGGCCTTCGGCCAGGCGGATGCGCGCCATGTTTCGAATGCAAGCCGCGAACGTCGCGGGGTCGTCGATCTTGCGGGCCACCTTCATCGCGTCCAGCAGGAACGTCTCCGCAGTTGCCAAATCTTGTCGTGCAAGGGCGACCTTGGAGCGGCCAAGGAGATTTAGGGCATAGGCGGTCTGACCACCTACTTTTCGAAGCAGGGGCGCTGCCTCCTTGAGGTGCTCGTCGGCGGCATCAATGTCGCCGGTCGCAAGCGCGATCACACTCATCATGCGCAGAGAGTAGGCGATGCTCTTGACGTCGTAGACGCTTCGGTAAATGTCGAGAGCCTTCTGGACCATCGCCTCTGCACCCTCGAGATTCCCCAACTCGTAGTGGGCTACCCCCAAATGGTGGTACGCGAACGCAATCGTGAACGGGTCGCCATCTTCCGACTGCAGCGAAACCGCCTCTCGCAACAACTCAAGCGCTTCTTCGCCGTTGCCGTTCACGAGGCACGCAGTGGAGAGCGTGCAGTTGATGATCACCTGGTTCGGGGCAAAATTTACGATGGGCGATTCTCCGGCGGCCCGAGCAAGGTCGGAAGCTTCGCCATACTGCCCTTGCCAAACCTTCATCTCGGCAAGATTCAAAAGGACATGGCCGACGCCAAACTTGTTACCCGCTTGCTTGTGGGCCTCCATCGCAAGGTGGTAGTACTCTCCAGCAGACTTGTATTCGGACTGGTCTTGCGCCATCAGGGCGGCACCGAAAAGACAGTTGGCGCGGGCCGCGTAGCTCTCGTCTGTTTCAGCAACTGGTAGCTTCAACACCGCTTCGAACCGTTGACGAGCCTCTGTCTGATGCCCCTGCGCCGTCCAAAACCGCCACATATGCCCGCAAAGTCGAAGTGACTGGAAGGCATCGTGCACGAGGGTCCAATCAATCGCGGCTCTAAGATTGTCGTGCTCCTCCGCGATGATGCGATACCACCGACTCTGTTCTTGGGTAACCAAGTAAGGATTAGCCTTCTTGATGAAATCCTCGAAGTAGTCGGCATGGCGACCCGACACTTCTGCACGGATATCGGCCGGAATTTCTTCTTCCGCGAATTCACGCACCGTCTCCAGCATTCGGAAGCGCCCGCCGGACTGGACAACAATCAGCGAGTTCGCCCGCAGAAGCTCGATGTATTCAAGCGAGCTCTTGTCGCTGCAGATGTCGGCAGCCGTACTGACTGTCCAGCCTCCCCGAAAGACGCATAGCTTGAGGAAAAACTGCTGAAGGCCCGGCTCCAACAGCCGATAACTCCACTCGATAGTGGCGCGCAGCGCTCGGTGGCGCTCGGGCAAGTCTATTCGGCGGCTCACCAGGAAGGAGAACCGATCATCAAGCTGCGAGAGCATCTGGTCGACGGTCAACAGATGAGCGCGTGCCGCAGCAAGGGTGATTGCGAGGGGAATGCCTTCGAGCCGCCTCATCAACGCGATCATGGAAGGCGCGTCTTCCTCTACGAGAGTAAAGTCCGGCTGGAACCCCTTGGCGACTTCGGTGAAGAGCAACACGCTCGGCACATCCCCAAGTGAAATCGCATCGTCTTCGGGGAGTTCAAGCGGAGTAACCGAGAATTCTTGTTCGCCTTCAAGGTTTAACTTCTGACGCGATGTCACCAGCAGTCGTACTCCCGCCTTACGCTCCAACAGCAGTTTAAGGAACCAAGCTCCGCCATCCACAAGCTGCTCAAAGTTATCCAGAACCAGCAGCGATGGGGCGGAAGGCAAGGCACCGACGAGGAGGTCCATCGGATCACGGTCGCCCGGATGGTCGATACCGAGGTCGTCCAGGATGCGAAGAATCAGTCGATCCGGCGCCGAAAGGTCGGCCAATGGCGCATACCAAACATTGCCGTTGAACGCTCGGGACATGCGCTGGGCGATCTCGACGCCAAGGCGAGTCTTGCCGATTCCCCCTGGTCCGATGAGGGTGACCAATCGCGGCGCTGGATTCGTGGGGTCGAGAATCTGGCACAGCTTCTCGACCTCCGTATCTCGTCCGTGGATGGGAGACATGGGAACCGGGACATTGGGTTTGATCTCTTCCCTTGGCGTCCTTTGCAGCTTTGCTCGCGCGGGGGTCCAGTCGCCTGCCTGAAGCTTTTTCCCAAGCTCTTGAGCACTGGCCGAGGGGGCCACTCCGAACTCGTCTTGGAGCATCTGCTCCAGGTCGCGGTAGGCCTGGACGGCTTCCGGCACCCGGTCGGCTTCGGCCAGAATCCGAACTCTCGCGACGTGGGCCAGCTCGCGAGTGGAATCCAGAGAAAGGGCGCTCGTGGCCACTTCCACCGCGGGGTCGAAACGTCCGAGTTCGGCCAGAGCGCCCGCCATCGCGAACATTGCCTCTTGCTGAGTGTTTCGTAGTCGCTGGCGGTCTGAGACAATCCAGTCTTCGGCATAGCCGGGCAAGAGGCTTCCCTTGTAGAGTTGTACTCCCTTCTGAAGGCGGGCAAGCCGCTCGTCGGGATCGGCGACTTGCAGCGCGGAACGGACCACGCTCTCGTACTCCTGCACGTCGGTGGAGGCAACCTCGAGATTGAGCTTGAGCGATTCGCGCGTAGCTTCGAATATCTCGCCAGCGTCGCCGAGGACACGCCTCAGGCGTGCCAGTTCCTGACGCAGTCGATTGCGGGTGGCGTCCAGATAGTCGTCCGGCCAGAGCAATTCGGCCATCTCATCGCGCGTGCAAATGCGGCTGGGTGCGAGGGCCAACTTGGCCAAGATCAATGCCGAACGACGGGTCTCGAAGTGCTCAATCCGCACGTCGCCATCCCCGACCGCCATTCCTCCAAGCAGCTCAATACGCCAGCGTTGCATCTAACCGGCGCGAAGCCGCGACCTGCGCAACTCCGGGCCCAATCCTCCACACGATTCTCACAAACAAATGGCGCGACAAGTGCCGCACCCAATGCAGCAAGTATACGGCAAAGACGCGTGCCCTTTTTGAGCCTGTGATAGGCACCCGATTCTCATATGATTTCTACATACACGCATTGATGTGGCAATTGGGTTTAACCGGTAAGCGGCCTGGACATCGGCTCGCGTGTAAACTTCGACAATGCAGAACCAGTGGGTCTTTTCGACTCAAGGATCTTGGGATACCACCACCTTGTTCAACAACGGGGAAGAGATCTTCGCAAGCCGTCTCTTCCTTCAGTTTCGCCAGGCGCGAAACTGGCTGGGGTCGGACAAGGGAGGCGAGATGGAGGCGATCATCCGCTCGGATGATAGTGGCGAGGAGGTTGGAATCTTTCCGGGCAGTATCGAGATCCAGGTCCCCAACCATTCGGTGCTAATCCAGAATCGCGATCCCCATTTCGCGTTCGAGGAGACCAAGATTTGGTATCAAGAGATCGAGGTCACGCCGACGGTTGCAGAGTTCTCGATCGAGGTAGATAGCGATCAGAATGTGGTTCAGGCGTACATCAGCCTGTTCCAGGGCAAAGGTCTCGGCTCCACCGAAAGCGAAACCTTTACGATTCTCTGAACGAATTAAAGAGAGGAATGAAGTTGCGAACAAAGTTTCTTGTCGTCCTAACGCTCGTCCTGGCCCTGCTTTTGCCGCTCGACGCCCTTGCCCAAAGGGGCTTCCGAGGCGGAGGCGGTGGCGGCCGTTCGTTCGGTGGTGGATCTTTCGGTCGCTCTCCGAGCATCAGCCGACCGTCTTCCAGCGGCTCGTTTGGACGCAGCGGCAGCTTCGGTGCCCCGCGTACTAGCACCCGCACCCAGTCGAGATCGGGATCGCCGTTCAGTCGGCAGCCGGCCTACACGCCGCCCGCCGCCCCGCCCTATGTGGTCCACAACACCTACTACGGCGGTTACAATCGCCCAGCCCATTACTACGGCGGTTGGAGCGACTACAGCTACTACTGGCAGCGCCCATCCTGGTACTACTGGGTCCCCTTCCACCCCGCGTTCTACTACAACGCGCCGTACTACGACAACGGTTACTACCAACCCGGCGGGTTTAGCTTCTTCCGATTCATCCTCGGCCTCGGGTTCTTCGCGATCATCATCGCCATCATCGGCCGATTCCTGATGCGCGGCAGAACCAACTAGGAAGGGGAAGGAAATTACCCCTCCCCAGAAGGAGGGGTTACAAACGCGCCTTGCGCCCCGAAAGAAGCTACTTCTTTCGTCGTCGAAGAACGGCGACGATGCCAAGACCTAGGGTCGCGAAGCTTGCGGGCTCGGGAACCGGGGAGTTGGGCAGGTTGCCTCCGAAGATGTGCCGGTTGAACTGGCCGCTATCCTGAAAGTCGCCGAGACCCTGGTTCAGGTTCTGCGCGATCAGGGTGCCTTCCAGAGCGCCGGTCGAGAAGAACGCGTCGGCATTGGGGGCGAGGAGGGCACCTCGAGGGCTGCCCTGGAACGTCAAGGTGGACGCCGAGAACATGTTGAACACAACCTTGCTCTCGTTGACGCCGCTGAAGTTCATGCCCGTGTTCGGGATGAAGATGTCATGCGACTGACCCACCGGGGTGAGAACGTTGATCAGAACCGTCGAAGAGCTCGGAGCACTAATCGCGAACGCATTGTTCATCGCGGCAAGCTGATCTCGCGTGATGTTGAAGACGTTCAAATTTGCATCCGTGCCGGTGCACGTGATGCCGTGGTTGAATATGTTGATGTCTACCGTTCCGGTAGTACCAAGGGTCGACCAGTAGCTGGACTTACCGTTGAGATCGTTGTAGGCCGCGGTGAAGTCGATGGGATTGCCCTGCAGAACGGAGCCGTGAGGCAACGTCTGGCTCGAACCAGTCGACGAGTTGCCGTAGCGCAGGTTGCCATTCTCGATGGTGCCGTTGCTGAACGAGCTGTTGTGACCGACGATCAGATCGTCTCGAGTCCCGTTGGAGTTGCTCTCCAACAAGCCCACCGAGTAGCTGCTGATATTTGAATCGTGGCCGACTGCGACTCGCCCTTGAGCGTCGGAACCGTGCGACTTCATGTTGTTGAAAATGAAGACGTTGAACGAATTTGCCACACCAAGATCGCCGGCGTGAGCGGACATGGGGATCGCCAAAGCGGCGATCGCTAGAATTGCAATACGGGATGCTCTCAAAATTTTAATCTCTCTCCTGCCCAGATAGGCGCACGCACACAATGGCGCAAGCGCCTTTGGAATGCGAAGAGTTTGATTTACAAGATCGTTGCCAGAGGCTGGGTCATTCGCTAGAGTGACCCTTTCTTAACAGAATTCTCGTATAAGTGCTAGCAAAACTGGAACTCAGGTGAACCAAAAAGGAGCCGCAAGACCGCCGAAAGGCTTGTCGCGGCCGCAGGTCCCGCAGAGAGACTGGCGACTCCGCCGCCCTTTGTGAATGCCTGAGTGAGGATGTCCTTCTTGGTAGCGCCGATCACCCCATCAAAAATGCTGAGCAGGATTCCGACCGCCTCCGAATCCGACTGAGGCTTCTGAGCAACCACGAGTTGGCCTAAGTAGGCAGCGAGAGGGTGGTCCGCCTGGCCAATGCCCATGATGGTGTCCGCATAGTGCATTCGCTCCACCATGTTGGTGCTCGAAATCCAAGCCGTTCCCCACTCCCACCCGCCGACGTTCGGCGGGAAGAGGAGCAACATGCCTTGCTTGAACATCGAGCCGATGATCAAGCCGCCCGAATCGCGTAACGGCTTCGCAAGAGGCGTTGTGTTCGTGGCCGTCTTAGTGTGCATCCCCTGCAAAATCGCGATCAGGTTCATCGCACGGGTCGCGCCGACGATGAAATCGGCGGGCGATTTGACCTGCTTCAGCACGCACTCCTCCGACCAAAACTCGGGGCACTTCACCATCTCGCGAAGCACTTCCCTCGTGTTGCCGTTCGACTTCGCAAACGTCTCCGCCAACCGGTCGCGCACCGTGGGGGGCGCGTTTGAATATGCGAAGAAATCCCATAGCTTGCCCGTGATCAGCCTAGCCGTCTCACTCCGCTTGGCCAAGGCGTCGAGCAGCATGTCTCCGTCGTAGCGCTCGGTGGTGCCAAGCACCGTCTTTGGTCCGTCGTCGTGCAATTCGGGGCTTATCGCGAAGGCAACCATTGGTATGTCGCGCTTGATGCAGTCTTTGATTCTCTCCTGAACCTTCTCGCCGCCCGACTCATAGATGACGTACCGATTCCCCCAACCCGTGAAGGCGCGCGACGCCTCGTGCATGTCCTTCTCGGTGAAGTTGCCGATGCCCACGGTGAACAGCTCAAGCAGCTCACGCGCGAAATTTTCATTCGGGTGGTCCTTGAAGCTCGAGTCCGCGTCCAGGTAGCGAAGCATCGCGGGCTCCTTACTGACGGCCTTAAGCAAAACCGCGAAGTCACCGGAAGCATCCTTGCGGATGGTCTCGATATACGAGAGCATCATCGGCCCGAACTCGACCTTGTCTGCCCCGACCGCAAAGTGGTCGTGCCAGAAGAGAGTCAGCTTCTGCTCGAGCGGCCGCTGGGACATAAGCATCCGCACCCCCCACCAACCCGAGAAGCGATAGGGATCGACGTACACCTCGTCCTTCCCTTCCTCGTAGCAGACCTCCCACGGACTGATCGAGAACCCTTCATCGGTCTTCTCGTACTCGATGAGCTTGGCGATGGCGCCGTCAACGCCTAGGGCTGAATAGGCGTCCAACTCCCACTTATTCGCGCCGAATCCAAAGCGTCGCAGCAGATGGGCAATCTTCTCGCGATCGGTCATGCCGCTATTGTAAGTCCGTTTATCAGGGAACCGTGCTCGGGGCGAAGGGCGCGGGGCTTTTGACTAGGCCCATCTACTACCTAGTCCCAACCCCGATGATCCTTTGAATGCTTCGGATGCAAAAGTCGTGATTGAACCTGGCCGCGGAACCAATGCCGTCCACCGTGCCTGCGGTCGCCGAGCCGCAAACGTGGAGACCACGCCACCCTGGACGCGCTTAATTTGATTGTCGAGGGAGTCCGTCACATAGAGACTGCCGTTCAAAACGGCAACGCTGCTGGGCCCGTTGAGCCCGCTTCCGACGAGGGTGCTGACCACCGTTTTGGACCTCGCATCGGAGAAGACGTTCACATTTGTGAAAGGCCCAAAGAGAACCCGAATCCCGTTCACCGTCCCGGCTGGGTCGGTCCCAATCGGCAGCCCCCAGTTGTTGGTTAGAGACACGCCGAGGGTCTTGATCCCTTGGGCACCGGGCTGGTCGATGAGGACAGTGCTATTGAACTTGACCGCCGAGCCTGCGAAGACCGACCGGGAGCCTGGGCCGTGGCCGGGGACAACCGTAACCTGCCCGGTGGCGACGTCGACGTGAAAGGTTGCCGTTGAGTCAGAGGAAGCGATGATTGGTGACCCGCCGCCCCCTGGAAGGACAGCCACCGCACCCCCACCTCCACATCCCGAAACCAGGCCGATGATCGACAACCATCCGATACCAGCAGCCGCAAAAACCCGTAGTTTAAACATCGTTACTCTCGCCAATGAAAGTATATATCTATCCATTGGACGTTGGCCGTTTCTCTGGCTGGCTATTCAACTTGGGAAAGGCACCGGTGCCGGTTAGCCCATAGCCGCGTCCACACGCTACTGGTGGATCGATCGTGGAGCCTCCTCACCGACCGAACCTGAACCCGCGCACCCCCGAGCGAAGGTAAAATCCCCGGCAATGAAGCTTCACGAATATCAGTCGAAAGAGCTGCTTTCTAGGTTTGGTGTGCCGGTGCCTGCGGGCGAGGTCACTTCGGATGCCGCAGAGGTTCCTGCGATCGTAGAGCGACTCGGCGGCAAGGTTGTCGTGAAGGCTCAAGTTCTGATGGGCGGACGCGGAAAGGCGGGAGGCGTGAAGCTCTTCGAGAACGCGGAAGACGCGAGCAAGTTCACGAGCGAACTCATTGGCAAGCGACTGGTCAGCATTCAGAACCCCGACGGCATGATCGTCGAGAAGGTCCTTGTGGCAGAGACCATCGACATCGCGAAAGAGTTTTATGTCTCCGTCTTGCTTGACCGAAACATCCAAAAGTTCATCGTTATGCTCAGCGCCGAAGGCGGCATGGAGATCGAGGAAGTCGCGGAGCACAACCCGTCGGCAATCGTCAAGCTAGCCATCGACCCGGCTTGGGGCCTCTCTGATTTCGAGCTTCGAAAGGCAGTCACAGACGCAAAGATTCCCAAGGAAGCAGCCGGTCAGATGGTTGAGATGATCAAGAACTTGGTGAAGGCATACATCGACGCAGACGCCGAGATGATCGAGATCAACCCCTGCGCGCTCACCCCCGACGGCATGCTCATTGCAGCCGACGCCAAGGTTTCAATCGACGACAACGCACTCTTTCGACACAAGGACTACGCAGCCACGAGCAGCGAGTCAGCTGAGAACCCGATCGAAGCGGAAGCCACTCGACGGGGCATCGCCTACGTGAGCCTTGGCGGCGAGATCGGCATCATCGGAAACGGAGCCGGCCTCGTCATGCAGTCGCTCGACGAAGTTAGTGCGGCTGGTGGAAGAGCGGCAAACTTCCTCGACGTGGGTGGCGGCGCTCAGGCCGAGCGAGTGAAGAGCTGCGTCCAGATCGTGCTGATGGACCCGAACGTCAAGGGCATCTTGCTGAACATCTTCGGCGGCATCACTCGAGTCGATGAAGTCGCGAAGGGCGTTCTTCAGGCATTCGAAGAGCTGAATGTAACGATCCCGGTCGTCGCCCGAATCGAGGGCACCGCGGTTGAGGAAGGCCGAAAGATTCTCGAAGGATCGAAGATCATCCCGGCGCCGACCGTTCAGGCAGCCGCGAAGAAAATCGTCGAGCTAGCTTATGCGTAGGCAGAAGGTGGTGGCGGCTTCCCGGCCGGCATCTCAACACACCCTTCTTTGAGGGGAGAGTTTGGACAGTTTGATGATGTGATGAGATGCCGGCTGGGAAGCCGGCACCACTTATTTCTGCTTCAAGACGGAAGCTAAGACCTGCTCGGTCTTCGTCCCGAAATTCGGCGTCACCGCCATTCGGATAAAGCCGAACGCGACAAATACGGCAGCGGCGGCACTCAACGTCCAACTGAAGGACCTCAATTCGGTTTTCACCCGGGTGTTTTTCGCGAACCCGTATAGTCCCAACCAAGCAACCGCCGTAAACAGCAAATACGTGAATGGGCCAAGCGGGTGGGCGTGGAAGGACAGGCCGAAATTCCCGTGGATGAACGCGCTCCAACTTGTGGTCATGCCGCATCCCGGACACGGGCGATTGAACAAAAGCACGCTTGGGCAGGGCGGGAGGCCGAGCTTCTGATGGGTGCCGTGGCCGTCGACGCTGGGAGTCAACCAAGCGCCAACTCCCGTCACCGCGAGCCAGCACACGAACCAGAGAAGCTGATTCGAGATGTACTTTTTGGGATGGCCGGGCTCAAGAAGTTTCATAGATGGCCTCAGCAGGAATAACGCACTCCGGCTGGAGAAGGTTGCCTTCCACTCGCGCAACACTGAAAACCTTGCCATTCGGCTCCAATAGACCCACCAAGTAGTTGTCCGGCGGATCGAGCAGACCGATCGTTCGCCCCTCCCGGATCTGCGCGACCTGACCCTCATCCAGTTGCACGAGCGGCATCGGCGGCAACGCCTCGTCCAAGGGGAGGAGGTCGGCCTTACTCACCTCATCCAACGGAACTCCTTGCTCCAAAGCAAACCTGCCGACCCGGGTACGAACAAGGCTGCTAAGGTAGGCGCCACAGCCGACCGAGTCTCCGAGATCGTTAGCCAAGGATCTAATGTAGGTGCCGCCGCTACAGATCACCCGGCAGGTTGCGGTGTTGCCATCGATCTCCTCGACCTCAAAGTGGGTGATGTGTACGGTGCGGGGCTCGCGTTTCAATTCCTGGCCGTTTCGGGCGTACTCGTAGAGGGGTTTGCCGCCCACCTTTACCGCGCTGTACATCGGGGGGAGCTGTTGGATTAGCCCGCGAAAGTTGGGGAGTTGCGCTTCAATCGCAGCTCCAAGATCTTCGGGTACCGGCCGCACTTCACTCGGAACCCCTTCCCCGTCGTAGGTGCTGGTGCCGTACCCGAAGGTGACTCGGCCCACATACTCCTTTGGCTCCAGCGGAAGATATTGAAGAAATCGAGTCGCCGGTCCAACCGCGACCACGAGAAGGCCAGTTGCCAACGGATCGAGGGTGCCCGCGTGGCCCACTCGCTTCGTCCCAAACTTTCTGCGGATCGAGTTGACGACGTCGTGCGAGGTGATGCCGATTGGCTTTTGGACTAAGAGGATGCCAAGCAATCCTTCAACCTCTCGACGAGCAGTGCTTCTGCTTCTTCCAGGGGACCATCGAAGGTGCAGCCGGCGGCATTCTTATGTCCGCCCCCACCAAAAATCCGGGCGACTGCGGCGACGTCGTAGTTATTGCGAGACCGCAGGGAGCATCGGATCTTCCCCGGCTTGGGTTCTCGCAGAATCGCCGCGATCTGCACGGAGTCGATGAAGAGGAGCTCGTTCACAAACCCCTCGGTGTCCTCGTCGCGGGCGTGGGCATGTTCGAAGTCCTCGATCGTAAGCGCACCCCATGCAATCTGGTCGTTGCATTCCATGCGCATTGTCTCGAGCATGTGGCCGAGCAACCGGGCCGAGGAGAGCGGCTTGGTCTGGAAGATCTCTTCGCTCACCCGAGTCAAATCGCCGCCTCGCTCAAGGAGGGCAGCGGAAAGGGAAAGCGACTCGGCGGTGGTGTTTCGAAACCGGAAAGAACCGGTGTCGGTGACGATGCCCGTGATCAGGCAGGTCGCCATATCCGGAGTAATGTTCGCACCCAACTCGTTCAGCAGCCGAGTGAGGATCACCGCGGTTGCGGGAGCAGCGGTATCGATGATTCGCAGGTCGCCAGGGGCCTCATGGGGCACATGGTGGTCGATGACCGCGATTCTGCTACAGCCCGCGAAGTAGGGCGCGGTGTTCCCCAATCGATCGATGGCATCCAGATCGAGCATGACCCCGAGATCATGCTTCTCAAGTTTGGGTTGTTGCCTTAGCCGATCAGCGCCGGGCAGAAAGCGTAGATTCTTAGGTGGAAGGTGATGACAGACAACCTCGTTCTCGATCCCAAGCTGGTCCAAGTAGAGGGAAAACGCAAGGGCACAACCCAGAGCGTCGCCATCGGGGTTGAGGTGAGTGCCGATAAGCACCGTAGAGGCATCCTCGAGTTCCTTGCGGAACGCGGCTACAAGGTCAAGAGCCACGCTCATACCTCGCCTTCTCGTTCGATCAGACGTCCCAAAGCTCGCACATTGTACCGTAGGACCCATGGGACCGACTCTCTTTTAAGGGACACTATTAGCTGATGGCGGAATTCTCTGACGGGTCTCCAATCATCTTTTACGACGGCGAGTGTGGTTTCTGCAACAAGTCGGTGCAGTTCATCATGAAGCACGACTCAAAGGGGGCCTTCTTCTACGCCCCTCTACAAGGTGAGACCGCCGAGCAAGCCCACGTCACTCCCACCGGAGATCCGGCAAACTGGTCGATCATCCTCGTGGACGAGAAGGGCACCCACGACAAGTCCACCGCTGCACTACGGATCTCTAGCAAGCTCAACGGTTTCTGGAGCCTCCTCGCACTTTTCCTCATCGTGCCCCGGGGAATTCGAGACTGGTTCTACGATGTTGTCGCCCACAACCGGTATCGAATCGCGGGCCGTACTCCGGATGCATGTGCGCTTCCCCCTTTGACTGTCCGGCAGCGCCTTTTGCCGTAGCTTTGTTGCGAATTTGAGGTTCAAATTCGCTCCTTGCACACCGCAATTACCTGACTTACAATGTAGGGGAAAATACCCATAGTTTTAGGAGGGTGATTGAATGGAGATGAAGCTACTAGGTGCCATCGCCTTGTTTTTTGTTGTGGCCCTGACGCCAGCCCGAACACACTTGGACACGTCGAAGGTCCACTGGCCACCGTATTTCAAGCACACGGGACCCGATTTCGAACCCGGGTACGTGCTCGTCAAGATGCTTCCCAAGCGGATCCACGAAATTGTGGACCCCACCACTAACGCGGTAAACCGCGCCACCCCCACGCTGGAAACCTTGCCCGACGCAACGTTTGTCCGGCAGATCGCAAGTTCGAACTGGACAGTGTGGCAAGTCCCGATCGTTTACGATCCAGTCCAAATCGCCAAGAGGGCCAAGAAAGAGCCGGGCGTCGCCAACGCTGAACCGCTTAAGAAACTGTCCCTCCTCTACACCACCCCCAACGATCCCGACTACAACGCGGTCGAAAACAGCGACGCCTTCATCCTCTGGTTCGGCGAAAGCGATCCGCCCACCTTCAATCGACTGTGGCACCTCGATGACATCCACGCCAAAGATGCATGGGCGACCTGGCCGAACACTTGGTACAACTCAACCACCCACAGCAAGACCGGGCCCTTGATCGCAATCGTAGATACGGGTTGTGACATGAACCATCCCGACTTCATGAATTCGGGTGCCTCGGGAACCGATATCAATCAGGGTGGACAGCTGGTCAAGTCGCTTTGCAAGCAGTTCAAACTCGGCGCACCAGTCGTCAACGGCACTACGGAGGACACCAACGGACACGGGACCCACGTTACCGGCCTCGCGCTTGCCTCCGGCAACAATGGCAGCTTCACCGGGCATGGCGTGATCGGCACCGGCTATAACAGCCGTGGAATGATCCTCCGGGTCATTGACGACAACGGAAATGGTACGGACGCGGATGCCGCGAGCGCCATTTTTTATGCGGCGGACAACGGTGCCGACGTCATCAGCATCAGCCTCGGCACGACCCACTTCTCGCAGCTATTTCAAGATGCAGTGACATACGCGTTTCAGAAGGGTTCGCTGGTCGTGTGCGCCGGCAACGAAAATGGAGGCGGCGGTGGCGACATTGGCCCGATTTACCCGGCCGCCTGTAGCGGGGCTCTCGGAGTCTCGGCAAGCGGAATAGGCGAAATCCCGGCGATCCTTTACTCGGGATCAGGACCGTATGTTGACATTGCAGCACCCGGCGGAGATGTCCTTCAGGACGCAGATGGATTGGTCATCCAATACATTTATTCCACCTCGATGCGAACTCCCGGAGCTCTGCACAACCTGCCGGAGGACCAGTTCTATCCTCCGTACACCCTCAACTATTCCTACCTAGTAGGAACCTCGATGGCATGTCCCCAAGTTTCGGGGGCTGCAGGCCTTTACTATGGAAAGGCAAACCTCCATCAGGGTGACGGCTATTCAAACGTCACCGCCTATCGCGCCATTGAGGCGTCCGCTCAGGACATCATGGGCGCGCCTTACGGCGGATGGGAGTACTACCAGGGCTACGGCGTCCTCGACATGGAGTCGCTCATTGGCGGCACCACGACGAAGGGCTCCGAGGTCGGCGCAGTGGAAGGAATCGTCTACTACTTCGGAACCGCAACGCCTAACGTGGCGGTTAAGGCCAAGGCGATTACCGGCGGCCTGACGTATACATCGACAACCCTCGCCGACGGCAGCTACCGATTCGAGGCCCTGCCTCCCGGCATCTACACCGTGTCGGCACAGCCGTTCGGCGCCCTCAAGAGCAAGCTTGCCCTCGTGAAGCTGGGTAGCGACCAAACCGGATGCGACTTCTGGTGCGGTGCCTACACGGATGACAACCGCCCCGACGACACCCCGCCGGTGGTTCCACGGTTCGTCGTGAAGAACTCAGCCAAGACCGAGGTCACGGGAGTCCAATGGGGCTACGACCCAGAGTGCGGTATCGACTCGATCAAGTTCCAACTGGGCACAACCCAAGGGGGATCGCAGACCAAGGCGCCGACCGATATCGTTCCCGACGGAAATAGGTTCAAGTTATCCGGCGGCTTTGCATTGCTTCCCAACCACACGTATTGGTTGAGGGGTACGTACAAAAACGGAGTTGGGCTCGTGACCACGAAGGATGTTTCGTTCAAGACACTAGCTAGGCTTCCAAAGTAGGGCCACAAAGAGAAGGGTGCCGCACGAGCGGTGCCCTTCTTTTACTTACTTACCCGTTTTAGCGATCAATCCCGGTGGCCCGGCAAGGGAGACAAGCTTGTGCAAAGGAAACTCTGGAGGCCCGCGGAGCGTTACAATCCCGTTGGCGCTATGACCTTTCGAACACTCTCTGCCGTTTGCTTCGTTGCGCTATCTTCCGTAGGCTTTGGCCAGCTCACCCAGTTTGAAAGAAAGGGCCTAGACGACACCCTGTTTCTCGGCAACCTGGCAGAGACCGACCTGTCGTACGCACGTCGCCCTGCGAACGCGATCTCTCATCTGCCCCTCATCGACCTCGCCATCGATCAACCGATCGAAGCGGCGAACGCGCTGTTGGCACTCCACGGCAGGGCAGATGGAACGTTGGCGGATATTCTCGCTACCGCCGCGGGCGAAGTGTTTGGCGATCACAGGGAGAAGGTCGAGGCGGCTGCGACAACCGACGTAGAAATGGATCCGGGCGTCCCTGAGGCACTGCGTCAACCCTTGGCCCGACTCATCGCGGCGGTAGCGGAGGCGAACGCGGGAGTCAAGGCGGCAACCGCCGGGTTGACCCCTGAGGAGGCTCGCTCCTTGCTGGAGAGCTTGCCCCAGTGGGCGAACGAGCAGCCCTCGATCAAGTTTGATTTCGTGAAGACGCCTCAACTGCCCCGAGCGGAAATCTTGCGACTCCTGGGCAAAGTCGACATGCGGAAGATGCGAGCGGCGGCCTGCATGCTGGCCGACCGCATCCAGCTCGAACTCCCTAAGTTACGGGAGCTTGCCCGGACGGTGACCTTTGACAAGCTGATCACCTTCAAGTCGCGGTCCATGGTTATTGAACTTTCGGGACAGGAGAACGACGTTCACGACAGCCGCAACACAAATCTCTGCCTCGACCTTGGCGGTAACGACACCTATACGGGACGCTACGGGGCCGGGCCAAACTACGCGGGCGTTCTTATCGATCTCGGCGGAAATGACACCTACGATGTGCCCGATCTTGCGGTTGGGGCGGGGGTGATGGGGATCGGGTTGGCGTACGATTTAGGCGGGACCGACTCGTTCGTGGGCAAGTCACTTTGCTTTGGCGCCGGACTCGCGGGAGTCGGGGCGTTCTTTAAGGATGGGGGCAACGACACCTATGAGGGCCGCTCGCTCTGCCAGGGCTTTGGCGAATTCGGGATCGGCCTCCTGGTCGACGCCCGAGGGGACGACCGATACACCGCCAAATTCAACGCGCAAGGCGCGGCCCGCACTCAGGGCGTCGGATGGTTGGTGGATCAGAGCGGTGACGACACCTATCGCGCCGGCAGACTCATTCCCGATGCGATGCTGGGTCGAGATGTGACGAGGTCCAATGCGCAAGGCTGGTCGGCTGGCTACGTCGAGATGGGCGCGCCTCTTGAGGGAGGGGTGGGCTTGCTCTCGGACCTTGGAGGCGACGATTTATATGTGGGCGAAACTCACTGTCAAGGCGCGGGTGCCGCGCTTGGCCTAGGATCGCTCTGCGACGCAACTGGAAGAGACTCGTACTCGGCGACATCGAACGCGCAGGCAAGCGCAGACACCGGCGGCTGCGGTTTTCTCTTTGACCTTGCCGGAGACGATATCTACACGGTGCGGGGAGGCTGCTGCCACGCCTTTTCCTCGGCTGGTGGCACCGCGTTTCTGCTCGATCGCGATGGAAGCGACATCTACGCCGCGCACGACAGTCGGCCCGCGATGGCGATGACCACCGGCCTGTCTCTGTTCTTGGATGCGGCGGGCGATGACCGCTACTTCGGCCCACCCGCCGTCGGCAATCCCGGGCGTGACTCGGGGTCCCTGGCCGTCTTCGTGGACCTATCAGGAGGCGATGTATACGCAGATGGCTTGGTCGATGGTCAGGCGTTCGTTCGAGATCGGTGGGGAGTTGCCTACGATGCGGAGAGCGGGGCGGGCGAAGCGGCCTCGTTGGCACCAAGGCAGCATCCAAAAGCAGGATCGATCCCGCTAGGTACTGAGAAGGAACTCAACGACGCGCTTCAAGCTGCCTCGAACGGCGATGTCCGGGCGGCGGATCGACTGATCGGGATGGGTAGGCCGGCGTTCGACTGGGTGATGGCGAACCACCTCCCCAACGCCTCGCCCGGCGCGATCACGGTGATCGCCGAGATGGTGGACGCCATTGGCGCGGATGCTCGAGCGGCGGTGGTCGCCAAGATCGCGAGTCCGAACGACGGGGAGGCTCGGGGGGCCGTATTGGTTGCCGCCGAGTTGGGCGCGGTAGAGGCGGCCCCGCAAGTGATGGCCGTGTTGAAGCGTCCGGCTGTTCAGGCGGCGGCGGCGCGATTAGCGGGGGTACTTAAAACCAAAGAAGCGCTTAACGATCTGATGGCGATGACCGCATCCGACGATAAGTCGACCGCTTTGGCAGCGATGATCGCGCTTGGCAAGATTGGCGACCAGGCATCGGTGGGCACCGCCCAAGCCTTTCTTGGGAGCATGGACTTGCCACTTCGAAAGGCGGCTCTCCAGGTCGTCGCGAGTTTCCCGGCTACTGCAGTTGCGGTGGGTTCGGCCATGGCCGCCGATCCGGACGTCCGGCGGGCCCGGATCGGGATTGAGCTGTTGGGTGTGGTCGGGACCGATGAGGCGTTGCGTCAGATCGGACCATACCTTTCGGCGGGAACCGCGGGACAGAAAATTCAGGCGATGATCTCGCTAGATGGCCGGTTCCCGGCCGAGTACCGTTCGAAACTCGCTGGCCTGAAGACCGATGTGAACCCGCTCGTGCGCGCTATCGCGTCCCGGGTGGACCCAGGACGTTAAGGTCCGTTGACGTATTGTTGTAAGGTGCTTGCGTCGCTGATCTTGTTTTCGGTTATGCAGATCGAGCGGGTTGCGCCCCTGGAAGCGGCGGTCAAACGAAATCCCAATGCCGCCAACTATCGCGCGTTGGCCGACGCCTACGTGGGCGCCCATTTCTACGATCGGGCGACGTTCGCGTTTGAGCAGGCAAGCGCCAAGTACGCGGCCCTCGGCGACATCAATGCGGCCAAGGTGCTGAGCGACGATGCCAACCGCTACAGAACCACCGCACAAATCTTCTTTGACCAACCGACCGACTCGGTGGCGGCAAACAAAAGCTTCACGGGCGCCCGACTCGAGCCGCTGTACGGGTGCTACATCGGGGCGAACATTGAGCGGGACGACGATGCGCGGGAGCCCACGTCCTTCAATCTCATCGTAAAGAAGCCGCACTCGTTCTTTTTCATGTACCGCCGATATGGCGTGCCGTTTCCCGTCGAGCTTGCCCGAAAGGTGGCTCGTGTCGGGGCTGGATTGCAGATCGCTTTAGAGCCCGACCGGCTTAGCGACGTGCAGGACGATGCGTATCTTCACGACTTTGCCAAGGCATGTCGGGAGGCCGGCATTCCTATTTTCCTGCGCTTTGCAGGCGAGATGAATGGCGAGTGGACGCCCTATCACGGCGACCCCAGGGCGTATATCGAGAAGTTCCGGCTGGTGTATCAGGTGATGCACCAGGAGACCAAGAATGTCGCGATGGTTTGGTGTCCAAATAGCATTCCCGAGCACGACATCGACAAGTACTTCCCTGGCGACGACTACGTCGATTGGGTTGGTGTGAACTTCTATTCAGTGCCGTTCAATGACGCTGACCGAGCTCGCGGTTCTGAGTGGCGGAACCCCGCAGACTCCATCGATTACGTCTATCGAAAGTATTCCGCCAAGCACCCGATCATGATTGGCGAGTGGGCGGCATCGCATAAATCAGTGGTGGACAATGTCCAACGGCCTGAATTCGCAGCCAACAAGATCGCACAGTTGTACTCCGCCCTGCCCCGCGCCTACCCACGCCTGAAGTGCGCCAACTGGCTGAGCATGGACACGATCAAGTACGCGGTTCCGGGAAGGCAGCTAAACGACTATTCGCTGCTGTCGAACGACGTCGTGACCCAGAAATACGTGGATATGGTGTCCTCGCCTTACTTCCTTAGTCAAGCGTCAACGAGCGTGGCCAATCAGTCTTCCACTCAGATTTTGCCTGCGACTTCTGGTCAATCGGTGCCTGAGACAACGCGGCTAACCGCGTACGTGCGGACGTATACGGAGCGACCCACCGTCGTATGGAAGGTGAACGGGGTGCAGTTGGCTAGGTCGGCTGAGCCCGGCGAGTATCCGGTGAGCTTGTCGGCGGACTCGTTTAAGAAAGGATTTGCGGACGTAGAGCTAGACATTCTCGATGCGGGCGGCCGAGTCGCAGGGAAATCGGTCGTGCGTTTGAAGAAGGGCTGAAGGGTGGTGCCGGCTTCCCAACCGGCATCTCAACAAGGCCGGACTCTCACCGTCAGAACGTCGCCTTTGAGGGGGTGTTGAGATGCCGGCTGGGAAGCCGGCACCACTTATCGTCGAACCTCCTGGCGGGTTCCCACGTTTGCTTTATTGATGCGCAAGGGGAGGAGGAATCGGTGGGTGGCGGTGGCGCTGCTTTGCGGTGCCCTCCTTGCTGGCGCATTCGGCCTTGTGAAGTACATGCACCGGCTGGCGCGGATCGGGCCGGTGGGGAAGTTTGAGCGGGTGGCTCACTTCGAGCGGCTGGTCGCGACGGAGCCGCTAGCTTCGAACTTCAAGACGCTTGCTGAGGCATATGTCGCGGTCGAGGACTACCCGAAGGCGTCTTCGGCCTACGGCAAAGCGGCGGACATCTACCGCAGCAAGAAGGACCTGAACGCGGCGTATGCGCTTGACCGCTACTCTCAGCGTTACGAAACCGCCGCGATCCCGTATATCGAGAAAACCACCGACCCGGAGGACGCAAAACGCTACTACACGGGTGCCAAATTCGAGCCGGTTTATGGGTGCTACACAGGCGCTTTTATCGACCACGAGGACTCGATCAAGGGCACCTACAAGGACGAATATGGCGGTTGGCGTCGCGACGTGACCGCGTTCAACCACCTCGTAGGCTCGAAGCAGGCGATTTTCTTCATGTACCTAGGCTACGGCCGCGACTTCCCTGCCAAGTTTGTGACCCACATGAACGACAACGGCGCCGCTGCCCAGATCGCCTGGGAGCCCGACGACTTGAAGAAGGTGCGGGACGACGAGTATCTGCACAACTTCGCAAAGAAGGCTCGCGAGAGCAAGGTCCCGATCTTCATTCGGTTCGCCAGCGAGATGAATGGCGACTGGACCCCTTATCACGGCGATCCGGAACTGTACAAAGAGAAGTTTCGCCTGGTGGCGCGCGTGATGCACAAGGAAGCACCGAACGTGGCGATGGTTTGGTGCCCATTCGAGATTCCTGCCCGTCTGATCGAGCCGTACTATCCGGGCGACGAGGCGGCGGATTGGGTTGGGGTCAACATCTATTCGGTCCCGTTCCTCGACAACGACCCGAATCGCGACGGCCAATGGCGAAACCCCGCGGACGGCCTTCGTTTTGTGTACAACCTGTATGCCGCGAGGAAGCCAATCATGGTCTGCGAGTATGCGGCGTCCCACATGTCGTCCCTCGACATGGTCCCCCGCTCGGACTTTGCCGCGCATAAGCTGGGGCAGTTTTACGCTTCGCTGCCTCGCTTGTATCCGCGGGTGAAGGCGGTGTGTTGGCTAAGCATGAACGCAGTCAAGCATGCGATCCCGGGTCGGCAGAAGAACAACTACGCGCTGCTCGACGACCCGTTGGTGCGGAAGCGGTACGAGCAGATGCTTTACTCGCCGTACTTCTTGAGCGCGGTCTCTCGCGCCGCTCCGGCGATTGCGCGCGAAGAGATCGTTCCCCTGGGCGCTCAAGTGGTTTCGGGCTCGGTACGGCTGAGTGCTTGGGTGAAGACGCCAGAGGAGCAGCCAGTGGTCATCTGGCGAGTGAATGGGGCGGAGGTCCAACGTTTGACCGACCCGGGACCCTACCAGTGGTGGCTGGATACTCGCGGCTTGCCGAACGGGGCGAATTCGGTTGAGTTATTGGTTCAGGATTCAGCGGGTAAGGAAATCGCGCGCGAAGCGCGGACGATCGAAGTCAGGAATTAGCATCAGATGCCTCCCCTTGCCGAGGATGGCTCGTGCCTCGGGAGGGGGAGGGCAGGGTGGGGGTTCCGGATCCGGAAGGCTTTCGGTGGGCGAAACCCCCTCCCCCACGGTATCCCCCACGGTTCCCCCACGGTTCCCCCACGGTTCCCCCACGGTTCCCCCACGGTTCCCCCACGGTTCCCCCACGGTTCCCCCTTCGGAAAGGGGAACCATCTCCGGAGGACTACTTCAACTGAAAGTATTCTTCGAGCCGCAGACACTGGGCGCGCTCCGGATCGGCGAAGACCTCTAGCGACCGGATGAGGGCGGCGGCCGTATCGATCGACGTTACGCAGGGCACCCCCGTCTCGATGCAGGCTCGACGAATCCTCGCTGCCTCGGACTCGCTCGTCTCGTTGAGGCCCGGCGAGTTGATCATGAGGCTGACCTTGCCCGCCATGATGAGGTCGAGGATGTTGGGCGAGCCCATTTGGATCTTGTTGACCTTTTCACACGGGATCCCGGCGGCTTCCAGAGCCTTGGCCGTGCCGGGAGTCGCAGTGATATGGCGACCGGAGGCGTGGAGGCCGCGGGCGATCTCGATGGCGATCGCTTTGTCGTCGTCCTTCACGGTGAGAAGCACGCAACCGTCGCCTTTGAAGTTAATGCCACTGGCGACCATCGCCTTGTAAAGGGCACCCTCGAAGGTGTTATCGATGCCGAGGATCTCGCCGGTCGATTTCATCTCGGGTCCAAGACTTGGTTCCACTTTGCTTAGCTTTTGGAAGGAGAAAACGGGGGCCTTGATGGCGTAGAGAATTGGCTTCGGCAGGACCGCGATGCCGGCGGCAAAGGCGGATTCGGGAATGATGCGGCCATGGGCACCCGTATTCGGCTTCACGACAAGGCCGAGCTGCTCGGCCACTACGGGCAGATCGCATGCCGGTGAGCCACCCTCGTCTTGCGACGGCGTTCCGCCGGTCAGCACCCACAGACCGCTCTCGTAACCCAGGTCCTGCAGCTTCTCGCCCATCATGCAACGAGTCGCTAGGTCGACCATCGGGATACCCGTGACCTTGGAGAGGTATGGCACCGTGCGGCTGGCTCGGGGGTTGACTTCGAGAACGTAGGCGATTTCGTCTTGGATGACGAACTGGATATTCATCAGCCCCTTCACCCCGAGTGCGCGGGCGATCTTGCAGGCGCTGATGACCATCTGCGACTGGACATCGATGCTAAGGCTGATCGCGGGATAGACGGCCATCGAGTCGCCACTGTGCACGCCAGCCCTCTCAATGTGCTCCATGATGCCGGGAACGAGGGTGTCCACTCCGTCAGAGATCACGTCGACCTCGGCTTCTTTGCCCAGCAGATACTTATCGACCAAGACCGGCTGGCCCGGGTTCGCGTTTTCGGCCTCTTTGTAGAATCCGCTGAGCTGCGAGGCAGAGAAGACGATCTCCATCGCCCGCCCGCCAAGCACGAAACTGGGGCGAACGAGGACGGGGTAGCCGACTTCTTCAGCCGTCTGTCGCGCGTCCTCAAGGGATCGCACGGCGCGGCCGCGGGGGCGAGGGATGTCGAGGGAGGAGAGCAGGTCGTCAAACTGCTTGCGGTCTTCCGCTTTGGCAATCGCCTCGGGCGAGGTCCCGAGGACGGGAACTCCCGCTTGGCTGAGCCCTTCGGCAAGGTTGATCGCGGTCTGGCCGCCAAATTGGCAGACCACGCCGATGGGATTCTCGTGGGCAACGATGTCGAGAACGTCTTCGAGGGTGACCGGTTCGAAGTAGAGGCCGTCTCCGGTGTCGAAGTCGGTGCTCACCGTCTCGGGGTTGTTGTTGACGATGATCGCCCGGTAGCCCTGTTCACGAAGGGACCACACACAGTGGACACAGGAGTAGTCGAACTCAATTCCTTGTCCGATACGAATGGGGCCGGAGCCAAGGACGAGGACAGTGGGCTTCATCTAAAGAAGGATTCTGACAGACCAGGGTCCCGCGATGCCCATTCCGGAGTCCTGGGACCGGGAACCATCGCTCCTTCGAGTTCGATATTCCCAGAACACCGCCAATAGCCCCAAGTGTTCTAGGATTTATTTGTCTACTGTTATCTTTAGAGAATAATAAAAAAGCGAATAAACAACACGGGCGGCCACAAGAGCCGCCGATGACAACAAGCAAGCATCGCCTCGCTCGCAAGAGCGGGGCACTTTTTTTGTCAGGATCTATTTTTGGGAGTGCTCTCGCTTGCGAGCGCTTTGAATGCGCCGCGAAGCGGCCCGTGCGCGCAAGCGCGCTCCAAAACAAAGCGCTCGCAAGCGAGAGCACTCCCAAAAGGGGAATTAGGTTCGGGCGACGTGTGGCGCGTCGTCTTCCATCTCGAAGGTGCCGTAGTAGTAGGGCGTCTTCGACTCGAACTCGCCGGCGCAGGTATCGACCATCTTGAATACGGGCATCACCTTTTGGCGCTCGACTTCGGCGAGCACGTTTCGGTGATATTCGAAGTAGCGCACCAAGCTCTGCTTGGTCTCCTCGGGCGACAGGCCGGCGGTGTGGCGCTCCAGGTCGGTGAAGTTCATCGACAGAGCGGCGGCGAAGGCGGCCGGATTCGCTTCGAGCTGTTCGCTCTGCGCTTCGAGCAAAGGCGCGAAGCGCTTGCTTGCCCCAAGAATCGAGAGGATGGTTGGCGAAGAGAAGCCGAGAAGGAACGCTTCTTCGATCAGAATCCCTAGAGCTTCGCTCTCGCCCAGCGACTCGCGAGCCAGGACCAGGCGTCTTTCGACGGCCAAAAGGGTCTGGATCTTCCGCAGGAACCAACGGTCGACTCGGCTGAGGCGGTTGACTTCGTCCACCGTCCAACCTCTTCGTAGACCTTCAGCTAAGGCCCACAGGCGCTCGTCGGTCGGCTTCTTGATCGCCAACGCCAATGCGGCGTCATCGAGAGAAGCCATGCCCGGGTGGCGCAAATCTTTCGGTCGGACCTCAAGTCCGCGAATTGCCTTCATCAAGGCAGCCTCAAAAGAGCGGTCGATCGCCATGACTTCGCCGGTTGCCTTCATCTGGGTGAAGAGCGAGCGGTCACCGGAGGCGAACTTGTCGAAGGGCCAGCGTGGGATTTTGACGATGCAGTAATCAAGCGCGGGCTCGAAGCAGGCCTTGGTCGAGCCAGTCACCTGGTTATCGATCTCGTCAAGCGTCTTACCGCTCGCGATCTTTGCGGCGACTCGGGCAATGGGGTAACCGGTGGCTTTGGATGCGAGGGCGGACGATCGAGAAACTCGTGGGTTGACCTCGATGATGTAGTAGTCGAAGCTGTCCGGGTTCACCGCAAGCTGAACGTTGCAGCCGCCTTCGATGCCGAGCGCCTGAATGATCTTCAGCGAGGCGGTGCGGAGCATGTGGTACTCAAGGTCGCTGAGCGTCTGCGAAGGGGCGACGACGATGGAATCGCCTGTGTGGACGCCCATCGGGTCCAGGTTCTCCATGTTGCACACCGTGATGCAGTTGCCCGCCGAGTCGCGCATGACTTCGTACTCAACCTCTTTCCAGCCGAGAAGAGAGCGCTCCACCATAATCTGGCTGCGCATCGAAAGCTTGAGGCCCTTCTGGCCGATCTCGAGGAGTTCCTCGCGAGTGTCTGCGATCCCGCCGCCGGTGCCGCCAAGGGTATAGGCGGGGCGAATGATGCAAGGGTAGGGAACTACGTCGAGGACCGCGACGAGTTCTTCCGGCGTGGTAATGATCCAGCTCTCAGGGACCGGCTCCTTAATCTCACGCATCAAATTGCGGAAGCTTTCGCGGTCCTCCGCCTTGCGAATTGCGCTCAGCGGCGTCCCGATAAGTTTAACGTCGTACTTTTCGAGGATTCCCGAATCGGCAAGCTGGGTGGCAAGATTGAGTCCGGTCTGACCTCCGAGGGTTGGAAGCAGGGCGTCCGGTCTTTCCCGGGCGATGACGCGTTCGCAGAATTCGACGGTGAGTGGTTCGATATAGAGGGCATCACTTACCCCCGGATCGGTCATGATCGTCGCCGGATTGCTGTTGATCAGAACCACTTGGTGGCCCTCTTCTTTGAGGGACTTGCAAGCTTGCGTGCCTGCATAGTCGAACTCGGCGGCCTGGCCGATGACGATCGGGCCGGAACCGATAACGAGGACCTTCATTCTAAGCAGGCAGTTTACCGGTTGGTGGGCAACGATAACACTCAACGTATGGAGAATGGGTCGCTGGATGCCCGCCTAGCGACGATACAGGAGAGGAACAAGCACCACCCCGTGAGTAAGCCATGCCAAGCCTTTGTTGAATACCATTCGGCGCAACTGTGGTCGTGGCGGTCTCTCGCCCTTGCCTAGCCTAATGTCGGGCGCGATAACCCAGGGGACCACGACGAATACGAACGCGAGCCTTTCGATTTCATTCGGCTTCTGGGTTATGACGATGGCATACGCGGATCCGGCATTCAGGAGACCCCACAAGATGCAAAGAAGGGCGGCACTCCACGTAGATGTCAAGTCAATGACTGCCTTTGAAATCGCTTTCCGTAGCAGGAGGATGACCACGATTTGAGCAATAGCAAGGCCATAAAACACGAGCCAACTCTACCACCCAGGAACTCGCTAGTGGCTTTGAACCACACGAACATTTGTCTCGGACTCTTGCAATTGTCGTGAGCAGTTCCACCAAAATTGCCGTGGCTTCTAGGGCGCTTTTCTGGAAAGAGAGCGGCAAGGTGGGTAATAGGCTAGCGGTTTCAGGAGCATTGGCGCTCCTTCTCGTCGGGTTGGGTCGGGCTGAGTTCTCGATTCACGTCAAGTCGAGCGGGCTCTCGAGAGAGCTTGTAGACTCGGCCACGTCGGTTCCGCCGTCGGGCACGACTTCGCCACTGCCATCGAGCTCGTTCGGCCAAGTGCCTTTCACGCCCACCCCATCGCCAAGGAAGGATGCGAGTTGGATCTGGCTCGCGTTCATCCCAATCGTGGCCGCGGGCACGCTGGCCGCCACCGCGCGATATCGACGAACGCCTAGCGCTTACCGCTAGCCATTTGTTCGACAAACTCGCTGAAGTAAGGCCGCGAATCCCATGGGCCGGGTGCCGCCTCAGGGTGGTACTGAATGCTGTTCGCTTGCAGGTCCTTCAGTCGAATCCCTTCGACGGTTCCGTCGTTCAGGTTGAGCTGAGTCACTTCCGCGCCAGTTCCCGCGAGGGACTCGGGATCGACCGCGTAGCCGTGGTTCTGACTGGTTATCGTCACCTTGCCCGTGAGCAAATCCTTGACCGGGTGGTTCGCCCCTCGATGGCCGAATTTGAGCTTGAAGGTCTTGCCGCCAATGGCGTGGCAGAGGAGCTGGTTGCCAAGGCAGATTCCGAAGATCGGCTTTTTACCGAGCAATCCTCGCACCGTGTCGATCACGGGCTCGAGTCGCTGCGGATCGCCTGGCCCAGGGCTGAGTAGGATGCCGTCGGGCTTGTGGCTTAACACTTCTTCTGCCGATGCGGTGGCGGGGAGGACGATGGGCTGGCAGCCCGAGCGATAGAAGCGGCGCAGGATGTTGTACTTGAGGCCGCAGTCGAGGACCACAAGCTTTAGTCGCTCCGGCCCCGCGGTGCCAAGCGCCTCGCGTCCCTCGGGTCCCCACTGATACGCTTCCTTGGTCGTCACGTCGAGGACGAAGTCGGTCTCGTCATATCCCTTCGCTCGTTCCAGGTGGGCTTTGCCCGCATCGGGATCGTCGCAGATGACGCCCATCGTCACGCCCGCGCTTCGAATGTGCTTCGTGATCGCTCGGGTGTCCACGCCCTGGATGGCGACTTTGTTTCGCTCGACGAGAAGCTGGTGGATCGACTTGGTGGCGCGCCAGTTGCTCGGCACTTCGCATGCCTCGCGAACGATAAGGCCGGCGGGCTGAATGCGGTCGGACTCGAAATCGTCGTCGTTAATCCCGTAGTTCCCAATAAGGGGGTAGGTGAGGAGAACGATCTGGCCCGCATAGCTCGGGTCGGTGAGAATCTCCTGGTAACCGGTCATTCCGGTGTTGAAAACGACCTCGCCAATCGTCTCACCGCTCGCTCCGAGGGGCTTCCCCTCGACGACGGTGCCATCGCTCAGAATCAAATAGCGCTTCAATATGCTCCGATTCTCAGGCACACGGCCGCGCTGCCATGGCGCTGGGATTTGGCAGATTGTACCCCCGCAGAAGCGATGAGCGATGAATGATGGTCGGTGCAGTCCACGCGAAGCGTGTAACCGTCGACTACGTGCGACGCGAGCCCTCGTTACCCCAGTTTGGGGTTACAATTTGGCGCCGCGTCGGGCGTAGCTGACGGCTACACGCTTCGCGTAAACCGTTCTACGACCTAACCGATCTCCCCAACTTGGCCGATTCGTAAATCGCCTGTACGATCCGAATATCCCTCAACCCCTCTTCGCCCGGAGTGCGCACTTTGCTGCCATCCCGGATGCACTGAGAGAAGTGGTCTAGCTGGGCGGCAAATTGGTTGTAGTCTTGCACCGCCAATTCCTTGCCATCGACGGTAAGCCGATTGCCCTCATAGCTTGTAGCCGGTTGGGCGTCAAGCACGCCTTTCTCGAACTCGACCCGATACTGGTTCTTGCCCGGCCGCCAGGAGTAGCCGCTGGTGCCGTGGCCGACCAACCCGCTGGGGAACGTGAAGGTGAAGTGAACGTCGTCTTCCACATCTTTGAATCGGTCATCGTTCGGCGGGTTCTTGATCTTCGCCAGGACCTCGATTGGCTCTTCGCCCGAGAGATAGCGGAGGGCCTGCACGGAGTAGATGCCGATGTCCATCATCGATCCACCGCCGGAAAGCGCTCTCTGAGTTCGCCAGGTTCCCCGACCCATGTCGAATCCGTGATCGGATGATACGGATTTGATCTTGCCAAGCTCTTTGGTGCGGCACATGCGGATGGCGCGCATGTTGTGAGCTTCGTATTGGGAGCGATATCCGATTTGGAGGAGTCGCCTTGCCTTTCGGCAGGCGTCGATCATCTTTCGGCAATCGGCTGGCGTGGGCGCCATCGGCTTTTCGCTGCAAACGTGCTTGCCCGCCTGTGCCGCTCGGATTGTGAAGTGGGGATGGGTCGCCGGGGGCGTGATGACGTACACCACGTCGATCTCCGGGTTGTGGGCGATCTCCTCCATCTGATCGTACAGGTAGCGGTTCTTCTTCTCGATCCCGTAATGGTCGCCGACCGTCACCAGCTTTTCTTGGTGTCCGCTGATAAGGGCAACAAGCATGGAGTGCTTCGCGTCCGCGAAGGCGGGAAGAATCTCACCTTGGGCATAGCCGCCCAGACCAAGTACGGCCCAGCCGACCGGCTTGTTCTTCGGTCCTTGGCGCCAGAACATGGTGGGGCTTAGCGCGAGGGCGCCGATGCCGGCGAGTGCTTCGCGGCGAGAAATGTCCATAGGGCGATTATAGGGGATGACTAGTCGTCAGTGTTCAACGATCGAGCGCGACCATTCCAACTACGGCGATAGACGTGCATCGAGTAGGCACCCAGAATCAGAGACAGCACGACGACCGTGCCCAGACCGTACGGCAGATCGGCGCGTATGTCACTCAGGTCCGAGCCAAAGGATTTCTCCAGCAGAAAAAAGAATGCGGTGAAGATCCCGGCGAACAGCGCGAAGTTAAAGGCGAAGATCCGGCGAAATGGCTTCCAACGCAGGGTCTCCGCTGCATCCGGTTGTTCGGCGTTGAGGAGTTTCCAGCTTCCGGGGGAGTCGAGCTGCTGTAGGCACTTCCTTTAAAGGGACTGGGATACCAAATCTTGTTCATCGTTCGTAGCCGACTCTTTCTACTCCTTCGATATTCCGAAAGTTAAGAAGGAATTCCACCCCTTGCCGTCGAAACGCTCCGATGAATGGATTGGGGATCGGTGAAGACGGGGGCCTTGGCGGTGGTGATTTTGGCCGCAATCGTCCTGAGTGAGAGAGTGACCCACCAACCGGTGGCGCCGGGACCCGTACACGTTGTGTATTGGGAGAAGTGGACGGACTTTGAGGGTCAGGCGATGCGGGACGTGGTGGACGCGTTCAACAAGTCTCAGACCAAGATCCACGTCGACCTGCTCACAATCAGCGGCATTCAGGATAAGACCCTGATGGCGGTGGCGGGAAATATCCCGCCGGACATCGCCGGCCTCTTTGGTCCAGACGTGGCCCAGTATGCCGACGACCAGGCGATCCTCCCTCTCGACGACTACTGCGCAAAGGCAGGAATCAAGCGAGAAGATTACATCGACATCTTTTACGACATTGGCTTTTACCAGGGCCACACGTATGCCCTCCCGAGCGTGCCTGCGTCAGTCGCCCTCCACTTCAATAAGGACATGCTTGCCGAGGTGGGCATTCAGAACCCGCCCGAGACGATCGAAGAACTGAACGCAGACTCGATCAAGCTGACGAAGAAGGGCACTAACGGCACGATCATCAAGCAAGGGTTCCTCCCCGCCGAGCCGGGCTGGTGGAACTGGGCTTGGGGCTACTTCTTTGGTGGGGCGCTCTGGGATGGCAAGGACAAGATCACCGCGAACTCCAAGGAGAACATCCGCGCCTTCGAGTGGATTCAGTGGTTCTCGACCCAGTTTGGATCGGGCGAACTTCAGACATTCCGAAGCGGATTCGGCAACTTCTCATCACCTCAAAACGCGTTCCTTTCCAAAAAGGTCGCGATGGAGATCCAGGGTGTCTGGATGTACAACTTCATCGACAAATTCTCGCCTGACCTCAAATGGGGTGCGGTGCCGTTCCCGTATCCCAAGGATCATCCTGAACTGAAGGGGATCACAATTGCCGACGAGGACATTCTGTGCATACCACGTGGCGCGAAGCATCCCGATGAAGCGTTTGAGTTCATCAAGTTCGTCCAGTCTCAGAAGGGAATGGAGATGCTCTGTATGGGCCAACGCAAGAATTCGCCCCTAAAAAAGGTGAGCCCGGAGTTTTACGCCAAGCACCCGAACCCGTTCATCCACCTCTTCACCGACCTGCCAAAGGGGCCGCACACAATCTCCACTCCGAAAATTGGAATCTGGCCGGAATACAACGATGAGTTGATCGCCGCGTTCGATGAGGTGGTGCTGAAGAGCAAGACGCCGAAACAAGCGCTGGACGACGTTCAGGCCCACATGCAGCCCAAGCTCGACGAATATCTGCTCCGCCTCAAGCAGCGAGGGAAGAGCCTCCAGTGAAGCGACGACGATCGGAATCGTGGGCGGGATTTTTCTTCGCCTTGCCTTGGATCATTGGATTCTGCGTGTTCCTCGCCTATCCGCTCTTGGCCTCGGTCTACTACAGCTTCTGCGACTACAGCGTTCTGAAGCCGCCAGTCTTCATCGGGATCGATAACTATCGCGACCTGATGCACGACAGTGTGTTCTGGACGGCGCTTAAGAACACCGCGTTTTACGCGGTCTTCGCGATTCCGTTCGGAGCGGTCGTCACCTTGGCTTTGGCGCTATTGCTGAACTCGAAGGTGAAAGGAATTCCGTTTTATCGGACGGCTTTCTATCTGCCTTCACTGGTTCCCCAGGTCTCACTCGCGGTGCTATGGATGTGGATGTTCAATGGTGAGCACGGGCTCATCAACGACATGCTCCTGCACTTCGGGATCAAGGGGCCGCCTTGGCTTAGCGATCCATCCTGGACGAAGCCTGCGCTGATCCTCCTTGGCGTTTGGGGAGTGGGCAACGCGGTGGTGATCTACCTTGCCGGGCTTCAAGACGTTCCGACCGAGCTCATTGAGGCCGCCGAGCTCGATGGGGCAAGACCGTGGCAGAAGACGCGCCATGTGACCCTGCCAATGATCTCGCCGGTGATCCTCTTCAACGTGATCATGGGCATCATCGGGACGCTCCAAATCTTCACCGTCCCTTACGTGATGTTCCCTGGCGGCATCCCCGCCCGCTCGACTTACTTCTACACGATGTATCTCTTCGACAACGCCTTCAAATTCCACAAAATGGGCTATGCCTGCGCGATGGGCTGGATCATGTTCCTCATCATCTTCGCGCTGACCCTCATGTCGGTGAAGTTCTCTGAGAAGAAAGTCCATTACGGAGGCGGCTAGTCATGGCAAAGAAGTCGATGTCCTCCCAAAACATGCGCGCGACGCTGATGATTCACATCACCCTCGTGCTCCTATCGTTCCTTTTCTTGCTTCCTCTCCTCTGGATGATTTCGACTTCTTTGAAGCCCATCGCCGAGACGATGAAGTCGCCCCCGACTTACATCCCAAGCTCATTCCAGTGGCACAACTATTGGGATGCGTTCAACTACGAGAGCGACAAGCTCGGCTACATCCCATTCCTCATTTATGCCCGCAACACGATCCTGATCTGTATCTTGGTGGTGGCAGGTACGGTGGCCTCGAACTCGCTCGTCGCTTACTCATTCGCGCGCCTTAAGTGGCCCGGCCGCGACTACGCGTTCGCGGCGACCTTGGCGACGATGATGGTCCCATTCCCGGTCTTGATGGTCCCGATTTTTGGGCTGTTCCGAGACCTGGGCTGGATCGGAACCTATCGCCCCCTATGGATTCCCGCCTGGTTCGGCAGCGCGTTCTCGATCTTTCTCTTAAGGCAGTTCTTCCGGACAATCCCGTTCGAGCTTTCTGAGGCGGCCCGCATCGACGGGTGCAGCGAGTGGCAGATATTCAAGGACATCATCCTGCCGTTGGCGAAGCCGGCGCTTGCCGTCGTCGCGTTGTTCAGCTTCCTCGGCACCTGGAACGACTTTCTCGGGCCGCTGATCTATCTGTTGAACCAGAACACGTTCACGCTGTCACTTGGGCTCCAGTTCTATCAGAGCCAGCACGGCGGAACCCAGTGGAACCTGTTGATGGCCGCGTCGACGATCGTCGTCGCGCCGGTCATCATCCTGTTCTT
>JBBQFM010000026.1:0-70401 GCA_038321975.1 Fimbriimonadales bacterium | reverse complement strand
GTTTGACACCAAGATCTCCAACGGGATACTCGAAGGACTTCACAGCGTTCTTCAAGCCACCAAAAACAAAGCCAGAGGCTATCGAGACCCTCAAAACCTCATCGCAATGAGCTATCTCTTACACGGGAGGCTAGACGCAATCACCCACACGAAATAGCGAGGAGCCCAAATAGGAGATACCACAAACAAGTACTATCTGGGAGATCGCCTTGGCTCTTATTCGCTGGCGGTTGACGGCACCCAAGCGAAAACTTACGAGGCGAGTTACGACGCGTTCGGAAATGTTCTCTCACAGACTGGCAGCCCGCCTGCACCACTCTCCTACGTGGGTGGCGCAGGATATCAAGACGATTCTGAGCTCGGGATAATGCTCCTGGGGCATCGGTACTACGACCGAAGTTTGGGTCGCTTCCTCACACGAGACCCATTGGGAGACGGAAACAACTGGTACGACTACGCCGGAAACAATCCGCTAAAGAACATTGACCCGTCCGGATTCGGTGTCGCCGGAGACCTGGATGATTGTGCGCTCGAACTCGTCGAAGAGGCACTTGAAACCGCGTCAGAACAAGGGCTCAGCGCGAATGCGCAAGCCTTATGCCGGAAGATGGGCTGGCAATTCGCAGAATGGTTCTTAAAACAACCCCCGGCTGTTCAAGCAGCCGCTTGCCTCATATTCAATATTGTTGAGTCTGTTGGAAATGAGGCTCAGTATGGACCTGTAGGAGGGACGGTTGCCCATTCAGAAATCGCAAATCTACTTAAGGGGACCACATTCGGCGGTGGGGTCACAGTTGCTACGGAGGCTTCATATATGGGGGGTAAGGCAGTCTCTGGAGGTACAACAGGATCAATTCGCTGTGACGTAATAGTTAGTTTTTCAGATAAGGCTCATGCGATTTTTGACTACAAATTTGGAAAGGCTCGGCTAGCCCAATCGCGAATAGATCAAATTCTGGGCCATCTCCCTGACGCCTGGAAAAAAACTCCTGTATTCAAAGTCCCGGGCAGCAAGCTGGTGATTCCGCGATGACATACTGACAGCGATGGTGTCGAAGACCCCGAACAAGGAACTAGTCCCATTCTTTCGCAAGCTTGGGCCCGAGTTCCACTCGTTCGCTCGCAGGGGCACCGGACTAATCCAGGTGCCAGTGCAGCAGTTCCTATTCGGGTTTCAGTTTGACCCGAAGGTGGGAGATCGCCGATGTCGCTGGCTACAGCCCTTTGGATTTCCCCTATACGTGCCTAATACCTTCGTCCGTTTGGATTATGGTGAGCGCATTCCACGTAATCCACTTCCGGGCTTGGAATCTTTTTGGGTCTACGTATATGATTCCAACGTCGAACCCGACCTAGACGCGGAAAACGTTATGCGCGGAATCGGCTTGCCAATGTTGGACCGTTTTGAGAGTGTCCAGTCCTTCTCGCTCTTTCTTGCAAACTTGCCCCATCGAAAACAAGACTCCTATTATTTTTTAGACATGGCCGCCACTTCGGCATTCTTAGGCGACTTTAGATCAGCTCGTGACCACATCGCTTCCTTTCGAAATTACTTAGAGAACTGGAAACTTGAAAATGGCGAGAGCAAGTTAAGAAGCTATCAGAATGAAAAACTTGAGAGCGCAGAGGTGTTAGAGAATCTCATTGTTGCGGGGGATCTCGCCGAGGTGCATAGGCAGCTAAGTCGCTGGCGTGAAGAAAACTTGGACCGGCTGAATATTCGAGATATCGCAGTACCGGGCGACTAACCCTGCATCGCCCTCAAACTCTCCAACTGCGCGGAATGCTCCTCCCAGGCGGCCATCGATCCATCGAGTCGTTCTTTGAGGGTCTGGTGTTCTCGGGTGAGGGAGAAGACGTCGGCGGTCGGTGAAACGTTGGATAGCTTGACTTCAAGGTCTGCCAGCGCCTTCTCCTGACTCCCAACCTGTTGCTCTACGTCGGACACCAGCTTCTCGATGCGGGCGATCTCTTTGCTCAGCTCTCGCGGTGTGAGGGTCGGTTCGGGCGGCTTTTCGCCTAGCAGCTTGGGAATCGTGGGCGCTGGCGAGATCGGCTTCGCCGTCTGGCGCTTGGCCCTTGCTCGATATTCGGTGTAGGAGCCGGGGAAGATGATGGGGCCGGATTTGCGCATGTCGAGCGTTTGCTTGGTGACATGCGAGAGGAGATACCGATCGTGAGACACGAGCACGAGGGTGCCCTTATAGTCCTGAAGCACCTTGGCCAACGCTTCGCGGGAGTCCATGTCGAGGTGGTTTGTCGGCTCGTCGAGGACCAATAGATTTGGATTGAGGTGAGTCAACCGAGCAAGTGACAGCTTGTTCTTCTCACCACCGCTCAGGGTTCTGATCGGTCGGTAGACGTCATCTCCAGTGATCAAAAACCTGCCGAGAAGGTTGCGTGCTTCGGGTGGCTTGAGGTCCATCTCGAAGACGAACATATCGAGGGGCGACAGGTCCTGGTCGAGGTCGGCGGCGTCTTGCGAGAAGTATCCAGCGGTGACACTCGAACCCAGCTTGCCCTTGCCGGAAATGGGGTCGACGAACCCCATCATGATCTTGATGAGGGTGGACTTGCCCGATCCATTCTCACCGATCACGCCCCAACGATCGCCATAGCGGACGGTCCAGTTAAGGTCGTCGAACAGTTTCACGAACCCTTCAGGATCGTTGAACCCCATCGTTAGTTTTTCGGCCTCCATCACGATGTCGCCGCTTCGCTTGGCGTCGCCGAAACCACCCTTCATCTGCTTTTCGTTCTTGGGGGCCTCAACCTTATTCTCGATCAGGCGGTTCATCAGCTTCTGCCGACCACGTGCCTGGGCGGTGCGCTGCGAGTTCATGAAGCGCCGGACGTACTCGTCCATCTTCGCGATCTCCTGGTCCTGCCTCTTCGCGACCTCCGCCTGCCGCTCCTCTTCTTCCGCCTTCAGCATTCGATACTTTTCGAATGGGCCGGGATACGCCTTGATTTCGCAATCTCGGAGCTCGAGCACGCGCTCGGCGGTGTTGTCGAGAAATGCTCGGTCGTGGCTGACAAGCAGCACCGCGCCGTGATAGCCGCGAAGCCAACCTTCGAGCCATTCGGTGGCCTGAAGGTCAAGGTGATTAGTAGGCTCGTCGAGGATGAGGAGATCGGGCTCTTCAAGCAGCAGTCGAGCAATCGCAAGGCGCGTCTTCTCGCCGCCGCTCAGCTTCGCGGTCGGCTTGTCGAACTCGTCTTCTTCGAAGCCCATCTTCAGGAGCACGACCTTGATGTCTCGCTCCGCTGAGTAACCCTCAGCCTCCAAAAAGTGCTCGTGGAGCAGAGCGTATTCCTCTAGCTCTTCCTCCGTCGCGTCATGGTGCAGCCGATCTTCGAGGACCTTGAGGCGAGCGCTCATCACGAGTTGTCCCTTGACTGCTTCTTCGGCTTCCTGCAGGACGGTGCGGCCCATGTCCACCGGCACTTCCTGTCGCAGGTAACCGATCTTCGCGCCTTTGGCGATTTGCACGGTTCCCGTGTCTGGATTGATCTGCTTCGTGATGATCTTCAGAAGCGTGGTCTTGCCGGTCCCGTTCCGTCCGACAAGCGCGACCTTCTCCCGCGCGGCCACGCGGAAGTTGATGCCAGAGATGATGATGTCGACTCCGTAGTTTTTGGAGACGTTTGAAACAGAAAGGAGCACGGGGCTCTTAGTTTACTTGGGAGGGGGTTGGAACGATGAGCGATGAACGATGAACCAGCAAAGGTTCGTTGCTCATCGTTTCCTTCAGCTTACGTATCCTGTCTTCAAATCCAAATTTGCATGGTCGGCAGAGTCGGTTCTCTTGGTCCATGCTCGCTTGGACCGAGCGACTTCGGCCTAGGTTCTGGCCTTCTTTGTCGTAGGTTTTGGCCATCTCAACGACGATCATACAACGCTAAAACCTTGACCTAGAAGGTAATTTCAACCGATGGAGAGGCGACAATTTGGCAAGACCGATATGAATGTCAGCGTGCTCGGATTCGGAGGAGCTGAAATCGGATATACCGAAACTCCCCAGGGGATCGTCGATCAGCTACTTAACGCTGCATTGGACGCTGGCCTCAATGTGATCGACACGGCCGAGTGCTACCGAGGGAGCGAAGTGGCCATCGGTAACGCGGTCTCGCATCGTCGCGACGACTACTACCTTTTCACGAAGTGCGGTCATGCGAGTGGCCTTGACATGCCCGACTGGGATCCGGAGATGCTCGCCCTCAGTATCGATCGATCGCTGGAGCGGCTGAAGACCGACCATGTCGACTTGATCCAGCTCCATACCTGCGGCGAGGATGTCCTTCGCAAAGGGGATGTGATCGACGTGATCCAAAGGGCAAAGGAAGCGGGGAAAACGCGCTACATCGGTTACAGTGGCGATGGAAACGATGCCCGCTACGCGGTCGAGTGCGGGGCGTTCGATGCGCTTCAGACCTCGGTGAACATCGCCGATCAAGAGGCGATCGAAACCACTCTGCCGGTGGCGCGCCGTAAGGGCATGGGCATTATCGCAAAGCGGCCGATCGCCAACGTCGCGTGGCGCGAAGAGCCGCCCGCGGGGGCGTACCGAAGGATCTATTGGGAGCGCCTCAACCGCCTGAAGTATGCGTTTCTCGAGGGCGACATTCCATCCTCCGTCGCTACTGCCTTGAAGTTCACACTCGCTCACCAAGTGGATGTTGCGATTGTCGGCACAGAGAAGCCCGACCGCTGGAAAACCAATGCGCGAAGCCTCTCCGAAGGCCCCTTGGCACCCGATATTATTGCGGAGATCAGGAGTCGATGGAAGGAGATCGCGCCCCCCGATTGGGTGGGGCAAGGGTAGCCGGCCAGGTCCATCGCCTTATCTCACCTTTTCCTACAAAGCCCTGTTAAATCTGCGGCCTGGTATGGAATGAGAAATGAGAGGGTGATGGGCGTTTAATGTTTGTAATTATCGGAATCGTGATCGTGCTGGGGTCCGTTGTGATGGGCTACGCCATGCACGGCGGTAGTTTTGCCGTTCTCATCCAAATCAACGAGTTCATCATTCTCGGCGGCGCGGGCCTCGGCTCCTTCCTTGCGGCCAACGGAATGAAGAACATGCAGGCGACCATCAAGGCCGTCATGGGCCTGCTCAAGCCCGACCCGTACAACAAGAACTGCTATATGGAGCTGTTGAAGATGATGTATAGCCTCTTCAACGTGGCCCGAAAAGAGGGCTTGCTGGGCCTCGAAAAGCACATTGAGGATCCGGCAAAGAGCGACATCATTCGCCACTATCCGTCGTTCTTGAACAATCACCACGCGACCGCGTTTTTCTGCGACACGATGAAGGTCATCCTCACTGGCGCCGTCGGTCCGCATGACCTTGCGGAGATGATGGAACTCGACCTCGAGACCGCTCACAAGGAGCAGGGAATTCCTGCCGACGCGGTGACGACGGTTGGAGACGCGATGCCTGGTTTCGGCATCGTCGCCGCCGTTCTCGGCGTTATCATCACGATGGGCAAGATCGGTGGCGAAGCCGCCGCGATCGGTGAGTCGGTTGCTGCCGCACTCGTCGGAACGTTCCTTGGAATCTTGCTCGCCTACGGCATCTTCGCTCCCATCGCTCGAGCCATGACGCTCCGATCGGGAAGCGAAAGCCACTATATGGACTGCATCCGCTTCGCCCTCTTCAGCTTCGCCCGAGGCGAATCCCCCATCACCTGCGTTGAGTTCGCCCGAAGAAACATCGAACCCAGCGTAAGACCTGGATTTGCCGAGATGGAGAAGAGCGTGAAGGAGAAGGCGGCTTAATGGCTGACCACTCTCAAATCATCATCAAGAAGAAGAAAGTCCACGGCGGCCACGGCCACCATGGAGGCTCTTGGAAGGTTGCTTACGCGGACTTCGTGACCGCTATGATGGCCTTCTTTATGGTTATGTGGATCATGGGTCTGTCGGACGATACGCGGACCAAGATTCAGGGCTACTTCAATGATCCGATGGCGTTCAACAAGACCCAACCGGCGTCGAAGACAGTCATCAGCATTGGCGCCGCGCCGAACCCCCGAAAGGGGCAGAATCAAGCGGGGGGGGAGAATCCGCTTGAGGCAGAGAAGTCGAAGGTTACCGAGACGGAGCGGAAGCTCACGGCGGCGATCCACGGGATTCCGGATCTTAAGGACTTGCTGAAACAGGTCGAAGTCACGGTCACCAGCGAAGGGCTCGTCATCGAGTTCCGCGAAGCGATGAATTCGGGATTCTTCGAGTCGGGCAGTTCGATCATTCGACCCGAGGCGAAGAAGATCATCGCGAAGATCGCGCCGATCCTGAAGTCATCGCGCACCCGAATGGCAATCGGCGGATACACCGACGCCGAGCCCTACTCGGGCAAGGGTTTCACCAACTGGGACCTCAGCTTGGAACGCGCGGCGGCAGTCCGCCGAGCCCTCAATGAGGGAGGCGTTCCAAATGGCCAGTTCTCGCGGATTGAAGGCTTCGCCGACACCGAGTTGCTTCATCCTGAGAAACCTCTCGATCCTTCGAACCGACGCGTGACGATTCTCCTGCCGTTCCAGCACCAGGGCGGCGACACCGCCACCAATCCGGCCGAGGATGCGAGCAAGCCGGTGGACAAAGTCGGCCCAAGTGCGTTGGGAATCGGTCCGACCGCCAAGGATCTCGCGAAGACCAAAAAGAAGAAATAGGCGTTTCCTGCGGCACTTGCCACGCCCGTTTCGTCTTGGATGGTCGGAAGGAACCGATCTAAGGAGCTAAGGAATGGCAAGACTCGCAGGAAATCTTTGGGACTATAACTTGACCCGCGTCGTCGTGGTGGACGTCTCCGACGACTACCGCCTCATGCAGCCTCCCATGCCCTCCGACTTCTATCCGGTCCTCTGCGAGACCTGGATGCCCCGCCACAACCTCTCATTGAAGTTGCCGTACGAGGACCTCGTCACCGGCTACCTGTACGACTGGCACGAGACGCCGGAAGGCGAGAACGGGAAGTGGTTTGTGGGTGTCGTTAGAGAGGAATTGGCATCGGCCTGAGGCCGATAGTAGATCGCTCCGGCGATCTGTAGTCTCGACCTCCATGGTCGAGTGGGCGAAGCCCGAGATGCGTAGCATCTGAATCCGAAGACTCTAGCCTGGGCTTAGAGGCAAGCAACAAACAATGGCTTTTAGCCTCGAACTTCGAATGCTAAAGCATTCGGTTACAGATCGCCGGAACGATCTACGAAAAAGCGCTCAGCGAATTCGCTGAGCGCCTTTTTCTTTGGAAACCTCATCCCTTAATCCGGTCCGCGATCGATCGGCGCATCATTGCGTCGGCGATGTCGTCTCCGGAGGGATTGTATTCCCCGGCTTCGGTGCGTGCCTTGAGGCTCGCGATCATCTCTTCTCGATCGGGCATCGCAACCACGTTTGCGGTCACTGACTCGATCAGCTGCTGGTCTTCTTCTCGTTGGCGAGCTTCGCCAAGCTGGTCAATCTCTCCGACTAGTTCGTAGGAGCCGTCAAGAATCTTCTTTACTTCAGTGTCTGAAATCCGCATTGTGTTTCTCCGGTTTCAGACAGGCAACTCGGCTATCTCCTCTCAGAGATCCTAAGCTTTGCGTGATCGGAGTCACCTCCGTCGTGCCATTTTTCTGTCAAGGGCTTTCACCCATCATACAACTCGGCACCCCTTTCAAAATTCTTTAGGGCAAAGTTGAGAAAGTTTGTGAGGTTTTTCTCAAACTGCCTCACCGGCCCTCAATCCGGCCATCTTCATCCCGAAGTGAATCCACCCTTCCACGATTCCTTGTCGGTCACCCTTACCTTGTTCCGTGTCCAGAAATGGCCCGTGGAAGATCGACATCTTGGTGCCGTGTCCTTCGTCGAGAGGCGCGAAGTAAAGGTCGACCTGCAGCGGCACTTCACCCTCGGGACCGTGATCCCAAGCCCAGGTGAAGCCGAGATGTTGTCCTCGGTCAAACGCGTTGTACTTGCCTCGCAGGTGCCAATTCTGCTCTGGCCAAGAGAAGGCGTAGCTACCCTCGACATACGGCTCCACGGTCGCCTCTTTCGGCCACCAGCTCACCAAGAGGTCGGGGGTGATGAAATGGTCGAAAAGCTCGTCCGGCGCAAAACCGTGGAATTCGCCGACGAGCACGATTCGATCCCGAGAGGAGGGCACCTCGATCATGCCTTCTAGTGTATCCCTGCATCAGGCGTTGGGTTCGGTTCGTCCCAATACTAGTGCGCCACCACGTTCGCGAATTCATTGAACAGCGAGAGCTCGACACCCTTTCTCCCTTCGCCGCCAAATCCGCCGAAAGCTCGGGCCGCCCGGTTGACGAAGATCCTGATCCAGTAAGAACCGCCTTCCAACGAGATCGTGATCGCATCCTCCACTCCAAACCCTTTCGTCGGCTGAAGCATAAGACCCAAGTCTTCATCGACCCCTTCGGCGATCACTATCGCACCCGACTTACCCACTCGCTGGAGGTCGCCCAGATCGCGCGAACCATCGGCCGTGCCCTTCGACTGAACGAAGACCTCATCGAAGCGATCGCCCTCGGCCACGACGTGGGCCACACCCCGTTTGGCCACGCCGGAGAATCGGCGCTGGACGCGGCAATTCGTGAATTTGGGAATGGTGAGCTCAAGGAGTTTCGCCACTACGATCAGTCTCTGCGCATCGTCGATGTCCTCTCCAAACTCAACCTCACCAACGAGACCCGCGCAGGAATCGGAGGACACAGCAAAGGCCGCAACGACCTTACCGCTCACGATGGCGAACCGACCTCAACCCTCGAGGCCGCCGTCGTTCGTATCAGCGATCGCATCGCTTATCTCAACCACGACCTGGACGACGCGATCCGCAGCGAGATCATCAGTGCCGCGCCCGCCTCGTTCGACCAATTCGGGCACACCTACTCAGAGCGGATTGGCACGATGGTGATGGACGTGATCGAGCAGAGCACCGATCAGCCTGCGATCAAGATGTCGGCAGGGCTGATGTCGGGGATGAACGACCTGAAAGAATGGTTGTTCGAAAACGTGTACATGCTCTACCCAAAGGTCTTTCCCGATGTGCCGAAGGCCCAGAACATGGTCAAAGAGCTCTTCGTGCACTTTCTGGAGCCCGGCGCGCTGCCTGAGGGTTACTCCGGGGTGCAAGGCGCCGTAGATTATGTGGCGGGAATGACGGATCGCTTTGCGATCGACACGTACGCGAAGCTCAAGCTGCCCAGCGCGTGGAGACTCCCGTGATGAAACGGTACCCTTATGCCAATGGTGGTCAGTGAAAGTCAGGTTCTGGATGCGCTACGCAACGTCGTTGACCCAGACTTGCATCGAGACATCGTTACCCTCGGATTTGTAAAGGAAATCCAGATCGACGGCGGCAATGTCGCCTTCAAGGTAGAACTCACCACCCCTGCCTGCCCGGTCAAGGAGATCCTGCAGCAGCAGTGCATCGACCACGTTTCTGCGCTTGAGGGGGTCTCCAGCGTGAATGTGGAAATGACCGCTCAGGTGCGGCCGCGACAGGCCGTGCAAGACGACCTGATCCCGAACGTCAAGCACTGCATTGCCATCGCCTCCGGAAAGGGTGGAGTAGGCAAGAGCACGGTCACCGTGAACCTTGCGATTGCTCTCGCCAAGGCAGGAGCAAAAGTCGGATTGATGGATGCCGATGTCTACGGCCCTTCGATTCCCCTCATGATGGGCGCGACCGACGAAAAGCCGTTCACTCGAGACGGCAAGATCGTCCCGATCCAGAAATACGGCATCCACATGATGTCGCTCGGCTTCCTCCTCGAAGAGGGGCAAGCAGTCTTGTGGCGCGGTCCGATGGTTGCTGGCACAGTTAGGCAACTCCTGGCCGACGTCGAATGGGGAGACCTGGACTACCTCTTGGTCGACCTGCCGCCCGGAACTGGCGATGCTCCGATGTCATTGGCCCAACTCGCACCCCTCTCCGGCGTCGTGATTGTGACAACCCCTCACCACATCGCCGCGAACATCGCGGGCAAGTCCGTTCAGCTCTTCCGACGGTTGAACGCCCCGATCATGGGTGTAGTGGAGAACATGGCCGGCTTCGTCTGCCCCGGCTGTGGCGTCGTTTCGCAGATCTTCGCCGGGACTACCGGTGAACAGCTGGCGACTTCCCTGGGCGTCCCCTACCTAGGCTCGGTGCCTCTGGACCCAACCGTCAGCGATGCTGGAGACCACGGCGTCCCCGCCATCATCGCAAGCCCTGAACGGCCGCAGGCCGAGTGCTTCCGAGAGATCGCGGGCAAGCTTGCCCAGCAAGCGTCGATCATGGCGATGACCCGAAGGGACCTCACCAAGCTCGGCGACAAAGCCGAGCGCCCCAAATTTGAGCCCGTAAAACCCTTGTAGCGTCGCCTCGTATAGTCGCTTCGCGACGGGGGTGGGCGCTTCGCGCCCTGTGCGCTCCGCTTGGCCATTCCCTCTTCGGGCGGTGCCTTCGCTGTGTATTCGCTCACGGAAGCCCGAGGGACGCAAACTCACTTCGTTCAAACAGTGCGTCCCCCAATTCGGGCTTCGGTTCGCTCATGCGAAGGCAAGGCCCTCAGAGGGAATTGGTTGTGTTCTATTACCGGAGTGGAGCGAGCTTGCGCCGCTCTGCTCCCAAAAACTACAAACCAATTCCATCTTCGGGTCCTAGACTTCGCCCGTGAGCGAATCCTCGATACTCAGGGACGCCTTGTTTGAGCGCAGCGAGTTTGGCGTCCCATCGAGGGTTCTCGAACGGAATCATGCGAAGGCTGAGACCGAAGATGGAATGGCCAAGCGGAGCGTCAGGGCGCGAAGCGCCCATCCCAGCGCGGAGCGCACCGCGGCGAAGTCGGGAAAAAGACCCTAGAGCCGGTTCGTAACCAACTCCGCCGACGATGGATCGTTCAACCACGCTTTCAGCGGGCTCTTCTCCAAGTCCTTCACGAAATTGCCCAGATATTCCTCGCCGTTTAGGTACCGAAGAACGGTGTGCGGCAAAGCCACCTGCTCGGCTTCCGAAAGCGCCTCCGGCCACCCGATCCGGTGATAAGACGCGACCGGAATCTCGACATCGTCCGCCATCAGGCTCAACACCTTCGCCTGCGCTGGCATCTTCCCGACCAACATCTCCACCGTCTGCTCCACCATCGCCGAGGAACCGAGAGCTGCGACGCCTTGCTTGCGCTCTCGCCGCAGGAACTTCATTGCGCAGTTCTCGCCAACCTGGAACACGACCATGTCGGCGTCCTTAAGCGCCTCCGATTCGCTGTCCGTCGAGATGAGAGTGTGGTGGGCTTTGTTCGCCATGAAGCAGAGGCGGGCGAAGCGATCGAACAGATCCAGCCGCTCATCATCCGCGTCCCAAAGTCGAATCTCCATGTGCCGCTCGCCAAAATAGGAAGCCAGCGAGCCAACCACCGCCGGAGTACACCGCACACTCCCCGCCCCCATCACCGCCAAGACCACAGATGACATGCTTGTCCATACGGTGGATTCGAGCATCTCGTGGCGAAATCTCCGGAGATGGTTCCCCTTGAAAAGGGGGAACCGTTGGGGAGGGGGTCTCGCCCACCGACCGCCTCAGCGCCTAAGAATGTCTTTCAACCGAACTCGATACACCTTCGACAGGCAATTCTGATTCGTCCGGATTTCCCTCTGAACCTCCGCATAAGTCAGCGCCCGTTTGCGCGGCTTCAACCACCCACGATCGCTGGCGAAATACAGATAGCCACCCGAAATCGAGGGAGCGTTCTCTCCCGCTCCCGTGTTGATCGCCTTGGACAGGTGCACCGGTGCCTGCCACTCCCCGTTCTTTCGGTAAGAGATGTAGAGGTCACCGCGTTGATAGATCGCACCTGGGACCAAGACCTCGTCGGATGCGCCGATGACCGACGCGACGATGCAACTCTCATCAGGCGCAATGCAGGCGTCCGCGACATAGCCAAGCTTGCTGATCGCCTCGATTGGGACCGGCTTTTCGTAGCCTTCGGAAGCACGTTTGAGATACGACAGCACCGTCCGTCCGCCCTCGAAAGTGACCTCGATCGCGTTGTGCGAGGCCGACTCGCTGAAGGATGTCTGGTGGACCTTGTCCAGCGTCGGCGTCGGCAACTTCTTGGCCACACCCCACATGGTTCCAACCCGGTCGGCGTACCACACCGAGACTAGCGGCTCCTTTCCGCGCCGCGAGACGAAAAAGAGGCGCTTGCCGTCGGCACTGAACTGCGGAGCAATATCCGACCGCATCCCAGAGAACGGCAAGACCGACGGCGCTCCGTAGCGGCCATGACGCATCATGCTCTGGCACAGCACCGTTCGAGTGTTGAGGGTCCCCGGCGTGACTCGTGTGAACACCATCAACCCATCCGGCGCCTGAGTCGCCGCGACGACTTCGTACCGGGTCGAGATCACGTCGGGGCCGACCATTTGTGGGACCGGGATCATCGCTTGAACCTCCTCAGAACCTCGGCCATCGGCACCCGATAGACGTTGCCGTACCCGTTCATCAGGGAATCTGCGCCTCTGTCTAGCTCCTGGTAGGTAAAGGGCTTGGTCCGTTTGGGAGTGGCGAATCCCTTCTCGCTCGTGTAGAAAAGCCACTTCCCGTCGGTAGTGATCCGCGGAGTGTAGTCCCGGGCCGCCGAGTTGATTTCCGGTCCGAGGGTCGCCATCGGCGACCAGCCGAAGTCGTCTTTGAAACTGATATAGATGTCGTAAAGCCCGAGCGAGTCCTTACGACCAATAATCGCCGACACGAGGACCTTTCCATCGGGTGAGATGGACGATTCGAGGGTTTGCCCCTCGCCGTTCACCTCGGGCGGCAGCTTCTCGGCAGGCCCGTATTTCCCGTTCTCGAATGGGATGTGCCACACCTTGTTGCCCGTGCCATCTCGGTCTGAGCAGACGTACATGTCGCCATTCGCCGCACAGCTCGCGAAGTGCTCGCCTCCTGGCGAGTTGATGGGAGCAGGAAGGTGGATCGGCTTGCTCCAACCCTTCGCCTCTCGCGTCAGCATCCAGATGTCGTAGTCCGTCTTCTTCTCGTCGTGCACCGGCCGATCGGAAACGAAGTAGAGGCGCTTGCCATCGGGTGAAAGGCACGGGTCGAAGTCGTGGTGGAAGCCCGACCACGGCACGATCTTTGGCGCCGACCACGTGCCGTTTTGGCATGTCGTTTCGCAGATCGCCTCTTGAAAGAAACGCGGCACCGAGATGCTGAAATAGAACTCGTTTCCGTCCGGCGTCAGCGCACCCCCGAATTCGTCGAGAAGCGTGGAAGCCACCCCCGGCAACCACATCTCAGGCTTGAGGATGGCCAAAGCCACAAGCACAGAAAGCATGCCCGGTTTACGCGATGCCCTCAGGGATGGTTCCCCTTTCAAGGCATCGGCAACAGCTTAAGTTGAGGATTGGCACCTTATTTGAAAGGTAATGGCTGAGGGTAGGGGTCCTTCTCTCGGCGAGCCTCGCTCAGGATGACATGCCATTTAAACTGTGCAATGTCATTCTGGGCCACCGAACTCGGCAAGCGAGTTCGCCGAGCCAGAACATGTTGGCAGCCACAAATCGACCCCGAAGGGGTCACAGAATCTTAGCCCCGGGTCGTCTCCGGACGCCCCGGGGTAGTGCCCCAAACCCCCGACCCCGAAGCGGGTCTCAGACCTCTCGGGTCGCTTCGTCCCATCCTCATTTGAACCTAAACAACGCTAGAATCGCGGCCGATACGCAGCCACCGTCGCCCCATTCAGATCACCCACCAACTCCACCGCGTGCGACCCGTTCGCAAGCCCATTCGCCACCGTCACCGTGGTTCCTACCGGCACTGAATCTGCTCCCCGAAGCTCCGCCCGCCAGCGCACCTGAAAGCCCTCCGGCGGATGCTTGTGCGAGATGTTAAACGCTTCGTGGACATACCAATCCTTTGGATCGATCCTCACCCGTCCGGATCGCGAGACGAATGGCTTGCCGCTCTCCCCTTCGCCATCGTCACCCGTGACGCTCCCCTTGACTCGGAACTTCCAGTGCGAGACGTCGGCGGAGATGTCGGTGAGCGTCGCCGTCCAATCCTCAACCACTAAGTGAGCCCCATCGACTCGTCCGACTGCAGGCACGTCCACCGCAAAATTTTCGCTCGGCCGCGAAAAAGCAACAAGCTCGGGATGCTCGGACGCGGGCTTGCCGTCGATCAAGACCTGCAGAGATTCCGCCCCTGCCGTCACATCGATCCGATTGCCAATAACCTGCATCCTCGCCCTCGCCGCTACCTCTTGAACGAGTGTCTTGTCTTCGGGGAGTTTCGGATCGTAAACCAACGCGGGTGCCACGAGCGAGGCCATCAGGTGGTTGCCCTTCTCGTTCAGGTGAACCCCGTCCGACAGCAACTCACCAGCCTGCAGCCTCTTCTCGCCGAGGTACTCCTGCCAAGGCGTTCGCACGTCCACAAATCCCATCCGGTACTTCGTGGCAAGTTCGCGAAGCCATCCGACATGCGCGTCGTGCCAGGCTTCGCCCCTCGGCTTCGCCTCTTCCGGTTTGGGCGACCAGACTTCATGATCGCTCTGCACCAGCACCTCCGAGGCCACATTCCCTCGAATCGTCTGAATCAACTCCTCATAATCCGGCTCCCCGCCGTAGTCATGGAGGATGATGAGGTCGGGATAGGACGGGAACACGTCATGTACCACCGTCCGCTTCAGCCGATCCGCCGCAAACCCGCCAATCGCCCGGTTCTCGACGGTCAGCATGGCGCTCGGGAAGCGCCGGTGCAAGTCCGCCTCGACCTCTTTCCACCAATCCTGCTTGGTAATCGACTGCCCGTAGAACAGGATCTTCACCCGGTTCGGCTTCGCCACCGTACTCGTCGCCAGCAGCCGCATCGTCCGCTGAATATTCGTCCCGGGTGTCCAGGTTGGGCTGGTTTGAGTGACCATGAGAAGTAAAAGCGGCAGCATCAAAAAAGTCCGTGGCACAAGTCTAGCGCAAGCGAGCGGAGCGCGAAAAAGAAACTCCGGCGATGGTTCCCCTTTCCGAAAGGGGAACCGTGGGGGAGAGGGTGCGACGACTCAGGGCGAAGCTCGCGAACCATTCCGTCGAACCTGATCGAGACCCAGTGGATGCTAGTTTGTTGACCGAAAGCATCCAGAGTTTTCCGCCCCGACCACCTGCCGACAGAAATCTGCCAAACGGTAACCTAATCGCCAATGTCCCATCTGCCGAAGGGTGTTTACGATCAGCTAATCACGAAGGCACTCCGCGACGAGCTCGATCAACTGCCCTCGCATCTAAGAGCTGAAATCGTCCACCTTCACCCCCTCGACGCCGTCGAATACCTGTCGAGGCGGATACTCGATCGCAGTCGCGCTCGGCTTAACAAGTCGGCAGGCGAAAACGAAGGCGCCGCCACCCTCGAAGTCGCGAACGCAATCATTGCCGCTACCGACGAACTCGATCCGTCAGAGGCATTCCTTCTCAGGGCAATTCGCGACGCGGTCGCCGATTCTGTGAAAGGCCCAATCATTCCGCTCGCTCAGAGCGCACTTGTCACAAATGATCAGGGCCTTAACTATCACGCCGTCCTGCGATCGGAGTTGGCAAGCGCCGATCGGGTGGACCTCATCTGTCCGTTCATCGGGAACCAGGGTCTGAACCTCATCCTCGACCTGCTCGCTAACTTCGGACAGAGACTAAGAGTCATCACAACGACGTATCTCGGTGGCACAAACCAACATGCCCTTGAACGTCTGGCCAAAACGGGTGCACAAGTCAAGATCGTGTACGAGAGATCAGACCAGAAGACTGGACTCCACGCGAAGGCATGGGTCTTCCATCGAGATAGTGGTTTCACCACGGCGACGATCGGTTCCTCAAACCTTTCCCCCCGGGCTCTTGTCGACGGCCTGGAATGGAACGTCCGCCTGTCATCCAAAGACGCTCCGCAGGTACTTGATGAGCTGGTCATCACCTTTAATCGGCTTTGGGAGAACAGCCTTTACGAGATCTTTGATCCGAAAAGAGATGCAGACCGCCTCTCAAAAGCACTAAAGGCGCAACGATCAGACCAAGACAAGAACACATTCTTCGCTGACCTCGCACCTCTTCCGCACCAAAAAGAAGCCCTTGACGAATTGTCATATGCCCGATTCGAGGGCAAGACAAAGAATCTAATCGTTGCCGCAACCGGCACCGGAAAAACGTTGCTAGCCGCCTTTGACTATCAAAGGTTTGCCCTTGAGCGCGGCGGAAGACCAAGTCTGTTATTCGTCGCCCATCGAGGCGACATCCTCGATCAGTCGATTGGTGCATTCAGGGCCGTCATGCGTGACCAAGGATTTGGTGAGCTCAATGTTGGCCAACAGAAGGCAGGAGCATGGAAGCACGTCTTTGCTTCCGTCCAGTCGCTTCAAGCAAAGAAACTCGCCGACATTGATCCTAACCACTTCGATTTCATTGTCATCGACGAGTTCCACCACGCCGAAGCCCCAACCTACTTGCAGATCCTGGATCACTTCAAACCAAAGCAGCTCCTTGGGCTAACCGCCACTCCAGAAAGGGCAGACGGCAAGAATGTCATCGATCGATTCGGCGTTCCAACCTACGAACTCCGTCTTTGGCATGCACTCGAAAGGAACCTGCTTTGCCCATTCCACTACTTCGGTGTGAATGACGGGACGGATTTGACCGACCTTGGCTGGGTTGGGGGCCGATATTCGGACGCAGACCTTGAAACCAGGTTTGTCCTGCAAGGCGATGAACGCGCGGCGCTTGTCATCAGAGAATTAACCGAAAAGGCGGTCGACCTCGATCGAATGCGGGTTGTCGCATTCTGCGCAACGATCAAACATGCGGACTACATGGCACAAAGGTTCATCGATGCAGGATTTGACGCAAAGGCGCTTCACTCAAAACTAGATCGAGACGAACGAGAGGAACTCGTTCGTCGTTTTCGTCGTGGAGAACTCCCCATCATTTGCACTGTCGACCTGTTCAACGAGGGGGTGGATATTCCCGAGATTGACACCGTGCTCTTTCTCCGCCCAACGGAGAGCGCGACCGTTTTCATCCAACAACTCGGCCGGGGCCTTCGTAATCACGCCCAGAAGGGTGCGCTTACTGTCCTCGACTTCGTCGGACAGCAGAATCGTCGATTCCGAATGGACCTGCGCTTCCGAGCGATGACCGGTTTCTCTCGACTCGAAGTCGAGCAGGCAGCAAATGCTGGCTTTCCCATGTTGCCGCCTGGCTGCCATATTCGCCTCGATCGCACGACCCAGGAACGCGTTCTCAAAAGTCTCCGCGAAGCTATTCCCTCAAACTTGAAGGCAATCACCGAGGAACTGCGCCGCATGAATGCCGCCGGGATTCCCATCACGTTGAATTCGTTCTTGAAGGAAACAGGACTCGAAGTGACCGACCTTTACCGACAAAGACGAAGCTTCGCGCAGGTAAAGCACGCCGCTGGCCTGGAAGAAGAAGAGTCGCAAAATGCCCATCGGCTTCAGGCATTTGTACACGTGGATGATCGGCGAAGGCTCGCCGCCTATCAGTTGGAGCTCCTCCGCACCGTGAGCCACCGCGGATACGAGCGGATGCTAGCCTTCACCCTTACCGGTTCCTTGGACCTCTCTACACTTGACGAAAGCGTTCGCGAGGAGATGGTGGAGCTCTTGTCGGTCCTCGAACCATCGGTAACGGCCAAGCCCCTAGTCGCGCAAGACCTCTTGTTTTGTCTTCACGCAAGATACTCCCGCGACGAGATCGTAGCTACCTTTCGAGATAATCCCGCCTCAATGCGGCAAGGAACCTTTTATGTCGAGGAACTAGAACTGGACGTTCACATCTTGACCTTGCGAAAGTCGGAGCGCGATTTCTCGCCCACAACGCGGTACGCGGACTACTTCATCTCGCCAGACCAGTTGCGCTGGGAGAGCCAATCCACAACGTCTATTGCTTCTCCAACGGGGCAAAGGCTCGTCAAAGATGAAGGTCGGCACTTGTTCTTCGTCCGCGAGAATCGCGACGAGGATGGTCGCACCTCGCCGTTCACGTGCCTCGGATTCGGACATCCAATCTCGCACGAATCAGAGAAGCCAATCAAGCTCGTTTGGAAGCTCGATCACGTTGTCCCAGACCACGTCTACATGCGATTCCGGGCCGCTGCCGGATAAACCCGTTCGCTTCGCTCACCCGGAAGACATAGTCTCTATGAAAGCCGATGAAGATGCGAAAAGATGACGCGCTCCTGCGAGACTACGCTCAAGGCGACCAAGATGCCTTCGCCGAACTCGTGCGCCGATACGGCGCCCTCGTCTTCGGCGCCTGCATCCGGCACCTGCGAAACCAGCACCTCGCCGAAGACGCCGCCCAGGCCGTCTTCCTCACCCTCGCCCAGAAAGCCGACAAGCTCAAGCCCAAAACCACCCTCGTCCCCTGGCTGTTCGCCACCTCGAAGCTCGTCTGCCGAAACGCCCAAAGGCGAGAACACCGAAGACAAAAACACGAACAACCCCTCGATGACAGCATCCCAGCGAACCCGAATCAAGACAACGACATCGCCCTCTTCGAGGCGATCGACCGACTTCACGGACCCGAGCGCGAAGCTGTCGTCCTAAGGTTCCTCCAAGAGCTCAGCCTCGCCGAAGTCGGCGAAGCCCAAGGCATCTCGGAAGACGCGGCAAGAATGCGCATTCAGCGCGGACTCGCAAAGCTACGAGACAAATTCGTCCCCAGCATCGCCCTCTCGCCCGGCCTGTTCGCGCGACTGGCGACCCCAACCGCCGCGCCCGCCAACATCCAATCCCTCATTTCCGGAGGCACCATGTTCACTTCCCTAGCCCTTCCCATCGGCATCGCCACCCTCGTCATCGGCGCCGCCGCTGCCCCCGCCATCTCCCACCGACTCAATGCCCCGCCAAAGCCAAGAGCTCCCATCGCCTCCCCCCCAATCACCACAACAAAACCCAAACCAACTAGCGCCGATCCGCGAAAATTGGACCAACCCTTCACCCTCGTCTACCACGTCACGGTCCACAACCTGAAGTCGAAGAAGCTCAAGGACTTCATCTACAAAGAACTCAGCACCGAAGCCGACAAGCTTTTCGACGAAGATCGAATCAACAAACAAGAAGCCCAAAAGCGTAAGGATGACGGCCGGAAAGGATTGGATCGGCCCTCGGGGGAGTTCACGATGACGATCTCCTACGACGGCAACTCGCTGTTTGTCCTTACGGAAAGACCCGCTGGCCAGCCCGATAAGGCGGTCGCCCTCATCCAAGACGGCCACACCTTCGAGCTATTTCCCGGCCCGAACAATTTCACCGCCTGCCGTAGAGAGGGCGTCACCCCCTACCAACTCTTCAACGTCCCTTACATCGGCCCCGAACTTCCCTACCTGCCACTACAGCAGGGCGAAAAAGTGCTTTGCTTCCAAGCCGTTCCCATGAGCAGCGTCCAAACCGGCAATCGGATGGTCTATGTTTTCGGCAGAATCGAGCGAGCCAAAGATGGCAAAGTGAAGAGAGTGACCCAGGGCATCTCTCGGTTATCTCAGGAGTACCGGCTATCGAGTTACACAAACGTAGGAGACAAGCCGGTCGCCCAGTCCATCTCCTTTTTCCAGTACGTCGGATTTCGAGACTGGCCCGACCAAGGGACGCTCTACGAACGCACCGACTACAAGCTCACTTCGGCCAGCACTGAAGCGCTTTCGCCCGACACATTCATCCCGGAAACCCACATGAACGAGAACACTAGATTTCAAGTGAACCTCCCCGGCAACGCCTACAAAGTCTTCCACTACTCTAAATCCAAGGGTAGCCTCGCGCAACAGATTGAAAACGCCAAGGTGAGATCATGATCTTCTATCAAGCCCCTCCACCCGACCTCAGCGTCGGCGATCCCGCACCCGACGTCGTCTTTCAAAGAAGCGACTGCACCCTCCTTCGCCTCTCCTCGCTCAAAGGCAAGATCGTCGTCCTGGAGTTCACCAGCTACAACTGCGCCCCCTGCCACACCGTTACTCCCAAACTCGAAGAGCTGGCGGCAAAGAACCCCGACGTCGTCTTCCTCACCATCTCCACCGACCACCCAGATCTCTTACCGAAGCTCAAAGCGATGCGCGGCAAGGGTGCCAAAACCAAGCCGGTCCAAGACATCTACAACAAAGACCGCTCGAAAATGGCGGTCTGGAAGTTCCAAGACACCGGCGTTCCCGGCATGTTCGTCATCGATGCCAAAGGTAAATTGGCCTCGCGACTGATCCTTGGCGACGAGGAATTGCCACGAGTCAGCGACCGAATCGACTGGGCCAGGCATAGCAAGAAATCAATACGTTAAGTATTGCTATTGTTTGCCGGAATTTGGATTGACGCGGCCAGAATCATTAAAGTTTGAACTAATAGCTTGCTCATATTGACGATCTGCGCCCGTACGAAAGACAGAATCGGCCCTTCTTCTCGCCGCTTCCCTACCGACAATATATGTTGGCTATGGAAGAGCAACTCGATTACGACCGCATCCTGATTCATTTCCGCCGCGCGGCAACGCTACCACCCCTCCCGGGGTCTGCTATGGCCCTCGTGCACGCCATAGATTCCGGCGAAGCGACCGCCATGGAGCTCGAGAAAATCATTGCCTCTGACCCTGCAATTGCAACCACCTTGCTTCGCATAGCCTCCTCTGATGCGGAACGGGCAGACATGAATCAGATCGCCACCCTTCGGCACGCGATCATGGTTTTGGGCCAAAGGGCAATCCGAAGTCTAGCGATCTCGTTGACCGTCAAGCAGATCTCCCACGAGTGCGAGGTCCCAGGCTTTGACCCGGTTCGATTTGCTCGCCATTCCCTTGCCACCGGATACCTCGCGCGCTACATTTTCGTGCGCCGAACGCAGAAAGGCGCGTTCGAATCCCGTTGGAACGCCGACGAGATCTTTGCCGCAGGAGTCTTGCACGACCTCGGATTCGGGTTGCTCGCCCGTGTATGCTCTTCCGCCTACACGCGGACCCAAAACTTTGCATCTCGATTTGGAAGTGGGCTCGATCGAGCCTTTACCCAAATCTACAAAGGCTCTGCGGGAGACCTTGGCGCTGCCGCAGCCGAGACCTGGAACTTGCCCGCCCTGTTCCCCGAAACAATGAGGGCCATGAACTGCCCCTGGACGAATCCCGACGAATTTGTCGCCCTCGCATGCCTCGGTTACGCCGACTACCTCGCCCATGAATTTGGCGAGACAACCGAATCATGGCCGTTCCAACTCGAACTCTCCCCCGAGGTCGAAATGGAGGTGGGCCTTCAGCCCGCTGAGCTAGAAGGCCTGCGTCCCGCGATCGAGCACCACCTGAATACGTTCCTACTGCCCCCGTGCTTTAACACCCAGGCCGCCTAAGGCGACCAAGCGAAGTCTCCGGTCTCGACTGCCCAGTCGGGACCGAAGAAGCCTGCACCCAAGATCCCTCCGACCCCTTTCTCAAGGGTCTCCGAACCTAAGATCAGCACGTCGGGCATTCCAGAGCCACTAGAGAACAGGGGAATCCGATCCCCTACTCTCATTCCCACAACCCCTGTCCCCGTAACCGCGCCCACAACCGCCACCGCACTGCCCGGACGAGGACGAACAAAATAGCAAGAAATATCCGAGCGCTCGATGACGCGAGACCCGACCGTCAGCTTGCCCGAACCGACCTTCACCGGGCTAGAAGAAAGCAACGCCGACCAAGCCGAGTTGGTGTCCTGATTGCCGTACAGCATCACGCTGCGATCCTTGTCACGACCTGCGCTGAAGTCTCGGTCCGCGACCACGTCCACCGAGCTGTTCCCTCGATACCAAAACGTCTCGGCATCGAAATTTGCTTTTGCCTGGGCCCAAGCGTTTTCTTCCGCGCTGCCGCGGGTGCCGTATACGAATACCACTCGGTGGTTCAAAACGCTCTTAAACCCTCCGTAGCGTGAGGGATTCTTAGCTTCGGGACCGGGTTCTTTCGTGGCCTCAAATCCGGAACCGGCATTACTCAGCCAAATGGTCTTGCCGTTCGGTGTGGTCTTAAACTTATTCCCGTCAATCTCCAGCGACACGTCGCCTTTGCCTTGCAATGGGGAGAGATCAAGAGCCAAAAGCCGCACATTCTCGGTCGTCCCCACAAATCGGCGTAGGAACGGATCGACGCGGAGCTGAACACGACTCGCGATGCCGTCCTTCAATTGCTGAGCCACCGTAACCCAATCGCACTTCGCGGTTGAACCGGGGTTCACGGTCGTGAAATCGACGTTGCGAACCTGAGTCATGTCGGACAAGCGATGCTTTGCAAACATGTCCCAGATCCCCGCGTAATCCACCGCGTCGGCACCGGGCTCATCGTTAGCATCCCACCAGTGGTTCGCCTTAGGCTGCTCGTACCAGTTGAAGTCGTGGTGGAACTTGGCAAGCTCCGCTCGCATCTGACGAGCCTGCTCAACCGGCACATTGTCGTCCGCGTCACCGTGCAAAACGAACACGCCCTGGTGAGCGTAGTTGTATTTCATCGCAAGCGTATCGCTGTCCGCGGCAGCTCGCTGGAGCATCGCCTGGATGGGATTTGTGGAATCGTACGCCGCCCCTCCTGCATAGGACACGAAGCTGATCCAACCCGCGCTTGGCGCAATCGCCGCGAACTTGTCGGGGTAGTGAACGCCCACACTCCAAGTCCCATGTCCGCCCATCGAGTGGCCCGTGAGATACGTCTTGGTCGGGTCGGTCTTCAGGTCCTTCTTCGCGATTCCCAAGACCTCGAGTGCGTCGAGCCGCCCTACCTCTTCCCAGTCAAAGCCGTAAGGTCGGCGGTTCGTGGCCGCCACGAGGTAGCCCCAGCTCTTAGGCGAGTAGGCGTCAGCCTGACCGAGTGCCTCGACGCTTGCGCCGTGGAGGGAAAGGAAAAGAGCCTGATTCGGGTCGGTCGAGGTCGATGGGTTCACCGCGAAGTACTGCACGCTGCCATCGATGTCGCTGACGAACGTGCGCTTGTAGGTTTGGAATCTTGTGCGGCTTCTGAGCTCTAGCTCGGCTGAACTCATCTCATTCGATCCCGCCATCAAACGCAGGGTGATCCTGTTGTTGCGAGGGACCGAGAAGCCGACTTTGCGGCTCGTTAGAGGAAGAAGTGGAGGAAGGTTCGTCTTCACGCCACCCGCATCTAGGGTGAGGCTTTGAGTCTGTTTAGTCGCGTTGCGCACCACCACCGCGGCCAGCAGATTGTTCGCGCCGGTGCCTTCGTGGATATCCGGAGTCGTCGAGTCTCGCAGGTCGAGCGAGACGGGAGTAGGCGGGTCGACGAGGTTTACGTGGAGGCCGCCTCGGCCGCATTGAAAGAGCAAGGAGTTCTGGCCCTTGTGAAGCTGGATCGGGATCGAGAGGTAGCCGTAGCTGTATGGGTCTCCTGCGTGGAGGGTGCTGTTTACGTACACCAGGGTGTGACCCGACGCCTCGAGGAGGACGACCTTATCAGTTGGGGAGTCGTAGGTGAAGGAGGCGTAGCCACCGTTGAAACCACGACCGGAGAAGTCGCCTTTCGCGTTTGCTTCGGCCTTCGTCCACTTGGTATTCCCCTGGGCTTCACCCTCGGTGGGAATCGTCCACTGACCCTTCACGATCCTCAACTCAACCGGGTCGACGTGAACCGGCGAGCGCCGCGAGCCGGGGGTCGTAGTGACGAGGCACTGGCGAAGCGTCACTTCCGCTCCGTGGGCAACCGTGACGAGGAGGAGAGAACAAAGTGCGATCGGTCTCAAGGTGCGGAAAGCATACTACGGCATCCATCCACGCGTTGCTACGCGCGGACTTGAGCTAAGTCAGATGTCTTTCCGTCGAGGTGTTGAGCCCGATGTTCAGATCGGACATCGACAGCCGACCTCGGTCGGTAAGGCTGATGTTCTCCGCGCCGTCCCAGACAATAAGGCCTTCTTCGCTCATCTGTTTGAGCTCGATCCTGGCGATTTCCGGGGTCACGGCGACGTCGTTCATCACCGCCGAAAGTTGAACAGTCCCGTCACCAGCAGCACCCAAATGATGGCTAATCGCCTCCCAAAGCGTCTCTTTTGGCATTAAATATTGCGAAGCCATTGGCAAGCAGAATGTTCCGTCGTAGCGTAGGCTACTCTAGTTCGCTAACCTAACCTGTCGGCCGACTAAGCTGAACTTCGCGAACAACGACTTGCCCGAAGTCGCAGGCGACCAGTCGGGCTGACCGCCGCCGACCGACACGTGGTACGAAGCCGGCGTCGAAGTCCAGACCCCCGATTTATCCACCGTGGCCAAGAAGCGAGGGCGAATAGCGAACGACACGACCTTCGTCTCGCCTGGTTCGAGGTGGACTCGCTTGAAGCCGACGAGCTGCTTGTTCGGGGTGGGCCACTTTGCCTTGTCCGGCAGCAGGTAGGCCTGAACGACTTCGTCGCCAGCCACCTTGCCACTGTTGGTTACGGATGCCTCGACCTCGGCTGCCTTGCCCAATCCGTGGGGCTTCACCGAGAGGCCGCTGTACGCGAACGTGGTGTAGCTGAGGCCGTAGCCGAACGGGAACCAGGGCTTCTGCTTCAGGTACCGATAGGTGCGGCCCTCCATCTTGTAGTCGCTGAAGTCGGGGACCTGGGCCATAGACTTGTAGAACGTAACGGGCAAACGGCCCGAGGGGTTGTAGCGGCCGTAGAGAACGTCGGCCAACGCGGTGCCGCCATCCTGCCCGCCGTACCAAGCCTGGACAATGCCCTTGATCTGGGGCGAGTCGGGCACCGAAAGCGGGCTGCCGCTGACGAGCACCAAGACCACCGGCTTGCCAGTCGCCAACACCTTCTTCATCAGCATCTGCTGAATGAAGGGAAGGCTGATGTCTTTCTTGTCGAGCTCTTCGCTCTCCACCGCTTGGTTGATGCCAAGCACGAGCACCACGAGGTCGCTCTTGTTCGCAGTGGTGACCGCCTCATCAAACGGGTGATCGGTCGGCTTGCCCCAAGAGAGCTTGGCGACCGCGCCGACGGCCGATTCGTAGTACTCGAATCGAATGTTGTAGGTCTGGCCCTTGGTCATCGGCACGTCAGCCGAAGTGGTTTTAGGGCCGTGCTCCGACCAGTCGTCCACCATGATCTTCCCATCCACCCAAAGGCGAGCGCCGTCGTCGTTCGTGGTTGCGATGTGATAGAGGCCGGTGGCGGGAGCCACCAGCCGGCCCGTCCAGCGAACTGAGAAGTGATCCTTAGGAACCTGCGGTGCGGGCGAACCCTCACCCCAATCGTTGTCGATCGTCGATTCCATGCGAGTCAACACGGGCTGGCCCTCGAGCTTCTCATTGGAGAAATACTCTGCCTTGAAGCCACCCGGTACGGCCGAAGCGGGAACCGGTTTGAGCGAAGAGAGACCCAAGACTTCGCACCCTTGCGAGTAGGTGACCTTCACACCTTTCGGGGCGCCCTTCTGGATTCCCTCTAGCGGAGTCACGACGTGGGCAGGGGTGCCGTTGTAGTTGCCGAGCATCACGTTCGCGTCGTTCGCGTTCGGTCCGATGACGGCGATCGACTTGACTCCCTTTAGCGGAAGGTAGCCGTTCGTGTTCTTCAGCAATACCATCGATTGCCGCGCCGCGGTGAGGGCGAGCGCGCGGTGCTGAGGCGAATCGACCTCGGACATCGGGATCTTCGAATATTTGACCTTGCTCTGATCATCGAACATGCCGAGCTTGAAGCGGGCTCGGAAGAGCCGATGCATCGACTTGTCGATGGTCTTCTCGTCGATCAGGCCCTGCTTCACTGCCTTCACAAGCGCTGCATAGGTGCCATCGCATGCAAGGTCGCACCCTGCCTTCACCGCCACCGCAGCCGCTTCCTCAGCTGTCTTCACGAAGTGATGGCCGGCGTAAATGTCGGAAATCGCGCCGCAGTCGGAGACCACGTAGCCCTGGAATCCCCACTTCTCTCGCAAGATCGTTTGAAGCAAGAAGGGGTTCGCCGATGCGGGCAGTCCGTTGATTCGGTTGTACGAAGACATCACCGAATAGGCGCCGCCCTCTCGGACCGTCGCCTCAAAGGCGGGCAGGTAGGTGAGCCACATGTCGCGCAAATCGGCGATCGCGTTGAACTGGTGTCGCAGAGGGTCGGGCCCGCTGTGGACCGCGAAGTGCTTCGGCGTGGAGACCGTCTTGAAGTACCTGGGATCGTCGCCTTGCATCCCCTTTACGAACTCGACGCCGAGCCTCGCGGTGAGGAACGGGTCTTCGCCGTAGGTCTCCTGTCCCCGTCCCCAGCGCGGGTCACGGAAGATGTTGATGTTCGGAGACCAGAACGTGATGCCCTGGAAATAGCCATGCTGCCCTTTCCGCTGCGCCTCGTTGTACTTCGCCCGCCCCTCGGTCGAGATGACCGTCGAGATCTCGCGGAGGAGTTCCGTGTTGAAGGTCGCTCCGAGGCCGATTGCCTGGGGGAAGGAGGTCGCGAGTCCGTTATTCGCCACCCCATGCAACGCCTCGCTCCACCACGTATAGGCGGGAACCCCGAGTCGAGGAATCGCAGGCGCGTCATGGATCATCTGCTTGACCTTCTCTTCGAGGGTCATCCGGCCGACTAGATCGTCCACCCGTTTATCGATCGGCTGGGACGGATCCTGGTATAGCGGCCGACCGACGTTCGCAAGCAGTGCGGTAGCGAGAAGCGTGAGCATCGCTGGTTAGTTTAGCCGTGGCGGAGCGGACTTCAGAGGAGCTCTCGTAAAGCTAGCCTAAGAGACCAGCGCTCTACTGACCGCTGGGACACCAAGCATGAGCCCTCGATCTGTTACCTACCGCTCCAGGCAGGACTAAGCAGAACATACCCAAAAACATTTAAGTTGCACGGGGCAATGAACGATGATAGTATGAACTCGTCAATGTTTCGTCAAGGTCATCGTTCATTCGTCCTTTCATTGGTTTTGGCTGTCACCGCGCTGGCCATGGCTCGCAGCCGTTTCTCGCCTCAACAGGTGATTCCCCCTGACGGGGATCACCGCTCCCCAATAAAGTGATCTTCGATAACCTGGTCAAGGCGCTCACTCCTTCAACGACTACTTCGAGCCATCAAGAGGCTACTTTCAGCCTATCATGCCAATACACGGCACCTTCAGGTTCGGGAATTGCCGGGTATCAATGGTGTTATCCCGTGCCGGCTCCCCAGGGTCCGTCAAACCCTGCGAACGTTGTTGAGATAACGGGATCGGTCACTGGACAGACGGCAACCGGTCGGGTCAATTCGCCAGGAGTTTTTTCGGCAATGTGTGGAATCCTTCTCCGCCACGCCGACAACTCGATCGACAAGACTCCATCGGTATACGTCGTGGGCAATTGTGCGGTGATAGGGGGGCCGCTCACTCTTGCGGTCTCCGACCCTCCGAATCAACCCGTTGCGCCTGTCCACGACGGCGATGATCCAAGCAAACCGATTCACCTCCAATACTTCGGCTTTGACCCTACCTCGACCGCTACTCCGACAGGCACTCAAATTCCCAGATTTGTAGGCTCCGCGTCTACCCAAAATCAGCCCGACGATACGTTTTTCCTTTGGTCGTACGGTGCCCTAACCGACCTGTACGAGGACGGAGACGGCTTTATCATTCTGGGTGCGTCCGCGGCCGGCGGACCCATTGCGGTTTCTTGCACGATGTCGCTGACGTTCACCGACATGTACGGCGTGACCGCGAGCCTGTCTGTCGCTGACGACACCGCCCAGACACCCCTTCAGCCTGTCGGGCAAACGCCCCAGTACACTCCAAATACCTTTAATGTCCACGAACCGGGGTCGTTGACGCTGCTTTCGAAGGCGTCCGCCGTCCCCAGTCCACCTTCTGGTGGAACTTCATGTGGGGACAACTACTACTTCCAACTTTTGGACACCACGGGTGTTCCGCAGACAGCCGTTTGGGTGCAGGAAGCTTTTGACGCCGCAGCGGGCAATACGTTTCCACCGAACTTGCAAACCAACATGAATAACCCCGTAAATCCCGGTTTCAAGTGGACATCTGACCTTCAGGGCAACCTAACGAATGATAAGATCAGTGCGTTGTGGAATCCGCCTGCTCCCTGGTCGAACTATGGGGCCAGCCACCGCTTTAGAGCAGCAACCAAGACCTTCGTGGGAGGATTACCAGTTGCTACCAGATCAGCGCAATGGAACTATGGCGACATCAATAATAGCCCGTCGCACGGCACAACTCAGAATTAAGGACATTTAAATGCTTAACCTAGCGCTTATCGCCGCATCCGCACTAGTTCTTCAAACAGGACAACTTCCAAAGCCCGTGGCATACATTGACTACGACAGCTGCTGGGGCCTTGACCTAGCCCAGGCAGCAGCTTTCGATGGTACAGCCATCGTCAAAGTCGTCACGGGTCTTGTAGACAACTCCAGCTTCCCCTTGCGGTTATCGCAACGCGGAATAGTGGTCAGCGCTCCATCTATCCCACGTGGCACTGCGGTCAGAATGGTCGTCGACGAGCACATGGACCCTTCAAATCCAGACCAACCCGGCTACGAAATGGAGGTGGGTGAGCGTTACCTGGTAATTGGCTTGAGATCAAAAGCCGGGAGTCTGCCAATTGCAAACGCGCCATTTTCGCTGGATTCGGAAGGCAACCTTCGAACCTCCGGGCGTCTGCCCCTAAAAACCCCGAATGAGATATTCGCAGTCAACGTATTCCATACGACGAGCAGCCAGTTGAACGCTGCACCAACGGGGGCGATGTCCTTGATGGAAGCGTTGGTTGATTGCATGAAGGGTGAATCCCAGGATGAGACGGTCCGGATGAATAAGTTCATCAAGCACATGCGACCGCCAGGGATGGAGTTCAGGTTTTTCACCAGTTACGACGATAGTCCGCTGACCAAGAAAATACGCCAAATCGCCGATGCCTATCCACCTTACCAGCGGGCCATGCTGTATGAGATCCTGATCGAATGGAAGGTTCGGGAGACCGAAAAACCCTTTGTCCAGGCGCTTATGGGCGCGATCGGGAACCCTGCGGCCTACGCAGACCCGCGAACCATTTTGGGCTACTCCTACGATCTTGATTTCGCAAGGGGACGAACACTTGAGTCCCACGTCTATCGCCCACCGGCAAACACATTTTTTGATACCCTGTGTGCTAGCAAGAGCGATCCGATTCTTCACTTTCTCGCGCAGCGAGTTGGCTACGAGGGCAAACCCGATGCCACACATATCCAAAAGCTTGCGAAATATCTCCTTAGCAAAGGCATCTCGGTGTCCGCACAAGAAGATGTTGCGAGCGAGCTCTCGACCGTCTACTGGAGGAAAGACCTTGGACCTGTGGTAGAGGAGGTGCGCGGTTCTCATACCTGGCTCAATAGAGAGAAGTGCCTCAACTTCTGGAAAGACGCGGTCAAATCGAATCTGATCCTCACCGGCAAGATCGCCCGCGGCTCCTGAGTCCTGGATCGCGATGCTCACCGTCGTCGGCTTCGGAGATGGTTTCGCCTTTCCAAAGGGCGAACCTGTCCGGAGCCCGCTCCGCGTGCCCGAAAAGCGCTGTCAGGCCAGCGCACTCCCAAATAAGTTGCCAACCTACCTACATGAATACCCAAAGGGACAAAAAACCGGCAGGATTCCGACCCTGTTTGGGGCTGGCGGAACGTACAATAACATCCATTGATCGCTAAATCTCAAGTTCGAACGTCGCGGAGACTCCGTGGGCTTGTGCGCCTCACCGGGTTGGGAATGACGTGCCTGGCGATAGTGGGCATTACACTACAGGGTGGGAAAGCGAAACCGCAGACGTTCCAAACCGCGGTCAAGCCGGTCCTCACCAAATACTGCATCTCGTGCCACACCGGCAAAGAGCCGCCCGGCGGGATCGACCTCGTCACCCTTCTCGCAAAAGACCCCGACATGAAAATGCGGGAGGTCTGGGACAAGGTCGCGACGAACATCGCGAGCAGTCATATGCCTCCGCAGGGCTCGCCCCACCCGACGGCGGTCGGCCGCAAGGCAATCTCAGATTGGATTCAGGCCAAGCTCGCCGCCGATTGCAAGCTCGCTGAGCCGGGGCGCGTTACGATTCGGCGCCTGAACCGGGACCAGTACAACAACACGATTCGCGACCTCGTAGGCGTCGATTTCAAGCCGGCCGAAGACTTCCCTTCCGACGACGTTGGCTACGGATTCGATAACATTGGCGACGTCCTCTCGATGTCGCCGCTCCATATGGAGAAGTACCTCGCGGCGGCGGAGACGATCGCCGAGAAGGCGATTCTCATCCCCCGAGCCAAGACGGTTAAGTTCGAAGGGGACACCCTTAAGGGCAAGGACTCGGTAGAGTCAGACAACGGTGGACGCGAGATGGCGTCCACGGCGACCGCTTTCATTGAGCCCACATTTAAGCAGTCCGGGCTCTACAAGCTGAAAATCCAAACGTGGGGCCAGCAGGCCGGGCCGGAGCCGTGCAAAATGCGGATCGACCTCGACGGCACTCCCGTCGGCGAGTTTCTCGTGAGCGCCGTTCAAGGGAAACCGCAAACGATTGAATTGCCCCTGAACATCCGTGACGACGGCAAGCACCACTACTCGGTCGAGTACACCAACGACTACTACCACCCCGAGGACCCGAACCCGAACAACCGCGATCGGAACCTCTTTGTAGACTTCATGGAAGTCGTCGGCCCAATCGACAGCCACGCCGACCTTCCCGAATCCCACCGCCGCATCATCCCTTACGCGCCGACCGAACCCGTAAAAGACGCGCGCAAGATGCTCACTGCGTTCGCCACCAAGGCGTACCGCCGACCGGTTCGCGTCGATGAAGTTGACCGCCTGATGAAGCTGTTCGATCTCACCGTTCGCGGTGGCGAGTCGTTCGAGCGCGGGATGCAGCTTGGCGTGGAAGCGGTGCTCACCTCGCCCAACTTCCTCTTCCTCGTCGAGGCCGATGCGAACCCGAAAGCGAACCGCGTAGTGAACGACTACGAACTCGCGTCGCGGCTTTCCTACTTCCTGTGGAGCTCGATGCCGGACGGAGAATTGATGACGCTTGCCGCGCAAGGCAAGCTTCACAACCCGGCGACACTGAGCCACGAGACGAAGCGGATGCTTCTGGACCCGAAGGCAACGTCGCTGGCCGACAACTTCGCGGGACAGTGGCTGCAAATTCGAAACCTGAACACGGTAGCCCCCGATCAAGACCAGTTCAAGGACTTCAACGACCAACTGCGACAATCGATGGCTTCCGAGACGAAGATGTTCTTTATGAACGTCGTTCGTCAGGACCGGCCCATTCTTGACTTCATCGTTGGCGACTACACCTTCCTCAATGAGCCCCTCGCGAAGCATTACGGGATCACCGGCGTGAGCGGCAACGAGTTCCGAAAGGTCAACCTTGGCCCCGGAACCCGGGCAGGAATTCTCACTCAAGCGAGCGTTCTGACCGTCACGTCCAACCCCACACGAACGTCCCCGACAAAGCGTGGCAAGTGGATTCTCGAGAACATCCTCGGCACCCCGCCGCCTCCTCCGCCTCCCGGTGTCGGCGACTTGGGCGACGAGAAGAAGATCAACAGCGCTAAAACTCTTCGCAAGCTCATGGAGCAGCATCGCAACAAGCCGATGTGCGCCAGCTGCCACTCGCGCATGGACCCGCTCGGGTTCGGACTCGAGAACTTTGACGCGGTGGGCGAGTGGCGAGACAAAGAAGGCGACACCCCAATCGACTCCTCGGGGACCCTCCCAGATGGAAGAATCTTCAAGGGTCCTGCCCAACTGAGGCAGATCCTCATGGCCAACAAAGACGGGTTTGCCCGCTGTCTTTCTGAAAAACTGTTGACCTACGCCCTCGGCCGCGGCGTTGAATCGTTTGATAAGTGTGCGGTCGATGCAATCGTCAAGCAGACCATCGCAGGCAACTACAAGTTTTCAAAGCTAGTCACCGCCATTGTTACGAGCGACCCATTCCTCAAACGTGAGGGAGACAAAGGATCACGATGAGAATCGATCGAAGAACACTTCTGAAGGGAATTGGAACCGCCATGGCCTTGCCGGCCTTGGAGGTCATGCTGCCGACCACCGCCATCGCAAGCGCGATGGCAAAAGCGAAGCCCACGCGCATGGCCTTCATGTTCGTGCCGAACGGCATTGACATGGCCCACTGGACACCCGGGGCCGATGGCATGCTCGGTGATCTGCCTTCGGTTTTGGAGCCTCTTTCCGGGGTCAAATCCTCGCTCAACGTCCTCACCGGCCTTGCTCAGCACAACGCTTTCGACCTCGGTGACGGTCCTGGCGACCACGCCCGATCCACCGCGTGCTGGCTCACTGGCGTTCATCCGAAGAAGACCGCGGGTGCCGACATCAAGAACGGCATCTCGGCCGACCAAGTCGCTGCTCAGCACATCGGCCACCTCACCAAATTTCCGTCCCTCGAGATCGGTTGCGAGCGGGGCGGCCAGTCGGGCAACTGCGACAGCGGCTACTCCTGTGCCTACTCTTCGAGTATTTCTTGGAGAGGCGAATCGACCCCCGTCGCCAAAGAAGTCAACCCCCGCCTCGTCTTCGAGCGACTGTTCGGCAACGGCGACAAGTCCGAGGAAGAGAAGAGCCTGCGCCGACGCGACCTCTTCCGCCAGAGCATTCTCGACTTCGTGATGGAAGACGCCCACTCCCTTCGCGGCCAGCTTGGCGGCCGCGACCAGCACAAGCTGGACGAGTACCTCACCGCGGTCCGCGAGATTGAGAACCGCTTGGTCAACTTCGAAAACGCCAACCAGGAAGCGATCCTCACCGGCGTTCAGCGACCGACCGGCGTCCCCGCCGATTACGGCGAGCATATTCGTCTCATGGGCGATATGATGGTCCTCGCTTTCCAGGCCGACCTCACGCGAGTCTGCACCTTCATGTTCGCCAACGATGGCAGCAACCGTAGCTACAAGGACATCGGGGTTCCAGAGGGACACCACGACATGTCCCACCACGGCAACGACCCCCACAAGCTCGAGCAGAAGCGCCGCATCGACCGATTCCACGTCACCCAACTGGCGTACGTGTTGAACAAGATGCAGGCGACGAAGGAGCTTGACGGCACCCTCCTCGACAACTCGATGATCGTGTACGGCGCGGGAATCAGCGATGGCAACCGCCACAACCACGACGACCTCCCCATCCTGCTCGCGGGCAAGGGCGGCGGCACGATCAAGACGGGTCGACACGTCAACTACGCCGCAAACACCCCGATGAACAACCTGTTCCTGTCCATGCTAGACCGAGTAGGCGTCCCCGGCGAGACCCTCGGCGACAGCACCGGCAAGCTCACCGGCCTGTTCTAGACCTCCGGAGATGGTTCCCCTTTCCGAAGGGGAAACCGTGGGGGAGTGGGTCTCGCCCACCGACCAATCTTCCGCGATGTATCAGTCCCCGGAACCCCCTCCTAACCTCCCCCAAGGGGGAGGGATCAGTTTGTCGGTTGGGTGAGCTTGTCCAGCTTCGCCTTGAACGCCTCCAGCGCGCGCCCCTCAAGGTTCGTCGTCTCGACGCTGGTATCCAGCATCTTCGCGATCGCCTCGCACTCCGACTTGCTGAAAGTCATCGAGCCCAACGTGTGCTCCTCGAAAGCCTCGTAGGCCAATGGTGCTACCGCGCGAGCGCAATCGGCCATCGCCTCCGCGTACACGCGGATCTCGTACTGGGCGTGAGGGTCCATTCGCAGCCTTAGGAAGTGGAAAAGGTTGTGGAGGTCGATCTGCCAGTACCACTCGGTATAAAGGCTGTTCGGCAGGTTCGCGCGCGCAAGTTCTCGGGCGATGTTCTTCTCGAGCATCGACTCGTAGCTCGCATACATGCCCTTCTGCTCGTCCTCGAAAATCTTGATGATCGCGGCGGCTTCGTCAGGGGGCACCGGCTCGCTTCGGCCCTGTTTGTTCGATTCCGATTGGTAGCAGACGTGCTCTGGGGACGGCACATAGAACTCGTCCTTCATCACCGAGTAGCGGCCCGAGATCTCGTTGAGGCGAGCGGTTCGGTGGCGGACCCACTGACGGGCCACGAAGATCGGCATTTTGGTGTGGAAAGTGAGCTGCACCTGCTCGAACGGACTCGTGTGCCAGTTCTTGATTAAGTAGTTAATCAGGCCTTTGTCTTGCCGGAAAGTCTTGGTGCCTTCACCATAGCTGACCCGCGCGGATTGGACGATCCGCTGGTCGCCACCCATATAGTCCACCAACCGTACAAACCCCTTATCCAGCACCTTGATTTCCTTATCAAGCAGTGCCTCCGCCGTCTCCACAATCGCCCGAGCCATTGGCTCAGATTACCGGTTTCGGACCCCCTGGAGTCGGATGAGATGAGAAGCGAAACGGTGGGATGAATCACGCTCGGGTTCTCATCCCGAAGCACATCACGACCAGTAACATCCAACAATGCTATTCACCACGGATCGCCTGCTCGCCCGCCGACTCACCAAGAATGACGTCGACGCGATGCTCGCCATCTACGGCGACGCTGAGACGGTGCGGTTCGTCGGCAACTCGGAGCGGCTGACGCGGGAGTCCTGCGGCTACTGGGTCGAAGTTACCGATCGGAACTTCGAAAAGCGTGGCTACGGAATGGTTGCTTTCGCCGACCGAGAGACGGGGGAGGTGATTGGATGTGGCGGCATCGTCCATCCCGACCAGCAGCCGGAAGCGGAGATCAAATACGCGTTTCGACGCGATCAGTGGGGGAGAGGGTACGCCAGCGAGGCGATCGCCGGCCTCATCCGGTTCGCGCGAGAAAGTTGGGGAGTTGGACGAATCCTAGCGACCGTTTTTCCAGAGAATCTAGCTTCACAGAAGGTGCTCGTAAACCTTGGATTCAAACGCGGCGATGACCGAAACAATGAGGACGGCAGTGCAACCCAAGTTTGGGGCTTTGGTTCAGAACCGGTCTCATGCTGAGCCTGCGAAGCATCTCCTTCCCTGGTTGACACATTTCAAGAGTCCGTCATCCCGAGCCTGCGAGGACCTTTCCGGTCATTTGCTAAGTCTCGCCTACGTTAGGTTGTTCGGTGATTTGGGAGGTGCTTCGCAGGCTCCTAACGACATATGCTTTGAAGGGATAGTCCCTCACTGGTGAGGTCCCTCGCGGAGTTGGTCACGTCCGCGCCCATGCAATGGTCGGCTACACGGCTTCGCCGGGAAAACTAGTCGCCGCCGTGCGACTTACCGGCCATCATCGCAACCCGCTCGAATCGCTTATCCGGAACCAACCACATGATGGCCACACAGCCATACAGGACGCACGCCGCGATAGGCGATGCGAACGCCAGGCCAATCGCCACGACGTAAATGACTATCGACACCTTCCCCTTCGCATCGCTCCCGAGGGCCTTTGCGAAGTCGGAATCACGACTGTGAGCGCCAAGCAGGCACAGAGTGAGAACGTAGTAAGCCACACCCGCCATCAAAAGCACGAATCCATAGGCCACTACTGGTCCCGTGGAAAGGGCATGTTCGCCCATCCACGATGTGACAAACGGTACAAGAGATAGCCAAAAGAGCAGGTGCATGTTCGCCCACAGCACCGCCCCGTTCACATGCTTGGCAACCTGGAACATGTGGTGGTGATTATTCCAATAGATCCCCAAATACACGAAGCTCAACACATAACCGCCGAACTCGGGAAGAAGAGGTTTGAGGCTATCGAGCGTGACCTCGTGGGGCGGCTTGAACTCGAGCACCATGATGGTCAGCGCGATGGCGATGACCGCGTCACTGAAAGCCTCAACCCGCCCCTTGTGCATCTTCTTAGTCCTTCGTCAGCTTCACGGTGACGAGCCCGGCGTCGATGTATTTGTCGCCGCCGTCGTCGTGACAATGAATCGCGATGACATTACCTTTTGCCTTGAGGCTGGCTCGCACCGCCTTTGGCAGATCATAGGTTTCGTAGCCCGCCGCATTCGGCAAGTGAATCACAAAGGTGCCGTTGATGTAGACCTCGGCGCCGTCGTCGTGAGAGACCGTGAGCTGCAGGTCCTTCACGCTGTCCATCGGCACATCGAATTCGCGTCGAACCCAGATGTCCGCGGTGCTCCAGGGAGTACGGATATTTCCGCCTCGGTTTGGGCCTTCGCCGAACGCTCCCGCTCCCTTCTTCCATGTGGATGTATCGAACTCGGTGCCAAACCAACCGTCGGCTGGCTTCTCCATCGTATAGGACCACTCGGACGCAGCGGTGAGCGCGGAAGGAACGACCTCGGTGACCACCGGCGGCTTCGGAAGCGAGGCCCATGGGCCCGCCTTATCGGCGTCTCGCGACGCGTACTTCGTCCACAGCGGGGTGTCAAGCATCTTGATGAAGACTCCGCCGACCACCGATCGGGCCTGGAATCCCTCATGCCGCGGCTGCGAGGTGTAACCCCAGTCGGTCATCGGAATCCGATCGGGAGTCGAGTTGAGGAAGTTGGCGACCCTCGAAGTGATCGCGTCGAAATCGGATCTTTCGCCAGTCAGGGTTGCCGTCCAAATCTCCCAGTCGAGCTTTGTGTAGTCCCGTCGGCTATCCAGGGGGAGGCCGTAGGGATTCAGCTTCGTATGGTAGTAGTCCATCTCCTGCCGGAAGACCGACGTGGGAAAGAGGTTGAGCCCGATGATGCGGTCCCAAACGAGGTTGTACTTCTGGCTCCACGAGCCTGGCTTGTCAAATGCCAGCTTGTAGTGATCTCCATCCAGCCCTTCGGTGACCCATCGATCGGCGAACGACTTGGCCATCATTTGATACTTGGTCGCCTCGTCGTGCTTGCCGAGGTTGTCGGCCAAGTACGCATAGGCGCCCAGACCTTCGATCGCCTTGGCCGACAGGTTCACGTTGTGGGCGAGGTGACCGGCGAAGTCGTCGGTGCAAAGCTGGTTGGCCGGGTCGAAGCCCTCTTTCGCCAGATACTCGGCCCATTTGCTGAGTTGGGGCCAATACTTCTCGCTGAAGGTGGCGTTGCCTTCCTGGTGAGCTAGAGCCGCGAGCAGAAGAATCATATTGCCCGTTTCTTCGACCGGCATCTGGTCGTCTTCGGTGTGCTCGCCACCCCCGTAGACCTGTCCGTTCGCCTTCGGATACTGGCCGAGGTCATGGGGAGCGAAGGGCCACTTCCAGCGAGAAGAAGCGGCGTACTCCATGATCGGCACGAGGGATGCCTTGGTGAGGGTCGGGCTAAACAGGAGGAGTTGGGGGGCGGCGGGATAGAGAACGTCGACAGTACCGATACAACCGTTGCTGAAGTTCTCTTTGCTGAACATCAGCGGCTGGCCATTCGCGTCGGCAACCACCTTCTGGGCCGCGAACGATTGTCGGAAGGCGAGGCAGGCGATGTTCACGTAGTCAACCCCGCCCACATTGGCGACATCGGTAACGAGTTCCTTGTCGAACGCTTCGCAGCGTTTGGTCAACGACGAATAGTCTCGTTCGGCAGCCTCAAGGAGACCACGGCCGTCCATGCCGTTCCGCCGCCAATAAGGCTGCAAGTTGTGTCCCATGAACTGGATCGAATATTCGTCATCGTAGGCAACGACCAAGTGGCGCGAAACGGAAGCCGAACCCACCGAGCCGAGGGGAATTGCGAACGCAGCGACCAGGTCGGAACCCGCCGCTCGCGCCATTGAAGTTTGGTCGACGCTCGGAACGTGGCCGGACTTCATGAAATCCGCCATCGCCACCGCGCCCGTTCCTATATATCCGTGCTCCGAGCCGGCGACCAACAGGTGGCCCCAATCGATGCGAAGATTGTCGCCTCGCTTCTGAAGGACGGGCTGATCCTCACTGCCTATACGCAGAGTGTTGAGCGACCCTGCCTTGGTGCGATTCCATAGAACCGTCTGGTGCCCTTCGTTCACGGCAAGTCGGGCATCTGCGCTGAAGTACACGCTCGCATCGTGGGATTTGCCGTCGGTCGCCCGAACCTCCCAGGTGAGATAGGTGGTGGGGCGGCTAAGGACCTCGATGTCATCCGGGAGGCTCGGGGTGGTGAAGGTGAGACGGACTTCCACGCCCGCACCGGCAAAGGTGTAAACGGTGCGGGTTGGCCAGACCTTGAGGCCAGTTTGAGGCAGCGCGTCGGTCCCCGCGGGGTCGATCCCCATCAATCGATAGGTGTGGCCGTCGAGTCTTACGAGGCTGGAAAGAGGGTGGTCCGCTCCCGTCCAGTGCCGGGTGGTTCCCTCATTCAGTCGGTCGGCAAACGACCAGACACTGAAGTAAGGGTCGTGAGCGATGAGAGGGACGGCGGGCGGCCGAAAATCGGCGGTTTGAGCAAAAACGGTAGCGAGAAGCGCTTGGGAAATTGGGTTCATGGGAGCTAAATCAGATTATGACGTTCGCTCCCACCGGCTAAACCGGGTTAACCCGAGAGCTTTTTGCTCTCGATGGCGTTCTTCTCGATGAAGTCTTTCCAGTTGTTGGGAACGTCGGTGTCGACGAAGATCGCGTTCACCGGGCACTCGGGCTCGCAAAGACCGCAGTCAATGCACTCGTCGGGGTTGATCCACACTTGATCCTCGCCTTCGTAAATGCAGTCCACCGGACAAACCGTCATACAAGACTTGTCCTTGACACCAATGCAGGGTTCCGTAACAACGTAAGGCACTTCTTCTTTCTTCTCCTAAATCGGGGGCTTTCCGATTTTACTCGGTGGTGGACACGTTGCGGCGGCGTCTCGCCAATGATCCGGGACGAATCCAGATCATCGGCGAGACGCCGACGCTACACAGCTACTTGTCCAGCGCCGCGTCGCCGCGCTCGTTGGTTCGGATGCGAACTACCTCCTGCAGGGAGGTGACCCAGATCTTGCCGTCGCCAACTTCTCCGGTCGTCGCGGTCTTCTGAATCGTGTCGACAACCGCATCCTTGAGGGTGTCGGCAACGACGATTTCGATCTTGACCCGAGGCGAGAGGCCAGATCCGTATTGAGAGCCGCGGAACGAGTGGGTCACGCCTCGCTGGCTGCCGCTTCCGCGGCAGTCGCTGGCCGTGATTCCCACGACATTAATGTCCTGAAGAGCATCTCGCACAGGCTCCAGCAGGTGGGGGCGAATGATCGCTTCGATTTTGTACATGGTCTTATTGAATTGGGTGGTTGGGTCGACCGAGGCCGACCCAACACTTTAGGCCGACTGTGGATATGCCTCGATGCCGTGCTCGAACACGTCCAGTCCACCAGGTCCGGTTTCGCCTTCCGGCTCTACCCTTAGCTTCCAAGGATGCGGGAGTGCGTTGATCGCTTTCATGATGACGAATGCCACGATGAACGTGCCGATCGTTACGACCGCGCTGCCAATGACTTGAGCGATAAGCACCGATGTCCCGCCTCCGTAGAATATCCCAGCCACGGGGGCCGAGTCGTCTGCGCCGGTCGGACCCGTTGCACCGAACTTGCCACATGCGAAGAACCCAATAGAGAGGGTCCCCCAAATGCCGCACAGGCCGTGAACGGCGACTGCACCCACCGGATCGTCGATGCGGAACCACTCGATGAGATTCACACCGTAGTAACAAACCACTCCAGCGATGAGACCCAAACCGATGGCGCCACTGGGACTTACCCAGTAGCAAGAGGCAGTGATCGCCACGAGGCCACCGAGGAAGCCGTTAATCGAGAAGCCAAGGTCGAACTTGCCTTTCGTGGCACCGATGAAGAAGGCCATGAACATGGCGCTCATGCCACCGGCACAAGCCGCAAGAGTCGTGTTGGCAGAGACTCGGCCAATGCCCTGCATGTCCATCGCCGAGAGGGTGGATCCGGGGTTGAATCCGTACCAACCAAACCAAAGGAGGAAGCCGCCGACGGCGGCAACCGTAAGGTTGTGCGGCGGGAATTGGCCGCCTTTCACCTTGTCGTCTCGAGCGAAGATTCGGCCAACCCGAGGCCCGAGAACGATGGCGCCAGCAAGGGAAATGACGCCGCCAATCGTGTGTACGACGGTGGAGCCCGCGAAGTCGCGGAAGCCCTGTCCAAGGCCGGGCATGAAGTTATCCTTCGAGCCCATCAGGACGAGCCAACCGTCTGGCCCCCAGCACCAGTGGCCAAAGATCGGATAGATGAAACCGGTGACGAGGACGCTGTAAATGATGTCCCCGCGGAAGCTTGTTCGACCGATCATTGCGCCAGACGTAATTGTCGAGCACGTATCGGCGAAGGCGAACTGAAAGATCCAGTGGGCGAGCAGCGCGACACCGGTCGTTTCGTAGGTGTCGGGTGCGCCGATAAGGAAGAACCAGTGGGTTCCGATGTACGGCGTTCCATGGCTGAACATGAAGGCGTAGCCAAACGCCCAGAAGAGGAAGCCGCAAAGACAGGTGTCGAAGATGCACTCCATCAACACGTTGACCGTCTCTCGGGTCCGGGCGAACCCTGCCTCGAGCATCACGAAGCCTGCCTGCATTCCGAAAACGAGGAATGCCCCCAACAAGGTCCACACCGTGTTAAGAGAATTCATCATGGAAGTCTCGTGCGGGGTGTAGGTTTCGGCAGCGTGAGCAGGCGAAAGGAGGTTCTTGCTGAAGATCATCAGCATAAAGAGGATCCCGAGGCCGATCATCTTTCCGCCCATTACGGCGGCACCGATCTTCAGTTTCTCGGCCTTTGTCATTGGCCGTCTGGTCTCTGGTTTTCGCAACCCCTGGATGACCCTACGTGTTCGATAAAACACTAGTTCACCTCCCAAAAGGAAGCAGAAAGACGAGAGAAGGCACCAGGAATCATCGGCGGTGTGCCGGCGCTACGATGCGTCTTAACGGGCTGCATTTCGTTGCCCAAATGGGCGAGCAGCGGTGAGTTGTACGAATGGCGAATCCTGGTCAAATTGACCTCCTGAGAAATTGGGTTCGCCGCGCCCTTGCGGATGCCGCATTGTAAGAGAAGTTGAAGGAAAGTCCAAACAATATTTTTACTTAATTGTTATTTGATCTTGATGAGCGTTCGGCGTACAATGCTGCCTTCCAGGAAAAAGCACCTGGGAAACAAACGCAAATGCAAAAAAATCTATCAAACCGAATCGCCCGACCGATGATGTTCGCGGCTCTATCATTAATCATCATAGGTGCGAGTGCGGCGGAAGACGTAAAGGGCTTCGACTTTTCCGGAAATCTCGACCTTTACTACCAATATGATTTTGGCAAGCCAAAGACCGGTCCAAACGTCAATCTACGACAGTTCGACGTGAACCACAACTCCTTTGGCTTTGCCGTTTTGCGGGGCAACGTGGTAAAAAAGCCCACGGCAGAGAACCCCTTTGGCTTCACTGGCACGTTCTCGGTAGGTAAGAACTCGGACATCATGAACGGGGCTGAGCCCGCCGGGCCGCAAACCTACAAAAATGTGGAACAGGCCTATGTGACTTACGCCTCGCCCAAATCGCCCGTCACGATCGACTTCGGCAAGTTCTACTCCTGGATCGGCTACGAAGTGACCCCGGCGGGCGACAAGGACAATTATTCGCGGTCCTTCAACTTCGCCCTCAATCAGCCTCTCTATCACATGGGATTTCGGGCCGGATATGTAGCGTCTCCTACACTATCTTTAACCGGTTACCTGGTGAATGGTTGGAATGAGGTGGATGACTCGAACGGAGGCAAAACCTTTGGTGCCACCGCGTCCCTGACTCTCGGGACAAAGACCGCTGTGATTCTTAACTATTTGGGCGGCAACGAGGGGTCCTCGACGGGCACCAACGGCTTTGCCAATACATTTGAGACAAATGTCCAATTGGGCGATATTATCATCACCCACCAGCTGACCCCGAAACTCAAGTTGGCCCTCAACGGAGACTACGGCGACGCGAAGACGAGTGTTGCAGAGGACGAGACGTCCTTCAAGTTCCGAGGCATCGCCGCCTACGCAAAGTATCAGGCAAGCGACAGCGTAGGCCTCGCCCTGCGGTGGGAGACCGTCTCCGACCCGTCAGGACTGCGATCGGGGACTGGCCTCGACAGCCATTTCAACTCGGTCACGGGCACCGTCGACTTTACTTGTTCGAAGGACTCGCTCCTTCGCGTCGAACTACGCCTCGACCGAGCGAACGAGGACGTCTTCAACTCTGATTCCGGATTGAAGGGTAAGCGAACGACGCTCACCGTCGCGCACATTCTGAAGTTCTGAGTTAAAACTAATGAACGATGAGCCCGGGCGCTCATCGTTCATTCTCTCTTCGCCTCTGCACTCATTTATCGGCGATCAACCGATACCGAACGGAGTGGATCACCTGATCGCCCCCGTACCCGCCCAAGATCGCTAGTCGATCCAAGACGGCCCTCGGATTTGGGTCGGCGGCCCACACAACGGGCTTGCCGTCAACCATGAGCCACAGGTCGCCTTGGCGACGACTGAGTTGCACGTGATGCCGACCGGGAGTCAACCCAGAGGATGAGTCGCCCTGCTCATTGCCGAAGATCCGGAGGCGCGAAGCGGTGTTCGAGTAGCCGCCGACGAAACCGACATAACCCTCCGCCGCCGTCATCTTCTTGGTCGCCTTCGTAAACCCGGCGAGTATCGCGTCGCTCTTGGCCTCGATGTCAACCATGAGATCGAAGTCGTGGGCAGCAAGCCCGTCGACGTAAACCGCTGGCTCGGTGCCCTCTTTGTATTTCAGCGAATCGCCATCCAGAGCCCAACCGGCATCGAACTTCAGGGCCTTGTCGCCCGGTTTGAGTTCAATGCCCTCGGTCAGTTCGGGCGGCGCGCCACCGGGTAGGGGCTCCTTGCCGTGTGGCTCGACCATGCGGCAGTAGAACGGGTGGTACGGTTCATAGAGTGAATAGCCTCGATTCTGGTTGTCGAAAACGTTGATCGACACCCCAATCTCGCGGCCGCCACCCGTCCAATACCAAGGGCTCTCGCCCCGATTCGGCATCCGAAATTCGATTGCAAGGCCGTCCGCGAGCCTTTGCGCCTTGATTCGTAGACCCGGCGCGCCTGCGAACGCGGGACGCGTTTCTACAAGAACTCCCGTCGGACCCGCGCCAGCGCGAGGAATCGCTGAGTTGAGGGTGCTAAAACCAAGAACTCCAACCCCAGAGTAAACGCCCAAACCCTCCCCGTCGAACGTCGCGTCGATATGAGCCCACGGCCCGTGGATCTCATAGAAACCGTAGTAGCCGGCCTCGTCATGCCCTTGCTTGAAAGTGAGTTTGAGTTCGCCCTTTGCCATGCTTCCCGCAACCGGCACATCCTTCCACTCCGAGGTGTCGCCATCGATGACGGGATGAATATCGGGAATCAGAGGTGGATTGGGAATGAGAGGATCCGGGTCCAGCGCGTCGGGAATCCCGTCTCCATCTTGGTCAATCTTCGTTGGATCGGGGATCACACCTTGGTAGGGCGGCTTGATCCAAGACGGCTGAAGCGGGCCAGGAGCCCAGATGGAAAGCATTGCCTTCGCCAAATCCCCCATCAACCCGTCGGTCTCCGCTCTATGCGGGTTGCTACCGAATCGCTTCTCATCGAGAGGTAGGCGCGGATCATCGTCAGGAACCCCGTCTTCGTCGGCATCCTTGGTGACCGTCGTGTAGCCGAAATACATCCGAAGCCACTGAGCGTCGGTGAGGGTTCGATCCCAGTAGGACATCACATCCCAGTGTTCGCCATGGCGGCCGTTAGTCGTCCAGGTCGTCTCATCGACTGACCCGTCGCCCTTCACCACTCGCTTTCTTGGGGCAGGGTGATCGAAGACGATTCGGTCGTCCTCTCGATTGCTGAGCGAGAATTCGCCGTGTGATTCGAGGTCGTGGTGAAACTCGTGGGTGGCCAGCCATGCAGTGTCGCCTCCACCCAGGAACTGACTTCGTCCAGAGATCCCATCGGGGAAGCTGTCAACGCCGTACGTTCCACCTCCCGAGTTGTAGAAATCCCAACGTTTGGCCACTGGATTCCACTTTCGGGGCCAAGCCATTTCGACTTGGCCCGAGAAGGGTCGTTCCTCGGCAACCGGATCCTTGTTGGTCTTGGTCGGGTTCTTGGTGTCGAGGACAGTGAAGTCGCCCCCACCGGGACCCTGATAGTCGACGCCTGCATAGCTTCGACATACCGGCCAATTCTTGTAGAACTCCTCCGCCTTCGGCGGCTCTGGTCCCCATCGCTGCCAGCGGTCGTCGACGAAGAACTGATAGTCAACCCAGAGGCGCATCCCCGAATTCACCCAGAAGAATCGCGACGATACGGCGAACTCGTCCTTGATGTGCTGCAACTGCTCGGGCGTGATCTTGGGTGGGAGTGGTGTGTTGTACTCGGGGTCCACATAGGCGGACTCGATGTTGATCACGTTCGGCATCAGCAGAACTTTAACCGGCAGGTGAATGATCGTCTTGTAGCCCTTGGGCGCTTCCGTCGAAACCGCATATTCGCGACCGAAACCGCCGCCAGCACCCCATCGCTTCTCTTTATCCGTCGCATCGGCCGCCGGATCCCAGACTCGGTAGAAGTAGCGCTTGCCGGGTTCCAAATGGCTGATCGTGATCCGGTGAAGCGCGCTCTTCGAACTCTGGTCGGTCACCACAGAGGTCTTTTGCTCCCACGCGTGTCCGAAGGCCACCCGCGGAATCTCCCCGCCTCGGATTTCGACCTTGGTTTCGCAAACGGCAGTCGTGTAGTACTGCAGCGTGAAGCTGGTCGTGGTGATTTGAGTGACCGGCCGGGTCGGGTCATTCAGCGGTGCGAGGTCGGAAACATGAAGCGCTTGACCGCTTTGCATCGCAAGCACCAGAGCCAGACAAGAGATCATAGGTTCAGTTTAACTTGAAGCACGAGTAGACTCGGAAGAATGCTGGCAGCGATCCTCCTCGCGGCAACGCTCCCCCCAACCCAAACGGCGCAGGTGGACCTCTCTCGCAACGCGCCCATTCTGGGAGGCGCTTCCCGATGTTGGGATGTCACCGACACCTATCTCGAATCGTTGTCGCCCGAAGAGAACTTCGGCGGAGCATCGACTCTTTTGGGTGGCCCCGGGCACACCATCCTGATCAAGTTCGGCGATTTGAACCGAATGCTTGGCCGGGTCCGCGTGGTTAAGGCGAGCCTGCACCTGACGCCCCTCAACCCCGACGAGCCCAAACTGCGGGCCATCTCGCGCGTCCTCGTCCCTTGGGGTGAGGGCCCCCTCAAGCCGATTTCCAGCCTCATTAAGCCGGTGGACCCGAAGGCCAAGCTCGATGTACCGAACCTGGCCTCTACGTGGCGAGTACGCCGAGGAGGAATGAATCTGGGATGGCAGCAAGCCGGAGCGATGGGCAATGGGGATGCCGAAAAAATTGGCGGCACGAGTGCCGTTCATTCCGGAGGCGAGTACGTCATCGAAGGTCTTGGCTCCACGGTCCAGGCGATGCTCGACCACTGGTACGACAACCACGGATTTGAGCTCAACTTCGACAACGGGGTGGAGTTCTTCAGCAGCCAGGCTCAGAGCAGCCGCCCAAGGTTGGTGATTGAAACCGAAGCGCTGCCCGCTGCGACGGGGCCTGACCTAAGCGTCACCCTTATCGCGAGAACGCCGGAGCAGCCAAAAGCAGATCCCAAGCCCTACCCCGCCGAAGGCGAAGAGGTGACCTACACGGCCACCGTGAAGAATGTCGGAGATGCGCCCGCGGGCTCCTTCTCTACCGAATGGAGAGCAGAGGAGCGGGGTGGAGCGAAGATCGACGTAACTAAGGCGCTCGGGCCGGGAGAGGAAACCACCGTCACCCTCAAGCGGTCCTTCCATCTCACCAAGGACGACCACCGCATGCAGCCCCTAGGCCTCCTGATCACGCCCAGCGGGAAGGACGCCGACCCTACTAACAATTACCTTGAGATCGATCAGAACGCTCGACCGATCACGGTGAGGGCGAAGCCCGGAACCGAGAACGCGATCCAGGCTGAGCTTCGAACCTGGAACGACTCGATCTCGCCCATGAGCCGATATTCCTTTGCTCCTGACGGCTCTAAGGAACGAGTTCGCGTCCAGAGGTTTCAGTTTGATAGTCCTACGGTGGATCCCCTGGTCGACGCCGTCGTCGGCTTCCAAGCCGACGCGCCCGAAGCTTTCCTGGGCGACATCGGAAACAACCTTGGCCTGCCTAATCTCGGATACGGAAGCGAATACGGAGTCGATATCAATCCGGGCATCGGTGGCGGAGGCGACACTCGGTACGATGGCACCCTCAACAGCAGGTTGCCTTTGGACTACAGCCCCTCGTTCAATCTGACCGTCGACACCTCGGCGCTCGAGGCGAACGGCCTACTCTCCATGACCCATGTGGGCACGCTCAATGCGTTCCTGAACCAGCGCAACTTCGCGGGCAACGACCCATATTCAAAGGTCCCGAAGACCGTCCTGCTCAAGGCAACCGACCTGGCGGGCCATCCAGTGGCGAACACTAGCATCTCCTTCTATCCGCTCGACAACCAAGGGAAGATGGCGGCGACACCGAACTTCAGCGTGAAGACGTCGGCCGATGGCACCACTCTTCTTCCCTCCAAGGGCGCCTTCGGGGCGTTTACTAATGCAGATGGAACCGTCTCCCCGGCACTCATCGCCCAAATCGATGCCAACGGCGTGGCGACGCGGGACGTCCTCAAGGCTTGGCAAGCGATGGATACTTACTATCGGGGGAATGTCGCGGTGGCGTTCATGAACCTTCGGTTCGACACTCCGAGCGCGCCCCTCGATTACAGCGTCAACCTGGCCAAGGATCGCTTCGTCGCCGACTCACTGTCCACTCCGGCCGACAAGCTTGCGCCGTTGGTGGACGGCGACCCGAACACCGAGGTAACCCTGGGAAGCAGCGAAAAGGACTGGATCGAGATCGACCTTGGTCGAGACCGCTCGATCGGGGAAATCGCTCTCGTTCTGAAGGACAAACAGACTCCTTTCTGGCCCAGCTTTGAGATTCACGCCTACTCCACTGGCCAACGTCCAGAAGAGGGCGCGGTATGGACGCAGGAGCCGAAATGGGCTTGGACTGCCGCCAACCGCTCGACCCATGATCAGGGCCACCTCGTGGTTGCGTATCGAGGTCAAGTCCAACGCGTGCGATACATTCGCATCTTGGCGAAGTCCAAGGGAGAGGCGAGGTTGAGTGAGGTTCGGGTCGTTCCGATAAAGATTTCCCAATAGCGACCGTTTAGGTGGAGAATAGCGGAGGGATTCCTAACTTAACATGAAGGCGGTCGTAATGGCGGGGGGAGAGGGCTCAAGGCTGAGGCCCTTAACGGCAAACCGGCCGAAGCCGTTGGTTCCCATCTGTAATCAGCCCATCATGGAGCACATCGTGACGCTCCTCAAGCGTCACGGAATGACCGAGGTCGTCTCCACCCTCTACTACTTAGCCGACGAGATTCAGGGCTACTTTGGCGACGGCTCCGACTTCGGCATCCAGATGCACTACAGCGTCGAGCACATGCCGCTCGGCACGGCAGGGAGCGTCAAGAAGGCGGAAGCTCTGCTCAAGGACGACACCTTCGTCATCATCTCAGGCGACGCCCTCACCGACTGCGACCTTACGAAGGCGATCGAGTTTCACAAGAGCAAGGGCAGCCTGGCGACGTTGGTTCTCTATCGAGTGCCCAACCCTCTCGAATTCGGGGTTGTGATCACCGACGAAGAGGGCCGCATCAGCCGATTCCTCGAGAAGCCCACGTGGTCGGAAGTCTTCTCCGACACCGTCAACACCGGCATCTACATCTTGGAGCCCGAGATCTTCAAGTACATGGAGGCGAACAAGTCTTACGACTGGAGCGCCGACATCTTCCCTCGACTGCTCGAGGAAGGCAAGCCGATGTATGGCTACGTCATGGGCGAGTATTGGTCGGACGTCGGCTCGCTCACTCAATATCGGGAAGCCCAAGAGCACCTTCTTTCCGGCCGCCTGAACCTTCCCGTTCAGGGCGAGGCTCTCGGTTCCGGCGTGGTCGTAGGCCCGAATACGTTCATTGACGAATCCGCGATCCTTGTTCCCCCACTTTGCATCGGTCGTAACTGCAAGGTGAAGAAGGGCGCGCGAATCGGGCCCTACACGGTGATCGGCGACAACACGTTTATCGAAGAAGAGGCTCACGTGGAGCGCTCCGTCATCTGGGACAGCACCTATGTCGGTCCGAGCGTCGGTGTTTACTCGGCGATCATCTGTTCGCGCTCGACGATTAAACGGGACAGCGTGATTCGCGAGGATGCGGTGATCGGCGATCGGTGCCTGGTCGATGTTGGATGTACGGTTCGTCCTCGCGTTAAGCTTTGGCCGGACAAGATTGTGGAGCGCGGCTCGACGGTTACGATGTCGCTCGTGTGGGGCAACAAGTGGCGCGGGAATCTCTTCCGCGAGCTTGGCGTCGCCGGCCTTAGCAACATCGAGATCACGCCCGACTTCGCCTGCCGACTCGGCTCCGCCTTCGGATCCTGCTTCCCCGGTCGTAGCAAGATCGTGGTCTCGCGAGACAGCACCCGCAGCTCGCGCATGATCAAGCGGGCGCTGATGGCCTCCCTGCTCAGCGTGGGATGCGATGTGCTCGACCTTCGCAGCGCCCCCCTTCCGGTGGCTCGGCACTTCATCAAAACGTCGGGCGTGGCTGGGGGAATCAGCGTGCGCAAGTTGCCAGGCAACGCGCGAGTAACCCTCATCGAGATGATGGAGGAGAACGGCTCCTATCTCGGCCGCGCGCTCGAGCGAAAAGTCGAGACCGCCTTCTTTCGCGAGGACTTCAAGCGAACCGACCCCGATGATCTCGGAATCATCGAATTTGTCGGACGGGCGGTGGAGGAGTATCAGCACGACTTTGTGCGATTGCTGCCAAAGGTCTCGGGGGCAAAGCGACTACGAGTGGTCTGCGACTACGGATTCTCGGCCATCTCGTCCATCTATCCCGCAATGCTTGCCCGCATGGGTGTCGAATCGATCAGCCTCAACGCATTTAACGACGCCAAGCTGGCGCCCCGCACAGACAGCGAGATCGACCACCACATGCACATCCTCTCCGGCATCGTGGGGACCCTCAAGTACGACATCGGTGTTCTGTTCACCGATGAGGGCGAGCGGCTTACTTTGGTGGATAGTCGGGGCGAAGTGTTGCAGGGCAACGCCCTTCTCGCCGCCCTCGCTACTCTCGTTGCCCAGACGAATCCGTCAGCAAAGATCGGGATGAGCGTGACTGGCCCGACCCTCCTCGAAGAGGCATTGAAGAAGCAGGGTGCCGAGGTCGTTCGTACGAAGGCCGACGTTCGCTCGCTAATGACGACGAGCATGGAGGAGAAAGTTCTGTTCGCGGGAGACGGCCGCGGCGGCTTCATCTTCCCCGAATTCCATCCCGGCTTTGACGCTCCGTTCAGCTTCGGGATGCTGGTCACAATGCTCCAACAGACTGGGTTGTCGCTTTCCGAGATTTCCGCCGAGCTACCCGTCTTCCGCCTGGCATACGAGCAGGTTCGCGTTCCCTTCGAAGCCAAGGGCTCTGTCATGCGGCACCTTTCCGAAGAAAGCCAAGGCCTCCCGTTGGTGGAGTTGGTCGACGGGATCAAGATTCACGCCGACGATTCCTGGGTACTGGTCTTGCCCGATGCGGTCGAGCCGGTCTTCCATGTTTACGCAGAGTCGCTGGACGACGACGACAGCCGAGCACTGGTCAACGACTATACGCGGAAGATCGAAGCCCTGGTCGGCGCGGTTCCTGCCTAAAAAAAGGGCCACTCTTCGCGTCGAATGAGCGGCCCAAAGCGGTGATAGGCGGGCTTGGCTCGTTGGCCAAGCTAGTCGCGATATAGGTACGTCACCTTAATCGCTAAATGGGAGCGGAAAGTTTGCCCGGGGCGGCAGTCCACGCGAAGCATGTAGCCGTCGCCCACGTGCGACGCAGGTTGACACCTCCACTGGAGCCTTAGGAACCGGTTATAGGGGTCCTTTTCTCGCTTAGGATCGATCCTAAGGACATAGGCTCAGCCTAGGTTCAAATCCGTGTGGTAGTTGCTAAACTTCCTTTGCCGTCAGGTAGGCCCGAAGGGTCGAGAACAATGTAACCCAGGGCAACGCCCTGGGTGAAATCCGACTCACTTTCTGAGCCCTGAAAGGGCGGCCATATTTCGCCCCTACAGGGCTTGGAGATTAGGTGGATGCCCGCCCAGGGCGTTGCCCTGGGCAACGTTATTCTCGACCCTTCGGGCCTGCAAGGGACACCAGGCTGGCAAGCCACATTGTCGCACCCGATGCGAATTCGCTTGCCGAGTCGGGTTGCTCAGGGTCACATGCCAAAAGCAAAAAGGGCTCGCCGGAGCGAGCCCTTTTCCGACCAACGGTCGACTAGTTGTCCCAGGTGTTGCCCTGGCCGTCCGGGATACCCGTGAGGTCACAGGGGAGGTGGTAGGTGGCGCAGGGGGCGGCGTCGACGCCGCATCCGGTTGGCGACGTGCTGTCGAAGCCACCGTTGCCCTGCTTGTAGCGCGAGTGCCCATCGCCCCAGGCGAGGTTGAACCCATTGGTGTGCAGGATGTTGCCCGGGAAGTTGTTCGTTCCGAACACCGAAGCCGGGCTGTTGGGGAAGTCGTTCTGGCACCAAGGGGTGTAGTTCGGGGGAACGGGGTCTCCTAACTTCACATACTTGGCATCGTAGAACATGATCGTGTCGGTCGGCTTGGGAATCGCGGATTGGTTGGTAATGATCTGCTTCTGACCGAAGACGATGGCCAAGGCCGGGTCATTGAACACCGCGAAGTTGGGCGCATAAGAAGCGTAGCGGAAGGTGCCGTAGGGTCGAAGACCGACCGAAGGAAGGATCTTTCCGCCAAAGTCCACACCCGGGACGTTCGAAGGGCAAATCAAAATTTGGCTGTTCTTCATGTACGGCTGCAAAGCGTCGTACACGGTAAACGCATGGTCGCCCAATCCGAGCCGGATCGGCGCGACGCCGGTGGGGCCGACCGGGGAGTCGGTGTCATACACGCTCATCGGATAGTTGTCGTCCGAATCGCCAATGTAAAGCAGAGTGGAGAGGCCGATCTGCTTGGTGTTGCTCAGGCAGGACGTCTTCTTTGCCGCCTCCTTCGCCTGGGCGAAGACGGGGAACAGGATGGCAGCGAGGATCGCGATAATGGCGATCACTACCAAAAGTTCGATGAGGGTAAATGCGTTCTTCTGCTTCATTGCGGTTGAGAAAATCCTCCGGCCCGTTAAGGATATGACCAAACGGGTGCTATTTGGTAGCGGATGGCGGAATTTGCGACCCCTTTTGCGCAGATTCCGGCGCTTTAACCGATGAATCTGCTGGCGGCTTACTTTTAGAAAGTCGCTCGTCTCTGGCAAGTGCGGTCGCCGTGTAGTGATTGCCCGCGTTCCAAAGGAGGAACTCTTCGTAGCCGACCTTTCGCGCTGCCTTAATCTGCGCTTTCACCTGTTCCGGTCCGTACTTCACGCCGAGGCTGAAGTCCTGAAGCCACGGTCTGACGACTTTATCCGGGAGTCGCTTCTTGAAATCGCCAAGCGACTTGATGAGGATCTCATAGGGGGACTTATTCGGGTCCGCGATGCCGTACTCGCCCTTCGCAAAGTGGGAGGGGTAGACCATCGGACTGACGAGGTCGAACGGCTTCGCAAGCTTCTCCAACTCCTGCCCAATTCCCTGGTCAGATTTCGAAGAGGAAATGATGCCGAAGATGTCGGCTGAGAATGCCGCCTTCTTCGCACGAACCTTGGTGCCGATGTATTCGGCGAAAGCCGCGATCACGTCTTCCGGCTTGGCCTTCGGATCGTCATACTTTGCTCTGCCCGGGAAGACCTGGGAGCTGGACGAGCCTTCGCTTGGGAAGCGAACGTAGTCGAGCTGAATCTCCGGGAAGCCGAGGTCTAGTGCGTACTGGACCGTCTCCGCGAGATACTCCCAATTCTTCTTGTTGTACGGATCCAGCCACATGTGCCTCGATCGGTCGCTCCATGCCTTGCCGTTGGGAAGCTGCACAGCCAGCTCGGGATGTTTCTTCGGCACGAAGTTGTCTCGGAAGCAGGCAATGCGGGCGATGGGCCAGACCCCGTGCTTCTGGAGAAGTTCGAGGAGCGCTTTCGGTTTCGCCACCGCGTGCATATTCGCCTTCGCTTCGGCCGCCAACTTGATGTTGGTGTTGAAGTACATCTCGCCGGTGTCGCGCACATCGATGACTACCGAGTTCAGCTCGGTATCGTCCATGAGCTTCATCATCTTGGTCATCTTGTTCGTGCTTCCCGCCGACCATGCCGTCAGGTAGATGCCCTTCACATACTTCGGCCGCTCAAAAGTGAGGGTCGTCGGTTGGATCGGTGTCGTCGTTTTCTTCGGCAAAACGGCGGTCGCTTTGGGCGGCACGGCAGGCACCGTCTTAGGTGCGCAAGAATAGAGCGAAGCACCGGCGAGCAGCGCGGCGCACAAGGCAATCAGGTTTCGATGGACACAAAACTCAGGCATGGATCACTCGTAACTTTTCTAGGCACACTTGCGTGGTTGGGGGGTTGCAGCGGGGCCTCTTCGACCACCTCAGAAGGTGGAAAACCGGTCCCCGTCACTGATGTTAAGAGTACCCCTCCAACCGGAAAATCTACGGGTAATTCCACTATTTCTCGGATCCGTGTGAGCGACCGCGAGACGAACCATTCAGGCCACGTTCTCATCGCTGAATATCACCATGTCAGAAACGGAAAGGGGACGATGTTTCGAACCGTTGCTCAGTTCAAAGACGACCTCGAGCGCCTTTATAAAGATGGATTTAGGCCGGCAACCGTGTCGGACTATTTGGATGATAAATTCCAGATAGGCGCTGGCGCGATGCCCGTCGTTTTCACGTTCGACGACTCGAACCCGTCCCAGATTCAGCTAAACCCCGATGGCTCTCTCAAGCCCGACTGTGCGCTCGGCATTTGGGAAGCGTTCGCCAAGGTCCATCCCGACTTTCCCATCCGTGCCACCTTCTACGTTCTGCCCAATTCGCTTTGGGGAAAGAGGGCGGAAGTTGAACAGAAGCTCACCCTGCTGCGATCGCTCGGTTGCGAGCTCGGCAATCACACGGTGACCCACCCGATCCTTAGGAAACTGACCGACGAAAAAGTGAAAGAGGAGATTGGAGTTGCGATGGAGGATCTCATCAAGCTCAAGGAGCCGATGCCGGTCTCCCTGGCCCTGCCATTCGGCGTCTCTCCGAAGAACAAATCGCTGCTCACTGGCTTCGATTGGCACGGCGCTCACATCGCACCTAAGGCGGTTATGCTCGTGGGCGCCGAGCCCGCGCCTGCGGTGACCGATCCGAAGTTCAACAAATACGCCATTCCGAGAGTTCAAGCATGCGCGGGCCCGAGCGGGATGGAGGATTGGCTGCAGAAGATCGAGGCTGCGAAGGTCAAGATGTACGTTCAGTAGCCTACGCCAACAACTGTCGTTCCCGCACGGCCAACGGATGGTCGGGATTGAGTTCCAAAGCCCGCGACACCGATCCTCGCGCCTCGGTTAGCAAGCCGTGCTGCCGATATGCCGAACCCATCAAGGCATAGGCTTCTGTGTAATTTCCGTTCAAGTCGGTCGCGCGGGCGAACTCGACGACCGCTCGCTCCAACTGTCCCATCTCGAGGAGGCATTGGCCAAGCTTGCAGTGAACGTCCGCGTAGTCGGGCGCGATGGAGAGGGACGTGTTGTACTCACGAATCGCCTCTTCAAAGAGCTGGTCGCGGGCAAGAATGTCCCCCAACCGGGCGTGAAGATTGGCATCGTTGGACTCAAAAGAGCTAAGAGCGAAAATTGTCTGCGCCGCTCGGGTGTGATCGCCTGCTTTGTCTTGCTGAATGGCGATTGCAAAGCGATCGGCACACAAGGTCGGTTCGATGTCGCACGCTTCCTGCACACGCCGCAATCCCTCTTCGCGCATGCCGTCTTCGTAAAGAATAAGTCCCTCGAAGGCGATCGCGTGGGCGAACGCTGGATTTGACCCCAGCGAGCGCCCCACGTATGATTTCTCTTTGTCTTTTAGGCCGAGGCCACGCCAGGCTTTTGCCGCCGAGAGGTTGAAATCGGGGTAGTCGGGGCATAGGGCGAGGGCGGCTTCGAAAGAGGCCACCGCGTCCTCATACCGTTCGCCGCGTAGAGCGGCATCGCCGAACTTCGAGTGGCATTCGGCCAGGTAGAAACGAGCAAGGCGGTGGACTCCCGGCTCGGCGGCGTGCTCGAGCACTCCACTAAACGCGTCCATGGCCTCTTCAAAAGCGCCTCTTGCGTATGCACTGAGACCCTCTTCATAGACCTCATTGCGATCGAAACCGAACCATTTCCCCAGTGACATCCCAATCCCTCTAGTTACGAGTCGGACAGGGGTTTGGAGCGTGGAGTTCCGCAAAGAAGCGGGAGGTAAGAGGTTTTAGGCCGTCCTGGCCATTGCGCCCGCCAATCCTTTGGCGAACTTACATACGGGTGAGAGGTCCCAAAAGCACCGTCAGAATTCAATAACCATGCCGTCAAAGCCTGGTTCGATGCCGAAATCCGCAAATGCAGCCTCTAAATCGCAATGGCGAGCGCCACCTTGGGAGGCGTGGTGGGTGGTGATTATCCTCGAATGATCGCCCAGGGTGCCCTGCTTACGCAGCCGTCCCACAACGTCGATGCATTCCTGAATGTCAAGGTGCCCATCGTAGGCAGTCGGATAAAAGCCTTCGGTGCATTCCAGCACGAGGGCGTCGAGCTTGTAGTCAGCCAAGAAGTCAAAGGTGGAATCTTTCCAGACCCCGGTATCCGTCGCGTAGAGAAGGCTTTTGCCATCGCGCTGGATGAGAAGGTTGTGGCACTGCTCATCGTCTTTGTGCCGGGCTTCAACCGGTGTAATCGAATAGTTGCCGTGGCGGTAAGACTCAAAGATTCGCGTCTCCACCAATTCGAGCGGCCACTCCGGATATCGCCTTCGAATGAGGCCACAAATCACCGAGTTGGCAAAAATCGTGCAGGGGAGCTGCTCCATCTCGGTGAACGGGTAGAGCGCGTACTGTAGCTCCGAGGGGCAGAAATGGTCTTCGTGGCTGTGGGTGAAGAGGAGAGCCGTCCAGTCTCGAGCGTCGAGACCTTCTCTTTGCAACTGAACCAGGGTGTCGGGCGGCAGATCGATCTTCAAAGAACCGTCTACCAGGGCAGCCGCGCGAGTTCGGAGATCTTTACCCCCGTTCTCGCGGGCGAACTTGCTCACCGGGTTGTTCGCGTAGAACCCGGGAATTCCGTCAGCCGCACCCGTCCCAAGGAGTCTTATCTGCATTTGTGACTAGAAATCGTTCAAGCTCCAAAGAACGAGGCCGCTGAGGATCTTGGGGAAATAATAGGTGCTCTTTTGCGGCATCTTCTCTCCCCCTAGGGCTATTTCCTTCATATCGTCCACTGTCGGAGGGTTCATGAGGAAAGACGCAGCCGCACCCTCGTCCGCCGCACGATACGCCTCGGCAGCATCTCGGGTGTATGAAATGGAGTCCAGCCCCTGCACGCCCAAGATCTTCTCGAAGATCACTCGGTGTAGCACGCTCACATCCAGGCCCTTCAAGGCGTCGCTTCCATTTGAGTCATCTAGTGCGAGTAACGCCGCTTCATCCTTCGGTATCGCAACAATCCCGTCTCCGCCCTCGAAAGCGATACCAAAGGCCCGCTTGCCTTCAGCTTGAGCCTTCTCAATGGCGTCCGGAAGGCGGCTGCTGTGGGTGTTGTGAAGATCGAAGACTTGGGCCAGCGCGGTCTTCGCTTCGGCAGTCGAGAAAGGCATCTTGTGGACGATGCGATGGGTGGGCAAGAGCACGAGACCGGGGTCCGACATGGAACTCAAGGCCATCATCATGAAGTCCTCGGGGATGAGGTCATCTTTCGGCCCGAGCTTCTCGCGAAACGCGACTGCGGTCTCGTATCGGTGATGACCATCGGCGATCCAGACCTTCTTGTCAGCCAAGAGATGAGTCAACTTATCGACCGAGTCTTGATCGGTGATCGGTTCCAACTTTTGGGTCGTTCCGTCGTCGCTCAAGACGTCGACTTCGCTGCCCACTGGTGCCTTCTTCAGCGCGCTGAGGACTTCGCCCGCAGGGTCCTCGTAAAGGCCAAATATGCACTCCAAATGCGCCCTCGTGGCCTCGAGGATTCGCATCCGATCCTCTTTGTGCTTGGGAAATGTCTGCTCGTGAGGGAGGACTACGCCCTTCTCATACGGCTCGACCTTGATGAGCGCGATAAAAGAAGTGCGAGTGAAAGCGTCCGAAATATGGGGCAGATGGAAGGATTGGGTGTAGCGGTAGAGCGCGGGCACCGGCTCTGCGGCAAGGGTTCCGGTTCGTCTCCAATCCGCGAGCAGCGCAGCGCTTCGGGCGTACTTGATGTACTTGCTCCGATCGTCTGGATGCTGTTCCGGCAAGGTCAGGTGGACGATGTTATGCTCGTTACGCACCGCAAGATCCTCGCGTTCCGAAGGACTGAGCACGTCGTAAGGGGGAGCCACGAGGGCTTGCAGAGACCCCGCCGAGGATGTGAAACGCAGGCCCCTGAAAGGTCGGATCGCCGCCATAGGCTCATGAGTCTACCAAAGACCCTCTCTAAAAGGGCGGTAGACTCAAGTTCCGTGGAGTTCGAAATCCAACTAAAGGCCTACGCCGCCCAAGTAGATTCGCGATTAGCTGAGCTCCTCCCAGATTCCTCTCTTCCTCCTGCCGAGTTGCACGAGGCGATGCGCTACTCATGCCTCGCCCCGGGAAAGCGCCTGAGGCCTGCCTTCTGCCTGGCCTGCTGCATCGCAGCCGGTGGCGCAATTGAGGATGCCTTCGATGCTGCATGTGCGGTGGAGATGGTGCACTGCTTCTCCCTCATTCACGACGACCTCCCTGCGATCGACAACGATGATCTTCGGCGAGGGATGCCCACCTGCCACATCAAATTCGGGGAAGCGGTGGCGATCCTTGCCGGAGACGCCTTGTTCGCGCTCGCCTTCGACACTCTCTCTCGGGTCAAGGCCGATCCGGCAAGAGTGGTGGCTGCGATCGGGGTTCTCACCGCGGCAAGTGGTTCCAGTGGCCTGGTCGGCGGCGAGACGATCGACATCCTCGCCGAGGGCAAGCCCATCACCGCAGATCTCCTCGAGGCAATCCACGCCAAGAAGACCGGCGCACTCATCGCCGCGAGTTGCGAGATTGGGGCGATCTTTGGCGGTGGAGACCAGAAAGCGATCGCCGCGATGCGAGAATTCGGACAGAGAATTGGCCTGGCCTTTCAAATTGCGGATGACGTTTTGAACGAGGTCGGCTCGGCACATCTCCTTGGCAAGGCGGTCGGATCTGACCGCGAAAGACAGAAGGCAACCTTCCCCGCCTTGTACGGAATCGAGGCGTCTCGCGAACGCGCCAGACGAGAAACCGAACTTGCCCTCGGTGCCTTGAACCTCACTCGCGGGAGCGGTTTTCTTGCGGATTTGTCATCGTTTTCTGTAGATCGATTGAGTTAAGCAAATTTCCCAGTCCGAGATCGGCTTCACGTGCCGATGTTAAGAAAGAGGATTTGCTTTGTCCCAGGTTCTAACTACAGTTGCCGCCACCAGTCCGATCTCGCGCCAGCCCATTTATGATCGGCGCTTGAAGGTCTTTGCCTACGAATTGCTCAGCCAAACTGGCTCAGTTCGGGCGCTCGTGGATACTGGCGTGGATTTCCTCGTTGGGAAGAAAACCTCCTTCATATCGGTGAACGAAGACACCCTGCTGTCGACCGATATCTGGTCGCTGCCACGAGAGCGCTTGATCATTCGACTTGACCGATCGATCGCGATGTCGGGTGCGATCGTGGACCGAATCGACGAGCTTTCGAAAGGCTCATACAAAGTCATGGTCGATCATGACGTCTTCATCGGCGCCCATGACCGCCTCATCGGAAAGTGCAGAGTCGTTCGTATCGACCTGAACAGCATCGAGCAGTTCGCGTTGCGAGACACCGTGGTCGCGCTTAAGGCGGCCAACGTGAGGCTCTTCGCGGAAGGCGTCGAATCGATGGAGGTTTACAACCGTTGTCTCGCCCTCGGGTTCGACTATTTCCACGGCTACTTCTTTGCGAAGCCTGCCCTAGTCGCCGGTCGCGGAATCCCTCCCAGCCGGTCCGTTCTGATTCACCTGCTGACCCGCCTTCAAGATCCGCTCGTAAAGCTCGATGAAATCGAGGTTCTTGTGAGTAGCGACGAAGACCTGACCGATCGTCTCCTCACCCTCGTGAACAGCGCTATCGAGGGCGTTACCGATCACGTCGAGACGGTCCGGGCGGCCCTTGTCCTCCTCGGACTCGACAAAGTGGTCTCGCTCGTAAGCCTGCTCTCCATGTCGGGGATTCGGGACAAGCCGGCTGAGCTGCTAACGATCGCGATGGTGCGGGCTAAGATGTGCGAGTCGCTCGCCGAAGAGATTGGCCGATCCATCCCGGAGAAGTATTTCACGGTGGGGCTGCTGTCCGTGATCGAAGCGATGTTCGACCTGCCAATGGCGGAACTCCTTCAGCAGCTACCCCTCACCCCGGACATGAAGAGTGCCCTTCTGGATTCGAAGTCAGACAACCTGTATTCCGAAATCCTGAGAGTCGTCCTCGAATTTGAAAGAGGCAACTGGCAAATGATGGAAGGATTCAAGGCAGATCAGAGAACGATTGCCCAAAGCTACTTGAACGCGGTTGCCTGGGCTGATGAAGCGACGAAGGCCCTGGCCGCCTAACCGGCGACTGGAGCCTTTTTCTTTCGCAGAGTCGTTTTGCGAGTCTCAGCGACCATCGCAAACTGGGGCGCTTCCTTGTACGGGTGCTTTGCCTTTTTGAAAATATCAGCAAGGTACTTGCCGGTGTAGCTCTTCGGCATGCTTGCGATCTGTTCCGGTGTGCCGTATCCAACGACCATCCCACCGCCCGTCCCACCCTCCGGTCCCATGTCAATGAGGTAGTCAGCCGTCTTAATCACGTCGAGGTTGTGCTCGATCACGAGCACTGTGTTTCCCTGATCGACCAGCCGGTGAAGGACTTTGAGAAGGCGGTTGACGTCTTCGAAATGCAGACCGGTTGTCGGCTCATCGAGGATGTACATCGTGCGGCCAGTCGCCCGCTTAGATAGCTCGGCTGCTAGCTTGATTCGCTGAGCTTCTCCGCCCGAAAGGGTCGTCGCCGGCTGCCCCATCCGGATGTAGCCCAAGCCAACCTCTTGGAGCGTCTCCAGCTTTCGGTAGATCTTGGGAATCGGCTTGAAGAAGTCGCAGGCGTCATCGATCGTCATCGCGAGCACATCGGCGATGTTCTTGCCCTTGTACTTCACCTCGAGGGTCTCGCGGTTGTAGCGCTTGCCCTTGCAGACTTCGCACGGCACATAGACGTCGGGCAGGAAGACCATCTCGATCTTCAACACGCCGTCTCCCTTGCACGCCTCGCAGCGACCACCCTTCACGTTGAAAGAGAATCGGCCCGTCTTGTAGCCACGAATCTTCGCGTCCTGGGTCAGCGTGAAGAGGTCGCGAATCATGTCGAACGTGCCCGTGTAAGTGGCCGGGTTCGATCTCGGGGTGCGACCGATCGGCGACTGATCGATGTCGATGACCTTATCGAAGAACGAGATCCCCTCGACGGTGTCGTGCGGCTCCCACACCGTTCGCGTTCCGTACACGTCGAACATCAATCGAGGGAAGAGGGTGTCTTGGATCAGGGTGGACTTACCGGAGCCCGACACACCGGTAACGCAGCAGAACGTGCCGACCGGGATATCGACGTTCACGTTTTTTAGGTTGTGGCCGCGGGCATTTCGGATCGAAATCCACTGCGATTCCGCGAGGATTTCCGGCGCCTTCTGGCCCTTCTTCAACTTGAGCGGAACCAGAGGCGCGGTCGCCTGCGGCGCCGACGAACCGGCTATCCGCCGAGTCTTGGGAATCTCGATTTGCCGCGTTCCGTTCAAGTACTGTGCGGTGAGTGCATCGCTCCTGAGGAACTCTTCGACGGTGCCCTGGGCCACGATGACGCCGCCATGCTCTCCAGCACCCGGACCCAACTCGATAAGGTGGTCGGCGGCCAGCATCGTCTCTTCGTCATGCTCGACGACGAGGACGGTGTTACCGATGTCTCGCAGGCGATTCAGCGTCTCGATGAGCTTACGGTTATCTCGCTGGTGCAGACCGATGGAGGGCTCGTCCAGGATATAGAGACAACCCATTAGGCCTGAGCCGATCTGGGTCGCGAGGCGGATTCGCTGAGCTTCGCCACCGGCGAGGGTGCGCGCGTTTCGATCGAGGGTCAGGTAGCTCAGGCCGACATCCACGAGGAACCTCAGGCGCTCCATGACCTCCTTCACCGCTCGCTCACCAATCGCCATTTGCCGCTTACTAAGCCGCGATGAGAGGCTGTTGAAGAAGACGTTGGCGTCCTCGATCGACATGCGCGTGACCTGGGACATGTCGGTGCCATCCAGCTTCACACTGAGCGCTTCTGGCTTCAGACGTCGCCCAAGGCAGACCGGGCACGGCTTGGTCGCCATGTACTGACCCAGGTCGTTCTTGACCCACTCGCTCTCCGTCTGCTCGAACCGCTTTCGGAGCGCCATGAGAACGCCGTCCCACTTGGTTTTGAAAGATCGCTCTCCCCGCGAGTACTTCATCACCACGGTGATCGGCTCCGGCAGCCCGTTCCAGACCGCCTCCATCTTCTCAGGCGGAATTTCATTGATCGGCAACTTCGCATCGAAGCCGACGACCCGACCAACTGCGTCCAGCATCTCCGGCCACCAATCTTTCACCTCACCAGACTTGTAGATAAACGGCAAGATCGCCCCGTTGCGAAGCGATTTGCTGTGGTCCGGAGCGACGAGATCGGGGTCGAACTCGGTCTTCGTGCCGAGGCCGGTGCACTCGGGACAAGCACCGTACGGCGAGTTGAATGAGAAGAGCCTCGGTTCTAGCTCGGGCAGCGAGTAACCGCAGACCGGACACGAGTAGCTTTCGGAGAAGAGGACGTCGGTGTAGCCGTCGGTCGAGACGCCTGCTTCCTCATCCACCGACTTCTGCTGGGCCATGAGGTTGCGGACGATCTCCGGCAACTCCGCCTCATTGGGCGCTTGGATGGAGAGTGTGATGAGTCCATTACCCATCTTGAGGGCGGCTTCGATCGAATCGGTGAGGCGGCGCTCAATGCCTTCCTTCACCACAACTCGGTCGACGATGACTTCGATCGTGTGCTGCTTGTAGCGGTCCATCGGAATGTCGTCGGTGACCTCGTACATCACACCGTCGACCCGCACGCGAACGTAACCCGCCTTGTTAATGTCCTGAAGAACGCTCTTGTACTCACCCTTTCTGCCGCGGATGACGGGAGCGAGAATCTGCATCTTCGTGCCTTCGGGCAGCGCCTTGGCGACGTCGACGATCTGATCCGTGCTTTGCCGCTCGATGGGACCGTGGCCATTGATGCAGTACGGTGTGCCCACGCGGGCATAGAGGATTCGCAGATAGTCGTAGATCTCAGTGACCGTGCCGACGGTCGAACGCGGGTTCTTGCTTGCGCTCTTTTGATCGATTGAAACCGCCGGGGAAAGACCTTCGATGTGGTCCACATCGGGCTTGTCCATCTGCCCTAAAAACTGCCGGGCGTAGGCGCTGAGAGACTCGACGTATCGCCGCTGACCTTCCGCGTAGATCGTGTCGAAGGCGAGCGACGATTTCCCGGATCCGGACAGGCCGGTGATCACCACAAGCTTGTCACGGGGGATCTCCACCGTAATGTTCTTGAGGTTGTTTTCCCGCGCTCCAACGACGACGATCTTGTCTTGCGGCATAAGTAAGGATTTTACCCGTTTAGGTAGACGGAAGTGTACAACAAATGCAGTGGAACCGCTAGTGCGGATTCGTGAATTTCAGCGGTAGATTGTTTCGGTTTTCGCAAAAAACGGTGGGGAACTGCCGCGAAATCAGCCGATAGATAATTGGGGGACCGTGGCCTAAGAAAAGAATGCCTCACTCGAAGTCAAATGTCTTCATGGCACGCCAACCTATCTACGATAGGAACATGGGAGTTGCTGCATACGAGCTCCTGTATCGTCCTTCATCCGACGCTTGCGGAGCGGGTGTGGTCGACGCAGCTGCCGATGCCCAGTCCCTTGCCAACTCCTTGGTCGAGATCGGCCTTGACAAACTTGTCGGCTCTGTAACCGCATTTGTAAACGTCTCCGAGAGCTTGCTTCACTCAGAGGCTCTCCGACTCCTGCCAAAAGGGCGTGTCGTGCTAGAGCTCCTTGAGAATCTTTCCGCATCTGAAGCCACGCTCGAGGCGGTGCGAGATCTCAAGAAGCGCGGATATATCATCGCCCTCGATGACTTCGTCTTCGCCGAGGGACAAGAGCATTTGTTGGAGTTTGCCGACTTTGTAAAAGTCGACGTCCTCGGTGTCGATCTAAAGGACGTTTCCCCCCGTCTGAAGAAGCTTCGTAAGTCCGGAATCCGGCTACTGGCGGAGAAAGTCGAGACTCACGAGGTCCACCGCCAATGTCTCGCGCTGGGATTCGAGCTGTTCCAGGGCTACTTCTTTGCGAAGCCGGACATCGTATCGGGAAGGGTGATGCCGCCGAACCGCATGTCGCTCGTCCAGCTCCTGACCAGGGTTACCGACCCCGATGTCACGTTCGATGAACTTGAAAGGGTCGTGAGCCTCGATGTCGGCCTGAGCTACCGCCTCTTGAGGGTCATCAATTCGGCCTCCATGGGCATTTCCCCGCCGATCAGCACGATCCGTCAGGCACTCATGTTCTTAGGACTTCAGCGCGTGGTGGCGCTCACTTCCCTGCTCGTGCTCTCTTCGATGAGTGACAAGCCACACGAGCTCATGGTCACCGCCCTTGTCCGCGCGAAACTGTCAGAAGACATGTCGGTCCATTTGGGATTCAAAAATCCGCGCACTCACTTCACTACCGGGCTCCTGAGCGTCGTCGACGCGTTCATCGACCAGCCAATGGCCGAGATCGTCGACGAGCTGCCCCTGTCTCTGGTCGTCAAAGGCGCTCTTACCGGTTCTGACCCGGGCTTGGAAACATCACAGTGTCTGAGTTCCACGCTTGCCATCGAACATGCCGATTGGGACCGTATCCCGCTCGATAGAGTCGAGCCGGAGAAAATTAGTGAGGCTTATATCTCTGCATTGGTGTGGGCACAGCAGTCGATCGATGCGCTCGCAGCTTAAAAAAGTTGCAAGCTTGCCCCTTTCAAAGGTTGAGGATCGGAGCAAAATAGCCGATAAATAGCTGGCAGCAGGAGCACATGTCGCTAGTTTTCACCGAAGTTTTGATGGCAAGGCAGCCGATCTATGATCGGCGCATGAAGTTGTTTGCCTACGAGCTCCTTTACCGTTCGAACTGCGAAAACTTCGCACCCGCCAACATGACGCGCGAGGATATCGCCTCGTCGCTGGCCAACATCCTCGTCGAGATCGGCATTGACCAACTTGTCGGGAAGAACAAGGCGCTGGTCAACGTGTCTCAAGATCTTCTTGAATCGGACGCGCTCCGACTACTACCGGCTGGCCAGGTCATCCTCGAACTCCTCGAAGACCTCAAGATGACCGACGCGAATCAGGCCCATGTGAAGGACCTCCTGAAACGGGGCTACGCGATCGCGCTTGACGACTACATTTTTGATAAGGAGCAGGAGAAGTTCCTACCCCTCGCGAGTCTGATCAAGGTCGACGTGATGGGAGTCGAGCCCGCTATTCTCAAACGGCGTATTCGCGAGCTCAAGAAGCCGGGCGTGAAGCTGCTCGCCGAGAAGGTTGAAACCCACGAGATGCACCGTGCGTGCATGGAGATGGGCTTCGACTATTTCCAGGGCTACTTCTTCGCTAAACCGGAGATCGTTAAGGGTCGCGCCCTGCCAAAGGAGAAGAGCGACCTCGCCCAACTCCTGGCCAAGCTGCAAGACCCCGACGTTACGTTCAGTGAGCTCGAAATGCTGATCAGCCGCGATGTGGCGCTCAGCTATCGACTGCTAAAACTCATTAACTCGGCGTCTTTTGGACTTTCGCAAACCGTTGACTCCATTCGGCAAGCCCTGATGTTCTTGGGTCTCGCCAAAGTTGTCGCCTTGGCGTCCCTGCTGACCATTGCCGCAATCGGCTCGAAGCCCACTGAACTACTGCTCACCGCGATGATCCGCGCAAACGCTTGCGAGTCGATGGCTCAAGAGATGGACATGGACACGCCTCAAGCCCACTTCACCACCGGCCTGTTCTCGGTGATCGATGCCTTCATGGATCAGCCAATGGAGCAATTGCTCGAGGCGCTTCCGCTTTCGCCCCAAATCAAGGGAACGCTCACCGGCACGATGCCCACCGCACAAACCTCGCAGACCCTTGAATGGACACTGGCGATGGAGCGGGGGGATTGGGAAGTCATACCGGCTGGCGCAACCAAGATCGCCGAAATCTATCGCGGCGCGATCGCTTGGGCGACTCAAACGAACAGCGATTTGGCAGCCTAAGGGTAGCCTCGTCGGGTGGCAGTCAGGGCGCGCGACCTCGGCATCGGTTTCCCTGGGACCCCCGGTCCCCTCAACGGCATCACCGATGTTTCGGGCGTACTGGTCGGCCATACGACTCTAATTCAGGGCGAGGATGTGCGCACTGGAGTCACCGCCATCCTGCCCCGAGGCCATGAAGACCCTTCGCCGTGCTTCGCCGGCTGGTTTTCTCTCAACGGCAACGGGGAGATGACAGGCACCACGTGGATCGAGGAGTTCGGTCTCATGAGCGGCCCCGTATGCATCACCAACACCCATAGCGTGGGAATCGTCCGCGACGCGGTCATTCGCTGGCAGCTTGCTCGTGGACAGGTCGGAGATTGGTCCCTGCCCGTAGTCGCCGAGACATGGGATGGCCACTTGAACGACATCAACAGCTTTCACGTCACCGCCGAACACACCTTCTCCGCTCTCGATTCTGCCCACGGCGGACTAGTGGAAGAGGGGTCGGTGGGTGGAGGGACGGGGATGATCTGCTACGAGTTCAAAGGCGGGATTGGGACGTCGTCTCGTGCCGTCCAAGATCACACCGTCGGTGTCTTGGTACAGGCGAATTTCGGGCGTCGTCCCCAGTTGCGGATTCTCGGAGTGCCCGTCGGCGATCTCCTCAACGAAAATCTGGTGGTGAAGGAGGAGAGCGGCTCGATCATCATCGTCGTCGCCACCGACGCGCCTTTGCTTCCCCACCATCTCAAGGCGCTCGCCAAACGAGCCACCCTCGGCCTCGGGCGCACTGGCTCGGTGGCCGGCCTGTCGTCCGGCGACATCTTCCTCGCCTTCTCGACCGCGAATTCGGTGGACACGTCGGAGCGACATTCGCTGTCAGTGGTGGGCTCGAAGGAGTTAACTCCGCTGTATCAGGGAGTCGTCGAGGCCACCGAGGAAGCGATCATCAACGCGATGGTCGCTGCGGATACGATGACGGGGCTTGGGGGAAAGACGGTGTACGGGATTCCGAGGGAGAGGTTGGCGCAGCTGTTCGAGCGATAAGGTTTAGCTCATCACTCATCACTTCCTTATCTGTTCATTCGCCAAATAGCGAAATTCAGAAACGCGGCAAACGTCACCCAAATGATGTACGGCACGAAGAGGAACCCTGCGCTTGCCCGAACCCGGAAGAAGGCCACCAGCGTGATCGTAATCGCGAACCATAGCGCGACGATGCCCGCAAAACTCAACAGAAGCATGTGACCCGCGAAAAACAAAAACGGCCAAACGCCGTTCAGAAAAAGCTGGATCCAAAAAAGCGCGAGCGCAATGGAGCGCCGAGCGCTTGAGGGGCTGGCCCAAACGATGCATGCGGCCACTCCGATGCAGCCGTAGAGCACCGTCCAAATCGGTCCAAAAAGCCAGTCAGGCGGGTTGAAGCTTGGCTTACTGAGCTGCTGATACCAGCCTTGCAGACCCGAATAGGTGGCTTCGAAGCCTAAAAAGGCAACCGCATAACACCCCGTCATGATGAGCAGGAAGGGAATCAGCGGGGACTGTTTGGCGTCTCTAGAGGGCATCCTTGTCTATAGATTGCACCAATGCCACGGAGTTTCACCGTTGCTACGTTCGCAGGTGCGCGTCGAATTAGTCGAGAGGTAGATATGATCGTTTCTTTCTTGCTTGCCAGTTTAATGGCAGCACCCACAAATACCAAACCGAAGATTATCGGCACGTCGATGTTCAAGAACGGCTACGCGGTCGTGATGCGCGAGATCGATGCACCGCATTCCGGTGAATACTTCATCGACGACATCCCCCAAGCGACCCTTGGCACCGTGTGGTTTTCCACCACCGCAGGGACCAAGCTAGACTCCGTCGTTAACACTACGGTAGATACAAGCACGAGCATCCCCGTCGATTCCCTTGACGCAATCTTGCGCGCCAACGCCGGCAAAAAGCTTTCCCTTTCGATCCAAAAGGGAGACGGCAAGTTGGACGCGGTCACCGGAAAGCTGATTTCGGCCACCGGACAAATCGTAGTCATTCAAGGCGAGAAAGTGCTCGCCATAAACAAAGGCAACATCATCAGCATTTCGGCTGCATCGGGGCAGCTCTTGTTGGCCAACCCGGCGAAGGGTTCGAAGCATGCTCTCCGCCTCCGAATCGAGCAATCGAAACCGGGCAAGATTTTCATGATCTCGATGGAGCGCGGCCCTACATGGGCTCCCGGATATGCGGTCGAACTCTTGGACGACACCCATCTTTCGGTGACGATGAAGGCGACCCTTCTCAATGACCTCGGTCCGCTCGACGACATCGAATGCCGATTTATCACCGGTTTCCCGAATATCGCCTTCATCAACATGTGGGATCCGCTCACCGCACCCCAGACCGTCGATAGCTTCACCGCTACTTTGAGTAGCGCGGCCTTCGGTGCCCCAGCCGGACCCGGGGGATTTGGCGGCGGCGGTGGTCGTCGGGGGGACATGATGTCCCAAAACGGTGCCACACGGGACGAAATGAAGGACTTCTCGGCGGCGATGACCCCGTCCAATATTCCGGGCCTTCAAGCTGAAGATCTCTTTTTCTACCGCCAACCAAACGTCACTCTTAAGCGTGGCGACCGAGCGTTCTACATCCTCTTCAAGATGGAAGCCGAGTGCCAGCACCTCTACACCCTCGACCTCGGCGACATTGTCGGGGACAACGGCGAAGTCCGTCCCACGAACACCGAACCCCTTGATGTCTGGCACGCTCTGAAATTCAAGAACACGAGCGGACGACCGTTCACCACCGCCGCCGCCACCACTTTCAAGAAGGGTGAGATTCTAGGTCAGGACATGATGCACTACGTCACCCCCGGGGCCGATGCGGAGGTCCGAATCACCAAGGCCCTCGACATTCGCGCCGACTCCAATGAGGAGGAAGTGGGGCGCGAGCGAGGGGCGCTCAAGAACATCTACAGCCAGCCGACCTACGACTTGGTCACCCTCAAGGGCACGATCGAACTGCAGAATCGAAAGCCCGAGAAGATCAAGATCCGGATCGTGAAGGACTACACCGGGGAGATCATTTCGACCGAGGGCGAACCCAAGATCGTGAAGAACGCGAAGGGCTTAAGAGACGTTAACCCTCACGGAAAGTTAACCTGGATGCAAGACTTGGAACCTGGCAAGTCGGTTAACCTGACATATAGCTACAAGCTCTATGTCCCCGCGAGATAACCCATGTTCCTAGCCGCTCTTTCGTTCCTCATCGCCGCCGAAGTAACTCCTCTCACGCGCGGCCATGCCCATAACGACTATGAGCATTCGCGGCCCCTGCTGGAGGCCCTCGACAACGGCTTCACATCGATCGAGGCGGACATCTTCCTCGTCGATGGGAAGCTGTTGGTCGGACACAACCGCACCGATTTGAAACCGGAGCGGACGCTGGAGAAGATGTATCTCGACCCGCTGCTGAAACGGGTCCAAGCCAACAAAGGCTCTGTTTACGCAGAGAAGGCTCCCGTGATTCTCTTGGTAGACATAAAGGCGGAAGGCAGCGAGGTCTACAAACGGCTGAAGCAGGTCTTGCCCTCCTACAGCGAGATGCTCAGCGACACGGGCGACAAAGGCATCGTGAATCTCACTGGCGAGCGCGGCCTTCGGCAGCACGCCGTAACAATTATCCTGTCCGGCGACTACCCGTTCGAAGATGTGAAGGCGGACAAAGAGCGAATGGTCTTCCTGGACGGCAAGCTCGATCAGCCAGAGACCTTCAAGGACGCGGATCTAGCCCCTCTCGTGAGCGGCAACTGGACCGACCACATGCGCTGGGACGGCAAGGGCGTCATGCCTGCCTCGCAGGAAGCGAAACTTCATCTCATGGCCGACGACATCCATCGTCGGCATCAGAAACTAAGGCTGTGGGGAGCCCCCGATAACGAGAACACGTGGCATGAGGTGTATCTGGCGGGCGTTGACCTCATCAACACCGACCATCTCGGTGAGTTGCGGAAGTATCTGCTCTCGACCGGTAAGCCCTAGTCCCTATCCAAAGGAGAGGGAGAGGCCGACAACTGTGTGGGACTGCGCGGGCCTGACCGCGCTTTTCACGACCGCGGAGCGGTCTTCGGAAGCTCCCGAAAGGGAGTGGTGTTTCTCGCTGATTCCTCGGTGAGTGACACCCCTCCCCAGAGGGAGGGGTTCCCGGATCGACTTACTTCTTATTCATCATCGACCCGACGAAGTCGATCATCTTGTCGTAATTCATCGGGATGAACAAGCCGGTGGAGAACTGGCCGTTGTCGGAGACCTTCGCCTTTACGTAGAGGGGCGAGTTCAGGGTCTTAAACGCGTCCAACACGCTATGCAACATGCTCGCATCGTCCTTGCCCATGTTATCGGAGTTCATCGAGTTCTCGACGCCTTCCGCAATTCGGGCCAGGTTGAACGTCATGACGGTCTGCGAGCCGTCGTTGAGGTTCGTGGTGGAGCCGTAGCCGGGGTCCTCCGCAAGGGAGTTGGCCTTGCTCTTGTAGGAGGCGACCGCCTTGTCCAATAGCTCCTGTGAGCTCGAAACGATGACCACGTGGTCGATCGTGGCCCAAGCCATTGTTTTGTTGCCGAAGAGTAGATCCGTCTTCACCACTGGCTTGGTGTCGTTCGAGGACATGCCCTTGTGCATCTCCTTCTCAAACTCGTCGCCGATGCGATAGAAGCTTGCTCCATCTCGCTGAGTCTTGGTGAAGAACTCGCGCTTCTCGCCGTTCTTCTGTCCCTGCTCTCGCACGAACTGCTGAACCTTCTCAACCACCGTCGCCGGATCGGCGCCGTTGCTGTCGTCCATGATCAGAAGGACGTCGACGCCTGCGTTCGGGGCAGTGTGAGTAGGATAGAAAGCAGCGATCGTATCGCCTTTGAGGGCCGGAATGACGTCGTTGTGAAGGTCAACGCCGAAGGCTTGCGTCGACGTGTCGGATATCTGGTCGATCGGCGTCTTCTCGCCCTTGCCGGCCGCGTTCTGCAACTCGCCCTCAACGCCCGAAAACATTACGCCGGGTTGAGAGATCGCGGTGACCCCGTACGAACCGGCGGGGAGGACGCTGAAGAGGTCGGGGCGAAGGCCAACTGCCTTGCTGATCTTTTGAAGGCTGGCATCCTTGGCGGTGTCAACCATGCCGGCACCCGAGAATTCGAAGCCACCATCGCGGATCGCCATGCTTGCGGTTGCCCAAGCTCCCATTGGGCCATCCTTGCCGCCCATCAGGTCGGGGGAAGCGAAGACCATAAGATTTGCGTCGCCAATCGCCTTTGCGCGAGCGTCGTTGAATGCGGCCACTGTGTTGATGGAGGGGGAGTCGCCCTGCTTCACCCGTCGAATCTGGGAAAGTGATTCGGGATCTTGGGCGACGACCAGAACGTCATCAATGACAAGCATCCCCGCATCGGAGCCCTTCGTCTTGTAATACTGAGTGCCCTTCCAGAAGAAGAGCTTTGCGTCCTTCTTAAGAATCGATTGAACCTGCTGACCATCGGATACCGCAAGGAGAAGGACCGGCGATATGCCGCCGCTCACGCCCTTGGCGGCATCTTTGGGAAGTCCTGCGAAGGCGGCGTTTCGGAGGGCGAACGGTCGGAGCTCGTCGGCCATCGGCGAATGCTCGATGATGTCGAGAACGCTCTTGTTGCTGTACTTGTCCAGGCCGTTTCGGGCAAGCGCATCATCGATGTTCTTGAACGTGATGGTCTGCTGCGGCGACGGGCTGAGGTCGACCGATCCGACGACAAGTGCGTTGGCCGGGATCAGGGCGATGGCCGCCTCGCCGGGTCGGGCGTATAAGGTCTTGAAGGCATACGCCGCTCCAAGCGAAACAATGATCGCACTCCCAATCGCAACTCGGGATCCGATGCGCCGGGCTCGGCTAACAGTCTTTACAGCACTACTCATAAACAAAATCCTCTCGGTAAGCAATTGTATTGTCGGCTACTTGCGGAAGAAGCCATGGGGCGATTGGCCCCTCACTTC
>JBBQFM010000025.1:0-70677 GCA_038321975.1 Fimbriimonadales bacterium | reverse complement strand
CCGAATTGACGATGAGCCCAATCCATGGGCAAAACGCAACCATCCATATCCACACCCTCCGTGGCGTGACTAAGATGAGCTAAGGACGATACCAATCCCAAAAAAGATGTGGGTAAGGACAAGGGCGTTGCCCTGGGCTACATTGTTCTCGACCCTTCGGGCCTACTTGACGGCAAAGAAAGTCTCCGCAACTACTACAGATTTTCGAACCCAAACTGAGCCAATATCCTTAGAATGGAGCCCTAACGACGGAGGGACCCTACCTCGGTGCTCGGAAATCGACTGGGCACATGGGGTGCCGCACTTGGTGAATTTGTCACCGATGCGTCGTGTCAGGCACGAAGCGTGGATAGGGGTCCTTCAGTCGCCTGGGCTCCATCAGGATGACATTCTTTCTGGAACTACTTCGCCAATTGGCTTTGCGCGGCTTCCAAATAGGCGGTAGCAGAGTCGCAGTGCCAGCGGATGTGGTCGAACTCGAAGGCTAGCTCCTTGAGCAGGGTGGTCATCTCTTCGGGGGTGCAAGCCAAGAGCTTCGGTGCGAGTTCCTCTCGGATTCGGTCGGCGGCTTGGAGGACGTCGTGGATGTCGACGGCAATGCCTTCGACTTCCTCGGCTTCGTAGCCCGCGTGTCGAACTTTGTCTTGGAGGTCCTCGCCCATGAGCCAGAACTCGGGGACCATGGTGTCGTTTCGGTCTTTATTCGGGTCCGGTCTCATCGGTTTAGGCAGCGCCCCGTTCGACGCTATCGGCGAGTCGCTTGGCCTGTTCGTCTTGGACGAGGGCGTCGATCATGTCTTGCATGTCGCCGTCCATGAACGCGGAGAGGTTGCTTGCCTGGAAGCCGATGCGGTGGTCGGTGATGCGACTCTGCGGGAAGTTGTAGGTGCGGATCTTCTCGCTTCGGTCGCCGGAGCCGATCTGGCCCTTTCGCATGCCCGCTCGCTCGGCCTGGAGCTTTTCGACTTCTTGCTGGTGGACCTTGGCGCGAAGAACGGCCATTGCTCGCAGCTTGTTCTGGGCCTGGCTTCGCTCGTCCTGACACGTCACGACAATGCCCGTTGGGCGGTGGATAATGCGAATGGCGGTCTCGTTCTTCTGCATGTGCTGACCACCGGCAGAGGACGAGCAGAAGGTCGAGATTTCGAGGTCCTTCGCGTCGATGTCGACCTCCGCCTCTTCGGCTTCGGGGAGCACGGCAACGGTGACGGTCGAGGTGTGGATGCGGCCTTGGCTCTCGGTGGCGGGCACCCGCTGGACGCGGTGCACGCCGCTCTCATGCTTGAGTTGGCTGTAGACGCCGGGCGACGAGATGCTGAAGACGACCCGCGCGAGGCCACCGATGCCGCTCTCCTCATGTTCGATGATCTCTGTCTTCCACTTCTTTCGCTCGCAATATCGAAGGTACATGCGGAGGAGTTCGTTTGCGAAAAGGGCTGCTTCGTCTCCGCCCGCGGCAGGGCGAATTTCTACGATGACGGGCTTGTCGTCGAACGGGTCCTTGGGGACGAGCATCACTTTGAGTTGCTGCTCGAGCTGGACAATCTTGAACCGCAGTGGCTCGATCTCTTCGGCGGCAAGCTCGCGCATCTCGGGATCTGACAGGAGCTCTTCGGCTTCCTTCAGGTCGCTCGTGACTTTCCTTAACTCGCGGAAGTTGTTGACGATCGGTTCAAGCTCCGAGCGGAGCTTGCCGAGGCGGTGCATCTCCTTCGGATTTGTGACGAGCGACGGGTCGTTGAAGTCGGCTTCAACGCCCTCAAATCGGCGCTCGATCTCTTGGAGTTTTTCGATCATCGCTGCTGCAGTTTACCTTTCGGCCGTCAGGGCCTCAGCCCTTAGGCGCCGAGAGTCCACGCGAAGCGTGTAACCGTCGGCTACGCCCGACGCATACAAACCTAATGGGCCGCCGATTTAGCTTGAGGTTGGCGTCGCGCGTAGGCGACGGTTACACGCTTCGCGTGGATGAAGCCACTTGGCGAGACCCTAGTGAACGTCCCAGACTCGGTAGCCGAGGGTGAATAGGGCGGTTCTCACGTTCTTGATCGTATCGGCTTGAAGCTCGGGCAGCGTTTGCTTGGTGGCGGCGGCATCTTGGGGCTCGAGGTCGATGATCATTTTGCGGCGACCAAGGATCGCGCCCTCGTCGCCCGCTTGGACCTCGAAGAGGTCTGGGACGTTGTCGAAGAAGTCGTTAAGCCGAGTGACCGTATCGGCGGCTCTCGTCTTGGCGTCAACACCCGTGTAGGCGACGATTCGGCGACCGTGGAACACGACCTCGACACCATCTGGAATGTCCTTGGTGGAGGTGCGGAAGGTGGTCGAAACGGCGCTACGCTTGATGGGGAGGTTGAACTCCTTCATGTGGGCGGCGAGGGTTTGGGCTCGCTCTTTGCTCGGCGGGTGGGTTCGGAAGATGCCGAGGGTCGCGTAGATCGAAGGTTCGCTGCGCTCTTTCTGGGCTAGGCGCTCCATGAAGGTCAGCATCCCGGTGGGATTGTAGTTGCTCTTGACCATGTACTGGAGGCCACCGAAATCGGCCGCGGTCTCTGCCTTCACGCTCCAACCGCTGCCAAGCGCGGTATCGACAAGGGATCCTAACTGAAGGGCGGTTCCGGCACCTTCTCCGCCTTTGGCGAAAACGGCGAGGAGGATCAGAGGAAGCTGGATGGCGTTGAGCTTGCTTTGTTCGTGCTGCAGGGTGGCGATGTGACGAAACGAGGCGTGCGAGATCTCGTGAGCGAGAACGCCCGCGAGTTCGTCGTCGCTCTCCACGAACTTCATCAGGCCGTCGAAGACGTAAATGTAGCCGCCCGGCAGGGAGAACGCGTTTACGTCCTTCCCTTCGATCAATTTGAACTTGTAGTCGAACTGGCTAAGCCGCTTGTCACCCCAGCTTGCGATGACTTTGTTGGCGTTGGCGACGGCGGCAAGGGATGCGCCGATGCGCTGGATGCGGGCTTCGCTTTCCTTATCGGTGCTTTCTTTGTATTCCTTGTCGACTTGCTTGGCGTAGTTGGCGCCGAGATCTTTGTCGCCCTTGACGTCTTGCTCATGCCTCTGCTCTTGGGTTTGGGCTTGCCTGGCCCAGGCCATATCCTCGATCCGTTCGTAGGATGGGCGGGTGAGGCTTAACAGTAGAGTTGCGGCGAGCATGGAATTATTCCGACGTCCGGGGTTGGCCGTCCGTATCCAAAAGTATAGGCCTATCTCGGTCTTTGTCTACGATACACAGGATGCCGAAGGGTTCGTCACCCTCGTTTTTGAATTGATGGGGCATCTCGCTTAAAACTCTGACAGCATCGCTTTGGTTGAGCGGCGACCACTCGTCGCCGAGTCTCACGCTGCCGTTTCCTCTTAGGACGACCACCATGTGCTCGTGCTTGTGTTTCTCGAACGAGGTGTATCCGCCGGGGGCGACTTCGAAGTAGCGGGTTTCGAACTGGGTGGTGGTGTCGTCGAAGAGAACGCGTCTCGTGACCGAGACCCAGTTGCCCGGCTCATCTTTATAGGTCGTCTCTTCGATGCCCGGCCAGCTGAAGTTTTCGACTCGGCGGATCATGAGAAGAGCACCATCGGTTTCAAGATTTCTCCACGCTTCATCTTCTGATATGCGTCCGGCAAGTGTTCGACAAAGATGAAGTCACTCACAACCTGATTGGCTCGCACTAGCCCGTTTTCTAGTGCTTCCTTTGCCATGATGGTGTCGGTTGGGCCACAAGAGTAGGAGGTGACGATGCGGATGTCATTAAAGTACAGCGCATTAAGCGGAACTTTCGGTTCGGCGCTGGGATTGAACGGGGCGAATAGGACAATCGTGGCCCCGTAATCGGCGAGATCGATGGCGAAATCGAGGGCGGATTGGCTTCCCGGACAGACGATAACCAAATCTGCCTTTTCCTTCGTATCGGGGCTCTGTGCTTGGAGTCCAAGCGATCTTGCCCAATCCACTCGGTCTGGATTTGTGTCGTAACCCACGCCGGTTGGAAGCACCAGTAGGTGCATGAGTCCCATCACACCCAAACCAACGACGGCAATCCGCTCAACGGTATCGGGATTGAAGCCAAGCCGGACCGACTTAAACACACAAGCTAATGGCTCTATGAGGGCGGCCTCCCGGGGATCGATGCCATCTGTAATCAGGGTGTCGTTGAGGTTTTCCGCCGATACCGCAAAACGTTCCGCCATGCCACCAGGCACGAGCTTGGTTCTCCGCCACTGCTCGCAATGGACATACTGGCCACGCCGGCAGAGGTCGCACTTCAAGCAGGGCGCGTGATGATGGGGGGCGACACGGGATCCGACGGAATAGCGGGCATCCTGCGATTCAATCACGCGACCACAAACCTCGTGGCCCAGGACGTGGGGGATCTTCTTGTCCATGTACCACTCCATTAACTCACCTGAACAGAGGCCGGATGCGATGGTTTGGACGAGAAGACCGCCCGTTGGGCAGGTTGGTTCGGCTTCGTCAACAATGGCGATCTGTCCCCCGCCGATGTAGCGGGCGACCTTCATGGTTGGAAGACGTACTTCAGGCCCTTGCCCGCTCTGAGGTCGGCAAAGACTTCTTCGGCTTGTTCCAGCTTTCGCATCCCGCTGATGAGGGGTGAGAGGTCCATCCGCGAATCGAGCAGCCAGGAGCGGGCGGTCTTCACTGCCTTGGTGCCGAAATGGAAGGGGCTGAGGATCGTGATCTGATCATAGTGGAGCTTCTTGGTATCGAAGTTTGCGGTGGTTCCCGCCGGACAGCCACCGAAGAGCATGAGGTTGCCGCCACGACGGACGTAACTCAACGACTTCTCCCAGATCTCAACGGCGCCGGTGCACTCGATGACCACGTCGTACTTCTGGATGTCCGAGATAGGGATCTCATCCACTTTGCACGTGTTCGCGCCCAGGCGCGCACCCACCTTGAGCCTGGCTTCATTCCGACCGGCGAGGGTGATGTCCCTCACTCCCAATAGCCGCATTGCGGCCACGAACATGAGGCCAATTGCCCCGGGGCCGATGATCAAGGCGGAAGTTTCGGGCTTAAGATTGAGGAGTTCGATTCCCTGGGCAACGCATGAGAGCGGCTCCAGGAGGGAAGCGATTTCGAATGAGAGGGTCTTGGGCTTGGGGAACAGGTTGAGCTTGGCGATGCGGCTTGGGACCAGCAGATATTCGGCGTAGCTGCCGAGCACCTTGGTGGCCATGATGCTCTCACAGAGGTTTTCTTGACCACGCAGACACCAGAAGCACTTCTGACACGGCGCCGAGTGGACGCCCATCACGTCTTGGCCAACTTCAAATAGAGCACCTTCTCCGACTGCAGCGACGGTGCCCGAATACTCGTGACCGAACACACCGGGCATCGGAATTTGGGGATGGCCGCGCACGAAAGCTTTGAGATCGGTGCCACAGGTGGTGGCGGCTTTGACCTGGATAAGTACTTCTCCCGCCGCGGGATTTGGAACCTGGACGTCTCCTAAGCGAAGGCAGCCCGGCTCTTCCAGAACCAATGCCTTCATGTGGGTGGGGACCGCTTCTGCGGTCGGGGAAATCGCTGAGGTCAAAGCCATCGTTTCAGACTCTTCTACGCCGCCAATTATCGGACTTGCGACGACCGCCGTGTTGAGGACCCATCGGGGGGTCGCAGGTACACTCCGCCCACTCATTGCTCCCTTAGTGTGATCGAAAACGATGCCAACCGTCGAAACAACTGCCTGGATCAACGCTCCTTTAGCCAAAGTTTACGCAATTGCAAAGGACAGCACCGCCTATCCCGAATATATGAAGGACGTCCAGTCGGTCACCCCGGTCGAGAAAACGGACAATCGCCTGGTCGCCGACTACGTCGGCCTGATTCCTCAGTTTCTTCTGAAGGTCCGATGGCGTCAGGAAGAGGTTTGGGATGACTCCACTCATTCGAGCGCGTTCAAGCAACTTGAGGGCGACTATGACTACCTGATCGGGTCATGGTCGTTTGCGGAAGAGAACGGTGGGACCCGGTTCAACCAGAAGTTGGACTATGAGTACAGCGTCCCGACGCTCGGCCCGCTGATCAAGAAGGTCATCCACAGCATCGTGGTGAAGAACTTAGAGAACATCAACGAGGCGTTTAAGAAACGCGCTGAGTAGGCGGGTCTTCGTTCATTCGTCTGTCTTTAGTCCGTTGGAGGAACCTGGTGCTTCTCGATTTCGGACGCTTCCTTTATTGCAGCCTCTATCTCGGCCCTTACAGAGTTCAGATTTGCGACGCCCAGGGCGTCCCTGATCCTTTGCCTCACTCCAACATATGAAAGGAGCCTGTCGGTCATCTCAACCCACTCGAGGGCGAGCCCCTGGTGCGCGACCAAACGTTGTCATGGCATCCCGTGAACTATGTTCCGGCCGCGAGCACAGCAATGACCTGCTCTCTGGAGACCCAATCGAAGGCTTCGAGGAAGTACTCGATTCTGTTTCCGCCCTCTAGATAGTCCAACAGGTTCTGCACCGGAACTCTCGTCCCGGCGAAGCAGGTGGTGCCTCCTAAGATTTCTGGATTGCTGGCTACGGCCTCTTTTATTGTCATGTGACGGAATTCTGGTAAATCCTCATCGCTTTAGCCCATGCAGGAAGGTTCGTTCTTGTGACCTTGCGCTTCGGGTAGCGCAGGAACCGTGGGGAAGGGAGGTAACAACCTAGCTTCGAAACTGACCAGCTTTGCAGGGACTCACTCTAATGAGGGCTCGGGCTTCGTAGTCGGGTGGTCGAACCCCCTCCCCCACGGTGCCCCCTTCTACGAAGGGGGCACCGTCTCCAGAGGTTCACCGCAGGAACTTCCTCAAACTCTGGGGCGACGCGCCCCAGTGCCTTCGGAAATCTCTCGAGAAATGGGCTTGGTCGGCGAAGCCGACTTCTTCGGCGATCTCCTTTAGAGGGGCATCGGAGGTGAATACCAATTTGGCGGCGTGCTGCATCCGGATCATGCGGAGATACGCCCCGGGGGTGGTGCCCATATGGGACTCGAAGGAGCGGATGAAGTAGTCCTGGTCGAAGCCGATTTCGTAAGCGATTTCGCGGATGGTGGGATTGTCTTTGAAGCGGTCGTGCAGCATCTCGCGGGCTCTCGCCACCCACTTGCCTTTCGTCGCCAAAGTCTCGGTTGCTTTAGGGACGAACGAGCGCACGACTTCGCGGAGTTGCTCTTCGAAGATCATCTCTCCAGAGGTATCTGCGATTCGCAGGTTGCGAACCAACCGCGCCGCGGCGTGGACGCCGGGGCCGGAGTCCATGAGGGTGGGCTCTTGGAGAACGCGAGCTTGGCGGCCAAGGCTCTTTAGGAACGGCTCCTTGATCACCACCGACAAAGCCACGAAGTCGCCATCGGAACGATGGGCGTGATTCCAGCCTTCCGGCTGAAGGTTCAAGGTAAGCGGGCCGCAGGTGCGAACCCGTCCCCGGTCATCGACTTCGTCGATGGTGCCCGACATGAGGAAGCAAAGTAGTGGCTTGGTGTGGACGTGACTCCGCCCATCGAGGTCGTGATCCTTTTGGATCCACGCGTCCATCGAGTCCATTCTTCGCAAGCACTCAAGCCCATAGGTCATCGTCAGAGTTGTACGCAGTTAAGTTCGGGTGCGCTCCTTGATGCATTCCAATACGGTGAATCTGACTGCGTTGCCGCAATTCTACGACAGTCACACGTGAATGTCGATTTTCTTCAAGCTTGGTTAGAGCAGACTGCCTACGCGAGTTCAGAGGAGCGTTCTTGGAGCGGGAGGTCGTCCCAGGGGCGGGAACTCCATTGAACCTAGAACGGATATGTTAGAGCGTCTGGCCCGCAAGGGGTGCCTCAGACGTTTTGGGATAGCATTCGTTTCGCTTGTCTGCCAGGAGTTCTTCACCGATGATTCTTCGTTTCTCGCTTTACGTTTCCGCGCTCGCTATCGCCTCGGCGGCCGTTCATCAGGACAAGGCGGCCCCGACTCCTCCGGCTAAGCCGAAGGATGGGAACGAGCTTCCGATCAAGCCCACGAGAAAGATCGAGTTCACGACCGAGGAGGTCACCTGGCCTTCGCTCGATATCTCGCCCGACACGAAGTCGATCGTGTTTGAGCTCCTGGGCGACATCTACACGATGCCCATGGAGGGCGGAGACGCGAAGCTTCTGATCGGTGGCAACAGCTACGACGGAATGCCGAAGTTCTCGCCCGACGGCAAGAAGATCGTCTTCATCAGCGACCGATCGGGAGCGGACAACGTTTGGATGTGCAACGCAGACGGCACTGAGCTCAAGGCGGTCTCGACGGGCAGAAACACGGCTTGGCTTTCGCCGACCTTTACGCCCGATGGCAACTACGTCATCGCCAGCAAGGGAGCGGGTTACCTTCCCTCCTACAACTTCCAGATGTTCGACATTCGGGGCGGCGGCGGATTCGGCCTTGGGCCGGGCAGCCTCCTTCCCGGCACCCTGAACGATGTCCGCGTCGGTCGGCCGACTCCGAACCGAATGGGCATCACGAACAGCCCAGACGGCAAGTATTTCTTCTTCACTGAGCGCAAAGGGGCTTGGCAGTACAACGAAGACAACGGCGGACAGACGCAGGTTTTCCGAATGGACCGCTCGAACGGCAAGATTGAGAACGTGACCAACGAGGATGGAGGCGCGATGCGACCGCTCGTTTCGCCGGACGGCAAGACGCTGCTCTACTTCACTCGCTCGCGAAACAAAACGGGGCTGAAGGCGCTCGACTTTGAGACAGGCAACCGACGATGGGTCGCCTATCCGGTGGATCGTGACGACATGGAGTCGCGCTCGACGCGTGACCTGATGCCAGGCTATGCGTTCACCCCCGACGGCAACTCGGTGATCATGGGTCTCCATGGCAAGATTCAGAAGGTCGATATCACGACAGGCGATGCAACCGTGATCCCCTTTAAGGCTCAGGTGAGCCAGATGATCGGCGAAGAAGTGCACTTCGATTACAAGGTCGATGAATCGCCGATGATCAAGTCCAAGATCATTCGGGACACCGTCATCTCGCCCGACGGCTCGACGGTCGTGTTCTGCGCGTTCCAGCGACTTTGGTCGATGGACATCAAGGAGCAGAAGCCGAAACGACTCACGAACTCCAACGCCAATGAGTACAACCCGAGTTTTGCTCCCGACGGCAAGAGCATCGTTTATTGCACCTGGGATCAGGCCAAGGGTGGCGAGGTCGACGTGGTTGCTCCGGACGGCGGTGAAGTCAAAACGCTCACTTCTTATCGAGCCTTTTACAGCAATGCGATCTTCACTCCCGACGGCAAGAATGTCATTTACACCACGGGCACGACTGAACAAGGGCTCGACACGGCGATTCGACAGCAAGAACCTCAGCAGGACGAGTTGGAGCCCCAGGAGCTCGGGCGTGGCGAGCGCTTTCTGCCTCAGTACCTAAAGATGATCCCGGCCGGCGGCGGACCGGTGAAGCTTCTTATGCAGTCACCAGGCGCGTACTACTTCCTGCAAGACCCGGAAAAGCTGTATGTGACCCATGGCCCTGATGTCGTCTCGATGAAGCTGGATGGCAGCGACACCCACGAGATCGTGCGCTTCACGGGCGCGACGCCTCAGTCGGGTGCAAATGGCGTGACTTTGTCGCCGGACGGCAGCAAGGCGCTGGTGGATGTGGACTTTAAGCTGTACACGAGCACCCTCCCCCAGACCGGCGAGGTTGTCAACCTCTCAACGGCCGGTGGCGCGGTTCCGGTCAAGAAACTCACCCAGGATGGTGGCAAGGACGCTCAGTGGACGGCGGATGGAAAGAGCATCTACTGGACGTTGGGCAACAAGCTTTACATCCAGGCCGTGGATGCGGATAAGCCAACCGAGATCCCGATCACGGTTGAAGTACCTCGAGCCACCCCCCAAGGCAAGGTCGTTCTCAAGGGCGCGCGGTTGATTACGCTGAAGGGCGACCAGGTCATTCCTTCTGGCGACGTCCTCATTGAGAACAACCGGATCCTCAAGATCGGCCCGAGCGGATCGTTCCCGATTCCTAAGGATGCGAAGGTCATGGCGATGAAGGGCAAGACGATCTCGCCCGGCTATGTCGATACCCACTCGCACTGGTTCGGCAGCGTTCAGACCGCGTATCCGATGTCTTGGGCGTATCTCACCGACCTCGCCTACGGCGTGACCACCCAGCGAGACCCCCAGAGCGGCGGCGATGGCATCTACGATTTCGCTGACGCGATCAACGCGGGAATGGCACCCGGTCCGCGAATCTACACGACCGGCCCGGGCATCGTCCAAGGCAGCGGTACCGAAGACAAAGAGGCGATCTACTCGCACCTGAAGCGCTACCGAGACGCCTACGACACCAAGACAATCAAGGAGTACGTCACCGGCGATCGGCTGACGATCGAGCAAGTGGCGATGGCTTGTAAGGAATACGGCCTTACGCCGACTACGGAAGGCGCCCTCGAGATCAAGCGGTATCTCGCGGAGGCGATGTCGGGCATTAGCGGCCACGAGCATGGATTCCCGATCGCGCTGTATGACGACGTGGCTCAGTTTGTGGCCAAGACCCACACCTACTACACCCCGACCCTCATCGTGAGCTACGGTGGAGCATTCGGCGAGAACTACTGGTTCACGAACTACAACATCGTGGGCGAAGAGAAGGTCAACCGGTTCACTCCGGCCCGCGCCCTTGACGGCTTGATTCGGCGACGCGACTACTGGGGTCTCCCAGAGGAATACGTGTTCCCGATGGTTGCCGCAGGTGCCAAGAAAGTCGTGGATGCAGGCGGCAAGGTGTGCGTCGGCTGCCACGGCGAGTTCCAGGGTCTCGGCTCTCACTGGGAGATGTGGATGCTGGCCAGCGGAGGCATGACGCCGCTGCAGGTTCTGCGATGTGCTTCGCTCAACGGAGCGGAAGCGATTGGCCTCTCGAAGGACCTCGGCTCACTTGAGACGGGCAAGTTCGCGGACATGGTCATCTATGACAAGAACCCGCTTGAGGACATTCACAACACGAACACGATTCACTGGGTGATGAAGAACGGCGAGCTGTTCGACACTCACACGATGGACTCCGTATATCCGGTTGCGAAGAAGCTCGGGCCGTTGTACTGGGATTCGCTGAAGCCGCCGACTGAGAAGAAGTAGGGGGAGAGAGGTGTTCGGTGTTCGGTGTTCGGTGTTCGGTCGGATGGCAGTTGCCCAACAAAGAAGAAGATTGAAGTGAGGTCGCGCAGTTCCAGTTCCTTTATCCGTACCGAACACCGAACACCTACTCCGTCGGGGGACCGAAGCCCTACGCAGGCACCTCTCTAAGAATCTCCGACAGCCATTCTCTCTCCAATCCGTACATACTTTCTTCAGCATTCCGCTGGAGGACTGTCTTTTGAGTTTGTTAATCTTAACTGCTGCGCTTGTCATGGGCCATCAAGCTGATGGCGATACCATCGAGCCTAGGCTTCTTCGTTATCCCGCCATTCACGGCGACACTATCGTCTTCAACTACGCAGGCGATCTTTGGGTATCCACCAAGGCGGGGGGCGTCGCTCGGCGACTCACCAGTCACCCGGGCAACGAGACCCGGCCAAAGATCTCTCCTGACGGCACCACCGTCGCCTTCACGGGCTCGTACGATGGAGCGCCAAATATCTACACGGTGCCCATCGAGGGCGGCGAGCCGAAGCGCCTGACTTACGACAACGAGGGAGACAACTGCATCGGCTGGACGCCCGATGGCAAGATTGCCTTTGGCACGTCGGCGGCGACTTATACGATCGGGCGACAGCAGCGATTGCTCTATGTCGATCCGAAGGGCGGGATGCCGACCACGAGTCCGATCATGGAGATCGCGGAGGCTTCGTTCTTCCCTGACGGTAAGACGATCGCCTACACCCGGTTCAACTCGTACGCGTTTAACTGGAGGCACTATCGCGGTGGCAGCCAGGGCAGGATTTCGATGTACGACACATCGACGAACTCGTACAGCGAGTTGCCGTCGGGCCGAGAGCAGAGCTACTTCCCAATGGTCATTGGTCGCTCGATCTACTACGTGAGCGACAAGAATCTGGGGACCCTCAATCTCTACAAGTACGACCTCGACAAGAAGTCGGATACCCAGCTTACGAAATACACGGATGCCGACGTTCGCTACCCAAGCACGGACGGCAAGACGATCGTTTTCGAGCGAGACGGCTATCTGTTCGGCTATGACGTCGCCGGCAACAAGGTCTCCAAATATGCGCCTTTGGTGAAGAGCGAGAATCTTTCTGCGCGGCCTTATCTCAGGTCCCTTGGCAACCAGATCAGCGCACTTTCGGTATCACCGAGCGGAGCCCGAGTTGCGGTCGAGGCCCGGGGTGAGCTCTTCTCGGTGCCTGCCAAGGCGGGCGATACACGTAATCTTACGAACAGCTCGGCATCCCGCGAGCGCTTCCCGAACTGGTCGCCCGACGGTAAGGCAATTGCATACATCAGCGACGCCACCGGGGAGACGGAGATCTACACTCAGCCTCAGCTTGGCGGCACGCCGACTCAGTTGACGACGGCAAAGCTGCCGATCGATACGATCAACTGGTCGCCCGATGGCAAGATGATTTTATTCGTCACCGGGAGCCACGACACGTACATCCTTGACGTCGCTACTAAGAAGCTCACCAAGGTTATGCATGCGGACTACGAGGCAGGCGGAGGGGATTGGTCGCCTGACAGCAAATGGATCGCCTATTGCAACGCTGGTCCCAACTTACTCGCCTCGGTTTATCTCTACGAAGTCGAATCAGGCAAGACCACTCGGATCACCGATGGATTGTATAGCGACGGCGACGTCTCGTTCGATCAAAACGGGAAGTACTTGTACATCACCTCGAACCGCACGTTCAGCCCCGGGTTCGGCAACTTCGAATTCAGTCTGAAGGTCGAGGGCGGCACTCGCGTTTACCTGATGACCCTTTCGAAGGACACCCCGAATCCGCTGTACGTGAGCAATGAGGAAGAGCCGGATGCGGCACCCACGCCTCCCGTCGGCGGCCCCGGCAAGGCTCCTCCGAAGCCCCCCGTTGCCGGCAACAAGATCGACATCGACGGAATCCAGGAACGCATGGTGGTGTTGCCTGTGCCAGCCGGATCCTACGGAATCGCGGGATCGAACAACGGCGTCTTCATCTTCACGCCCGGTGGCGGAATCTCGAAATTCGACCTCGCATCCCGCGAAAACCAGCCGCTGGGTGCTGGATTCTTGGGTCAGACCACATTCAATACGAACAGGACCAAGCTTGCCTACAACGTCGGCGGCATGGTCGGCATCGTGGACGTCCATCCTGGTATGGCGCCTGGACAGGGCCGGGTCGACACCAATTCGGTTGAAGCGATGATCAATCCGCGTGACGAATGGAAGCAGATTTTCTGGGAAGCCTGGAGATTTGAGCGAGACCACTACTACGACGAGAACATGCGCGGCCTCAACTGGCTTGCCATCGGCAAGCGCTATGAGGGCTACCTTCCGTTTGTGGCTCACCGCAACGACCTTAACTACGTGCTCGGCATGATGATTGGCGAGCTCGGCACCGGTCACTCCTATGTGATTGGTGGCGATATGGGTGCTCCGTTGCGGCCGATCCCGGTCGGCCGATTGGGCGCCGATTATGAGGTTGTCGGCAACTACATCAAGTTCAAGAAGATCTACGGCGGAGGAAACTTCGACGAAGCCACTCATTCCCCGCTCACCGAACCCGGCGTCGATGTGAAGGCGGGCGACTACCTTCTCGATATCGATGGTCAAACGGTCACCGCGAACACGAACCCGGATTCGCTGATGCTGAACAAGGTCGGTCGCTACGTGACCCTCACCGTTAACGGCACCCCCACGGTGACGGGCGCTCGAAAGGTTCGAGTCAAGCCGATCCTCACCGAGGGTCGGCTGCGATACTTCGACTTCGTCGAGAGCAACCGAAAGAAGGTTGCCGAGATGTCCGGTGGTCGCATCGGCTACATGCACATCGAGAACACCCAAACGGACGGAGCCATCGGCTTCATCAAGGGCTTCTACAGTCAGTCCGATAAGGACGCGATGCTCGTGGACGAGCGTTGGAACGGCGGAGGCTTCATTCAGCCATGGTTCGTCGATACGCTCAAGCGCGATATCAAGGCGGGCATTCAGCGCCGAAACAGTCTCGATTCCGCCGACGAGCAAGCGATTGAAGGGCCGAAGGCGCTTCTTATCAACGGCTATGCCGGATCGGGCGGAGACTTCTTCCCGTGGATGTTCAAGCACGAGAACACTGGTCCGCTCATTGGTAAGCGGACGTGGGGCGGCTTGGTCGGCATCAGTGCCGGTGCTCCGCTCGTGGACGGCGGTTCGGTGACTGCGCCGGAGTTTGCGATCTACGATCGCGAATCGAACGAGATCATCGCCGAGAACCGCGGTGTCGACCCCGACATCGACGTGGATATGCGCCCTGACCTAGTTGCCAAGGGTCAGGATCCTCAGCTCGAAGCGGGCGTCAAGTACCTGCTTGAGCAACTCAAGAAGAATCCGCCGCGCAAGGCGCGCGTGAAGCTTCCTGAGGTTGGCAAGCAAGGCCGAATCAACCCTTAAGGGTTGAGATGAGGGAGCGCGCACGATTGGCGTGCTCCCTCAAACGGTATCCTCTCTTAATGGTCGAGGGAAAAGTGGTTGCCTTGCACTTGAAGGCAGGTCCGGATGGGCTCATGCCGGTGAATCACTTAGAAGCGGTCGGTGGCAAAGGATTTGTCGGCGATCGATGCTTTGGTTGGAAGATCCGCCAAGCCCTTTTGATCAGCACAACCGATCTCGCCGAGTTCGGTTACGTTCCTGGTGAACTTCGCGAGCAAATCGCAGTAGACATTCCCAGCCTGCAAACTCTTCCCGTGGGAACTCGAATGCGTGTCGGAACCGTCACTCTTCAACTAGAGAGCGACTGCGAACCCTGTGGAAACATGGCCCGAAGACTAGGCGAGGATCCGAAGGCATTTATGTCGAAGACAGATGGTCGGCGTGGCATGCTGGCGAAAGTTTTGAGTGATGGAGAAATCAACACCGGGGACGAGGCAATTGTCTTAGATGACTAAGCGAGACGGCTTCGGCTCCGTGCTCGGCATTTTGGTGTTTCTCGGCGGCGTTGCGCTGCTCTTGATCACCTTCAGGCTGGCCTATGACATGTTTCAGGTGCCGCCCGAGAAGGCGTTGAACCTGATTCCCGGCAAGACTCTCGATATCAACTCCACCGGAGTCTCGGCGGTTAACCTATTGGTGCGCGTTCTTCTGCTCGTGGTGATGGGCCTAGTGTCGTCGTTCGTCGCGAATCGCGGCATCTCGCTTTACACCGCTTGCGGCCCCAAGAAGGTCGAACCACAAGCAGTGCCCGAGACGGTTTCTTAGCTAGCCTTCTTCGCGGTGTGCCCACCGATTTGGAACGGCACTACCATCTTCAGGATGAGGCTGTTCCGGTACTTCGTCGCGTTCGGATCGCCCAGGATCAAGAAGTATTCCGCGCCCTGATTTCCAGTGCGGCGATAGGCGACATAGAAGTTGGTGTCGCCCTGGTTCCGGACTGCTCGTCCGCTGATGAACCGGTCCCCGCCTAGGTCGTAGTTGGCAGACAAGATGGTCTGGTCGTTGTGCCCGGCGTAGGCAACCGACTGCTGGCGCAGGGTGAGCTGCATCTTCGAGTTCAACCGGTACGCGGTCGAGACGGTGTCACTTCGGTAGATAAGACCAGCTTGGCGGCCCCAATCGTGCTGCCAGGCGATGTTGCTGTAGGGGTTTCCACGTGGGAATCCGGTCGAGACGGTGTTGAGGTGGTCGGTGCTGCCCTCGAAGCTCGCGAAATCGCCGATGTAGACGAGGTAGGGCCCATTGCGAATCGTGCCCTGAGCCAAGACTTGGTTGTCCCGTCGGTAAGAAGTCCCGTCGGTGTGATCGTAAGATGTGTGGAAGTAGCCGAAGCCAATGTCGTTCATGAAGCCGTGGTCATAGTTGACGTTGTACTGGCCTCCCAGGTCCACCCCTTTGAAGTCGCGCTCGGGAAAGAATCCAAGCTTCGGGTCGAATTCAGCCGCCGTGTGGGTGTAAACCGAGTAAAGGGTCAAGCCCCGATCCGTGTACTGCAGAGTCGCATCCCGATAGTGACCAGTTCCCTCGGTGGTGTCCTTGCTGGCGATGTCTCGAAGTTGGAAGTTGAGCGGGCCGAATTGCTTAGCGGCACGCAGAAGGTAGGCGTCGTTCTTGTTTCCAGGGGTTGATTGGCTGGTGACGGATGCCCTTAGCGAGAGGGTGGGATCGGGATCGCTGGTGAAGATTCCAACGAGATCGTTTTCGTCGCCGAAGTTGTTGGTGTCCAGGAAACCAAAGCTGGTCTTGTCGGTCAGCTTTCCGTAGGTGTTCACTCCGACGTCGAAGTTTCTGATCCGCTGGCTGTAGAAGATGGCGGAGTTGAGGTAGCTTCGGCCCTCTTGAAAGAATGGCCGAGTTTCTCCAGCGAGACGCTCGAAGCGGCTAAAGTCGATGCTGAGAATCTGATTCTCGATGTTGCGGAAGTCGGGATTGACGGATCCGACAAGGGCAATATTCTCAGTAAGCGACGTCTTGAGATCGAGTCCTGAGTTGAAGACGCCGTGGACTTTGGGATCGTATCCGGCATAGAAATAGGGCAGAAGTTTGATCGAGTGATCGACCGCCTGTCTGGGTAATTCCACGTGCGCCCAGATTGGGGTGAGGGCGCCGTTCTGGTTCGTGGTGTAGGTCTGCATCAGCTGCCGCTGACTCTTCGAAACGAAGCGCCGGAAGTTCACGCGAGCGTCTCTCATCCCGCTCTTGGGGATGCGCATGAGCTGCCAGGGGATTCTTGCCTCGGCCTCCCAGCCAGTTGGCGTGATCCGGGCTTTGGCGAGGAACTCGCCCGTCCACTCGCGCTTTGCTGCGCGGCCTCCTGCGAGTTGGATATTGGTGGCGCCTTGAGGGTTGATCTGGAAGACGTTGAAGTCGGTGGTCGAGCCCGAGAGATCGAGGTCGAACTCGACGTAGTCGTCGCCGGAAAGGCCGACATTGGTCCGGTATTCGTTCGCTCTGATCTGCCCCGGCTGGGATTCTTGCATCCGGGCCGCGAAGTAAACGAAATCGTGATCGTACGCAATCCAAAAGCGTCCGCTCTCAGGATATGCGGCGCCCGTGTTCTGATCGAACAGCCCCTCGACGAACGGCACATCTTTCCACTCGCCGTCGTTGACAACGCCATCGATCGTCGGGGCATGGTCGAGTTTGTGAGCGGGGATTGGTGGGGTGGATTGGGCGGCGGCGAGGCAGTGGCATGCAAGAAGGCAGGCGAGGAGAGCGGCAAGGTGTCGCAAAGCAAAAGGATTACGGATCAAGTTGCCTTTCTGATCCGCTTTTTTGTACAGGATTGCGGAGTTGGTCGATTTGTTTCAAAGATCGTCCGTGGCAGGTGAGGCGTACAATGAATTGAGTCATGCCCGACGTACCTATCCCCGACGACCTTTATTCGGAAGCGAAACGCGCAGCCGCCGCGAGCGGTCGCAGCGTGGAGATGTTCGTCGCCGAAGCGGTACAGGTCTATATGGCCCAGCCCACGGACAATCAGGATGAACTGGTGTTGACACCGGAACAACTGGAGGCCGTTCGTAAAGCCCAAGCAGAGATCAAAGCTGGGCAGGTTTACACCATTGAACAGGGTAGGGAGCAGTTAAACGCTCATAAGACAGCGTGGCGAAAAGAACGCCGCGCTTAGCCGTTGCTCTGTCGGCTGGAGCGATACGGGACCTGCAAGGCATTTGGGACTATAACGCAGACCACCGAAGCGAGGATGCCGCCGATCAATATGAGGCATTCTTGCTTTCGAACATCGAAAGGCTCTCGTCCGACTATGGGGTGGGGAGGAGATTTGCATCCTATCCCGAATTGCGATGGGTGACCGCCAGAAAGAAGCCTAAGTCTGACGGACACGTTGTCTTGTACGAGATAAATTTGGTCTCCGAAAGTGTCGAAATCCTACACATATTCCACACCAAGATGGACATCGAAGGACGCTTGGCCGACGAGTTGGACTAGCTCAGTCCCGCCGTCCGCGTCTCGACCGCGGCCAGCGTCGGTAGTACGCTCTCCGCCGAGTCCAGGTAGAAGTAGGCGGTCGACGACCAGTCGTCTTGGCGCCAGAAGTTGCACCAGTCTTCGTCCTTCCCAACCGTTGCCAACGGCGTCGGTGGCTCCTGCTCCATCAGGTGGATCATTGGCTTGCCGCCACCCGAATCCAGGGTGACCGGGATGACCGGGATGCCGGCGGCTTGCATCGCGAGGACCTTGCCTCGGGAGGTGCCGCCGATGGTTTGGATCGTGATCTCGCAGCCGCGCTCGAAGAACACGGGATCGTCGACGTGGTAGCGGTAGAAGGCCCAACGACGGTTCTCGGAGTCTGCGACCGAGCAGCCTTGGGTTCGGTGGAGGTACTTTCCTTGTCCCCAAGCGGTGCCGATGTAGTCTTCGGTTCCTGTCCCGCAGAGAGACGCAGCCTCGTCGTAGGCGTATCGCACTTTGACTTCGCCCTCGCCCCACCACGCGGTTTCGTAGCGTGGGTCGGTGATGACGCCGATGTTGCATCCAAGGAAGCGGCCAGTGCCAAACATGTTGGGCACGATCGCGTAGTCCTTACCGAGCGCGTTTGGCGATTCGCGTCGCCAGTGAGCGTGGAAGTAGAGGGACTCGGGAGTGTGCTGGACTCCGGTCAGGACATCGACATCGTAGAAGAGATGCGGCAGATCGGTTTTGGATTCGTTCGTGATCTCGATTCGGGCCGACTTCCAGAACGGCATCGGAATGAAACAGTTGAAGCTGCGACCCTCGGGGTCGGAGAAGAGAGCGCATTCAAACGGCGTACGCTGGCCGAGACCGATGCCGAAGAAATCACCCAAGGGGGCCGAGACGGCGGGCTGTAGCGCCCCATCCCAATACATATCGATACGCAGGCTGCGAAGCATCTCCGGACTTCGATCGCTGACCGTAAGCCATATCCGGCAGACGATTCCGCTTTCCTCGACATTGAGCAGTGTCGCCGTTTCGCCAGCTCGGACGGTGACAAAGGCACGTCCCTTCGAGCCGCGATTTACGAGTCCGCCCTGCTCCTTCTCTCCGCTCGGGTTTTCGGGGCTAAACCAGCGCGTTACCAGTCCCTTCGGCTTCTCAAACAGTTCCATATCCCGCCGATTATGGGCACGTTTCACCCGATATGGGACCAATCGCGGGGTTGGGAGTGTTGATATCAGTCCCGGCGTCTATAATCATAGATAGCCTCGCGCCTAATGCTTCCATTTTTGCCGGCCCTCATACTCCTTCTTTTACACGGTCCCTCGAACGTCGAGCGATTCGTTCATGAAGGTCGTTTGCCGGCGATGTTGGACGCGATTCACCGTTCGGCGACTCCCGAAAGCTCGACCCTCCGGTCGGCTCAGGCGTCGGACACGGTGCTGGCTTCCCTGCTCACGATGAGCAGCGACCGAGAGTTTTCCAAGGCGCTTTTTCAGCTTCTTGGAATGGCGATGGATGCGCCAGAGCCCGCGCCATCGGTCAAGCCCTCCGAACCAAAGGAACCGGCACAGGGATTCAGCTTCCCGGATCGCCTTAGCCCTAGTGACGGATTCGCGGCTTGCCAGCGTTCTCGCGACGGCCCTTTCTAGGATTGCCCTCCCTACCCAGGCCTTTCCCTGCCTGAAGATCCCCTTTTCGAACCGTCAGCGTCGGTTCCTTGGCCGCAATCCAAAACACAAAATGAATTTCCTAAGAAAGCTTTTCGACACGAGCAAGAAAGATGTCGACAGCCTGCAGCCGATCGTTCTGCAGATCAATGACCTTGAGGCGGCTTTCGCCGACCTGACCGACGACCAGCTCAAAGCCAAGTCGCTCGAGTTCAAAGCCCGTGGCTTAGCGGGCGAGAACGTCGAGGGAATGATGGCCGAGGTCTTCGCGCTCGCGCGGGAAATCAGCAAGCGCACCCTCGGAATGAGGCAGTTCGATGTGCAGATGGTCGGTGGCGCGGTCCTCCATCAGGGCCGTATCGCGGAGATGAAGACGGGTGAGGGAAAGACCCTCGTCGCGGTCGCCCCGCTGATCCTCAACGCCTACTCAGGCCGAGGCGCTCACCTGGTTACGGTTAACGACTACCTCGCCCGCCGCGATGCAGTTTGGATGGGTCCGGTCTACCACTTCATGGGGTGCAGCGTTGGCGTCATCCAGGGCCAGAGTCAGGAGTCCGACGAGCTTGGCGGCTCGTACATGTACACGCCAGGCGCGAATCTGATGGACGACCCGCGCTACCTAAACCTCGTACCGTGTTCACGACGCGAGGCTTACGGCTGCGACATCACCTACGGCACCAATCACGAATTCGGCTTCGACTACCTGCGCGACAACATGGCCTTCTCGGAAGAGGAGCTCGTGATGCGCGAGCTGCACTTCGCGATCGTTGACGAAGTTGACTCGATCCTCATCGACGAGGCTCGAACGCCGCACATCATCTCCGGCCCCTCGACAGAGGATGTAAGCGTGTACGACCAGATCGATAAGTTCGTAAAGGTCCTGGAGCCCGAGGTTCACTTCACATCCGACAAGAAGAACCACTCCGCTTCGTTCACCGAAGAAGGCATGGACTTCATCGAAGAGCAGATGGGCATCGACAACATTGCTGCCGATCCAAGACTCTTCCACCACGCAAACGCATCGCTTAAGGCGTATGCACTGTTCACGAAGGATATCGACTACATCGTCCAGAAGGGCGAGGTCATCATTGTCGACGAGAACACCGGGCGTGCGATGTATGGCCGACGGTTCTCTGATGGCCTTCACCAAGCTCTAGAGGCGAAGGAAGCAGTCGAGGTTCAGAAAGAGAGCCAGACGGTTGCCACCATCACCTTCCAAAACCTGTTCCGACTCTATAACAAGCTCGCCGGTATGACCGGTACGGCCAAGACGGAAGAGGATGAGTTCCGAAAGATTTACGGTCTGGACGTGGTTACCGTCCCCACCCACCGACCCAGTTCGCGAACCGACCAGGGCGACATCATCTACAAGACAATCGAGGCCAAGTTCCGCGGCATGGGCTGGGAGCTGCTTCGCCTCTACACAAAGCAGCAGCCGGTCCTCGTGGGTACGCGATCCATCGAGATGACCGAGAAGGTCTCCGCTCGGTTGACCTCGGACATGCTCCAAAAGCTGATGATCACCCAGCGACTGCGAGAACGAGTCGAGGTCAAGAAAGACGTCAAGGGCGACAACGCCAAGGAAGCCAAGCGACTTTACGAAGGCACCCTGGATGACCTCGACAAGAAGACGGCGGTGAGTTTGCTCACCAAGATTGACCTTACTGGCAACGTGCTCGACGAGGAGTGGATCGACTGGGCGCTCAAGTCGTTTGAGTTGACAAGCGATGCGAATCGCGAGAACCTGCTCGAGGCGTTGAAGCACGGCGTTCCGCACAACGTTTTGAACGCGAAGTTCCACGAGCGAGAAGCTCTGATCATCGCGGAAGCGGGCCGAAAGGGACAAATTACGATCGCAACCAACATGGCCGGTCGAGGCGTCGACATCCTCCTCGGCGGACGTATCGAAGATGAGCTGGTGAAGCAGGCTCGACAGCACGTCGAAGTGGCCGAAGCCGGCCACGACGAATACGCGGAAACGTACATCAGCTATCGGCGAGGTGGTCTTGAGCGAGCGGCTCCGCCGCTGCCGCTCGACGATCAAGAGCGACGAGCTCTTGCCGAAGAGGTACGTGCCCTTGGTGGCCTCTACATCCTCGGTACCGAGCGACACGAGAGCCGACGCATCGATAACCAGCTTAGAGGTCGTTCCGGGCGTCAAGGCGATCCCGGCGAGAGCCGATTCTATGTGGCGCTCGAAGACAACCTCTGGAAGATCTTTAACGCGAACATGATGGAGAACCCCATGCTGAAGGCATGGCCTCCGATGGAAGAGGTCACTCAAGGCTTCCTCAGCAAGATGATCGCGAAGACGCAGGAGCGCATCGAGAACCACTTCTTCGAAGCCCGAAAGAGCGTTCTGGAATACGACGACGTTCTCAACGCCCAGCGCGAGCACATCTACGGCCTTCGTCGCGAGATCCTGCTCGGCAAGGACGTTCGCACTGAGATCCAGACATACCTAAAGGACCTGATCCCCGAGATGATGGAAAACGCCTGGATGATCGAGGAAGACGGTAGCCGCGTTTACGATCACCTGATCCTCTTCGAGGACCTCAACGAGGTCTTCCCGATGGTGGACTACGCAACAGTGGACGACCTGGCCAAATACGAGCCCGGCCCCGCCCTCTCCGACTTCATCACCAAGGTTGCCATCCAGGCCTACGACTCAAAGATCGCGGAGACGGGCGAAGACACGATGCGCGAGCTGGAGAAGTACGTGATCCTCCGAGCAATCAATGATCGCTGGATGGAGCACCTCCAGACCGTCGAGTACATCCGAGAGGGCATCGGCCTTCGCGGCTACGGTCAGGTCGACCCGCTCGTCGCTTACAAGCGCGAGACGTTTGACACGTTCCAGACCACCTTGAAGAACATCCGCGACCAGGCGTCGAAGATGATCTTCCACCTGCGTGTGCAGCAGCAGGCTCCGACGAGCATGGACGAGTTGGGCGATCCGATGATGCTGAACATGGACGACTTCGACGAGAACAACCTTCCCGCCGATCTGCTCGAAGCTCACGGTTCTGGCCGACGCGCCACAGGCGCGACGGCAGTGGCTCCGGTTGATCTGGACAAGGTCGATTGGACGCGAGTCGGTCGCAACGACGCTTGTCCTTGCGGCAGTGGCAAGAAGTTCAAGCAGTGCCACTATCCGACCCTGAGGGCTGAAGGCGTCATCTAAGCATAGCGTCGGCGTCCCGCCGATGATCCGACTTCCGGAGTCATCGGCGAGACGCCCGCGCTACGACTTATTGCGCTCAACAGCGCAAGAACACGTAGGCCCGACCTTCAAAGTCGCTTGGTCCTATTAATGTCGGTTTGACACGGTCCGCTCTCCCAAAAGACCGAAAAGGATCGACTCGAAAGAACCCCGCCAAGGCGGGGATTTTTCGTTTATGGGGTCCCTATCCGCCGCCGACCGTCGGCGCGACATGAAGTTCGAATTTGAAATTGTGACTTCCCGACTCGCCCCGCAACCAGAGACGGTGCCGGCCTGACTTCTGCGGCACAGAGTATTCGGTGGAAACCTTGTCGAACGAGAGCTTCTGGCTAGTGAGGAAGCCGCCATCGTCGTCCAACAGGTCGGCACTAAGTGGGTGAGCGGGATCGTCAGCGATCAACTCGTACCGCTTGCCCGCTTCTAGGTTGATCGAGTAGAGACCAAAGTTGGTTCCGTCGAGGTTGATCGGCGTGGCAGAGGCAAGACCGTAGGAAGCTGCTGAGACCACGTCCCGCTTCATCGTTTACGCACCCGCCCCACCAAAACCTTCGCACGAAACACCGAGAATAGAGGTTCCTTGCCTTCGCGGAACTGCCGGTGAGGTTCTTACCGTAATCGAAAATTGTTCGATATAATTTTCGATTACTCAGGCACCTATGAATCCATCGCTACACTGCATCGCCGCACTCACCATTTCCTCGCTCTCTGCCTCAGCTCTCTCTCAGCAGCTTCCGATGTTTCGCCATAGTCCCGACCACGCAGGCATTTGGTCGGGACTGGATGGCGGATATGGGGGGATCGCGTGGCGATTTCAGGCGTCAGCTCCCGTTCGCTCCAGTCCAGTTGTGGCCAACGGCGTCCTCTACGCGGGTGCGAGTGACGGACAATTCTATGCGGTGAACGTGGCTGACGGCTCGCTCAAGTGGTCGACCAACTTCGGCAGTTCGATAGCCTCGGCGGCCGCGATTGTAGGCAACCTGGGCCTGATCACGACTCGCGACGATCGGTTCATCGCCTTTGACGTCAATCGGCACCGTACCCGCTGGTCGCTGAATATGGGACCGGACCACAAGTGGGCTTGGGGTGGGGAGAGCGGGGATGTCTATATCTCTTCCGCCAACGTTGTCGGTTCGACCGCATATGTGGGAGCGGGAAGTGGGCGCGTGTATGCGGTGGACATCGCTTCCGGCAAGCCGAAGTGGACCTTCCAGACCCAAGGTCGAGTGAGGTCGACGCCTGCGGTGCGGGATGGAAAGGTGTACTTCGGCAGCTTCGATGGGTTTGTCTACGCGGTGGATGCCAAGACGGGCAAGCAGAAGTGGCGATTCAAGACGGCGGGAGTAGATTTGGACTCCAGCCAATATGGCTACGACCGAAAGTCCGTTCAGTCGTCACCCGCGGTCGATGCCAACTCGGTGTACGTCGGTGGCCGAGATGGCTGGGTGTATTGCCTCGATTCGAAGACGGGAAAACAGCGCTGGAACTACGATCATCACATCTTCTGGATTAACTCGTCCCCCTCTGTTTTGGATGGGGAAGTGTACGAAAGCAGTTCAGACGGTCGATTTATTCAGGCTTTGAACGCCAAGACCGGAAAGGAGCGGTGGCGGTCGGATGTGACCAATATCGACTGGAGCAGCCCCGCGGTCACGAAGGGCACGGTCTACTCCTGTGACCAGTCGGGCGTGTTCTACGCAATCAACCGGGCTAATGGGAAGGTGAGGTGGCAGATCCATTTGCCGACGTCAAGTTGGTCTTCGCCGTGGGTCGAGAAGAACCGTGTTTTCATTGGTTGCGATGATGGCGGCATTTACGCACTGAACGTCGTTCCTGGTGGGAATCTTAAGAAGGTGGTTTATTGGGACGAGACGGAGCGACCAAAGGCGATGGCGGGCGGAGCGCCCGGACTTCGCGACTACTTGAAGGGGCACGGCTATGAGGTTCTCGATAACAAGGGCCTCGCGTCTTTCATGACTCAGCGCGTTAAAGACCGTGCGCGCAGCGTGGTGGTGTTTGCTATCGACTCGATCCCCAAGAACGTTGTCGATAAGGCAGCCGCCAACACTTTGTTTCGGCGGTATCTGGATTCAGGTGGCAAAGTCGTCTGGAACGGTTTGCCTCCTATGTTTTGGCCAGCTGATGAGAAGGGTGGTCGAGAACTGTCGGGCCTGAATCGCTCGGGTCCGAAGCAGCTGCTCGGCGTTTCGCACTCACTGGCAATATTCGACGGGTACGGGTCAATGCCGACGAATGCCGGGATGCGGTGGGGGCTGTCGTCAAATTGGTTGATGAGCGACTTTGGGGCGGATGCTTCGTCGGTGAGCACCGTTCTCGCGAAAGATGAGCGAGGGTTGGCGACCTCCTGGATCAAGCGATTCGGCGGTCCTGAGGGCACGGGGTTCGTGCGGCTCTTCGCGGCCAACCAGCCTTGGGCGGAGGACCGGCGGCGTTGGTGGCAAGTCCAGTTTGCGGCGGAGTATTTCCCCGCAGTCAGGGTTCCGGGCGCTGTGCGCAGGGCACCGGGTTAGAGCTGTCTAAATTGCGCGGTCCGTGCCACTAGAGAGCCTGGAGTAGTTACTGGTTCGCCCTTTCCGAAGCCCTGAGGAACGAAGGGGTGGGGGAGAGGGCTGAAGGGCTCGCCCGTTCAGGATTGTTTTAAACGACAAACAAGAGTCAGAGCGGGTGTCTCCGGGAGGGCATTCGGTGGGCCGGACCCCCTCCCCCACGGTTCCCCCCTTTTCAAGGGGAACCATCTCCGGATCGGGGCCACCATCTTTCCTCTTTGAAGTAATGTTAAAAATTTCGCACTTGCTCTTGCAATCCACGAGAAGTGATGTTAATATTTTAACAGATGTCCTCTTTCGTGAAGCAGCCGGCCGGCTATCTCAGCAAGCGTGAACAGCAAATCATGGAGCTCGTGTACCAGCGCGGGCTCCTGACCGCCACCGAGGCGATGGAGCTTCTACCTGGAGCTCCGTCGAACTCGACGGTTCGCACCCTTCTTCGGATCCTCGAAGATAAGGAGCACCTCAAGCACGAGGAAGTGGACGGGAGGTACGTCTACACATCGGTGCATCCTCGACAATCCGCCGCTCGTAGCGCGTTGAAAGGGCTTGTCCAAACCTTCTTCGAAGGTTCGGCGGGCGACGTCGTGGCGGCTCTCCTTACCGAAGAGGGCGCGAAGATGTCGCCCTCGGAACTGGACCGACTACAGGGCATGATCGATAGGGCACGGGAGGAGGGGCGATGAGCGATTTTCTCCTTGAGACTCTGCTTCGCTCCGCGTTACTTGGCGCGGTCGCCATTTCAGTGATAGGCCTCTTGCGCAAGCAATCGGCTTCTCTGAGACATGCGTTAGCGGCGGAGTTTGTGTTGGTGATTCTCGCGCTGCCTTTCCTCGCTTTGCTCGTTCATAGGAGCACGGCGCCCTCTTTGCCGGCAATGCCCGTGCGGTTGCATCTATGGCTCGCTCAGAGCGCGCCTTTGGTGGCCGGAATTGCGGTTGCGCCTGCCGGTGGCCGCTCAAGTTTGCCGATTACCATTGGCTCACTCGCACTTTGGATATGGGCAGTCGGAGCCGGGATCCTGCTCCTTCGCATCGTCCTCGGCCTCGCCGTCACCGGACGCTGGTTGCGACGGAGCGAAAGGGTGCGCGGAAACATCGTTCAGTCCCCGAAGACACACGTCCCGCTGACGTTTTGGCTCGGGCGGCACCGCGTGGTACTTCCCTTGCACTGGCGGGATTGGAGCCGAGCTGAGCTTCGCTCGGTGATCGGACACGAGTTCGCCCACATCCGTCGCGGGGACTGGTTCACCCAACTCTTTGCATCCATCGCATGCGCACTGCTCTGGCCCAATCCATTCATCTGGAAGCTGAGCCGCGAGTTGCGACGCCTCGCCGAACACGCCGCGGACGATCTGGTGATTTCGTCTGGGGTGACGCCTTCACGTTACGCAGAACACTTGCTCGAGATCGCCCGGGAGGCACATGCGACGACTCCTGTGCTGGCCCTTTCGATGGCCGCCAAGGCCGACGTCGCTCGGAGGATCGAAATGATACTGAAACCGAATCAACGCCGCGGAGCGGCAAGTCTAGCCGCCCTCGTTACGGGAGGCTTTGTCCTCACCGCCCTCAGCGCTCCGATCGCCACCTGGGCAATCGGTTCTGGTCAGAAGCCGGCAAGCGTCACGATCTTAGCGACCATCTTGAACATGAAGCCGAAGGACTTCGCGGGCAAGGCGGAACTCACTCAAGGAGATCTCCCCAGCAAACCGCAGCCCTTCGCCCTCTGGATGAGCACGGCTGACGCGGAAGCTTCGATCAAGAAATCGAAGAAGTTCGTGCTCAGTTCGCCCAACATCCAGACCTACTCGGGCCTCCCCGCATCCATATCGTTGTCGACGAAGGACAACGGGAAGACGAAGACCACGGAGCTGAGCTTTACGCCCGTCATCAAGGGAAGTTCGGTCTCATCGAGCCTTAGCTTCTCCATGCCAGGGCAGAACGGAGACGTCAGGCGAAGCCTGGGGACGACGTTCACGAAGGATAAGTCTCTGATGGTGATCATGGAGGACAAGATCGTCATCGTGAGGATGTCGATTACTCCGGCGACTAAGGAGTAGACCTAATCGTAGCGTAGCCCCCCCCCGCCGATGAGCGTCGCACGACCCAGCCGGTACCGGCAAAGATTCCTCCTCCCGCGGGGAATGGGTGTCCGCGCAAATTCATGCTCGGCCGTGCGTCACTCATCGGCGGGGGCGCCACGCTACAAGAGCATCGACGTCACTCCGACCCTTTCTCGAATTCCGCAGCAAGGGGGCAGGCGATGTGTCTCGGGATGTATTTCTCGGACCAAGACTCGATCGAGAGTAACACGGGGAGGAGGGCAACGCCCATCTCGGTAAGCTCGTAGCTGGTTCGAGGCGGCATCGTAGAGCGCACCGTTTTGATCACGATTCCCGCTTCCTCAAGCACGTTTAGCCTCTGTGAGAGGGTGGTGGCGCTTACTCCGGTGGCTTTGCGAGAGAGCTCGTTAAAGCCGCACGGGCCGCTCATCAGCATGGCGACGATGATCAGCGTCCACTTTTCTTGCAGCAAAGCCACACCCGGGAGAAGGCTCTCGGATTGGCAGAAGCTGTGTACGGTCTCGCTCATCACAAGCTATTCTACGCCCCCTAGTCAAGCGCATCACTTTATTTACCGAAAGTTTTTCTATAGCGCTACATTTTATGTAGCGATACGTAGTATAATGTAACCACTCCAGAGAATGGAGTATCAGAGGAAAACAGAAAATGAGCCAGACCGCAACAACCACCCAGACTTCGACCTACACCATCGACAAGGCCCACACGATCGTCGGGTTTACCGTTCGCCACCTCATGATCTCGAAAGTGCACGGATCTTTCAGCGACTTTTCAGGAACCGTCGAGCTCGACCCTAGCCAGCCGGAGCAGGCGACGATCAACATCACGGTCGACCTCTCCACAATCAACACGGGCGTAGAGCAGCGAGACGCGCACCTTCGCAGCGCCGACTTCTTTGAGACCGACAACCACTCGACGATGACCTTCAAGTCGAGCCGAGTTGTGAAGACGGGCGAGAACGAGTTCGATGTTTTTGGCGACCTGATCCTTCACGGGGTGACCAAGGAAATCAAGCTGAAGACGGAGATTTCGAACGAAGTCCCCAGCCCATTCGGCGGCTACAAGATCGGCGTCAGCGCCAGCGGTCGAATCTCGCGAGACGACTTCGGCATCACCTGGAATCAGGCGATAGAGACGGGCGGGTTCATGGTCGGTAAGGATGTCGACATCCAGATCGAAGCAGAGCTCGACCGAGCGTAAGACTTCGGCTGGCTCAGGGGTTCCGGGTCGGAACCCCCACCCTGCCCTCACCCTTGCCGAGGCACAAACATCCTCGGCAAGGGGAGGCTTTAGGAAAGCTAGACTGAGAACACCACCAATGCCCAAACTCAAAATCGTCGTCGCCAGCACTCGCCCAGGACGGGTGGGACCTTCTATTGCTACTTGGATTAATGACTTCGCGGCCGAGCATGCGGGGTTTGAAGTCGAGGTTCTCGACCTGGCTGAGATCAACCTCCCGCTTATTGACGAACCTGGTCATCCTCGGTCGAAGCAGTACCAGCACAACCACACTAAGGCATGGAGCGCCAAGGTGGAAGATGGGGACGCATTCATTTTCGTGACCCCCGAGTACAACTTCGGGTCACCGCCCGCGTTGATCAATGCGCTGGACTACCTGTTCTCCGAGTGGGCGTATAAGCCGGTGGCGTTCGTGAGCTACGGTGGCGTTTCGGGAGGGCTAAGGTCAGTGCAGATGACGAAGCAGATCGTGACCACCCTCAGCATGATGCCCATCGTCGAGAGCGTGACGATCCCGTTTTTCGCCAAGTCGATCTCCGATGAGGGCGCGTTCGTCGCCAACGAGTTGCAGCTTCAATCTGCGAAGGTGATGCTAGACGAACTGTTGCGCTGGTCGAACGCGCTTCAAGTTCTTCGAGTCAAGGCTTGATCGGCTTGGCGGTCGCGGTGAGGTCCACCTTGTCGACGACCGCCGTTCCCTCGTACCAAAAATCTCCGGCCTGAACCAGGCCGCATCCGTAGTTGCCGACCTTGAACCAATCGCCTCTACCCACCGCAACCCGCTTGTTGAAGTCGGGGATGAAGCCGAAGAAGTAGGGGAATTCTCCGGTTGGACTGACCCCGTCCGACACCGCGGGATCCGCGCTCACCCAGCCCGCACCGGGGATCCAGAACTCGGTCCACGCGTGCCAGCTGGAGGCGCCTGGAGGCGGGGTATCCGCCCACCAGCCGGCAGTGAGGCGCGCCGGTATCCCAATGTGTCTCAGCGAAGCGATGAGAACCGACGACATTCCTCCGCAGTCCCCCTTCCCTTGTTTCAGGACGTCGACCGCATTGTCGGCACAGGGAGTCTTGTAGCTCAGGTCCTTCACCACGCCCTGGAATAGCATCTTGGCGGTCTCGTACGGCGATAGGTGGGTGCGGTACGACTTGGGCAGATGACTCGCTACGAACTTGCGTATCTCCCGACTGTCTCGCTGAACCGACTGCTCAGAGTTTAGATACGCCCTCGCTTCGCTTGGCAGCTTGTCATAGTCGGACCATGTTGTCTTCTGCAGCAGGGCCTCGTTGACCCGGCAGTTGGAAACCTCCACCCTGAATCGCTGCTCCATTGAGCGCTGGGTGAGGTCCGGTTTGAGGTAGCTACTGACGAACAAGGGATATCCCGAAGGCTCCGATGCGGTCAACTTCGCCTCGGCGGGACCTGGCACATCCAAGACCTTTTGGAAGGTGTCGGTGATCGGCTTGCTCAGCCAGAACGACAGCGAATCGATCATTCCCGAATTCGGCTTCCAGCTCACCCGAATCTTCTGCCAGGCGTCTAGGGTTTTGGTGTCGTAGTAGTCGATCGGCTGCATAGGCTCCTTCGGGGTGAACGAGCCGGTGAGCGGGGTACCCACCTGTTTGCCGTCAAGGAGAATCGAAACTTTGTACGGGATTGGCCCGGCCATCGGACACCAAAGGCCCGCGTAGGCCCATAAGCCCTGGCCGTTTCCGGTCGTAAACGGGAATTCGGCGGACCGGTCGGCCATCGTGAACTTGACCTTGTAGGATTGTTTGCCCGAGAGTCCCGACGCATCCCAAGTTGCCTTAAGGTAGTAGAAGTTGTCTCCGAGTACCGGGATGGTGGGTTTAGCGTCCTTGTCCACCAATTCGGCCGTTTTCATGGTGAAGTTGGTTTGAGCCCACGACGTGGTCACCAGTGCCAGTAAAGCCATCCCCCAAAGCCGCATTCTGTTATTGTAGTCTTTCCCAAACGAGGGCGTGATTTGTCCAGAAGGATTCGCTCTCGGGGGTCGCGTAGGCGTCCCAGGGTTCGGGTTCCGAACGGGTGCCGATGTAGGCGCTAAGGCAAATGTAGATGTCGGCGTGGTCGTCGAGTTTGAGGATCACCGACACGCTTGAGCAGTCCTCGGGCTCTCGGTCTAAGACGAATCTGGTGAGCCCCTTTCGGCCAGGACGCTGGTCGAAGATGATCCGGTCGTTCTCGGTAGTCTCGATGCAGTGCTTCTTTCCGACGATCCTCCCCAGGTCGATCTCTTCGATGATCACATTGCGATCTCGCGACTCGATCCACGCCAAGGCTTCCGGCAACAGAGGGGCGACTCCGCTGTGCATGTGCGAGCGTGGGCGGTCGAACACGTATTCGCCACTCGCAAGTTGACCAAGGGGTTCGTCGCTCATCACGGTATAACATATCTATACGGGCATGGATTTCGCCCGGGCGACCGCGCCGAACCGCCCCATCAAGGGCTGATGATTCCTACCGCAAAGGCTGGCCTGCGCCAGAAGGTAGGAACAAATGCGACTCGTAGAACTCGGCAAAACCTTCGTTAAATGGACCCTCCTAGGCACCTGGGTCGGTGCCCTCTCTGGAGCTGCTTCTTGGGCTTTCCTCGCCTGCTTGGCTTGGGCAACCGGAACCCAGAAGGCGCAACCCAACCTCCTCCTCTTGCTCCCGGTTGCGGGAATTGCCATCGCGCTGCTGTATGAGCACTTCGGTCAGGGCGTGGCAGGCGGCAACAACCTTCTGCTCGAACGAATTCACGATCCTACCGACGTCGTGCCGTTCCGGATGGCGCCGATGATCCTGATCACCACGGTGGCTACTCACCTCTTCGGAGGCTCGGCAGGGCGCGAAGGGACGGCGGTGCAGATGGGTGGCACGCTTGGTCAATTGGCGGTTGGGCCGCTAAAACTCACCGAGCACGACCGACGGCTGCTCATCATGGCGGGCATCTCGGGTGGCTTCGGGGCTGTTTTCGGAACGCCGTGGGCGGGGGCAATCTTTGGGCTGGAAGTTCTGACCGTCGGCCGCCTCCGGTACGACGCCCTCTTTCCCTGCCTCTTGGCGAGCTTTGCCGGCGACTTTGTTTGCCGCGCTTTGGGGACAGCGCACCATGCGTATCAAGCTCACGTCGGTCCGCTGCCTGCGATGACTTTGCCGACCTTCCTATGGATTGTCCTTGCCGGGGCGTGCTTCGCGGGGTCGAGCGCGCTGTTTTCGCACCTCACTCACGCAATCCAGACCTTCGGGAAAAAGTATCTGGCCATGGGTTGGGTTCGGGCTGCGGTCGGGGGTGCCGCCGTGGTCGCGCTGACCTATGCGGTAGGCACACGCGACTACAACGGGCTAAGTCTTCCGCTCATCGAGACAAGCTTCGTCCAAAACGTGGTGCTGTGGGCGTTCGCGCTCAAGATCCTCTTTACCGCGACGACCATCGGGACCGGGTTCAAGGGTGGCGAAGTCACGCCGCTCTTTTGCATCGGCGCCACCATGGGCAACGCGTTTGCCCAGCTGACACACCAGCCCATCGGCTTCTTTGCCGCGCTCGGGTTTGCCGCGGTGTTTGGGGGAGCGGCGAATACACCTTTGGCATGCACCGTAATGGGGATCGAACTGTTCGGTTCGTCCCTCGCTTTGCCTCTTGTGATCGCCTGCGGGACGGCGTTCGTGCTCAGCGGTCATCGGGGGATCTATTCGTCCCAGTTGGGGATCCATCCGGGGGCCCGGACGGAGCACGGGGTGTCGACTTGGATGCCGAAGTTGGGTCGGCGGAAGGCGAAGTAGAAGTCAGTCGGTGGGCGAGACCCCCTCCCCCCGGTTGTGAACGGCGGCAGGGTGGGGGTCTCAGTTACTCTATCCCGAAGGGATACCGAACCCTAGCCAAGGGTCGCGAAGTGCCCCATGGAAAGCCGGGTAGATTTCCGCCCCCGAAAGGTGCCCGACGATTCCGTACGCTAGATGTCCGTTCCGATGCCTGTCGCGCCGATGCAATCGTCGGCCACAAGGCTTCGCCGGGACTAGTCGTCACATTTATCCTGATTCACTGACAACCCCTCCGCCGACAGATCCCGGAAGAAGCAGCTTCGGTAGTTCTCGTGGCACGCGGCGCCGACTTGCTCAACCCGAATGAGTAGGGCGTCTTGGTCGCAGTCCACCGAGATCTGCTTCACGTGCTGCAGGTGACCGCTCGTCTCGCCCTTCACCCAGAACTTCTGCCTTGAGCGACTCCAGTAGGTGCAGAGGTTCGTCTCCAGTGTCTTCGCCAGCGATTCCTCGTTCATCCAAGCCATCATCAGCACCTCGCCATTCGCATGGTCCTGGATGATTGCGGGAATCAGGCCATCGGCGTTGTACTTGAGGTCGGAGAGAGGGGAAGGCATTGCCCATTTTACTTGGGGAGGTACCTTTTCAAAATGCAATCGGTCATCGAGCGATCTCTGGAGCAGGCGGAGATTCTGCTGCGCGTATTTCGCTCCGATCCCAAGGTTCTCGAGACGATGAGCCAGATCGTTGACGCGATCACCGAGTGCTTCAAAACGGACCACAACGTCCTCGCCTGCGGAAACGGCGGCAGCATGGCGGACGCGATGCACTTCGCGGAGGAGTTTAGCGGTCGATTCCGACTCGACCGACGGCCCTACGGTGCGATCGCTCTCAGCGACCCTGCTCACATGAGCTGCGTGGCCAACGACTTCGGGTTCGACCACGTCTTTTCGCGGCAAGTCGAGGGCCTCGGCAAGGCAGAAGATCTTCTGGTTCTTCTGACTACCTCGGGCAATTCGAAGAACTTAGTGCTTGCTGCCCAGGCCGCGAAGTCGCGAAAGATGAAGGTCATCGGCCTCGTCGGGCGAGGCGGCGGGGCTCTCGCTTCGGAGTGCGACATCGTCCTGGAAGCACCCGGTGAGGGGAGCGATCGCATTCAGGAGATCCACATGGTGGCCCTCCACATCATCATCGAGGCGGTCGAGTTGAAGCTGGGCCACGGCTCCCTGACCCAATGACCAAGCGTCCCATCTTGCCTTGGGTGTTGCTCTCCTGCCTACCATTGCTCGGCTGGTGGACATACGGCCTCTTCGACCTCGACGAAGGCTACTATGCGGCGATCGTCGCCGAGATGAACCGTCGAGGCGAGTGGGTTACCCCCTACTTCAACGGGCACCCTTGGTTCGAGAAGCCCATCCTTCTCTACTGGCTTGCCAAGCCATGCATCGCCCTCTTCGGAGTTTGGGTCGGGCCTCGGGTGCCTTCGATCCTGGCGACCGCTGGGCTCTATGCGCTCGTCGCTTGGTTCGCGCGGCGGCGTCTATCGGTGCGTTCTGAGGTTCTCGCTCCTTTGATCCTTGGGAGCAGCCTGCTCGTGGTTGCTGCGGGCCGAATGATGCTTACCGACCCCCTTCTCGTGTTATGCCTGAGCGCGGCTTTCATCACCTTTTGGGAGTCGCTGGTCGACCGCCCGCAGTGGCGGATCCTCACCGCGTTTTGCCTCGGACTCGGGGTGTTGGCGAAGGGGCCGGTGGCGCTGATTCTCTTCGTCCCGATCGCGGGCTGGACGTTTTATCGCGAGAAGGATCTGCGTTCCACATTCCGAGGTTCGTGGCTACCGGGCGTGCTGGTTTTGGTCGCCACGATCTGCATTTGGTACGTGCCCGCCTATCTCGCGAATGGCAAGTTCTTCGTCGACGAGTTCCTCATCAAGCAGAATATTGGCCGCTTCACGGGAGGCGACCAAGCCCACACGTTACACGGTCCGGCGGGTTGGGTCTTCTACATCCCCATCCTGCTGCTGGGGATGGCACCTTGGTCGTTTTTGCTATTTCGCGCTTGGCCGAAACGAGATCGTAGCGTTGGCGTCCCCGCCGACGTCCGGATCGTCGGCGAAGACGCCAACGCTACGTCGCTCCGCCGCTATTTCGCCACTTGGGGACTCACGATCTTCCTGTTCTTCTCGATCAGCGGCGCCAAACTCCCCCACTATGTCCTCCCTGTCACCGTCCCATTCGCACTCCTGGTAGCCGACGACCTCGCTCGTCGCTGGCCCGAGTTGACACCAAAGCGCCTCGCCCTCCCCGTCGCCTGGCTCCTCGCCATCTGGGCGATCGCGCAATCCGGATTCCAGATCTACCACGATGGCAACGCCCTGTTGCCAGGCTTCCATCGCGAAGTGCAGGATCTCGCGCAGTACGTCGCCGCCAGCGCGAAGCCCACCGACACAGTTGCCGAATACCAGATGAGCCGTCGAGAGCACGACCTGGGGACCGGGAAGCCCAAGATCCAAGAAACCAGCCACCCTTCCCTCCTGCTCTACTTGAACCGCACGGTGGTCGACACCGACGACTTCCAAGACCTCCTAAAACAACCCAGCCCCGTGTGGATCATCACGAGATGGAACCGCATTGGAGACTTCCAGAGGGCGGTCACGGACAAAGCGGGCTGGTCGATGGAAGACGTGAACACGCCGGTAAAGCAAGACCTGTACCGCCTCTACAAGCTAGAAAGAAGATAGGCAATCATTTTGGGACTGCGCGAAGCTCTTCGCGCAGTCCCAAGGGCTACGCCTTTCTGGCGATGACGTGGAAGAGGTGCCAGTGCTTAGGTGTGCCGAAGGCGGTCTCGCCGTCTCGTTCGTCTTCTTGCCAGAACAGGATCTCGAAGCCGACGAGTAGTTCTCGGACCTCGTCGGCAGACTGAAGCGTGTACCCGCGTGAGATCCACTCGTCGCGGTCGCCGAGGAACTGGCCAGAGAACAGACCGCCGGGCTTGATGGCCTCGACCAGCCGCTTCCAAAACTCGTAGTAAGCAGGCGGGGGCATGAAGAAGAGGGCGAAGCTGGCAGTGACGACGTCGTACTGGGCCTTCCCTAGCGGAAGATCCTCATACGTCGATTGGACCAACCAAACGTTCGCATCGGAGGGCAACCGCGACTGAACCACCCCAAGGGCACCCGCCTCAGCGTCGCTGCCAGTTACGCGGAGGCCGTGAACAAGCAGAAACAGGACGCCATTTCCTGCCCCACAACCCAACTCCAGCGCCTCGCCCGAAGACGGCAGAAAGGGAGCGAGCTCATTGTAGAGAAAGTGGATCGGCCTCTCGCGAGTGATCTCGTAGTACTCGTTCCAGTCGGCAGATGTGAGTTCCACAGGGACATCATACCGAGACCCCGCAAGGTCGAAAGGTACAATGAAATGTGTCCGGAGCGAAGCCGAGCCTAGTTGGGATGACGCGCGAGGAGCTCATGGAAGCCCTTGCGGGGCGTAAGGACGCGTCCCTTCGGTCCAAGCAGATTGCCCTCCACCTTTACCGCCACGCGGAGGCCGATGTGCAGAACATGGCCGACATCCCGAAGGCGTTGCGCGATGAGTTGAGCGAGCGATTCGCTACCCAGCCGCTTGAGATCGCGACTCACAAGAAATCCACCGACGGAGTCGAAAAGCTCCTCGTCCACAACGGCGACCATCAAGTTTACGAGTGCGTCCTTCTCCCCTACGAAGAGCGGGTGAGCTGCTGCATCTCCAGCCAAGTCGGCTGCCCGATGGGGTGCAAGTTCTGCGCGACCGGGCTGGGCGGCTTCGACCGAAATCTCACCGCAGGCGAGATTGTGGGTCAATACCTCCTGCTTCAACGCCTCACCGAACGACGCATCTCGCACGTAGTGTTCATGGGCATGGGCGAGCCGCTTTTGAACCTGAAGAACGTGGTGAAGGCGCTCAAGTTGCTCCACGACGAGGTCGGCCTTTCCTATCGGCACCTCACGGTCAGCACGGTGGGCATCGTGCCTCAGATCAACGAGCTGGCCGAAATCGCGCTGCCGATCCACCTCGCGCTCAGCCTTCACTCGCCGCTTGATGAAGTACGAGACCGCCTCATGCCGGTGAACCACAAGTGGCCAGTGAGCGAAGTGATGCAGTCGATGCGCGACTACTACCGCGCCACTGGACGGAAGATCACGATCGAGTATTTGCTCATCAATGAACTTACCGACACCCCGGAGCAGGCCCACGAATTGGCCCGAATCGTCAAGGGCACGCCCAACGTGGTGAACCTCATCCCGTTTAACTGGGTGGATACGGAGCAAGGCTTCGCACGTCCTACCCGAGAGAGGGTTCGAACATTCCGCTCGATCCTCGCCAGCAAAGGAGTGAACGTTACCGAACGAGTTGAACGAGGCCACGACATCGCCGCCGCATGCGGTCAGCTTGCGGGCCAGCACAAAGGAAGGTTTGCGAGGAGGGCTGAATCAACCGCTCTGCCCCTGCTCTCATAGCGCTTCTCCTCCTCGCCGGATGCGGATCCAAAGGCTCAACGAAGGAAGCGACAAAGAAGCCAGAGGAGCTGCCCACTCGAACCGTCGAATCCACTTCGGGTTCGGCAGACCACTACTCGAAAGGCGCAAGACGCGAGAAGGAGTGGGACGTGAAGTGGCAGTCGGCCCAGATCGATGGGAAGAGCAAGACCGACTTCGTGGGACACATGAACTCAGTGACGGGATCGCTCTACAAAGGCGGAAAGAAGATCTGCGACTACAAGGCAGACGGCGGCTTTGCGGATAAGTCCCAGAATGTCCTCAAGCTGAAAGGTAACGTTCAAATGAAATCCCTCGACCCTGATGCGACGTTGACCTGCGAAGAGGTCGAATTCCTGGCGGGTGAGGATCTGATCAAGGCAAAAGGGAACGTGAACGTAGTTGGAAGTCTTGGTGCGATGGATACCGACGGCGAGCTTTGGGCGTCTTCCGATTTAAGGCGAGTCGCGACGCCGAGCATGTTCAAAAAGCAATGAAGAAAATCCTGTTCCTTACGCTTGCTCTGGTCTTTACCTTCGCGGTGGCCAAAGACATCCACTTTAAGGGGCCTGATGGAAAATTTGAGTTCTGGGCCAAGGATGGGGGTGTCGATATGAAGCCGGATGGTAGCGGCACCTTCAATCTCAAGGGTCCGGCAACCCTAAAAATGGGAACGGAATCCGCTTTCGACATGGTCATCGGAGGCACCGCGAGCGGCAAGCTCAGTAAGGGTGTGACTAAGAAAAGTCCCCCGATCGTGGACAGCTTTACGGCCAACGGAGGCGTCCAGGTTTCGGCAAAGCTTACGACCCGGAATACCGACCTCGCTGGATCGTCCGCCACCTACGATGGAACTGCCAAGGGCGGCACGCTTAACCTTAGTGGCCCCGTAACGATCCACGAGAAGAACCTTGCAAAGCGAACCAATCTCAACATCTCAGGTTTGAATGCGGTGGCAACCGTAAACCCGTATGTACCCAAAGGCGAAAGTCCAATCAAGGAAGCGACCTTGGAAGGCGATGTCACTATCGATGTCAAAGCGCTGTTGGAGCCAGACGACACCGAGCCAAAGACCCTCCATGCGACCGGCTCGAAGGCGGTGTATAGCCGCAAGACCCTCCCCGCAACCATCACTCTAACTGGGGATGTGGTGGTCACCGGCCAAGGTGAGCTCGAGGCTACCGGCATAAAAAAGGTCGTGATCACGCTGAACGAACAGGGTGAAATGATTAACTCAAACTTCTCTTCCGAAGGGGATGGCCTCACCACCACCAAAGTCAACAACCTCAGTAAGAAGCTGGCTAAGAAAAAGAAGGGTGGAAGCCCGATTTGAAGATCCAAACCACGGATCTCCACAAGTCTTACAAGGGCCGGGAGGTCGTGCGCGGGGTCACCTACGACATCAGCCAAGGCGAAATCGTGGGCCTTCTCGGCCCCAATGGCGCGGGCAAGACGACGACGTTCTACATGACAGTCGGCCTCGTCCGCCCGAATGGCGGAACCGTCTTTTTCGATGACGTGAACGTCACTCATTGGCCGATGCACAAGCGAGCCCGAGCAGGCGTGGGCTACCTTCCCCAGGAAGCCAGCGTCTTCCGAAAGCTCACGGTGGAAGATAACCTCCGCCTCGTGCTCCAACTCGTGGGTCGTAGCAAGTCAGAGATCAAGGCAAAGGTCGAGCAGCTCGCCGAAGAACTCCACATCACAAAGATCCTCAAGAGCCAGGGCAACATCCTCTCGGGCGGCGAGAGACGGCGGGTTGAGATCGCTCGGGCGCTTGCAACCGAACCCAAGTTCATCCTCCTGGACGAACCCTTCACGGGCATCGACCCGGTGACGATCGAGGAGATCCAGACGATCATCTTCCGGCTCAAGGCGCAGGGGATCGGGATTCTGATCACCGATCACAACGTCGCGGCAACGCTTAGAATCACCGACCGCAACTACATCCTCATCGACGGCAAGATCATCGCTCAGGGCACTGGTCAGGAGATTGCCTCCGATCAGATGGTGCGAAAGCACTACCTTGGCCAGCAGTTCGGCACGGACGTCTTCGCCGAGCGCACCCAGGACGATGTAGCTATCGAAGCCGCTGAAGGCAAGCCCCTCGATCCGCCTCTTGATTCGAAGGAAGAGAAGGATTGATCGAAGCTGGAGTCCGATGAAGCAGGTCGACCGCCTCATCATGCGGGAAATCTTTGGGCCCTGGCTCTTCGGAGTTGGGTTCTTCACGGCGTTGCTCTTCGCCGCCACCTTCCTTGGCCGCATCGCGGGCTATGTGGTGGATGGGCTGCCGGTCACGCTGGTCCTCAAGATCGTCGGGCTACTGATTCCGCCGCTTCTCGTGAAGACCTTCTCGATGGCGATTCTGCTCGCGGGTCTTCTTTCATTCGGCCGACTGAGCTCGGATAGCGAGATCGTCTCGCTGCGAGCGGCGGGTGCGAGTGTGTACCGCATCGTATTGCCGGTCGCGATCTTCTCAATTCTCATCGCCGGAATCACATTTTTCTTCAACGACTACATCGTCCCCCCGGCGGCCAAGGCGGGCCTTGCGATCGCCATTGACATCGCCAAGACGTCCAAGGTGAAATCGTCTCAGCCGATTTCCAAGACAATCGTCGAGAAGGGCAAGTTGAGACTGGCGGTTGTCGCGAAGAACGTCAACCTCGGCGCCAACACACTTCAGGGCGTTACCGTGATCTTCTACGACGATAACGAGCATGAGCAGTATGTCGGGTTCGCGAAGGAGCTTGAGTATCACGCGGAAGACGATTGGCGGATTCGGGGCGGGATGCGCGTGATCTCCACCGACCTGAAGGAAGACGCGACCTTCAACGAGGTTTGGCCGCATAGGCTCCCAACTATTCGAGGGAGCATTGCCGACCTGGCAAGTGACAGGGGAGACGACTTCGACCGATACACGATGTCCGAGCTGAAGGACCGAATCGACAAGAATCGCCGTGACCAAACGATGACGGCGGGACAGTTGGCGAATAACGAATACGGCTACTGGAACAAACTCTCGGTCCCGTTAGCCGCACTCATTTTCGGCACGCTGGGCGCCGTTCTGGGAATTCGGAGCCACCGTACTGGGACGGCAAGTGGATTTGCCCTCGCAATCGGCATCATTTTCTCCTACGTAACCGTTGCTAATTTTATGAACGTCTGGGCTCAAGGAGGCGTCTTGCCGCCGTGGGCTGCCAGCTTTGCCCCCATTGTCATCGGCATGGTCGCCGCTGTCATCCTCATTCGGCAGAAGAATAGTTGACCTAATTTGAATCAATCCATTCTCTTTCTCATATTGCTGGTCTTGGTCAGCGGCGGAATCGCGTATTTCGCCGACGGTCTCGGGCGGAAGATGGGCAAGAAGAGGATCACGATTGGAAAGCTCCGCCCCCGTCACACCGCCGCCCTTGGCACGATCCTCTCGGGCATTCTCATTTCATCCCTCACCATCGCCATCGTCTTCGGACTGAGTTCCGACGTCCGGCAGTGGGCTCTACAGGGTGCGCAGGCGATCCGCGATTTGCAAGCCACCCAGAAGGATCTGAAAAACGCGAAGTCCCAGCAAGACAAGCTCACCAACAGCAACAAAGAACTCGAAGTCCATAACAAGGTCCTCGAGATGGAGAACAAGGCGAAGATCGAGAAGATGAAGGAGACGGATGCCCAGGTCATCGTCATCCGGAACCAGGTCGCCGATCTCCAGAGCCGAAAAACCACCCTAGAAGCCCGAATCGTCACCTTCCAAAACCAGGTGCGGAAATACACGAAGAACATTACGGACCTCGGCAGCAAGCTAAAGAACACGGTCGCCCAGTTCGACTTGTCGAAAAAAGAATACACGGCTACCAACACCCGGCTAACTCAGCTACGGGCCAGCTACCAGGAGCTTTCCAGGCAGACCCAGGAACTCCAGCAAGCGGACATCCAGCTCCGCAGTGAAAACGAGACGCTCGGGAAAGGCAACGAGACCCTCAAGGCAAGCAACCTGCAGCTGAACTCGGACAAGAGTAACCTCGAGACCTCCCTCAAGACGCTAACCAGCGAACTTGACAAGCGACAAACCCACCTTAGTGAAGTTGAAGCGAACCTCACCACGGCTGAAGCCAAATTGCAGGACACCGAAGATCAGTACACCCGCCTCAAGGGCCTCACCGAGGCGATGAACGACACCGTCGCCAAGACCCGCATCGAGCCGATCATTTTCCGATTCGGCGAGGAGATCACCCGCATACCGGTGGAGGCGAACATGACTGCGCGACAGGCAGGCGCTGCCATTTCTGCGATCTTGAGAGCCTCGCGGCTCAAGGCCTCGGACTCGGGGGCAAAAGAGTATAAGGGACTACCGGTGGCTGGCCTCTTCGCCCACACCGACAAGAATGGCAATGCAGTGAGCCCGGCTGATCTGGAGGCGAACCTCGTGCGGCAGCTCACCGGCCGCCTCGAACCAGGCGTTCTGATTTCCTACTCCAGTGTCAACGCCTTCGCCGGGGAGCCAGTGCCGCTCGACATCAAGCCCTTCGCAAACCCGACCGTGTATCATGCCGGCGAGCTGATAAGCGAAACTCGTATCAATGGCAACAAAGAGGTCGCAGAGATTATTCGGCAGCTCACCGACTTCATTGGCAACCGCCTCAAAACAAAGGTCAAAATCGATGGCATGATCCCGCGAGCGGGATCCGACGAGTCGTTCGGCTCGGTTGGCGTGGATGAAATCGTCTCGGTAGTGACTCAAATTCGGAGTGCCGACCGAATGATGCGCGTCCAAGCCATCGCAATCAACGACACTCGCGCAGGGGATCCGCTCAAGTTGGAGTTTCGAATCCGATGATCGAGAAAACCGTCCTCGCCGTCGATCCCGGCACCTCGAAATGCGGGATGGCCCTCGTAAGACGATCCGAGGAATCGGCGATTGAGCTCCTGTGGCGATCGGTCGTACCTATCGAAGCCGTTCTGCCCAAGCTTCACGAGGCCTTCTCCAACCACCCGTTCCAGCTCATCATCATCGGTGGCGGCACCGGGTCGAAGACGGTGGTTCACGAGATTCGCGAACACCTGCCCAGCATGGGCATCCTCATCGTGGATGAGAAGGACACGACCTACCAAGCCAGAGAGCGGTACTGGGAGCACAACCCCCGAAAGGGCTGGCGTCGGTTCTTGCCCGCGACCCTACAAGTCCCGCCCGGCCCGGTGGACGACTTCGTCGCGCTGATCCTCGCCGAGCGCGTCCTAATGGACGGCGCCTAGGCGCCTTTGGGACTGCGCGAAGCTCTTCGCGCAGCCCAAGGCCGTGATCACTTGACCTTGACCGCACCGAAGAACTTCGTGACCTCTTCCGACGGATACAACGCGGTGGGAACGTCGGCGATCACGAGGAACGTGTCTTTCCCGTGACATGCGATATCCAGTCGGCTGGACCTCTGATGCTCGGCGTCGACGACTTCGGTTCGGTACCACTTCGTGCCTCCGACGGTCAGCCAGCTCTGTTTGCGGACTTTTCCATCCATATTCGTGAGGGTGGCGTTAGTAAGTGCCTTCAAAAACTTCTCGTCATCCATTCCCTCGTAGGGTGGCTGCGTGTGGAGGTCCGACTCGGAAATCGCGTAGCGCCGGTTTCCAAAGACAGTTTTCACCTGCTGCATCGTCGTCGTCCCCTGATCGTTCGGTAAGTTCAAAGTCGCCTCGGTTGCTGCCGCCGGGAAGATGCCGGAGATCTTTAGGTCCTTGAATGTGTAGGTCCTCCACGCCGGGCCCGCGACCGTAAATGGTCCCTTGGCGGTGTCCTTGGGCAGCTTGAAGGAATCCATGAAGGTCAGGCAGTCCTTGGGCTGGGTCTGTTTCGTCGGCCAAGTGGTCGTGAGCATGTAAAACCTCCTGCCGACGACGAAGCCCCGCACAATTCCCGTAATTTGGTCGGTGGAATTGACCACTGCTTCTATGCCTTGCCAGCCATTGAGAAGGACGTCTTTCTGCTTTACGATCTTTCCCTCGGCCGATTCCGCGAAGCCTTCAATCAGTTCGAATAGTTGGGCGTCAGGCGTAGTTTGTTCCTCCTCTTTGGCGACCCCAGTCATTGCCACGTAAGCGGAGACTCCAAAAGCGGTGGTCACCATGAACTCCTCGGCAAGGCCGTCCTTCACCGCATCCATCTTCTGCGGAGTGGGCTTATTGGGAAAGAGCATCGAGAATCCTGGATCAAAAGTGTAGGTTTTCCAGGTTGGACCAGCCAATACAAGGGCGGCAATCAGCATCATTTTGAACCCCGACACTACCTGGATTCAGCTCTCTTCGGCGCAGCCAAGCGTAAGAAAAGGTTAAGGCTTCCAAGCCAAAGGTAAACTAGTGTCTATGCCCTCCCCCATCCGTAATGTAGGAATCATCGCTCACGTCGACCACGGCAAGACTACGCTTGTCGACGCCATCTTCAAGCAGGCTGGAACCTTCCGAGAAAACCAGCACATGGGAGAGCGAGTGATGGACAGCAACGACCTCGAGCGAGAGAAGGGCATCACGATCCTCTCCAAGGTCGCGTCGGTCCGATACAAGGGCTTCAAGATCAACATCGTCGACACTCCCGGACACGCCGACTTCGGGGGAGAAGTCGAGCGCGTGCTCAGCATGGTCGACGGCGTTCTGCTCATCGTTGACGCCCAAGAGGGCCCGATGCCGCAGACTCGCTTCGTGCTCAAGAAGGCGTTCGAGAACGGCCTCAAGCCGATCGTCTGCATCAACAAGATCGATCGTGAGCATGCTCAGCCACTGCACGCTTACGACAAGACGATCGACCTTTTCATTGACCTAGGCGCCAGCGAAGAAGATCTGTTCTTCCCCCACTTGTACACTTCCGGCTCCGGCGGCTTCGCCCGAGTGAGCCCGGACGGTAGCGAGCAGGACATGCGCGAGCTGTTCGAGATGATTATCAACGCGGTCCCGCCTCCCCGAGTGGAGATGGAAGGCCCGTTCCTCCTTCAGGTCAATAACCTCGACTACAGCGACTATCTCGGCCGCATGTTCGGTGGCAAGGTGCTTCGAGGCACCGTCAAGGTTGGAGATCGGCTCGAGCTGCTGAGGGACGGCCAAACGAAGAAGGTCACGTTCAACATCACCAAGCTTTGGACCTACGAAGGCATCTCCCTTAAAGAAGTCGAAGCGGTCGAAGCCGGCGAGATCGCGATGATGGCGGGCCTGGACAACGTCCTCATCTCCGACACCATCGCCATGGTCGACACCACCGAAGCGCTCCCCGCGATCAAGGTCGAGCCATCCACGCTGACGATGAACCTGTACGCCAACAACTCACCGTTGGCGGGCAAAGATGGCGGCAAGTACCTCACCATCCACAAGATTCGCGAGCGAGTCGAGAAGGAAGAAGCTGTCTCCGTCAGCATCAAGATCGATCTGGAAAGCGCGTCCGACACCGTCAAGGTGCAGGCCCGCGGCGAGCTCCAGCTGGCCATCCTCATCGAGACGATGCGCCGCGAAGGATACGAGATGCAAATCTCGCGACCTCAGGTCATTCTCAAGCGCAATGATCAGGGTGGAGTTGAAGAACCGTTTGAGGTTGCAATCCTCGAAATGCCTGAAGATGCCGTCGGCTTGGTAATGGAAGACCTCTCCCGACGAAAGGGCGAGATGCTCGACATGCGCAAAGCCCCGAACGGCACTACGACGGTCGAGTACAGCATCCCGACTCGGGGCCTCATCGGCTTCCGATCGAACTTCCTGACGATGACGCGTGGCCTCGGCCTCATCTCCTCGATCTTCGACGGATACAAGCTGTACAAGGGCGAAGTCACCGGACGAACCCAGGGCTCGCTCATCTCCAAGGATCCGGGCAAGCTCACGCGCTATGCCTATGAGGACATCATGGTCCGAGGCCAGCTCTTCTTCGAAGTCGGAACCGAGCTCTACGCAGGAATGATCGTGGGCGCCTGTAGCCGCGATGAAGACATGATCGTCAATGCCACCAAGGCAAAGGCGGCCAACAACATCCGGTCCGCAACGTCTGAGAACACAGTTGCCCTTGACCCCCACAAGGAAATGTCCCTCGAGCAAGCCTTGAGCTGGCTACGAGAGGATGAGTTGCTGGAGGTCACCCCGAAATTCCTGCGATTCCGCAAGAAGATCCTGGATCACAGCGAGCGACGCGTCTCCGAGCGACGAAGCGAAGTTCTGGTCTAGTTCGTTTTCCGTGGTCCGTGGTCCGTGGTCCGTGGTCCGTGGTCCGTGGTCCGTGGTCCGTGAGGAATGCTACACATTCAACGGTCCACGGAAAACGGCCAACGAAATCTACTCGACCAAGTTAACGCCGACCCAGTAGTCGCAGATGGACTGGATCACCTTTCCGTACTCGTCGTAGTCGGTTGGCTTGCGTACGTAGCTCTTAACGCCCGCACGGAGGCATTTCTCGACGTCCTCGTGGAGCGCAGAGCTCGAGAACAGGACGACGGGCACATTAACTAGGGCTCGCTCCTCTCGAATCTGCTCCATGATCTCGTCGCCGTTCAGGCGCGGCATCTTCTGATCCATGATCACGAGCGCGGGCAGGTCTTCGGCGGGACCCTTGGAATAGCGGAGCAGCGAGTCCAGGCCCTCTTGGGCGTCCGAACACGTTTCTACGGTTGCCTTAGGCAAACGCCTATGCACGAACCGGACGGTAAGGTCACGGTCGCTCTCGCTGTCATCGATGACAAGTACCTTCAACGACGCCGAATCAATTAAGGCCAACCGACTGTTCAGAAGTCGAAATCATCGAACTAGTTCGATGATTGGCCTCAAAGGTCACGATAATGCGACCACAAGCGCAAAGACAGTGAGGGTGGAAGGTTAAAAACAAACATGGGGTCCCGTGGCGACAAACCACGAGACCCCGGTAGTTGCTCGTTAAATGAGCAGCGTCCTTACTTTCCGGTGGTCGTACCAGCAGTGGCAGTACCAGCAGTTGCCGCACCAGCGGTGTCAGCTGCGGCATCCTTGCTGCCACAACCAGCCAGGAATGCACCGAGAACGCCAATCACCATTACGAACGCGAAAATCTTCTTAGTCATCAAAACCTCCTATGTTGAGCGCTCCCGGAGGAGCTTATTTGCGGACGCCCCTCCGAAGAGTAAGCTCCAATCCCTAGGCATTCTAGGAACCTTCGCCGGGTTAGTACGCAAGGCCATTATAGTCAACCGGCCCCCTCATTGCAAACCCCTAGGCAATTCTGTTCCCTAAATAGGTCTTCTGGATCGATTGAGGTAAAGTTAGATGAATGCAGGGTATAGCCCATGCCAATGGATCGACCGCCTTTGCCTACCGAACCTTCTCGGTGTGGCCCGATCCGCGTCGTATTTAGGGGAGCCGGCCTGCCCCTTGAAAGCGACGACGCTTTTCCGCTAGCTCCCCCGATCACCTCTCTTCTCTTCGATGCGAGGATGCGTCGCTCACTTCACCTTTTTGGATCGGCAACCCAATGCTCAAGTACGAAAACATAAAGACACTCGACAACGACCATGTGATGCAAACCTACAATCGCATGCCCGCTCTCTTCGTTCAGGGCGCGGGCTGCAGCTTGTGGGACAACCGTGGCAACGAGTACCTCGACCTTCTCGCGGGAATCGCGGTCTGCTGCCTCGGCCACTGCCACCCGGCGGTAGTTGCCGCCATCACTCGCCAGGCCCAGCAGCTCATCCATGTGTCCAATCTGCTGCTCTCCGCACCCCAGGCCCAACTGGCAAAGCGGCTGTGCGACCTGAGTGGCATGGACCGCGTGTTCTACGCCCCATGCGGCGCAACCGCCAACGAGACTGCCCTGAAGATTGCCAAGAAGCACGGCAACCAGAAGTGCCCGGACGGCGATTACACAATCATCACTCTCCTACGATCGTTCCACGGTCGATCGCTCGGTGCGCTTTCGGCAACCGGTCAGCGAAAGTATCAGCGCCCCTTCGAGCCCCTGATCCCCAATTTCATCCACATCCCCGCCAACGACATCGCCGCCCTGCGCGAGGTGTTCAACCACAAGACGGCGGCCATCCACATGGAGCCGATCATGGGCGAGGGCGGGGTGGAGCCGATGACCCAGGAATTCCTCGAGGAGTGCCAGAAGCTGTGCCGAGAGCACAACGCCCTGCTCATGCTGGACGAAGTTCAGACCGGCATCGGTCGGACCGGCAAGTGGTTCTGTTTTGAGCACTACGGCATCAAGCCCGACGTCCTCGTCCTTGCGAAGGGCATGGGCGGCGGCGTGCCAATCGGTGCCTGTCTCGCCCACGGTAAGGCAGCGGAGATCCTCGAAGCGGGTGACCACGGCGCAACGTTCGGCGGCGGCCCCCTCGGATGCGCCGCTTCCCTCGCCGTTCTTGACACCATCGAGCATCAGGGCATCATCGCTAACGCGGAAAAGGTCGGCGCCCACTTCCGAGAGGGCCTCAGTGCTTTCGGCGGTCCGGTGGTCCAAGTGAAGGGCATGGGCCTTATGATCGGCGTCGTGCTCGACAAACCGATCGCCCGAGACGTGGTGAAGGCGTGCTTTGAGAAGAAGCTCATCATCAACGCGACCGACGAATTCAACATCCGCCTCGTGCCACCGCTCATCCTTACCGAGGAGCAGGTCCACCAAGCGCTCACCATCATGGCTGAGGTGCTTGGCGTGTCTGCCCCCAAGCCCGTGGCCCCCAAGGCTGCCTCCGCTCCCCGTGCCCTGCACGACGTTCTAGCAATGGACGACTTGTCGGCCGAGCAGATCGACGAAGTCCTCAACCTCGCCGCTTATTCGAAGCAGCGCCGCAAACTCGCCCCCTCGGTCATTCAACCTGTCGAGGGGCGAACCGTCGCCATGGTGTTCGAAAAGCCGTCTCTACGAACCCGTGTCAGCTTTGAGACCGCCGTGCATGAGCTCGGCGGCAACGCGGTGTATCTGAGCAAAGCAGACATCGGCATGGGCATGCGCGAATCGGTCCAAGACGTGGCCGGAAACCTCTCGCGCTGGTGCAACCTCATCGTCGCTCGCCTCTACTGGCAGCGCGATCTGGAGAAGCTGGCGAAGTACAGCGACGTCCCTGTCGTAAACGCCCTCACCGAGTGGGAGCATCCCTGCCAAGCCCTCGCCGACCTCCTCACGGTTCGTGAGAACTTCGGCGACGACAAGGTGAAAATCACCTATGTTGGCGACGGCAACAACGTCGCCCGCTCCCTAGCCAAGGCAGCCATCCGCCTAGGCTACGACTTCACCCTCTGCGGCCCCGAGAACTTCCAACTCGAGCCGATGCCCGGCCTGTGCCAAACTTCGAACATCGAAGAGGGCCTCTCCGGTGCCAGGGTCGTCTACACCGACGTCTGGATCTCGATGGGCGACGAGCACGAGCAGGAGCATCGCCTGAAGGTATTCGAGAAGTACCAGGTGAACGCGGACATGATGTCGATGGCCGACAAAGACGCCATCTTCCTCCACTGCCTCCCCGCCCGCCGTGGCTACGAAGTCACCGACGAGGTGATGGACTGCGCCCAGAGCCGCGTGAATGATCAGGCCGAGAACCGTCTGCACGCCCAGAAGGCGCTGTTGCAGACGATTCTAGGGTTGTAGACATCCGGAGATGGTTCCCCTTTCCCAAGGGGGAACCCTCATAGGCGTTAAAACAAGGCGAATTGAGCCTCCCCTTGCCGAGGATGTTTGTGCCTTGGGAGGGGGAGGGCAGGGTGGGGGTTGCGGCCAAACTCGACCAGAAAGCCCTGGTTCGAATCTTATTTTAATGCCTATGGGGGGAACACTGGGGGGAGAGGGTTGTTTCGCCTACAGACTCCCTCCACATCCAGGTGTTGGAGGCTCTAGAACCTCACCGTCAGGCTGTCGCACCCCTCCCCCACGGTTCCCCTGGGAAGGGCCACCATCTCCGGAATGCCCCGATTGCACATCTGCATAATTACCAGCCTCGCCCCGCAGCGCAAGTTTCTCAACGCCCCCTTAATCGGGCTCTAACATTTGCCTGGGAGAATCCGCGTTAGTTGCCCCAGCGGGACTCGTGCCCGAGTTGGGACTTTCACTATTCGAGAGGTCTTATGTCCAAAAAACGGATTCTTATCAGCCTGAGTTCGCTCGCTCTCGCGGCGATTTCCACCAATTCCTTCGCTTCCGGATTTCTTCCCGGCGACCTCGCGGTCGTCCGAGTCGGGACTGGCTCCGGCACTCTTTCGAGCGCTGGTACTGCCCTGTTTGTCGACGAATACATGACTAACGGAACACTCCGACAGTCGATCGCAGCCCCCACCACCGGCGGCACTGCCTTAACAGTCAGCGGTTCGGCCAGTTCTGAGGGTTCCCTCAATGCCTCCGGCAACGGTTCTCTGTTCACCTGCACGGGCTACCGAGCAGACGCGGGCACCGCCAGCGTCGTGGGCACCGGTGCGGCCACCAACCCTCGAGTCGTTGGCAGTCTGAATTGGTCGACCGGCGCGATTGACACGTCGACCTCGATCAACAACCAGTTCGATAAGAATAACATCCGATCCGCCTACACCGACAACGGCTCGCTGTTCTACACCTCGGGGGCGAATAGCGGCGTCGTCAGCGTCGCGAATGGCGGAACAACGGGTACCGTCGTTTCGGCCACCGTTCCCAACGAGCGAGTGATCCACGGCTTCGGTGGAGGCCTCTATTTCTCAACCGCATCCGGTACCACCAAGGGCATCTTCTCGGTTGATCTCGGTAGCGGCGTGTCAACGAACCTCATCAACACGGGATCGAGTTCTAGCAGCTACGACTTCCTCCTCGTCGACCCGACCCACATGCTAGTCACCGACGACACGTCCGGTGGCGCGGGCGGCATCTTCGAGTACGCATTCAACGGTAGCGCCTGGGTAAGCCACCAGCTCACCGCGACCGCAACCCGAAGCATTGCGCTCCTCGGCAACAGTCTGTACTTCACGTCAGCCGACGGCAAGAGCATTCTGTCCGCGAACTATTCGATCGGTTCCTACGGAGGCGAAACCACCATCGCGGCGGCCGCCGCCAACACCGTGTTCCGCGGCATCAAGGCCGTTCCGGAGCCCGGTTCCTACCTCGTCCTTGGAGTTGGCTTCATCGGCCTCCTCGCTCGACGACGACGCAAATAAACGCCCAGTGATCAAGCGGCCGGACGAATTCGTTCGGCCGCTTTTTCGCGCTTCGTGAGCGACCAAAACCGCACCGGCTCTCCCGAAGCGAGCGACCGATCGGATGCGATTCCCGCCAAATACAGCATGAGCGCCAACATCCCCAATTGGTAGATTGCGTTCACTACAAGCGCAAAGCCAACCGAGCCGAAGATGTATGCGGGCAACGTGAAGGCCAACTCGAGAAAAAGAAAGGGCAGAGAAGTCACGTAATAGAACAGCTGCGCCATCAGCTGCTGCATCTTGTCCGCGGTATCCGGAAAGCCAAGGGCGACGATGTACTGCAACATCATGCGGCCCGCTAGTCGCAAGGGAAAGACGAGTCCCAAGCCAATGCAGATCTTGGCAAGGTTGTGCCCGCCCCCCAACCCATAGGTTGCCGCGATAGCGAAACTGAATAGAGCCATCGAGAAGAGCGGAACGCCAAGATTGGCCAACGCGACCTTCCAGGATTTGACGGGGAGCGGCCCGATGATCTCCCGTCTGCGCATTGCCGAGTCGCACGCCGATTTGCCCGCGTTCAAGAAGAACATGGAGGCGTACATAACCGGGATAAAAATGACGGTTGCGGCAAGACCATCGGCCGAGTCGGTAAAGAAAACTCCCATCAACCCGGTAAGCACCCCGACGACGGGGGGAATGATGAAGTTGACCGTTGAGCGTTTCGCAGCCGCGCACAGATGCGCCCAAAAAATCGCTCCCGCACCCTTGCCGAAAGGCGGAATCGTGTAGGACCTGGTTCGGACTTTCTTGCTTTTAGCGGCCTTCGACGCAGCCAACCCCGACCACCCCCCCTTCGCGGCCGTGCGCATCACGGCAAGCTGTTCGCTGCTCACCAGTGACTGCTCATAGAAATTCGCGTTGGTCGTAAATAGAGGGACGAAAGACACCAGCCACAGGCCGAAGCATCCGAGCGGAATCAGGGTCGGTCGCGGCCCGGCGAGGGTGTCGGAAGCAAGCACGAATGGGTAGAAAATCGCACGTAGGATGGGATTCTGAATGCCAGATTGGAGCCCGGCGAGACCGCCTCGGAAATATAGGAGTGCAAACAGCCCGATTAAAACAACGCAAATGATTCCAAAACCGCCTCGCAGCCTCTTTCTTTCGGGCACGCGGAGCGATATGGAGGTCCCGATATTCTTGTAGACGCCGACGGCGCAAAACAGGGCGGCCCAAGTGGACAGGTCCATCCGTAGGTCCGGCATTCCCAAGGGTGTCAACAACACTCGTAAAATAAACATTCCGAATCCGCTTGACAAGGCGGTCATAAGGACCATCGCGGGAATCCGAGCCGCGATGACCACCTTTCGCGAGATAGGAGATGGAAAGAGATAGTCCAGGTCGGGCATTTTGTAGGCAAGGACATACTCGCTCAGATTGATATCGAGGGTCACGAATGCAAGCACGATGAATGAGATCTTCGCGAGACACTGGATGAGAAGCGGGTCTCCCACCGGGTCCCCGGGCGTTGCTCCATGTGAACCTTTAGACGAGGCAAAATTAAAGAGAAAAAGCGAAGCACCGAGCCACAAAATCAGGACAATGACCCCGAATAGCTTTCGGGGATCACTCATCGTGGTGCGCAACGAGTTGCGGATTCTCCACCAAGTGAGGAGAGTAATCGCTCTCATGCTTCGGCGACGACTTCCTCGGTGAGTTGAAGGAACATGTCTTCGAGCGAAGCATCGGCCCCAGAACTCAGCTTCTCGTGGAGTTCCTGAACCGTCCCTTCGACAATGAGCTTGCCTCGATTGAGAATGATCACCCGGTCGCAAAGGCGCTCGGCGGTGTCCAACATATGAGTCGAGATGAGGATCGCATTGCCTTGAGCTTTGCGCTCCAACATCATGCTCTTCAGCTCGCGCATCCCCTTCGGGTCGAGACCGATGAGGGGTTCGTCGAAGCAAAAGAACTCGGCTCGATGGACGAATGCACAAGCACATGCGAGCTTCTGCCGCATCCCCTTCGAGAGGGTCGCCCCCAAGTCGTTGCGCCGCTCCCAGAGGTCGAGCCGGGTGAGAATCTGCTCGGCGTGCACCATCTCCTCTTCAGTCCCGTAGGCAGCCGCGACGAACCGCAGGTGCTCCATCACGGTGAGCATCTCGTACGGGTTCGGCACCTCGGGCACGAATGCCAGCGCCCTCTTGGCGGCCACCGGGTTCTCCGTGATCTCGTGACCATTCAAGAGAATGTGCCCCTCGCTGGGCTGGAGCAGCGAGGTCACGCAACGAATCGTCGTCGTCTTCCCCGCCCCGTTCGGCCCTAACAGCCCCACGATTTCGCCTGCGTTGACCGAAAAGGTCAAGTTTTCGACCGCCGGCTTGTTGCCGAAAGACTTTGATAGATTGATCACTTGAAGCATGCGCAAGGTGATGGACGGGTTGGGAGCCGGGAATGATGGTGGGCAGGGGTCCGGACTCGTATTCCAAGGCCCGGATGTGCAACGATACGAACATGAGATCGCTCACTCTCGTGCTCGCTATCGCAGCCCTCGCCTCCATCGGTTGCGGTTCCGATACCACCACTCAAACGAGCTCGACACCGTCGAGCACCTCATCGACCCCACCGACCGACACCACCAAGCCGCCTACCGACACCCAGGCGAACAATACGCCTCCTCCGGTGGAAACCAAGACCTCAGTTCCGGAGACGCCGATCGCGACCGCTACCCTAGGAGCGGATGGAGTCGGCCCGAACGCTGCCCCCGGTGCGAAGGCACCTAAGAAGGGTGACGAGGTGGCCGTGATGACCACCAACAAGGGAACGATCATTATCAAGTTCTTGCCAGATAAGGCCCCCGGCACGGTGAAGAACTTCATCATGCTGGCAAACCAAAAGTTCTACGACGGCACGAAGTTCCACCGCGTCATCCCCGACTTTATGATTCAGGGCGGCGACCCGCTCTCGAAGACCGACCGCTCACGGGCCGGAACCGGCGGCGCCAAGGACATGATCAAGCACGAGTTCAGCGACTTGAAGCACGAGCGTGGCATCTTGAGCATGGCGCGCAGCCAGGATGAGGACTCGGCGAGCAGTCAGTTCTTCATCATGGTCAAGTACAACGAAAGCCTCGACCATCACTATTCGGCCTTCGGTCAGGTCATCGCGGGCATGGATGTGGTCGACAAGATCGTAAATCTCCCTCGAGACCAAAACGATAACCCACTGCCCGACAACGAAGCAGTGATCAAGTCGGTCCGCATCGTCAAGTGGCCGATTAAGAAGTAAGCCTCAAAAGCCCCGAAGTTGGGTGCTTTCGCGCGCCGGCAGACCTTCTGCCGGCGCGCGTTTTAGTACCACGTAATGGAGGCCGCGCTCTCGGCAGAATTGAGCCTTCTCGGGCTTGTCGCCATCCTCGTTGACCACGTAGACACTCGCCTGGAGACGCTCGATCTCGGGGGCCGCGTCCATCCATCCGGAGCCGGTGGAGACCCAGGCCTGGTGGACGTGCCTCACGCAAGAGACCACATACCGCCGGATATCTTGCGAGAACATCGGGTGGTGGGGCCCCTTCAAAAGGCTCACATTTTTGTCGCTTCCCACCACCACCGTAAGCTCGCCGTAGGTCGAAGCCTCTTCGAAGAATCGAATGTGTCCGGAATGTAGCCAGTCGAAGCAACCAGTGACGACAACCCGCGGTCGATCCGGCTCTTCATAGGTTCCTGGGGCAGTAATGGGGGGTGCGTAGGCGAGGAGCTCCGGCGCGTACTGGAGTTGCTCGCCGTTCGCCCAGACCGAGTTCTCCGCGTGTTGCGGACTGTCTACCAGCGCAACTTCGTCAACCCAAGTAACAGCTTGCCAGGCGTAGAGCCGCTCTTCATCCGTGAATTGGCTCGGTCTGCCCAGGTTCGTCGAGATGGCCTGGTTAGACCACAACTCAAGCCGAACCGGTGCAATCTTGGACGCCTCCTCCATAAGCCGCAAAGACGCGAGGTTCAGGTGCTCGAACGGACCAGTGGCAAGGATCACCTTCTCACCGTGATCGTGAAGCTCCCGGGCGGCGGAACGCCGGAGACGACGTACAAATAGCCGCCCCCACAGCCTGAATACATCGCCCCCGGATACTCCGCCTGATAGCGGCGCAAGATCCCGATGAGGTCGACGGTGAGCGAAGGGTGCCGCACCACATGAGGAAGTATCGCTTCCCAGCATCGCATGGACTCGTTGAAAGCCATGCCGACGATGTCCATGTCGCGCTGCATGATGCCCTCGTAGCAGGTCCGCCCAGATTTGCCGAGTTCGTCGATCAACTTCCTGTCCAGGTTCTTCTCGCCCAGCGGGTTGTAGCCCTCGGGCCTCGGTGCCACTGGGATGACATGAATGAACTTCTCCACCCAATCGCACACGTAGTCCTTTGTGCAGGACTCGACCTTGGGGAAGAACCCACCCTCATGATCGATGTCGTAGTCGAGGCGGCTTACTCCGGGAACGATGAGGCCAACCATGTCTTGCGATCCACTTGGCTCCGCCTTGTCGCGGTTCTCGGCCTCATACAACTCGCGAGCCAACTCCATCGGCTCGCGATCCGGGAGCTCCGTTCCCCAGAGGACCTCAGCCACTTTCCGCGTCCCAGTGGCCATCCCGCATCGCTCCATGAAGCGGATGTTCGGCTCCACCGAGATCACCACCATCGACCCCGGCGCATGCTGCGAAATGAACGGCTGATCGATCCACCCTCCTGCGAGGGCGAGTCGGTACGGGATTTTGCCGATGACGGGGGAGAGGTCAATCAATGGCGAGGGCACCCCAAGCGTAGCGTTGGCGTCCTCGCCGACGTTCTGCTGTAAAGCCGAGCACGCATAGGTACGACAGGTACATGCCTGGCCATGCAACGCTCATCGGCGGGGGCGCCGACGCTTCGTGCTGGCGGTCTCCTCCTGAACTACTCATCCGTCCGAATCCTCAAGGCTATCGCCGGTCCAGCCAATGAAGATGTCCCAATATCCACTCGGAGCCCGTCCGGCTCCTGGATGAAGTCAACCGCCCCGCCGCCGAGAAGCTCACACGAAGAAACCCTCTTCGGAAGCAACTTCATCTGCGACCCCAAGCTTCGAATGAGGAGCTTGCCATCGACCGGAACGCCCAGGGCAATCGCATACAACGTGTCGCCCTTCACCGTGAACCGGACGTCTTCCGAGGTGAACGGCGCTCGCTCGGTATCTTTGAACGAGCCACCAACCACTTCGGTCGGCCCTTCGCCATAAACTTTCCAAGCCCGGGTACCGTAGATCGCCTCGCCATTCACCTTCAGCCAAGCTCCGATCTCGCGAAGAATCTGCTGATCTGGATCGGGAATGGAGCCATCCGCCCGAGGGCCGATGTTGAGGAGGAGGCAGCCGTTCTTGCTGACGATGTCCACCAAGTCGTGGACGACCGAATCGGCCGTCTTGTAGTCCTGCCCCGCGGTGTATCCCCAAGAATTCTTTGCCACCGCCGTATCGGTCTGCCAGAAGTACGGCCGAGTGTCCGTGAGTTGCCCGCGCTCGACGTCGAAGACGGCGGCTTTCAAGGGAAAGGCCTGGTGCTTAAAATTGATCGCCACCCCGATGCCCCATTCGGCAGCGCGGTTGTAGTAGTAGGCGGCAAACCGGCGGAGATAGGGGGCGAAAGCGGCCTCCTCGATCCACCAATCGAACCAGAAAACCTGCGGCCGATGCTTGTCAATCAGTTCGCAGCAGCGCGCCAACCAGTCCTCGAGATAGGCCTCATCCGGCTGAACTTCCTTCGGTTGAGCAGGACCGTAGAAGTCGGCGAGCGTGGTGTCTTGTACGTCGGAAGGGAATTCACGACCACCGTTCATAAACCACCAATGCTCGGCTCGATGAGAAGAAACGCCGTAGGTCATCCCACGTGTTCGCACCGCTGCCCCAAGGTCCGCGATAATGTCGCGCTTCGGCCCCATCTCCACCGCATTCCACTTGGATAGCTCGGAGCTGAAACCCGTCGTGGTGCTCGGCAACCGGAACGACATACTTGGCGCCCGAGTCCGCGAAAAGAGACGCCCATTCATCGGGGTCGAACTTGGCCGCGTCGAATATAGGGAATGAAGTCCTTGTAGCCGAACTCGATGTGAGGCCCGAAGGTGGCTACGTGATGCTCGAACTCCGCCGAGCCCTGCACGTACATGTTCCGCGCATACCACTCGTTCCCGAAGGCAGGCACCGCATAGACGCCCCAGTGGATGAAGATGCCGAACTTGGCGTCGAGATACCACTCGGGCACCTGATACTTCTCAAGCGATTCCCAAGTGGTTTCGTAGGGTCCAGGAGGCACGGAGACGATCACGTCCCTATGTTTCCACTTTCCGAGAGTTGTGCGCCCGCCCACGCGTAGCGTGTAGCCGACGCCTACACGCTTCGCGCGGATTAAATTGAATTGCAGGAGGCTGGCGAGCCCGGGGGGAGAGGGGTCCAGACGTTCGATACTTATTCCGGCTTCAGACGGTCTCTGGCAATTACTGAGCCATCACTTCGGCAAGGATCATGCGCTCCGGATCGATGTGCCGTTCAGTGCTCAAAACATAGGAAAGCGGATGCGCGACGAGCTTGCCGCCGTCGACTCCCACCATCTCCCCACGGAACCCGCTGATGAGCCGGTTGGCCGCGAGTGCCCCGAGGCGCAGAGCCAAGACCCGATCGAAGGCGGTGGGGCTGCCGCCGCGCTGCATGTGGCCCAGAACCACCGCTCTTGCCTCGAAGCCGGTGTTCTTGTGAATGAAATCCTTGATATCGGGAGCGCGCGCGGCGCCCTCTGCGACCACGATAATCGAGCTGCGCTTGCCCTTGTCCGCCGCCTGCTTCAAACTCTCGCAGATCTCGAGGAGCGAGTACGGCACTTCAGGTAGGAGAACCGCTTCCGCGCCACCTGCTAGGCCGGCCTCGAGGGCGATGAAACCGTTCCGGCGACCCATCACCTCGATCACGAAAACGCGCTCATGTGAGTAAGCAGTGTCGCGTACCCGGTCGATCGCCTCGACCGCTGTGCGGACCGCCGTATCGAAGCCGATCGAAAAGTCAGTGCCCGAGATGTCGTTATCGATTGAGCCGGGAACGCCCATCACCGGGAATTCAAACTCTTCGTGCAGCTTCATCGCGCCCGTGAGCGAGCCGTCTCCGCCAATGACAACGAGGCCTTCGCACTCGTTGATACCAAGCGTCTCGATAGCCTTCTGGCGACCCTCGGTGGTCATGAAGGCTTTGGAACGCGCCGTCCGCAGGATGGTGCCTCCTCGGTCGATGATGCCTCCGACACTGTGCGACTCGAGCAACTTGCTCTCGTTGTTAATCAGGCCCTCGTAGCCGTGGATGAAACCAACGACCTCAACTCCGCGCCCGAGTGAAGCCCGAACGACTGCGCGAATGGCGGCATTCATGCCGGGCGCGTCGCCACCACTGGTAACTAGACCTATCTTCTTCACGAACGCCTCATTATGCAGTGACTTCAAGACGTAAGTAGAATGGTTGACAAACCTCCCCTTGGAAGCTCCTCCACGTCAACCCGACAATCCGCTGGCCATGCCGGTCGGCTCGCTCATGCGACCTGCCCCTCTTATCGAGGTTGGCAGCTCGCTGGAAGTTGCTGCCCACAGCCTCCGGGAGAGCGGAGCCTCGATCTTAGTAGTGGTGGACGAGAACCGCCTCGTGGGAGGCGTCACGGAGGCTACTTTGGCTCTCGCGCTCGCAGACGGAGCCGAGATGACCGACCCGGTGGAACGCGGGATGGACATCGTCCCCTCCATCGCCCCTTATTCCACCGGTGCCGAGGCACTAAGGGTAAGCGTCGAGGATCGAGCCGCCTCCCTCGTCGTCATCGACGATCTCGGCCGGGTCATGGGCCTCATCTCGCCGAGTGATCTTTATCCAAAGTTTCGTCGCCCCTTGCGCCCCTACGCAGTCGGTGGCATGGCAACCCCGTTCGGTGTCTATCTCACAACCGGATACATCGGGGCAGGGGTGAGTAAATGGGCCCTCTACGCCACCGGGGTTCTGATGTTTTGGCTCATCGCCATCGCGCTCGTCAGCGGCGTCCAATTGGACAAGTACCTCCTCTCGCTGCACCTACCGCCCGAGTGGGTGGATCCCGCCTCCTGGGCCTTCTCCGCCCTCGTCTTCGTTCTCCTGCTTCGGATCAATCCGCTCACTGGCTACCATGGAGCCGAGCACCAGGTCGTTCACGCCATCGAGAGGGGCGAAGAGCTCGATCCGAAGATCGTCGCCCGCATGCCGCGAGTTCACCCCCGATGCGGCACGAATTTGGCGGTCTCGGCCGGCCTCTTCCTGGGCATCTTTATGACCAGAGGTTGGGCTCCCGATGAGATCCGCCTTCTCGTCGCGGTATTGCTGACCATGGGACTCCGCAAGCCGCTTGGCGCTTTCGCTCAGCAGTATGGAACCACCAAGAGACCGAGCCCAAAGCAACTCGCGGCGGGCATTCGGTCTGGCAAGCAACTTCTCGAAGCCTACGCGTCGACTCGAAACTCGGCCCCCAACTTTGCCCAACGGATGCTCTCGAGCGGCATGCTTCACGTCATGGCAGGAAGTCTCTCGATGGCTGGCCTGGTTTACGTCCTGGGCCTCATCTTTCACGTAGATACGATCTAAGGTAAAATTCAACCTCCAGAAGGAACCCTTCCCGTGCCAGTCATTTACAACATCGCGCTCGTCATCGGCATCATCGTTGCCGTTCTGTTTTCCGTCCTGGTGCTCATCACCGGTAAAGGCGATGCGATGTCTGGTGGCGGCAGCGTGCGCACCACGTTTAAGGGCAAGGCGAGCTTCGATGACTTCATGTCGAAGTGGACGCTCATCCTCGGCATCTCCTTCATGGCCCTGATGCTCATCATCGACGTCCTCGGTCACAAGGGCTACGCTAAGTAACGTTTTCGCGGCGTTCGCCGTGAGGCGCTTCGCGCCCTTTGCGCTCCGCTTGGCCATTCCCTCTTCGGGCGGTGCCTTCGCTGCGTATTCGCTCACGGAAGCCCGAGGGACGCAAACTCACTTCGTTCAAACAGTGCGTCCCCCAATTCGGGCTTCTGTTCGCTCATGCGAAGTCAAGGCCCTCAGAGGGAATTGGTTGTGTTCTATTTCCGGAGAGAGCGAGCTTGCGCCGCTCTGACTAGGGCCCCAGGTCCTCCGACGCGCCGCCAGGCCGCGGTCTGCTCCCAACAACTACAAACCAATTCCGTCTTCGGGTCCTAGACTTCGCCCGTGAGCGAATCCTCGATATTCAGGGACGCCTTGTTTGAGCGTAGCGAGTTTGGCGTCCCATCGAGGGTTCTCGAACGGAATCATGCGAAGGCTGAGACCGAAGATGGAATGGCCTCAGCGGAGCGTAAGGGCGCGAAGCGACCATCCCCGCGCGGAGCGCGCACCGGCGCGAAAAACCGACCCCCAATCACAAAAAAGAGCCCGACGCCTTTCGGCGTCGGGCTCTTTTCATTTTTGGCCTTAGGCCTTCTTGGTCTTCTTGGTAACGACCGGGCTCTTGATGTGCTCGGCCTTGGCGAACTTCGAAGGATCAGCCTTGAACGCGGCGGGGCAGCCGGCGCAGCAGAAGAAGTAGCGATTGCCCTTGTAGTCGGCAAACATCTTGTTCTTCGTAGCAGCGGCGATGTCGACGGTGTCCTTCGGCATCACGGCGCAGTGAAGAGTCTTGGGGGCGGCCTTTGCGCCAGGAGCGGCTTTCTGAGCGAAGGCGCTGCCACAAAGGGCGAGTCCTACGAGTGCGAGGATGGAGATTTTGTTCATAATGCGATTCCCTTGAGGCGTCAGACGACACCTTCCACGATTATACGTCGTAACGTATATCGGTAAAAGTTTGGTTCCCAGGAACGTGACAGAATGACTCGTTGCCTCTGCGAATCCTCACCACCAACGATATGCACGGCACGCTGACGCGTGAGCGCTCCCAGCGACTATCCGCCCTGCGTAAGGATTGCGATCTCTACTTCGACTCGGGCGACGCGATCCAGACCGGCAACCTCGGCATTCCGCTAAGGGCCGATCCCGTCTGGCCGATGCTCGATGAGTTTGATTGCACCGCCAGTGTCCTAGGCAATCGAGAAACCCACGTCTTGGAAAGCGCCTTCAAGGCCAAAATCGCCGGCGCAAAACACCCCCTCCTTTGCGCCAACCTCATCCGAAAAGACGGCTCCCATCCGCTTCCTCGCTTCATCGAGATCGAAGCCGGTGGCCTAAAGATTGGGGTGGTCGGAGTGATGGTCCCGATGGTCACTGAGCGCATGGCGACCAAAGCGGCCAGCGCCTACCTCTGGACCCCACCCCTAGAAGTCGCCGCCGAGCTGGCACGCGAACTACGCCCCCGGGTCGACCTCTTGATCGCCCTGACCCACATCGGCCACCGACAAGATGTCGAGCTCGCCGAGCGAAAGCTCGGCTACGACATCATCTTCGGAGGCCACTCCCACACCGTCCTAGAAACGCCTCAAAGGGTGGCCGACACCTGGATCTGCCAGGGCGGGTCGCACAACCGATTCGTCGGTGTGTATGAATGGGAGGATGGAGAGTTGACGGGTGCTTTGAGGCCGACTCCTGGAACCCCTCGCCCTTCCGGGGGAGAGGTGCAGGGGTGAGGGGCCGATTGCCGACAACTCATGGTCTTGTCCACGCGAAGCGTGTAGGCGTCGGCTTCGCCCGACGGTCGCCTGACCGAGTTTGCCGCTGGCGTCGCGCGTTGGCGACGGTTACACGCTCCGCGTGGACTAACGGATGGTTCATCCTTTCCCACGCCCGGTATCCTCACAGGAGAAATGAACCCGATCGTCGGCATTATCATGGGCAGCAAGAGCGACTTGGAGACGATGCTGCCGGCGGCGAAGGCGCTCGAAGAGTTCGGCATCCCGTATGAGCTCAAAGTTGTGAGCGCCCACCGGACTCCGGAGGCGATGGTCGCCTACGCGAAGACGGCTCGCGAGGCTGGCCTTAGGGTCATCATCGCGGGCGCTGGCGGCGCCGCCCACTTGCCGGGCATGGTCGCCTCGCTCACCACGCTTCCCGTCATCGGCGTCCCCGTACAGACCAAGGCACTCGGAGGCGTCGACTCGCTCTACTCCATCGTCCAAATGCCCGCAGGCATTCCCGTTGCGACCGTCGCGATCGGGAACGGACGAAACGCGGGTCTCCTCGCCGTTCGCATCCTTGCCGCGAATGATGAAGAGCTTTCCGGGAAGCTTGAGCGATTCGCAGCCGATCTCGAGGCCCAGGTCGCTCAGATGAACCTGGACATTCAATGAGGGTTGGAATCGTCGGCGCGGGAATCTGCGGCCTCGCCGCGGCTCGAACCCTCAAACAGTCTGGTCACGAAGTCACCCTGTTCGAACGCGGTGAAGTGGTCGGCGGCCGAGTCGCAACGCGAACGATCGAGGGATTCACGTTCGACACCGGTGCAACCAGCATCGCACCCCGAGGCAAGACCATCGAGTCGGTCGTCCTTGAGGAGTTGGATCAGACCGAATTGGTCAAGGTCGAGAAGCCAATCTGGATCTTGCAAGGCCAGCGTGCCGTTCCCGGCGCGAGCAGCCGGATCACCCCGAGATACGTGTACCGCTCAGGAATCGCCCACCTGCCTCAACTCCTGGCGGAGGGCCTAGATGTAAGGTTAAACGCCCAGATCGATGAGATCGAGAGGTCAGGCCAAGGCTATCGCCTAGGCGGCGAAGCCTTCGATGCGGTGATCCTCACCCCCGCGATTCCCCAAACTTCCACTCTCCTTTGGAGTCTGGGCGAAAACCGGCCGATCGCCAACGTGCGTTATCGGTCCTGCATCAGCGTTCTCCTCGGTTACAAAGAAGAGCTTCCCGAGACCGGATACCACGCTGTTTTGGACCCAGATCAGCAATATCCGCTCACCTGGCTGAGCCTCGAATCGGTCAAATCCCCGGGTCGAGCGCCGGAAGGCGGCACCGCCATTTGCGCCCAGCTCAGCCCCCGGTTCAGCCTCAACAACTACGAGACGTCAGACGAAGAATTGGTCGAGACAACTGTCGGCTTCATCACTCGTCTGTATGGTGAGGGCTTTCGGAACCCGACGGTTTCCGGCGTGAAACGCTGGAAATACTCGCAGCCCGAAAGCTTTGCCGAGTTCGAGCACGTGAATCATCCGGGTGCGACCCTGTTGATCGCGAGCGATGGACTCTTGGGTGGCCACATCGAAGATGCCTACGAGGTCGGTGTGCGAACCGCCAAAATGATCGGAACGACTTTATGAAAACAATTCCCATTCTCGCCGCCCTCACTCTTGTTGCGGTTGCCCATGGCGACGTCACCTGCGACGTCTCGGCACAAGGAACTAAGATTGGCGAGGCGACCTTCGGCATCAAGAAACTCGGGAGCCAAATTCAGACCACCATCTGGATCAAGGTAAAAGCGGGCGCCCTTTCCGCCAATTTCCACGCGAGTTCGGTGACGACAGCGGGCGGAATGCCCGTCAAGTATCGCCAGTCCAGTGACCAGAACGGAACCGCCGCCGAGGATATCACGGCCGAATACAACAACAAAGGGGTGACTTACCGCGACAAAGCTAAGGGGGGCACTACCAAGTTTGTTGCCGCACAGAAGCCAGGATCCATGGTGAACCCGTCCGAGTCCTGGTTCATCACCACCACCCCCAAGAAAGGGGCGAAGGCGACCTACAGCAGCTTCTCATTCAAGGACGGTAAATGGAAGCCAGCCACCAAGACCTACCTCGGTGACGAAACGATCACGCTGGGTGGCAAAACGGTCAAGGCTCACAAGCTCCACGAAAAGAACACCGAGGAAGAAAGTGACGTTTACGTGGATGACAAGGGCTATCCGTTGATGTTCGAAGTTTCGGGCATGCACATTGAGCGCCGCTTCTGATGAAGACAACGATTGGTCTGGTTCTGAGTTTGCTGGCTTGCACCGTCCAAGCTCAGGTCAAGTTGCGCGTGGCCACTGCCGGAAAGCTGGTAGGCGAGGCGCGAGTTTCTCAGCGCATCGTTGCGAACGGCGGCAAGTTCGTGGAGCTCCGCCTCCAGATGAACTCGCCCGCTTCCCACCTCACGGTGACCCAGCAGTCAACCTTCGACGCCAAAGGCGCACCGGTGCGAAAGGTGATGGACGTGGTCGACCCCACATCGCACTCGAAGCAGCAGGTCATCGCGACCTTCGACGCCGAAGGCGCAAACCTGGTGATCGAAAAGGATGGCCTGCGAAGCACCAAGAAAGTATCGCTCTTGGCCAACGCCCCTCGAGCCAACGCGAGCGAACTTTGGTTTGCCAAGACCAAGCCAGAGATCGGGGCGAAGTCCAAAGCGTACGTCTTCGACCTGAACACCCTCGAATGGAACCTGGTGGAAACCGTCTACATCGGGCTCGCTAGCACCGACGGATTCGACGGCGCCCATCGCATCAAGATGACCTACCCCGATCACACCGTCGAGGCGTTCCTCGACGACGACGGCCTCCCCATCCGAATCACCGATTCACGCGGCCCTCACATGGCGCGGACGAAGACCCAGTAAATGCGCACCGTGCTCTGGGTGCTGGTCGCCCTGGCCGCATTCGGATTTTGGTTCAGCTTCGCCATGGAGGGCTCCTACGCCCGCCAATCCCGCCTCATCCAGATCGTGCGCCGGACAACTGCGCCCGATCCCCTTCCCTACGAGTCGGTGGGTGAGCCCTCTCGGTTCTTAGTTTCAGACCCGTCGGTGCTCATGGCCCCGTTCAAACCCGGCGATCCAGAGCGAGCGGATGAGGCACAGTTGAAAGGCGGTGGGGTGTCCTTGATTCCTTTGGAGCAGTTGACGCTGTTCGCCTACCTGGCCCGCGTCGGGAGTTTGGTGGCGGGGGTGATATGCCTGTTGGGGTTGAGATTTTTGCGGTCAGCGCCTAGGCAGGGATCGTAAAAGAGGATCGCCCTAAATGTACCGTTGGCGTCCCCGCCGACGATCCGGAAGGGTTTGTCACAGGTTCAAACCTTGCGGATTCACCGCTGCTGGCAGATCATCGGCGGGGACGCCAACGCTACATTTAGGCGCATCCTCTTTTACCATCCGACACTCTCGTAGCGAGGGGAACCGTTGGGGGACGGCAACCTACCCACTTGGAGAAATGCTAAAGCCGGAAGCCAACCGGGCCGTCCACCTACTTCGCGTACTTCGAAGGCGGCACATCCAGGCTGAAAAACTCCAGAACATCATCCAATCGGTCCGACTCGTTGTGACAGCCCTCCGACATCAATGTCTGCTGCGACTTGGAATCCGCGATGGCTTGCTTCTTCTTCTCGATCTCCGCCTCGAGCGCCACGATGTCCTGCTGAGCCTTCACGACTTGGTCGTCCATCAGACCGCAGTAACCCTGAGCGTAAGTGGCGAGGGCGGTCAGCTTTCTCGAAGCATCGGCGACGATCGATTCGGTGGTCACCCCGTTCGTCTTCGCCATTGCGCCAACCGTGATCTTCACGGCCTGACGCTTCGTCTCGATCGGCACCTCGGGCGGAAACGTCCCGAGGAGTTCGAGCACCTGCTCGGCAGAGAAAGACGCGGGCGGCAACTTGGCGAGGTTGTAGATCTCCTGAAAGTCGACGGTGCCATCTCGGGTGATCACCGGACCGGCGGGCTCGGCCTGCGGCTTGATCTCGTCGAGGTTGGGACCGGGAGCGTCGCGCACCACCTGCTCCATGCTCTTGGCAACCGGAACCGGTGCGGGAGCGGGAGCAGCCGGGGTCGCCGGTGCGTCCATGACGCTCCAAGCCTTGTCGGGCGTGGACGTCGTAGCCGGGGGATTCTGACTCTCGTCGAACTCGAACATGAGTCCAGCAGCCTTCTTTAACGTCTCGCCAATGCGCATTTAAGTGGTTCCTTCCGTAACATCGTAAAGCTTGTTTCCGCCTGCCGCAACCGGCATTTGGTCAAAGGGGGAAACTTCTTGCAGGGTTTCGGTGAGCGTGTCGGTCTGATCGACGACGTCCTCGATATCCGCCAGCACCTGTTCCGGCGAGCGGGCCCGTATCTCGTCGTTGATCAAGCCAAAGGTGTCCTCCATCAAATGGAGCTGGTGAGTCAGGTTCGATAGGATCTCACCGATCCTGGCGAGGTAGACCTTTCTCCGACCCAAAACTTCCTTCCGCTTGTCGAGAACGGCCTGGTTGTGGAGGTTGTCGTCGGACGTCAGCATTTCGTCGATGCCCTCTACCTCTTTGGTGTACCGATCCTGAATCGACGTGACCGTCGCCTTGATCCACGCCTCGTCGATCTGATCCTCAACGTCAGGTCGCCGACGGCGACGAGGATCGAAAGGGGGTGGCACGATGGATCCCGGGTCGACATCGTCCAGGACGGTGGCCAGATACTTCCGGAACTGGACTTCCTTGCTGGCGAAGAGGAGGAACTTCTCCATGAGATAGTCGAGCTTGCGAAGGACCTCTCGAAACCACCGCTTGCCTTCGAAGGTCTGAGCACTGATCTGAGACCTTACGGCCTCAAGTCGGGCAAACCGGTTCTGCATGCTCGTGCTGAGGGTGGGATACACCTCCGCCTTCAGCTTCTCGCGCCGCTGAATGACTTCTTGGTCGTACTTCTCAGAGAGCCGCTGGTCGTACCACTTCGAGTCGGGCACGAACAGGAGATACACCGCTTCAATCACCAAGGCACCCAAAAGCGGGAGCGGGCTCAATAGCGCAGCCGACGCAGCCACCACCGTTGCAAGCGGAATGGTGTTGTAGCTCTCTTTGAAGGCTTCTAGGTATTTGTTGATGCGGGGCATGCGCGATCTGCGTAGACGGTCAAAAAGTTACCTGTCCTTTGCATTCTACAGGTTCGGGAAGATCTCCCTTATTTCTCGGCGCAACTGAAGGTATTCCGGTAGCTCGGTGACCCCTTTTTGCCAACAAAGCCCTCGCTCGGCCAGGTTGTAGGTCTCCCGGATGCGTGCACCAGGAATTGGGTTGCCCGCCGCGTCGCGGTCTCTGCCCATAAGCCATACGGTATCCGCGACGGCAAGAGCCGCGCTGATGTCGTGAGTGACGATGATGAAAGTCTTAAGCTCGTCGGTCGCTGCCATCTCGGTGAGGAACTCGATCACCTTTTCTTGAGCCACCAGGTCGAGACCCGAAAAGGGCTCATCCATGAGGAGGAAGTGATCGCTGCACATGAACTGCTGGGAGATGGCTACGCGCTGCCGCTGCCCGCCCGAAAGCTGAACCGGATACTTCGACCCCTGATCTTTCAGCCCGAAGCGGTCCAAAAGCTTTTTCGCCTTCTCGGTTGCTTGCGCACCTGATAGGCCAGCCTGGCGGCCCGCAACCGCGAGGTTGCCGAGAACGGTGCGATGGGCGAACAGCGGGTAATTCTGGGCGACAACGCCCACCATCCCACGCTCGACGGGAGTTCCCGTCGCCTCGATGAGGACTTGTCCCTCGTCAGGCTGATCGAGCCCCGCGAGAATCCGAAAGAGCGTGGTCTTGCCCATCCCCGAAGGACCGAGAAGCGCGACCACCTGACCTTGGGTTTTGTCGGGACGCACGAGGTTCTTGATCTCGATATTGAGATCGCGAAGCACCACATTGTCGCCGTAGGTTACCGACACATGATCGACCCTCAGAATGGTTTCCCGGTAGCTAAATGGTAGCTGAGACATTTATTTCCTGTCCAACGTGAGGTCGGCGTAAGGGCAGCAGAGTTTGCGGAGGGCGACAATCGCTCCGTCCTGCAACAAACCCACGATGAGGATGACGAGCTGGATCGCGAACATGTCGGCGAGCCGGAAATGCTTGTACTCGTTCATGAGCATCTCGCCCACGCCGCCGGATCGCACGATGACTTCCACCATCGTCAGCATCATCCAACCGATCGCCGCGTTCTGCCGCAGAACTTCGAAGGCCCGGTCGATCGTGCCGAGGATAACCACCTCCCACACCACACGCCACTCACGCATTCGAAGCGTACGCGCATGATCCAATTCCGCCTTCGAGACGTTCGCAACCACAGACGCCATCGACGTGATGTAGAACACCGTGATACCGAACACCAGCAGCGAAAGCTTAAGCGGATGCCCGCCTCCAAAGAGAAGCGTGAAGACAATCGTGAGACCGGTAAGGCTGAGGAATCGAAGCTTGGAAATCCCCGTTGCGATCGGCCTAAACACGGGAAGCACGGTGAGGTAGGCGAGCACCAACGTGATCGCCGAAGACCAGGCCAGCGCCTGCAGGTTCAGCATAAAGCTGGACATCAACTCCTGACCAAGCCCCTCGTCTGCCCACAGCCTCTTTAACGCCGAAAGAACCTCGTCCGGCCTTGGTAAAACCTTAAAGGGCGAGTTAAGCCAGACCAGTAAGACAATGGCGATTTCGACCGCCACGATGATCCGCATCGTATTCGCGGACACCGCGCGATTGGGAAGAACGATATTGACGAGAGCGTTCTTCTTCCGCTGCTGTCGAGACCCCAGGTCTCCGACTTTGAGAGCATCCGTGCTATGGGCGCCGGTTGCCACCGGCGCCTCTTTCTCCCCCTGTTCCTCTGCCATCTCGATCCTTAGTTGTTCGTCGAACGGAGGATGACGTCCACGCGGCGATTCCGCGCTCGGCCGTAACTGGTCGAGTTCGATACCAGCGGCTGGGTTTGCCCCATCGCCTTCACCTGGATTCGCTCCTGAGGGAAGTTCGCCGGGAACTGCTTGGTAAGCCAATGAGCCACCGCGAAGGCGCGATCTTCCGACAGTTGCTGATTCCGGCTCGGGTCTCCCTGGTTGTCGGTGTGACCGTCGAGTTCGATCGTCGTTCCGCCCGCGACCAGAAGGTCCTGGCGAAGCCGCTCAAGCTCTCGCTTAGCACCCGCGCCGAATACCGCTCTACCGCTCTCAAACGGGATGTTCCAGTGCTTGTTACCAACCACCGCATGCGACTCGCTTCCTCTTGCCACGTAGGTATCGATCTTGCGAGTCGTGCCCGAGGTTCCACTACTTGCCTTGCCCGCCACATCCTTGAGGTAGGTGAGTCCATGACCGAATCTACACTCGGCGTGCCTGGCATGAGGTTTGGATACTGCGAGGCAACGAGGTCGCCGAAGACCTTATAGGTCGCCGCGAACAGGTTCGCCGAGCCGGGGACGAGACCGAACGTGTACATCATGTCGGTCATGTCGCTTGAGCTCGAACCGCCAAGGTCCACTCGCTCGCCCTGCTTGTCGTTCTCGCGCGTTCCCTTGTAGTACTTCTCCCAATAGTCCGCGTCGCTTCCCTTTTCGTTGTAGTTGGCGGCGCTGATCTCGGCTGCGCGATGAAGCGCCTGCGAGCTCGACCGTACGGCCTCGCCTCCCTCCGCAATCGCCTGGAGCATGCCCTCGACGGTCGGCTTGTTGGCCTTCATCCACTTGTCGATGCCGATGATCACGCAGGGCATTTGGGAGTTGTATTCCTTAGTGGAAACGATGCTAACGAGGCCGCCCTTGTTCTGCGCGACCTGAACGTCGCCCGGAGTCCAGGTGACGACCGAGTTGACCGTGATGTGCTTCGTCTCGCCGGTGCGCTTGCCATTCCGCACCACCGGTCGATCTTCCGAGTAGCCGGCGATGTACTTCTGGGCGGCATCGATGTAATCGGATGCGTTCACCCAGTTGAGGGCGTCGGGATCGTAAGTCTTCTCGTCCGGGTTGGTGCGAAGACTGTTGTCGCCAAGCCACTTCTGAGCGATGTTCCAGTCTCCGTCGCGGACAACGCCAGCGCAGACGCCACCTTTGCTCTTGATCGGATTCTCCTTCCAATCGACCGGACCCATGAACTTGTCTTCACCGCGCGAATATCCAGCCGCGCCGATGACCTTGGCGGTGTACTCAGAGCCGAGTCGCTTGAGCGCGTCGTTCGCGCCTTTAAGGAAGACCGCGCTGCCGTCGCCCATCACGGTCACGAAGTGCGCGCCCGTCGCCGGGTTCGCGTTGCCCTTGCTAAGCTCGGTTGCGAAAGCGACAAGCGCCTCGGTGAGCTTTCCGTTATCGTCTTGGCGGTTCCATTTAAAGTTCACGCCGTGAGCGCACATCCGGCTGTTCGCAGTGGCCTGAGCGCCACCGGTGGCGAAGTGGATACCCATCTGGGCGTTCCACGCGTAGCCGAGCATTCGAACTTCGGGGTCGTTGGTGCAACCGCCGTCCGAAGCGGGCATTCCAAAGCCCAAGCTCGCGTTCGTCGGCGTGGTCTGCCCGGGAAACTGTTGGAGATCGATTTTGATCGGGACGGTTGAGTCCTGACTCTTCGCTCCCGGCAACAATGAACTGAATGCGTCAGGTCCCTTGATCGCTCGGAAGATTCCGAACGCGACACCGAGCACGAGGATCAGAAGAATGATTTTGCCAGCAGGCTTTATGCGCATGAACGTCTCCTAACACGCACCGCCCAGGGGTGCCGAGCCAATAGGCTACAACAAATGTGGATAACTTGCGACTGGCCAAGGTGAAAAAGAACGCCGCTCCGCTGATGCGTGGGGGTCACCTTTCGATTCGAGATTCGATTTTCGGCCATTTACGTCGCGCCGTCCTAAGGGCGGTGCATTCGTAAAGACGATACCGGTTGCGGATAAGCCGCGTTGCAAGAATTAGGACTTCCTGTACCCTCCAGGCGTATCGCGGTAGCCACCTCTTGGCGTCGACATTCGGCAATTGTGGGTCGCTCTCGGGCTACTGCTCGAATGGGAAGCAAATGCGACTGACTGGTCGAAGAGTCACTCACATCCAAGGGCCAAACTCGACAATTGCACGCTCAAACTCCGCGGTCCGAACGCACCTACGGCAGCCTCTCTGAGGCGATGACATCGCCGTGACAAATCCCGGGCAACGGGCCTTTTCCTTTAGCAACCCACTTGCCGAAAAGTTAGACTTTCAAATGCACCTTGTGTGCCTACAAGAATATGAAAAGCTCTACATTTCTGCGATCCATGCTGGTCTGCGGTTCCCTCGCCACTGTCGCCGCCGCCCAGGCAACGATCATTACCTACAATGACCGCATCGATTGGCTCGCAGCAGTGAGTGGCGATGTCGTTACGACCGAGAAATTCTCAACAGATGCCCCTGATCTCACCGGCGGCGTTGACTTTAGCGGCTTTAACCTCAAGTCAACTGGCCTTTTTAGCGACTTCCCGGTCGTTGAGTCCGGCCAACTGTACGGTTGGGTTGATTTTGAGTCGAACGGCGAGTTCCTTGTGACCCCGGTCATGCCCGCTCACGGCTTCGGCGGCGATTTCAGCATGATCGACGGGGAAGGGATTGCGGCGATCGTTAGTTACGTCGGCGGAGGCACTGACACGGTTGATCTGGTCGAGACCAACGGGTTCTCCGGATTCGTTTCGACCCTTGAGATCTCTTCCTTCCGACTGGTCGGCGCCCATCCGGACGGCATTCCCGCGAGTGGAGAAATCTTCTACGGCGATAACTTCCACATCGCCGCACCTTGCGCCGTTCCTGAGCCCGCTTCGATGGTGGTTCTCGGCCTTGG
>JBBQFM010000024.1:0-72083 GCA_038321975.1 Fimbriimonadales bacterium | reverse complement strand
GGCTAAAGGCGGGGGTGACATCCTTTTCGAGCTAGTGACCGCCATCCCCCGAAATGGTTCGATTGGCACGATCTTCGACTTCCACCTTGCCGCCCAAGAAATGGAGCCCCTGGCAAGCGGTCAAGTGAAACTCGGCACCGAGCGCTCGATGGACTTCACCGGTCTTAAGAAAACATGGCCGATCCATTGCCTGACATGACAGTTGACGCCGGTCCATTTAAGGCGCACATCGTGCGGACCAGAATTGGAGTTACCGCGAACCGAAGGTTGCAAACCATCGACTTCGCTATCGGCTTCACAAACACTTCAGCCAAGAAGCTGATCCTCGGTTACGGGTCAACCTCTAGCTTTCCGAAAGTGGTGCTGGCTTCCCCGCCGGCACCACTACTTACACGTCTTTATTGCGCGAAGCTTCGCAAGGGATTTACCTCCTGACGAACCAACTTGTTGTCAAATATATAAGTAAGGCTCAAGGCTGTGTTTGCTCTCCCCTTGACAGCTGCGAGCTCTACTCTTTAGGTGGGCGTTCCGATTCGGAACGCCCTTTCATACCAGCGGTGTTCCGGGGTCCCAGTCAACTCCAATCCATTTAGCCACCGTCGCGCCAATCGCCATCATGCCTTCCACATCGCCAAGAGTCGCAGGCGAACTCCCGAGAATTGCCACCGGAACGTACTCTCTCGAGTGATCGGTCGAGGCTGAAGTCGGATCGTTGCCATGATCGGCGGTGAGGATCAGCAAGTCGTCCGCTCCAAGCCGCTCCTTAAGCGACCCGAGTGTTTTGTCAAAACCTTCGAGACATTTCGCAAATCCAATGGGGTCGTTGCGGTGACCGTAAAGCATGTCGAAGTCTTCGAAGTTGGCGAAAATGAACCGCGCATCCGACTTCAGGGCCTCGTTGAGTGCGATCTCGTGTTGCGCGTTGTTCTGGGTGCGGGGGGTCGCCCGGAAGTTGCGATGGTCGAATAGCTCAGGCACGACGCCGACGCCGTACACATTCCCGATCTCGTCGACCAAATTGGGCGGAGCGGGTAGGGGAAAGTCCTTCCGCCTCTCAGTTCGCGTGAATCCGCTCTTCTCGTCGCCGATGAACGGCCGAGCAATGACCCGCGCTACCGCATTGGGCGGCACGCACAGCTCCCGGGCGATCCGGCAAATCTCATACAGCCGCTCGATCGGAATGATCTCTTCATGGCAGGCGATCTGGAACACGCTGTCCGCGCTCGTGTACAGAATCGGCTTGCCCGTCCGCATGTGCTCGGCGCCGAACTCGTCGATGATTTGAGTTCCACTGGCGGGTCGGTTTCCAAGCACCTGGTGCTCAATGCGATCTTCGAACGCGTCCACCAGATCTTTGGGAAAACCATTCGGATAGGTTGGAAAAGGAGTCGCGGTGACGATCCCCATCATCTCCCAATGCCCGGTCACCGAGTCCTTGCCCATACTCACCTCGCGCAACCGGCCGTATCGAGCATTGGCTGCTGCTACCGGGATGCCGCAGGCGGCGAGATATCCACAAGCGGCAAGGTTCGGCGCGTCGAACCCGCCCACCGTCTCCCAAACGTGCCGCACCGTCGCCGGGTGGTCGTTATCCCCGAACTGAGCCGCGTCCGGAGCCTCGCCCGCCCCACAGCCATCCATGACAATCACGATGCATCGCTTCACGCTTTGGTTATAGCGCGTGCGGTCACAATTGGAATGTGTACATCCCCGAGGTCTTCCGAATCGACGACGTCGCAACGATCCACGAAATCGTGAGGGCAAATGCGTTTGCCACGTTAGTGTCTAATATCGACGGCGAGCCGATTGCGACTCACCTGCCTCTGATGCTTCACGAAGACATCCTTATCGGACACGTTGCCCGGGCGAACCCGCATTGGCGGGCCTTCGGCACTAAGGCCCTTGCCATCTTCGCCGGCCCCCACGGGTACGTCTCGCCGTCTTGGTACGAGACTAAGCCCAACGTGCCGACCTGGAACTATGTAGCAGTCCACGCGTACGGCACCCCCGAGATCCTCGACGATCCGGATGCGGTCATCGAACATCTTTCGGGGATGGTGCAGGTTTTCGATCCGAGTCTGGGAGGCTCAAATCCCGAGAGCACCGATCGCGAGTTCCTTCGGAAGAAGATCTCAGGGATAGTCGCGTTTCGCATGCCGGTCAAGAGGTGGGATGCGAAGGCAAAGCTGAATCAGAACAAACCCGAGGCAGACCGCCTCGCGGTTCGCGGACGCTTTGAAGACTCGGAAGATCCCCTCGAGCGACAGATGGCCCAGATGATGCCCGAGCGGTTGTAGCTTTTCGACTTTCTGCGGCTCTACAGCCACCCCATCGCACGCACCAACGTAAATTGAGGCAGTGAAGCCGACCGCCATTTCTCTCTTTGTGCTCTTTGCCGCGGTGTCCCATGCGGACGCCGTGGACGACTACATCAAGGGCGAGATGACGCGGCAACACATCCCCGCGGTGACCGTCGGCATCATGCGAAACGGGAAGCTCGTGGACAGTCGGGCGTACGGCCTCGTAGATGTCGAGCTCAACGTGCCGTGCACCGTTGACAACGTTTTCGAGATTGGCAGCATCACCAAGCAGTTCACTTCCTTTGCAACCATGCTGCTCATCGAGGAGGGCAAACTCTCGCTGAGCGATCCCGTCTCCAAGTACGTCGCGAACACGCCGCCAAGCTGGAGCGGCATCACTCTGCGGCACATGCTCAACCAGATGTCCGGCCTTCCCGAGTACGTCCTCATGCCGGGACTTGGGTTGGTGGACGAGTTCGATCAGGCGAAATTCATCGGCGATCTCTCGAAGGTGCCGCTCGACTTCCAGCCGGGATCGGCGTGGGCATACAGCAACACCAACTACGCACTGATGGGCTACGTGATCGAAAAGGTTTCTGGGAAGCCTTACACCGACTTCGTCACCGAGCGAGTCCTCAAGCCCCTTGGGATGGACCACACGCTTTTCTTGAACCCGTACCTCGTGCTGCCGAATCGGGCCAAGGGGTACATGTTCGACGCCGGGCAGCTCATTCGCGCGAAGGGGATGAGCGGTAGCATCAACTCAGACGGCACCCTTGCCTCCACAGTTGCCGACATGGCCAAGTGGGACGCCGCCCTCGCCGAGCACAAGCTTCTCAAGCCCTCGTCTTACGACGCGATCTGGAGCCCGGGCCAACTGAACAGCGGCCGTCCAAGACCGTACGGGATGGGTTGGTTCCTGGGCACCCACGGCACCCCCGCCTATGTCGGCCACGGCGGCAACTCGTCTGGCTACAGTGCCGGCTTCAGCCGTTTCATGACCGCCCACCTCTCGGTAGTGATGCTCTCGAACCTCTATCCAGTAGGCGGGGAGGGAATGACCCGACACATCGCCGAGCTCCTCGACCCTACGCTTGTCCCCGCAACTCCCACAACCAAGCCCGACCCCGATGAGAAGCGAACGGCGGCAGTGAAGATGGGCCTCTCCAAGTTGGCGGTTGCCGACCCGGATAGCAACTATCTCGAGTCCGATGTAACCATCCCCATGAACACCTCGCGAGCCAAAACCTTCGGGCCGGGAGGGCTCGCGGTGTTCAAGGATTTGAAGTCGCTGGCGTTTGTGGGCGAGGAGTCGCAGGGCAAAGACACCTGGGTTACCTACATCGCCTCGGTCGCGGGTCGCGACTACGTACTGAACGTGCTGGTGTCGTCAGCGTCGAAGATCGCCCAGATGACGATGCGCCCGGTCGTAGCGAAGTAGGCTCTGAACTTCTCGCAGAAAGAGTAGTGCTTGGGTCTCAGCACTCCGGAGATGGTGCCGTTCGCGTAGCGAGGATTGGATTGTAAAAGGAGGCGCCTAAATGTAGCGTCGGCGCCCCCGCCGATGATGTGCCGGCAGCGGTTAATCCGCAAGTTTTGAACCTGTGACAAGCCCTTCCGGATCGTCGGCGGGGACGCCAACGCTACATCTAGGGCGTCCTCTTTAACAATCCGACTCCCCCGGAGGGGCGAGGGGTTCCTGGACTGGACTACCGCTCGAAGACCACGACACGGTCGATGAGGGCCATGTCCCTTCTCGTCTCGACATGCCGCCAACCCTTGCCGACAAACAAGTCCTCCACGGCAAACGCCTGCATGTAGCCGACCTCCAAAATCAAGCGCCCCTTCAAATGGTCCCCAGCTTCGCCAGCCAATCGCTCGTAAAACTCCAACCCTGTCTGACCTGAGATCAGTGCGCCTCGGGGCTCGAAATCAATGACCTCTCGCGGAAGCTGCTCTTCGGAACCGATGTAGGGAGGGTTCGAAACGATGAGATCATACGTTTGATCAAGCAACTCAGCGAAGCCATCGCTCTTCACAAACCGCACATCCGCTCCAAGATCGGAGGCGTTTCGTTGGGCGGTTTCGAGAGCTTCGAGTGAGATGTCGATGGCGGTCACCTGACATCGCGCCTCAAGGGCCAGGGTCACCGCAATGCACCCGGAGCCGGTGCCGATATCCAGCACACTTGCGCCAGGACGTGTCCCAAGGAACTCCAGGGCCGCCTCCACGAGAATCTCGGTGTCGTGCCTCGGTATGAGTACGGATGGCCCCACCGAAAAGCGCCGGCCATAGAACTCCCGCCAGCCAAGAATATAAGCTAGGGGCTCCCCCGCTAAACGCCGCAAAAGGACCGACTCTCCCGCTAACTCATTGAATTCTTCATCTGGATGAGCAAGCAGAAACGACCGGTCGGTACCGAGAACATGGGCGGCCAGAAGTTGCGCCTCCAGGCGAAACGACTCGATGCCGGAAGCCTCCAAGCGAGAACCCGCGGACCGAAGCCACTCGGAGATCGTCACGGGGTGATCGCGAACCGTCCGACTTTCTGGCGCATTTCGGCCACTAGCTCGGCACGCACGTAAATCCCGTTCTCGCGGTACTCCACCTCGTGGACGCGACCGTAGTCGTAGCAGTCCTGCACCAGCGACGACTCGCTGTAGGGGACGAGGGCCTCGACCATGCCGAGCATGTTCTGCACCATCCCCTTAACTGCGGAGAGCAGGTCATCGATCCCGAGCCCGGTGACTGCCGAGATCGCTACCGAATCGGGGAATTCGGCGACGAGGCGATCCACCACTATTCGGTTTGGCAAGCGATCAATTTTATTAAAGACGGTGATCGTTGGTTTCCCGGACGCCCCCAGCGTCTCAAGGGTCGTCATGACGGCATCTCGCTGGACATCCCAAGCCGGGATGCTCACGTCGACCACGTGGAGGATCAAGTCGGATACTGCCGTCTCTTCGAGAGTCGATTGGAACGCGGCAACCAGGTCGGTCGGGAGGTTGCGAATGAAGCCAACCGTGTCGGTGAGGAACACCGCGTAACCATCGGGCAGGTCGATCTTCCGGGTGGTTGGGTCGAGCGTCGCGAACGGCATGGCGTCCACAAGCAGTTCGGTGCCCGACAGCTTGTTCATCAGAGTCGACTTTCCCGCCGACGTATAGCCGACGATCGAAGCGAAGGGGAACGGGTGCTTGCGACGGCTGGCGCGCTGCTGGTCGCGAATGCGCTTCACATCCTCGATTTCGTTCTCGAGGCGAGCGATGCGATCGCGCACAACTCGTCGGTCCGATTCGAGTTTCGTTTCGCCCGGACCACGCATACCGATACCGCCCTTCTGGCGCTCGAACTTGGTGTACACGGACATTAATTTGGGAAGCATGTAGGTGAGCTGCGCGAGCTCCACCTGCAGCATTCCCTCCCGAGTCTTCGCACGTCGAGCGAAGATGTCGAGGATGAGCTGGGTTCGGTCGATGACTTTGCGCTCGAATTTGTCGGTAAGGTTTCGAGCCTGAATGCCGGATAGTTCGGCGTCGATGATCACGACGTCCGCGTCGACATCGTCGACCAATGCCTTGATCTCTTCGACCTTGCCCTTGCCGACATAGGTGCCCTTGTAAGGTCGATCTAGCCTCTGTCGGATGTGGGCGACCGGCTCGACATTGGCCGCTTCACACAACCCTTCGAGTTCTTCTTCGACCACCGTGTCCTCGGAGTCGTCCTCATTGACCAAGACGAGCACCGCCCTTTCGGTCGGCACCTCCATTGAAGTCATCCCCTTTGACATGTCCTTATGATGACGCCTACGACCCCTTCGAGGATCGCCGCTGAGGATTTGGTAGTGGAGGGTTGGCAACCGTGATATGCTGCGAAACACTATGGCAGCGTCGCGATTGTTCTGGTTTCTGACTTTGGTTCTTGCCGTTTCTTGCGTGGGGTGCGGAGGAGGTGGAGGCACTGCGACGCCCGCCAGTCCCACCCTCAAGTTCTCCCTCGGATGGGCCGCGCGCTCTCGCGCGACGAGTGGTCCATCGTCCGCTCTCTCGGCCGTGGTGACCCTAACCGGTGCGAAACCCGGTGGTGGCAACTACACCGCCGAAATTGATCGTCGCGACGACCCAGGGGCGTACACCCTAAACTACAACCCGGGAGCTTCATCCAAGGTTGGCACCTTCCCGCTCACCGTTCGTTTCTACGATCAGGTCAACGGTGCCGGAGATGTCGTAGCGACGGGGACCGCGAGCGTCACTATCGACGCGAACGGGAACGGCATCGGCACCGTGACGACGGCGAACACGATCAGTTCGGTAGTGGTTGTTGCCGGCCAGACATTCGTAGCCGGATCGAGCGGCAACCTGGCATTCACCGCGAAAGATGCTCAAAACAATATCATCGCGGTAAGTCCGGGGTCCGCCCTATGGACCACGGGAGACGCAACCATTTTGTCGACCACCGATGATGGTGCTGCCACCGCTAAGAAACTTGGAATAACCTCAGCGCAAGTGGCGGTCGACGGGATCACCAGTTCCGTTGCATTTGTAACCGTGAACAACGATCCGAATGGGCCCGAGATGTTGATGACTTTCGACGACCTAACGCTCGGCGGCCCGTTCCTCCAGGGTACTGCGGTCGACCCCTCCACCCGGCTGACGAACCAGTATCAGAGCCAATTTGGAGCCACGTTCACTTCGGCGGTCGGCTACTGCGCCCTGGTCAACCTGGGAGCAGAGAACGCCGCGCCGAGCCCGCCCAATGGCTTCACGGCGGTCACCCTCGACGGCCATGTCACCTACGATCAGGCCAATCCGATCCAGATCGTTTTCAGTGACCCGCTCAACGCCAATGTGCCGGGAGTGACCAAGTCGGTTTCGGTCACCGGGGACCTGGACGGCAACGTCAACCTAGATATGACGCTGCAGGCCTTCGACGTCAACGGGACGATGATCGGCCAGACGACGATCAAAGATGCCGGCGGCGAGACGTTCACCGTCGCGTTCAGCACACCGCGTATTCACAGCGTGAAGTTCATCTGCGGACCCGTCATCGGCCAGGACGGGGCCGCGTTGGACAACGTAAGAATCGCACCGGTCGTCGCGGCGCCGTAACCTCAGAACCCCTCTCCCCTCCGGGGGGTGAGGGGTTCTTTTATCGCTTCCGGGCTTTGCGCTCGCTTGCCTTCGCATTCCAGGCGAAGGTGAGCGGATCCTTGGGAGCGTCGAGGATGAGGTATTGCACGAAGGTCTCCCACATGCGGGTGGAGTTCATGCCGCTGTGGCCCTGATCAGGGCCGATCATCATGTCGTACCGCTTCAACTCCCGATTCAAGGCCTGCGCGAGTTGCACCGAATTCGAGGGGTGGACGTTATTATCGGCGGTTCCGAAGTACAGCATGAAGCGACCCTTTAGATTCTTCGCATACGTCATCGCGGAGCCCGCGTCGTAACCCGCGAGGTTTTCGGTGGCATCCGGCAGGCCCATGTAGCGCTCGGTGTAGATTGAGTCGTAGTTGCGCCAATCGGTGACCGGAGAACTTGCGCACGAGACGTGGTAGACGTCTGGGTAGCGGAGAATCGACATCGCCGAGAAGTAGCCGCCGTAGGAGGTGCCGAAGATTCCGACCCGTTTGCCATCAATGTACGGCCGCTGAGCGAGGAACTTCACGCCGACCGCCTGATCGTCGATCTCGACGACCCCGAGTTTGCCGTAAACCGCATCTCGAAACGCCTTGCCACGGCCGTTGGTGCCTCGTCCCTCGAAACTCACTACCAAGAAGCCCATCTCGGTGATTGAAGACGGCAACGCAAACCGCTCTTCTCCGCCGCCCGATTCGGGGCCGCCGTAAACGCTCACGAGGAGAGGGTACTTCTTGGCGGGATCGAAGTCAGACGGGAAGCTGAGGGTGCCGTACAGGGTTGTCACGCCATCTGCCGCTTTGTAGGTGAACCGCTCCGACTTCTTCAAGCCAAGCTCGTTGAACTTGGTGAGGTCGCTCTGCATGAGCGTCGCGATCTCTTTGCCTTTCTCGTCGAGCAGTTTGGTAACCGGAGGAGTGTCCGTCTTCTCGGCGACATCTACGAAGTGCTTGCCATCCGGCGCAACTGAAACGGTGTGGTTTAGAGACGGATCGGTGAGGCGCACGTCGCCCTTGCCATCGAGGCCCACGCGGTGAAGCTGACCCAGGTAGGCATTCTCGCCGTCGCGAGCCATGTAGAACATGACCTTGGCTTTCTCATCGACCGAGATAATGTTGCCCGCGTCGAAGTCACCTTGGGTGAGGGGATTGATGAGCTTGCCGCTCACGTCGTACAGATCGTAATTTTTGTATCCGTTGCGCTCGCTGCTCCAAATCACCCGCTGGTTGTCGGCAAGGAAGCGGCACTCGGGGTGGTTCTCTGCCCAGCTCTGAAGCTGGCTTTCGGCCACGATGGTGCGGCATTTTCCGGTGGCCGGGTCGCCCGCACACCACTCCATCACGCTCTGCTTTCGGTTGGTGCGGTTGAAGTACAGCTCCTTGCCATCTGCCGACCATTTAACGTCGTAAACGTACTCGCCAAGCTCCTTCGCCGACCCATTGTCGAAATCAGTGCCGATCGTGACCGTGGTCTTGGTGGCCACATCGTAAACATAGAGAACAACCTTCGGGTTTGGCGCCCCCGCTTTCGGATACGCCTCTTGGTCCAGGGTGTCCTGAATCTTCGTTTGGTCGTAGCCGAGGAAGTAATCCTTCACCTGGCTCTCATCGAAGCGATAGAACGCAAGCTTCTTGTCGTCGGGAGACCACCACATCGCCTGACGAACGCCTAGCTCTTCGCCGTAAACCCAGCTCGCGATGCCGTACTTGATTCGGTTGACGACACTGCCCTCGGTGGTCACCGCGACTTCGTTCTTGCCGTCCGCGTCGCTTACGTAAACGTTGCGATCCCGGGTGGTCGCCTTCGACTTCCCGTCGTTTGACATCGCGATGGCAAACTGCCGACCCCGCTCTGGGTTTCCGCCGCCTCCCCCACCGCCGCGGCGACGTCCGCCAGTCGGACGTGCGGGTTCTTCCTTGTCGGTCTCGCTCTCCGCTTTCTTATCGATGTCGTACCGATAAGTTTTGTCGTCCTTGGTGTAGGTGAAACTCTTCCCATCATCCGCCCATCGGACGGTGAGGGCACCGCGCTTCACGGAGCCGTTAATCTGCGAGTTGAGCTTCGAGTATCGGTCGTAACGTGGCATCTCTTGAAGGGTGGTTTGAGCGTAAACGAATGAAATGAGCAGCCCAGGTAGGGCGAGGGATGCAAGGCGAGTAGCAGGGGACATCCTAAGGCGTATTGTCCACTAGAGTCAGAGCAAAAAGCCCGGTACCGATACGATTCTTTCGCCAACCTACCAAACCCCAAAGCCCCCCATACATCAAGGCTTGGGCCGCTCATCCCGAAGGGATGCTGGAGCCGTGGGCTATTTCAATCCAAGGTCTTCTTCGAGGGGAGGATAGGGTCCAACGGTCTGGGAGCGGCTGAGAACTCGAAGTGGATATGGTCGCGCAACCTCAGGGCTTCCTTCATCAGGTCGTGTTTAATCTGCACTTCGTCCGTCTGGCTACTCGCATCGAAATAGCACTGAATGAGCAGCCCCATCGAGGGCTCGTCCATCTCGCTGAGGCCGACGATCGAGCGGCCAGGCTGGATGGATTCCTGGGCTTCGATGTACTTCAACAGTCCGTCGCACAGCTGCTGCACCTGCTCCGGCTTGTTGTCGTAGCTGAGGCGGAGATAGAACTTCTGCCTTCGCCAGCGGCGGGAGCTGACGTTCTCCACCGAGGCGCGAATGAGGTTCGCGTTCGGGAGGGTGATGACCGAATCCTCGAACGTTCGGATCCGGGTAGACCGGAGGTTGATCTCCTCCACGATGCCCTCGACCTTGTCGATCTTCACCCAATCACCGATGGCGAAGGGCATGTCGAAGAGGATGGTGAGGGAGCCAAAGATGTTCTCGACCGAGTCTTTCGCGGCGAGCGCCACGACGAGGCCACCAATGCCAAGACCAGCGATGAGGCCAGCCACGTTGACCTCGAACACCACTCCGAGACCGATAAGCAGGCCACCAACGAGAATGAGGAAGCGGACGAACTTCCGGGTCATCGGCACGAGCAAGCGCTCGGCTCGGGAGGAAACGTTCGCGCTTCGCTCGGCGATCGTATCGCAGACGGCGTCCCAGAGTCCGTAAGCGAGCAGCACGAGGGCGGCGATCGTGATCGCTTCCATGGCGACCCGGATGTGATGCTCGGGCGTCTTGGGCAACACCAGCTCGGGCAGCAGGGGGTAGACGATGAGGGTCGCCGCGAGAATTCCCGACGACCGGCGAATCGCCGCCTTGGTGGCCTCCGAGAGCTTGGTGGCCGAGAAGTGGTCGCGCCATTTCATCAGCCGAATGGCGATAAGCTTGCCGACCCCTTTGAAGATGTAAGCGATGACGAGCAGGAGGGCGAGGGCGAGCCACTGCCACGCCTGCATACCCAGGAATTTCAAATAGAATCCGTCGGGAAGTCCTTGCGCCCAGTAAGGGGTTTGGAAGTCATTCATCCTAGATTGCCGCCGCCTTGCGAAGAGTCATGCGTCTTCCAATCAAGACGAACAGCGGGGCCAGAACGAGCGCGGGAAGATAGTTTGGGGTGGCAATCTTCTTGATCTCCAGCAGCCCAAGCCCAATCGCCATCATCATCGTTCCTCCTGCGGCAGACGCCTCGGCGATCAGCTCTTCATCCTTGGCGAAATTCTGCAGCCGCTTGGCCAATAGGGTGAGTAGGGTCTGAACGACAAGCAAAACGATGGCAGTGACGAGGACGCCGGCACCTAAGGTTGCGGCGAAGAAGAACGCCGCGATTCCATCCAAAGTCGATTTGATCGCAAGTAACTCAATCTTCCCTTCAATGCCATCTTGCATGCAGCCGAGAAGCGTCATCGGGCCGACGCAGAACAGGATGCTGGTGGTGATGATCGCCTCATTGAAGTGACCGCCGCCCCCCAGACTATGTCGCGCCCATTCGGCGAAAGCGTCAAGCCCCGCACTGAGTCCGAGGGCCAAGCCGATGATGCCACCCAAAGCAACCGATGCGGCGATGATCAGGATGTTCTTGGTTTCGAGAAACATCTTGATCCCAAGCCCGACAACAACCAAACCCAAGCCAGTGAGTGCAACTTGCTCGTAGTTGGCCGGGACATACGAACTAAGGGCAAGGCCGGCGAGGCCGCCGACCGTGACCGTAGCCGTATTGAGCAGTGTCCCTCGCATACCGGTTTAGCCGTTTCGCTTCGCGAAATCGGCCATGAGGCTCGCCAGCGCCTGAGCGCCCTCAAGCGGGAATGCGTTGTAAATGCTGGCGCGGATTCCGCCCACCGATCGGTGGCCCTTGAGTCCGTCGAGCTTTGCCGCCTTCGCTTCCTTCAAGAAGGCGTCGGTAGCTTCCTCGCTGGGAAGCGTGAAGGTGACGTTCATTCGCGACCGAGAGGTCTTGACCGCGTGACCCTTGTAGTAACCGGCGTCAATCGCATCGTAGATCACCTTTGCCTTCGCTTCGTTGCGCGCCTGAGCGCCTTCAAGGCCGCCCGTCTTGAGCAGGTGCTTGTACACCAGGCCGCACATGTAGATGGTCCAACAGGGCGGCGTGTTGTAGAGCGAGTCGTTCTCCGCCTGCACCTTGTAGTCGAGCATTGGGTGCATCTTCTCGGGGACCTTGGCGAGCATCTCATCCCGCAAGATGACCACGGTTGCACCGGCTGGTCCCATATTTTTCTGGGCGCCCGCGTAGATGAGCGCGTACTTGCTCACGTCGACAGGCTTCGAGACGATGTCCGACGACATATCGCACACGAGAGGCGCCGACGTCGTCGGAGACGACTGGAACTGAACACCCTGGATCGTCTCGTTACTCGTGTAGTGGACGTACTTGGCTTCTCCGGCCAGCGCGAGAGAAGCGAAGTCGGGCACGTCGTTATAGTTGTCCGCCTTGCCGTCAAATACCACCTTCGGATCGCCCTCCAGTCGAGCTGCCTCCAGCGCCTTCTTGCCCCACGCTCCGGTGATCACGTAGTCGGCAGTTCCGCCGCCCAGGAATGTGATCGGCACCATGCTGAACTGCATGCTTGCGCCGCCCGTGAGGAAGAGAACTTTGTAGCCCGAAGGGACGCCCAGAAGCGTGCGCAGGTCAGCTTCAGCTTCCTGAATGATCGTCTCAAATGGCTTAGAGCGATGGCTCATCTCCATCACGCTCATCCCGGTTCCCTTGTAGTTCATCAGGCCATCCCGAGCTTCTTCGAGGACCTCGACGGGCAGGGTGCATGGCCCAGCGGAGAAGTTAAAGACGCGATCGTAAGGCTGACTCATTGACTAAGTTTAGCTCCCCGAAACCCTGTCGTATAATCGAAGCGCTTCGCAAGATGCTTCTTTCCAGATGGCCGCAAAACTAAAAGACATAGCTGAGAAGCTAGGCCTGTCGATCAGCACCGTGAGCTATGCGCTCAACGGGGGGCCCCGGCCGGTCACCGATGAAGTCAAACGGCGCGTGGTGGAAACTGCGCGAGCGATGGGGTACCGGCCGAACCGCATCGCTCGGTCCCTTGCCGCGGGGCGCACGATGACCCTTGGTGTGCTGCCGGCCGTGGTCACCAAGGGTCTGACGGTGATCCCTTACTTCCAATCTTGCTTCAACGGGATCGTCAATGAACTCGAGGTGCTCGAATACGATGCCCTCCTCTACACCCACACGTCCCCAACCGACGCTGACCAACAGGCAGATGTCCTCCTCGATGGCCGCGTAGACGGCCTCATCTTCTTGGCCCCACCTCCCGATTCGCCGGTGCTGAACAGAGTGAAGAATGCTGGCGTTCCGTTCGCGGTGATTTACGGCGAATTCGAAGAATCGATCCCGTGTTACGTGGCCGACAACGATCAGGGCATTGGCTTTGCGGTACAGCACCTAGAGGGTCTTGGGCATCGCAAGATCGCTCACATCCACGGTGACCCCCTTAGCCGGGACGGGGCCGAGAGATTGGAGGCGTTCAAGCGCTCAATGTCCGAGTGCGGGCTTGCGGTTGAATCCAAGTGGCTGATCAACGGGGAGTTCTCTCCCGCTGGCGGTTACGAAGCGGCGCTTCGCCTCCTGAAATCCCCGAATCGGCCGACCGCAATCGTATGCGGGAACGACGAAAATGCGGTTGGCGTGTATCGTGCAGCCGCCGAGCTCGGGTTGCGGATCCCTCAAGATCTCAGCGTCACCGGCTTCGACGACGCGATCTCCGCCCAGATCCTCATTCCTCAGCTGACGACGGTGCGCCAACCGATGGAGGAAATGGGCGCCGCCGCTGCTCGGGCCGTCGTAGGGCTACTCAACGGGCTCGACGTTGTCGGGAAGAAGTTCGATACCGAGTTGGTAGTTCGGCGGTCAACCGCGGAACCACTCTGATCGCCTGGCGTGGCACGGTGACCTACGTGCCAAACCGTCCGTCGGGCGTAGCCGACGCCTACACGCTTCGCGTAGAACGTCTCCCCCAGAGGGCTATTCCAACGTGAAGTAAAACGTTGCGCCCTTCCCCGGCCGACTCTCGACCCACACCTTGCCACCGTGCCGAGTGATGACCTGCATCACGTTCGAGAGGCCAACGCCGGTCCCTTTGAAATCCTCGTCCCGGTGAAGGCGCTGGAAGGGCTCGAAGATCTTGTCGGCATAGGCCATGTCGATCCCGATGCCCTGATCGGCAACGAAGAAGACTCCCTTGCCCTTCGTTCCCACCCGTATCGTGCCCCCCGAAGGCGAGTACTTGATCGCATTTTCGATGAGGTTCTGCATCGCCAATCGAAGCAAACTCGGGTCGGCTTCGACCGTCATTTTGGGCTGGATCTCTACCTTCGCACTGCTCTCAGAGTGAAGGTCGAGTGCCTCGTCGGTCGCATCCCTCGCCATCTTGCTCAGGTCGATTTGGGAGCGCACCATCTCGGCTCGGGACAGGCGAGAGATACGCAAGAGATCGTCGATGAGTTGGCCCAGTTTCCCGGCGGCCTTGATCTGCCGGTGAAGCAGATTGACCGCTTCGTCCGGGAGAACCTTCTCGAAGTCTTCTTCGAGGATGCGGCTCGTCGATGCGATTGCCCGAAGCGGGCCCCGAAGGTCGTGAGCAACGTGGTGGGAATACGCTTCGAGGGTTTCGTTGGCCGCTTTGAGCTCCGCGGTCCGATCTCGAACGCGCTGATCGAGGTCGCGGTTCAGCTCTTCGAGATCACGTTGGGCGGCCTTGAGAGGGGTCAGGTCGGTTATGAAGGACGCGCCGGAAATGTCTTGAGTGGTCTCGTCGAAGACGAAAGCCGCACCGACATAAACCGGCACCCGCTTACCGCCTTTCGCGACAAGCTCCGTCTCGTAGGGCAGGCACGATCCGCTCTCGCGGAGTTGCTCCAGCGCCTCGTCATCCTTGTGTTTTCTATCCGGAGCTTGGATGAGATCCCAGCAGAGCCGCCCTTGCTCGAGATCTTCTACTTCATAGCCAAGCAAACTGAGGAGCGGCGGATTCGCGTAGGTGAAGGTGCCCCGGCGATCGTTGACGATCACTCCGACGGTTGCCGCTTCCAGAATCCGTCGCAGTCGCGTCTCGCTTTGTCGGACGCGTCGTTCGGCTCGGGCACGTTCCACCTCAACCCAACAACGCTCGACGACAAGCTGTATGAGATGGAGATCTTCCTGGGTCCACTCCCTGACCCGATCCGAATGGACGGACAGGATCGCGATCAGGCGTCCTTCCTTCATTAACGGAGTGGCGACGAGGGCCCTCACACTGATGAACTCAAGAGCCTCTCGGTCGCTCTGTTTGGTGGCGTCTTCCGCCACGTTCGTAGACACGATCATGCGCCCGTCAACCAGCGGTCCGGTTACAAACGAACCAAAGCGGTGAAGTTGGAAGTCGATACCGGCGATCGTTGGCACTCCACTCGCCCAGTCGTGCAAATTTGTTAGAGTGTCGTTGTCCTCAAGGACCTCGGCATAGGTGCAGCGCGACGTGTGAAGATGTTCGCCGAGCATGCGAACCGTGTAGTCCATTATTTCGTCCGGCTCGCGTAGATCGCGGGTTGCGGCGGTGAGATCGAAGAGAAACCGAAACACCTCGGAGTGGGATTTCTGCTCTTGGACATCGTTGGCGGTGCCAAACCAACGCAGGATCTTGCCATCGGCGTCCCGTATCGGCACACTTCGGCCGAGGAACCACCGGTACTCACCGCTTCGAGACAGGAGCCTAAACTCGTTCTGCGAACCGACCCCTTCTTTCAGAGTGTGATTCCACGCCGCGGCGGACTGCGCCAAGTCTTCTGGATGGATGATATGGCTCCAGCCCGCATCCAGTTTGTCGTCGGCAGAGATGCCGGTGTACTCATAGAACTGGTCGTTGAAGAACTCGAAAACGCCCTCCGCGTTCGCCGACCACGCGATCTGAGGGATCGCCTTGACGAAGCCATGAAATCGTTCCCCCGCCTCCGCGCTCTCCGTGATATCGCTTGTGAGAACGAAGAAGCCGTCAACCTCCCCGGCGGGAGAGATCTGAGGGACGTAGTCGATGTTCACAAACCGGCGGCCAACCGGGTAGTCGATCCAGCCGTTGAATTGAAGCTTCTCCCCGGCCAGAGCCTTTTGGGCAAACGGCATGAGTTCAACGCCATGAACGTCGTCGAAGCTCATGCCGAGTAGTTCCTCTTTGCCCTTGAGGAAGAACCGCTCGTGAGTCTGGTTTACGAATCGATAGATCAGGCTGCTGTCGACGAATGCGATGAGGGCAGGGACCGAGTCGGTGATGTATCGGAGACGTTCTTCCGCCTCTTGCAACGCCTCGGTTGCCAGCCGCTCGGCGTGAAAATCCACGCTTGTGCCCACGTAGCGCACGGCTTTTCCGTCGCCATCTCGGATCGGTTCGGCGCGAGTGTGATGCCAGCGATACTGACCATCACGGCCTCTTAACCGAAGGTCGGCGGCGTAGCTGGTTCCGCTCTCATAGGCGACCGTACGCGACCGAATAACTCTGTCAAGGTCTTCTGGATGGATAAACTTCGACGGCTCATAAGGCGCTGCTGGGTCGATGCCGCTGTATTCATACCATCGGGCGTTGAAGTACCAAGCGTGACCATCGGTTTCGGCCACCCAGGCAATTTGAGGAAGCGCGTCGACAATGCTGCGATAGTTCCGTTCGGACTCGGCAAGCTCCGCGTCGGCCCGCTTCTTCGCCGAGATGTCGGTGACGTAGAGGTGGAGGTAGTCGCCCGCGAGATAGGCGTTGACCTCGACCCAAATCTTCGAATTGGGGGTGACGAATTCGAAGCGCGAGGGAATTCCCGTCGAGAATGTGCTGGAAAGCGACTGCTCCAACACGGTGCCCTTCATCTCCGGCCAAAGTTGCCAGGGGCTCATTCCGAGCAACGATTCCGCCGCTCCTTTAAAAGGCACTTCGAGGGAGCGGTTCACAAAAACGATCGTGTAGTTCCGGTCGATGGCGACGAAGTACTCGACCATGGTGTCGAGAACGCTGCGAACTTCCGGATTTTCCCAAGGCGCTTGACGCAGGTGGAGTTCGTTCGCAGGGTGGCTCAAAAAGGCCTCCACGGCTTGGTTCTCAGAGAAGCCGCTACCAGCATTATAACTGGGTAGATTGAACTTACACGGTATTAAAGTCGGCTTCTTCGTCGTCTCGGGAAAATGAGGACAACGCCAATACCTAGAGCCAAGACGGTTGGCGTCTCCGGGACCGCATGGATAACCCCCACTGCATCCAGATCGAACCCGGACGAAGCGAAGGGTGTCGCCCACGGATCGTTGATCTTGTTGCCGTGGCTGTCGAAGGTGGCGTACCGATCGTCGAGACTTCCCACGACGTCGATGATCCGTACCGAAATGATGTCATTCACGTCGAGAAGGGGCGACACGTACTTGAGCTCATCGAGATCAAAGGGAGTGCCTTCGAACGCCACGAACTGACCGGCGAGGTTGTTGATTTTGGTGGGATCAGTGCCCCCGAATCCGCCCGTCTGTGTGGTCGTCTGGGTGAGACTCGTGCTGGCGAATCGGAAGAAGTCTTTACCGTTGGAGCTAACTTCCACGAACCCGAGCTCCGCGTAGATGAGGTTTCCGCTAATGAAACCGTTCTCGAACACGGCAAAGTCCGCGCCTGCAGCGTTCGCGATTGGCTTGCCGAACGTCACCGTGATCGACCCGCCGTCGCCCAGGCTCACCGCACCGAGCCAGCCATCTGGTGCGCCGATGGCCGCGGCGGCAGTACCGAAGCTCGCAAGGCCGAGTCCGGAGTTGGCGATATTTTGTGGACCGCGCGTAAGGTTGCTGACGCCGGTCGCCCATCCAGTGAAGAGCGGGCTCGTCGCCGCAATCCCGTGGGAGGCGTATTGGGCGTTGGCTGTAGTCGCAACAAACCCTACAATCGAGGCAAATATACTGCGGAGCAGAGTCCCTCCGCTGTAGCGTCGGCGTCCCCGCCGACGATCCGGAAGGTTGGCGGCGACGCCAACGCTACACGTCGCCTCCGCCTGAAATCGGCTCATCGCTTCGCTCGCTTTCTGACCACAGCTACCAACCCGAGGCCCAGCACCGCGAACGTCGCCGGCTCCGGAGTCGCCTGCACGTCGTCGATCGCGAAGTAAGAGGGCGTGTTCAGGCCGAAGGCACCGACGTCGCTACCCGTAACGTAAAAGCTGAGCGTATCCGCGCCGAGGCTAGACAGGTCCCAGTGTCGCCAATCCGAGACGATGTAGTCCTGGCTGTTGTCAGTCGAGCGATAGTCGGCGAGATAGAAGCTCGACGTGCCGGTCTCGATGCCGTGACGGTAACCGATGGCGGTGAGCAGATACCAGTCCGCGTCGCCTCCGGTCGCGCCCCCAAACTTCTTGGCGAAGGAATCTCCATCTCGCATGGACAGGGCCGCATACGTATCGTTGGTGACCCAGAGGCCTTCGATCGTCTCTGCGCTGCCCGCGGTGCTGAGCGACGGATACGTGGGGGTGAAGGAATCGAAGAACCCGACGGCATAATTCGAACCGCCGTGAGCTCCGCCGGGCGCAGCCGCGTACTGGTTGCCAAATCCGGGGGTAGTGGCGTCTTGCACATTGGAGTAGGCGAAGCCTGCCCACGAGCCAAAGTTGGAGTCGTAGCTGTTGTTGAAGCCGATCGTGTGGCTGGTGAAACCTGCTCCCGCCAACCCAGCGCCGTTCTCATAGGAGTTGGGAGCTAGAGATAGGTCTTCGAAATCGGCAGTTTGAGCCTGACTCCAGACGGCCAGCGAAGCGAAAGCGAAAGTAACGATTGTTTTCATTTTTTTGTCTCCTTGAATTGGCCTATTGAAGGTCATAAGCAGAATCGTCAGGGGAAAGGGCGCCCGTTTCGGGCTGGCCCGGCAGGACCACGTATCGCGTCCTTGCCGACTTCACATGAGTGTCGGCGTATGCCACATCAGCGCCACCGTGGTGGCGGAAGTGGACGGTGCCGACCCCATAGTACGGATCGCTGGGAGCGCGCAGGTAGTTCTGACCCTGAACCGGCCAGCCGTAGCCACCATCCGCAAACGCCGCCGTTTTCGACGGCTGCTGAATTTGGGACAGCGAGCACTCCCGAATCCCACTCAACACGTCTCCACCCACGTAGCTCGCGTTATAGGCGTAGCCCGTGAAGGGCCGGTCATATGCTTCGCCATGAAACGAGGGACACGCGTGAATGGGACCAGACCGACTGTATATACCCAGAAGTCCATCAGACACCTTCGGCTTGTCGCCAAACGACCAGTCGAGCGTGAAATCCCACGCCACCTCTTTGTTGTAGTTGTCAAGGTAGTAGTAGCTCAGGCACGCCTGTTCGTCATTGTCTTGGGCATACATCGTCCAAGCCAACGCCAGTTGGCGCTGGTTGGAGAGGCACGTCGTCTGTTTGGCCGCTTCTTTCGCCTGGGCAAAAACCGGGAAGAGGATGGCGGCGAGAATGGCGATGATCGCGATGACCACCAGCAGTTCGATGAGCGTAAATCCTTTTCCCTTCATTGCTTATTTCCCGCAATAGCCGGAGAGCAGTGAAGAAGGAGATGCGACGACCCAACGCGGGCCCTACATCATCCGCCCCATGCTCGTGGGCGATGCGCAGTATTCGCGTGAAGTGGGCGCTCGGACTTTAACCGTTGCGGCACAGCGCTGGAATTTCACCAGCTTCCCCCAATCTTTCAGCGTTGCCACGACAGCAACGCCTTCACACGCAGAGCAGGATACCCCGGCAGAATTGCTGATTGGAGATTGGAAATTGGAGATTCCACGCGAAGCGTGTAGGCGTCGGCTACGTCCGACGGGGAAAGCGTCGCACGTAGGCGAAGGTTACACACTTCGCGTGGAATCTTCAGTAACCTATGCAACTTTACGGACTTTTCGGGCCGTCATCTTATTACAATGGGCACTTCGATTTTGTTGGCACTGCTGCTAACTGGTTGCACGAACCCGCGGCCGGCACCGCAGCTTTGGCTGGAAAGCGTTGCGGCGATGCAAGTCCCCGGCTATCACCCGATGCTTCGCTTTGGATCGTGGGACGTGACCCGTTTCGAACGGCGAACGACTTACCTCTTTCTGACTCCCGACATGGTCCAAGAGGGCCAGTTCGAAGTTTCGGGGACCCAGTACTCCTTCCGCGCGGTGATGGCCAACGAACTCGAGAACTCCGACAAGAGTCGAGTGCTGGCCGAACTCGACTCAGGGTCCGCGTTCGAATTCGACAACGCGTATGCGCGGTCGATGCAGAATTTCAGAGGCAAATATAATCCGTCGGACGGAAGCCTCACCGTCACGTACCTAGTGAAGGGCACGATGAGGAGCTACCAGCTCCACGACATCACCGCTGGAGATGACAACGTTTCAGTGACCGTTTCCGGCAGCGAGCGAGGACTCGTCGGCCTGTGGCAAGCCCCCGAACCCCACCCCGACATGCTCGACGCGCGCACTCGTGGCAAAATCGACGACCGCGGCATGATGCCCTTCGTCAAAGAGGCGGGAGAGAGCGACGGCTCTCAGTTCGGCGTGATGGACCTGCTCGCCAACCGCACGTTCCGAATTCACGACAAGGCGGGCACCTGGTCTTCCGATGGCCGAACCCTGACCCTGATGTGCCCTCCCGCAAAGCCTATGGTGTTCCAGATTTCGAACGGAAAGCTCATGGCCGGCGGCAAGGTTGCCTACGTTCGCTAGCTTTCTACTTCCGAAACCCGAACCTCCGAATCGACTCGTAGTCGTGGCCGCAGTCGGCGGGCCAGGCGCAAAAGAAGACGAGGGGCTCGGTGCCCGAGTTCACGGTTCGGTGAGCCAGTTTCCCATCGATCCAATGAGTGGAACCTGGGGTCATCTCGACCGTGGTCAGGTTTCGTTCGTCGTCCATCAACCAGATCTGGCCCTTGCCCGAAACCGTGATGCAAAGTTCGCCTCGGTCTCGCTTCAAATGCCAGTGACCTCGGGTCATAAAGAATTCTTCTCCGACCTTGCCCGGATACAAGGTCGTGTTCCCCCAAAGAACCCCACCCTCGGTGCCGTCGGGCACTGGAAAGTAGGCTTGAGTCATATACAGGGGCTCGTCCGCCATAGCTCTGGCGACGGAGGAATCGGCCCAGTAGTCGAGCAGGTCGCCGACAGTGCGTCGGCTCTCGACAACGTCGGCGCCCGAGAGTTGGCCGGTCAACAAGTCGGTGGTCATGTGTGGTAAGCGTATCCGAAGCCATACTGGAAGGCGTGCTTCAGGTTGAGAAGTTGGGAAAGCGGTATGGCTCTCGGTGGCTGTTTCGCGACCTCACTTTCGATCTCGGCATTGGCGATCGATTGATCGTCTTGGGCCAGAATGGCGCGGGCAAATCCACCCTTCTGAAAATCGTTGCCGGCCTGCTTCCCCCCTCTTCGGGAAGGGCACGATTCGAGGGCGACCCGCGCACGACTCTGGGAATGGCGACGCTTGATATGTCGCTCTACCCAGCGCTCACCGTCCGCGAACACCTCGAATTCTCGGGACGACTACGGAGCTGCCCAGATCGAAGCGACGAGCTGCTTGAGAGGATCGGACTGCAAGACGCGAGCGAGCTCGCCACGAGCCAGATCTCGACGGGAATGCGCGCAAGGGTCAAGCTCGCGATGGCGATCCAGGCGAACCCCACCATCCTCGTCCTCGACGAACCTGGTGCCGGGCTAGATGAGAAGGGCCGACAGTTAGTCGCGGAGATCGTCAAGGAGCAAGCCCAAAGAGGCTGCCTGCTCCTCGCCACGAACGATCCCTTGGAAAGGAGGCTGGGCACTCATGAGCTCGACTTGGCGCTCTGAAATCACTGCCGTCCTCGGCAAGGAGCTGCGGTCGGAGATTCGCAGCAAAAGCGGGATCGTGACGAACATCGTCTTCGGTCTGGTCACGGTGGTTACCGTTTCGCTTTCCACCTACAACCAGCAGATCGACAAGGACATCGCGGCTTCCCTTCTTTGGGTGATCATCCTCTTCGCATCCATCCTCTCTCTTCCGAGGGTTTTCCTTCTGGAAGAGGAGCAAAACACCGCCGACCTACTTCGCCTGATGGGTCGTCCCGAGGCGATTTTCTGGGGAAAGGCGCTGTTTAACCTGATTCAGATTCTTGTCACCGCGCTGATCATCAGCTTCCTTTTCTTCGGTTTCACCCACAGTCCGCTGACGGTGCCCTGGCTCTACGTCGTATCTCTTTTCGGAGGCTGTGCCTCGCTCGCGGGGACGGTAACCTTATGCGGAGCGCTCGTCTCGAGGTCTACCAATCGATCGACCCTGGCCGGAGTCATCGCGATTCCCCTGCTCCTCTTTCTTGTGGAGATGGGAGTGAGCGGGATGAGGGTGGCAATCGGGCCGTTTGAAACGGACTTAGTTTTGGGAGGCGGCATTCGGGCGGGGATTGGTCTTGTCGCGTATGCCGTGATGACGTTCGCAGTGGGTCCGCCCCTCTATGCGCAGGTTTGGAAGAGTTGAATAAGGCGCTACGCTATCTTTTCGCCCTCATCGTGGGCATGGTCGTGGTCTGGAGCTTCTTGCTCCCAGACGCCAAGGGCTTTGCCTATCCCGAGTTTGCTCGGGTCTTTTTCTGGCACTTCCCCTGCCCTATTCTGGGCACGGTTTTCCTGGGACTGACCTGCTGGTTCAGCTTCGTGTACCTGAAGACGAAGGATCTGAAGTGGGATATCCGAGCAGAGGCAGCCAACGACCTGACCTTCATGTTCTGGATTCTCACGATGCTGAGCGGGATCATTTTCTCGGAGCTTCAATGGGGAATCTGGTGGCAGTGGGATCCGCGGCAAACCTCGTTCCTGCTCGTGCTCCTTGTTTACTCGGCGATGATGGCTTTCCGGATGAGCCTGGCCGACGAAACTCGGCGCGCTGCCAATACGGCCGCCTTCGTTTTGGCTTCGGCAGCCCCGATTCTCTTTCTCATCTACATCTTTCCGTACCTCCCACAGATCAAGGCTTCGTCGTTTCACCCGACGGGGAGCATCATGGAGGGCAAGATCCGTGGCGCCTATGCTTACGCGATCATCCTCACCTTGACGATCACCTCGATCCTCAGCGCCAAGGCATATAAAATGCGGGTGCAGATTGGCCTTATCGAATTCGCCTTGGACAACTCTGATGGACAACTGGAAATTCCTCGTATCGATCCCGCCCCTACTGCTGTGGTTCGGCCTATTCTTCTATCAGATGAAGACTGAACGGAAGATGGACGCAGTTCTGAAGCGGTTTGGCAAGTAACCCGCTGCCCGAGATGCCCGAAAGCTTCGGCCCCGTCGCGCCCTATTACGACGAGCTGATGAAGCAGGTGCCATACCGCATGTGGGTCGGCTACTACCTGCTGTTGCTGTCCCAGCAAAATGTGAAACCGGATCGCATCCTCGACGTGTGCTGCGGCACGGGCACGATGTGCGAGATGCTCACCAACGAGGAGTTCGAGATGGCCGGCCTCGACATCTCGCCCGGCATGATCAAAGAGGCTCGACGCAAAGCGGCGAAGCAGAAGAAGGACATTCGCTACGAAGTGATGGATGCGTCCACCTTCGACATGCACGACACCTACGACGCGGTGCTCAGCTTCTTCGATAGCCTCAACAACATCACCGAGCCCGCGCGGCTGCAGATGGCGTTCAACCAGGTCGCCTACCACCTCGCCCCAGGCGGCTCGTTCATTTTTGATTTGAACTCTGCCTACGCGTTTCACGCTCGGCTCTTCGACCAAGAGAACCTTCGAGCGAACGCCCGTCTGAAGTACAAGTGGATCGGCGAATGGGACCCCAACACCCAGACCATCACGGTGGACATGAAGTTTTGGTATAAAGGCGAAGAGTTCACCGAGACCCACCACCAGCGCGCGTATTCGGACGACGAGGTGCGCGACATGCTCGAGTCCGCGGGCTTTGGCGAGGTCCGTGCGTATCACAGCTACACGCTGAACCCGCCTCGTATGAAGAGCGACCGATTGCACTACACGGCGATCAAGTTGTAACTCCGGAGATGGTGCCTGCTATCCCGTGGCGTCCGGAGACGACCGGGGGCTAAGATTCTGTGACCGCTTCGGGGTCGATCGGGCGGCTACCATTATTTTCTGTTTCTTATCCAATGTCATCCTGAAGGAGCTTTAGCGACTGAAGGATCTCTAACATCAGCCTACGAACCTTGGACTTCGTAGAAAGGCGTCGCGCCTCCTCCCCCACGGTTCCCCCGGAGGTCCCTAAAACGACTATCAATTGTCGGCAAGGACTGTCTCCGCAGGGGGAGCTACGTCTTTACCAATTCGTACAAGTCCGCGTAGACCCCGCCGCCCTCGAGCAACTCCGCGTGCCGACCCAACTCGGTGATCTGACCGTCCTTCAACACCGCAATCTGGTCGGCATTCTGAATCGTGCTCAGCCGATGGGCGATCACCAGAGTCGTGCGACCGACCATCAACCGATCCAGCGCCTCGCGCACTAGCGCCTCTGACCGGTTGTCCAAAGCTGAAGTCGCCTCATCCAAAACGAGAATTCGAGGGTCCTTGAGCATCGCCCTCGCGATCGCGACCCGCTGCCTTTGGCCGCCGGACAACGTGATTCCCCGTTCCCCAACCATCGTGTCGTACCCCTCGGGGAAGCCCTTGACGAACTCCTCGACATTCGCCCCTCGACCCGCCGCTTCGACTTCCGCATCGTTCGCCTCGAGGCGGCCGTATCGGATGTTCTCGCGGATGGTGCCGTTGAAGAGGATCGGCTCTTGGGGGACGATGCCGATATTCTCCCTTAGCGCCTGCCTGTGAATCTGGCGGATGGGGGTTCCATCGATGAGGATCTGGCCGGACTGGCTCTCATAGAATCGGTAGAGGAGCGAAGAGAGCGTAGTCTTGCCGGACCCGCTCGGCCCGACGATCGCCGTCACCTTGCCCGCCGGTACCGAGAGAGACAAGCCCTTCAAGACGGGAGTCGTCTCGACGTACGCAAACGAGAGATCTTGGAACTGAACTGCGCCGGGCCCGGAGGGGAATCCGACGGCACCCTCGACATCCGGCAACTCAGGCTTCTCGTCCAAGATGGCAAACAATCTGTCCGCCGCCCCAACGCTCCGCTGCAAGCGCGTATACAGGCTCGCGAGGTTGCCCATCGGGCCTGTGATGATGGTGACGATCATCACAAAGCCAACCAACGACCCAAGCGAAAGCGCCCCACTAAGAACCGATCGCCCGCCGTACCACATCACCCCAAGAAGGACCAGCGAGAACCCCGCACCCGCCACCGTGCCCATCATCCCTTCCCAAATCGAGCCCTTCATGTTCAGCTTGAACACGCCCTCCATCTTCTCGCGGGCTCGCTTGTCTTCGAACGGCTCGCGGGCAAACGCCTTGACCAAGCGGATGTTGGCGAGCGCCTCCGTCATCGCGCCCATCGTGTCGCTCAGCGCATCCAGTCCTTCTCGGGTGATCTTTCGTAATCGACGCCCGAAGATCACGAAGAACAGCATCACCGCCATGAGCAGCGTGACCACCACCATCGTCAGCCGCCAGTCGATGACGATCGCGATCACCACGCCACCGATAAGGGTGAGGAAGTTGGGGATCAGCTTGACGAGGTCGTCGGTGAGGGTGGTTTGGAGGAGGCTGACGTCGTTGGAGAGGTACGAAGTGAGGTCGCCGGACCGAGTCTTGTCGAAGTAGCCGACCTCTAGCCGTTGCAGGTGCCGGAAGAGCTTCAGCCGGAGATCCTTGACGATCGAGTTACCCGCGAACGCGGCAATCAGAAACTGGGCGTAACCAAAGATTGCGCCAACCAGGACAAGCCCCACAATGCCGACCGCGATTCGGTCGAGCTCGCCGACCTCCTTGGTTCGGGTGACGTAGTCCACCGCGCGTTGCGAGATCAGGGGAAGCGCAAGGGAGATGCCGGTGCTGACTAGGGTGAGCACGCCAGCGATTGCCAGGAGGAGCCTGTAGGGGACGGCAAGCGCAATAAGTCGCCGGATGCCCGTCCAGGTTATTGGTGAAAGTTGGTCTTTGCTGCCTGCAGGCCCGCTGGTCGATCTTCTCATTCGGGGTTATCCGAAGCTTACTACGGTCTTCTGGGGGAAGAGGTGTTGTGGAGTGGGCCAGCAGACCTCCGGAGATGGTGTCCCACTGGGCATACCCATGAATTTGAGCGATTTCTGGTTCTGGTAGGTTCGAACGAAAAGCTCTCAGTGTGGGTAGGAGTTCTTCAGTCGCTGGAGCTCCATCAGAATGACAAGCAAACAGCCAAACCCTAAGATGGAATCGCTGCGGCGATTCCATCTTTGGGCTTGTACACAGGTCATCCTGAGCGAGGCTCGCCGAGAGAAGGACCCCTACCCCAGCAGACAACCTATCAATCGGAGTTTCCACCCTAGCTGACGGCCAGACGCCTCTATTCTGCCGATCCGCCATCATAGTCGCCCTCTCACGAAAGACATTCCCGGAGGCCTACGGCCGGCCGATTCCCGGCGCGATGTGATAGTAGACCTCGTTCCAGCGAAGCTCCTTGCGGAACTCCTCAAGCTTGGTGCCCCCATCGATCACCACCATCTCGATCCCCGCCATCTCGGCGAAGTCGCGGAGATGCTCGGTGGTCACCGAGTAGCTGTATCCAGTGTGGTGGGCGCCGCCAGCATAGATCCAAGATGCGAGGGCCGTCTTGAAGTCCGGCTTGCACTCCCAAAGCGCTCGTGCGACTGGGAGTTTCGGTAGATCGTGAATCGGATCGACCGCTTCCACTTCGTTGACGATCAATCGGAATCGGTTGCCCAAATCCACTAGCGAAGCGTTCAGCGCGGGGCCAGATGGCGCGTCGAACACGAGCCGTACAGGGTCGTCCTTGCCGCCGATGCCGAGAGGATGCACCTCGAGCTTCGGCTTGGACCGAGCGATCGAGGGGCAGATCTCGAGCATGTGGGCACCGAGCACCAGCGGCCGAGTCGGATCCATGTGGTAGGTGTAGTCCTCCATGAAAGACGTACCTCCGGGGAGACCTTCGCCGACTGTTTTCATGAAGCGGAGCAGCGCCGCCGTCTTCCAGTCGCCCTCGGCTCCGAATCCATAGCCGTCGGCCATGAGGCGCTGACATGCGAGACCAGGGAGCTGAGCCAGACCGTGCAAATCCTCAAACGTCGTCGTAAAGCCCTTGAATCCGCCTCGCTCCAGGAAGGTGCGAATACCGAGTTCCAGCCTGGCACCATCACGAAGCGAAGAGTGCCGCGCCCCGCCTTTCAATAGCTCGGGTGAGACGGCATACAGGTCGGCATATTCGCCGACCAACCCGTCGATGGAGGCGTCCGAGACCGCATCCACGTCGGCGACCAAATCGCCAACCCCATAGCCGTTCACCGAGAATCCGAAACGCGCTTCGGCGGCGACCTTATCGCCTTCCGTGACCGACACCTCGCGCATGTTATCGCCGAACCGGCAGAACTTCGCACCCTGCAGATCGTGCCAAGCTCGCACTACACGGGACCACGCGCCCAGTCGCTCTCGAACCTCGGGATCGTTCCAATGCCCCACGATCACTTTTCGGGCCAGCCGTAGTCGCGTGTGGAGGAACCCTGCCTCGCGGTCGCCATGGGCGGCCTGGTTGAGGTTCATGAAGTCCATGTCGATCTCGTCCCAAGGCAGGTCTCGGTTGAACTGGGTATGTAGGTGGGCGATCGGCTTGCGCAGGGCCGAAAGGCCGCCGATCCACATCTTGGCGGGAGAGAACGTGTGCATCCAGAGCACTAGCCCACCGCACTCTGGCGTACTGTTGGCGGCAATGCAAAGATTGCGGATCGCCTCCGGGTCGGTGAGCACGGGCTTGTAGACGATCTTGACGGGAATTCGGTCGCTGGCATTGAGCGCCTCGGCGATCTGCTGCGAGTGCACGGCCACTTGGCGCAGAGTGGCCTCGCCATAGAGGTGCTGACTGCCGGTCACGAACCAAATCTCAACGGGTTGCATACCGTTCGAGTTTGAACGATTTCGGAGCCTCAGCGCTATATTCCGAGTTGGGAATGTGGCACCTTGCTCAGCGTCATCTCGAACGTTTGCATGGCGGGTCGACCCTCCAACGTGAACTCACCGACCTCGTGCCACTGACCCTTCTCGTTGAGCGTGATCGTGTACTTGACCTTGCCCCGACCAGGAATCTCGAAACCCCAGACGAGCGTCTTATCGCTGAGAGTCACGTCGGCGTCGACCGATTGTCCCGTGGCAAGATAGGCACGCATTGAGGTCTTGCCGGTCTGCGGGTTCGTGCTCAGAATTCCGTAAGCGCTGTGGACAACCTTGGTGGAATCGTCCATGCTGTGACCCAACCCCTCGATCAACACGATCACGCCGCCGAGTTTGGGGGTTACCTCTTCGGACTGCTTGAACGTCCTCTTCCCACCCGGGCCAGCGATGATCCAACCATCGCCACTCCACTTCCCAAGCAGGAAATCGGCGCCCTTCAGTGGTGCGGCCTGGAGAGGCTGTTGGGCGGTGAGCACGGAAAAGGCGATCGCAAGCAAAGCGGACATGCATAAACAATATCACCTGCTGATTGAATAGAAAGGAGTTTTCCCATGGTGAGGCGAACTTCCGTCAGTGTGGACGACGCCCCCCATAACAAATCGTGCAATCCGCCAGAATGCGGATGCTCTCCGGAGATCGGTAGGCGCGACTTCTTGAAGCTTGGTGGCAGCGCCGCCGCCCTCTTCATGCTGCCCACTTCCCTTACAATTGGGCGAGAGGCCCGCTTAGTTCTCGAAGACAAAAAGCTCGACCCTTCTTGGGTGAAATCTCTCACCCAGCGTGGCCGACGCTCCACCTACAAACGACCCGACCTCAAATACATCGGCATGCCCGTTGGTGGCATCTGCGCCGGGCAGGTGTACCTCGGCGGAGATGGTCGACTCTGGCTGTGGGACATCTTCAACCAAATCAAACTTGGCGTCGTCGACAAGACAATCCACTACAAGGGTAGCGATATCAGTGCCGGCGGAGGCGCTAACTATGTCGAGCCGCCCGAGCAAGTGCATCCCTTCGATCAAGGTTTTTCGATCCGGCTCCAGTACGGCGAGATCGACCGCGTCGTCAAATTCGAGCACGACGGCTGGTCCGAGATCTCATTCACCGGCGAGTACCCAATCGGCTTCGTTTCGTACTCCGATCCAACCGCACCCGTCAAAGTCGACCTTGAGGCGTTCTCCCCATTCATTCCTCTGGATGAAGACGACAGTGGCTTGCCCGCCACCGTGATGCAGTTCACGGTCAAAAACGTTTCGAAGACGCCAGTGACCGCAACCCTGAACGGCTGGCTTGAGAACGCTATCGGGCTACACACAGTGGCGCTGGACGAGGCCCTTCGAAAGAACGTCGCCCATGGCGATTCTCTGGTTGAGTGCTCACTTATCGAAATGCCCAATGACGTGGGCGAGAAACGCCCAGACGTCGTCTTCGACGACTTCGAGCGGGCCGGATACCTAGGCTGGGAGGTCATCGGCACCGCTTTTGGATGGGGGCCGATCGAACGCAGCAAGATCCCCGCCTATCAGGGCGATGTCGGCGGCGGCGGCAAGTGGGTGGTCAATTCGCACAACACCAGGAACGGCGAGGACGTGGCGGCGGCAGACGCCCACACGGGAAGGCTTATCAGCCACGAATTTGTGATCTCTCGAAGGTACATCGAGTTCTTCATTGGAGGTGGCAATCACCCCGGCAAGACGTGCCTGAACCTTGTAGTCAACGGCGAAGTCGTTCGCTCTGAGACCGGCGCGAACAGCAACACGATGCACTTGGCCCACTTCTCGGTAGCCGAATTCGAGGGCAGACCCGCCCGCATTGAGATCGTGGACGAGGAGACGGGAGCGTGGGGCAACATTGGCATCGACCGAATCATGTTCCGAGATCAGGTCACCAGAGAGCCCCTATCGACCCGACCCGACTTCGGCACGATGTCGATTGGGCTTCTTGGCAAGAGCAAATCCGATCGAGCGGATGCCGCACCAACTTCACTCCTCAACAAGAAGGCGGTGTCCCAAGTCAGCCGGCAAATCACCCTTGCTCCCGGGGCGGCAGAGCAAGTCAAGTTCGTGGTCTCATGGCACTTCCCCAACCTCGAGTTGCCAACGATCGGTAAGGTTGGTCGACGCTACGTGGCCCGTTTCGCAAACTCGGCGGACGTCATCGCCTACGTCCAGCGCGAGCAAAGCCGACTCCTTGGCGATACCAAGAAGTGGCACGACACCTGGTACGACTCGACCTTGCCCTACTGGTTCTTGGACCGCGTGATGGGCAACACCGCAACCCTGGCCACGGGGACTAGCGAGCGCTTCTTGAACGGCCGCTTCTACGGCTGGGAAGGCATCGGCTGCTGCGAGGGCACCTGCGGACATGTTTGGCAATACGCCCAGGCAGTTGCCCGCCTCTTCCCCGCGCTTGAGCGGACGGTGAGGGAGCAGGTCGACTTCGGGATTGCATTCCACTCGGATAGCGGCATCATCGATTTCCGCGGCGAGTACGGAAACGGATACGCCACCGACTCTCAAGCCGGGTACGTCTTGCGTGCCTATCGCGAGCACCAGATGAGTGCGTCGGATTCGTTCCTTCATCGGGTCTATCCGAAGGCGAAAAAAGCTCTTGAGTATCTGATCACCCAAGACGCCAACGGCGATGGGATCATCGAGAACCGGCAGCACAATACGCTCGATGTGGACCTGTACGGCGCTTCCTCCTGGCTGAGCTCCCTCTACATCGCCGCCCTTCGCGCAGGTGAGGAGATGGCGAAGGAAATGAAGGACCTGGCGTTCGCCACCCAGTGCCGTACGATCTTCGAGAGAGGCTCCAAAAACATCGCCGAGAAGCTTTGGAATGGCGGCTACTTCATCCACGATCTCCAGCCTGGTCATCCCGAGTCCCTCCGCTATGGCGATGGCTGCGAAGTGGACCAAGTCATGGGCCAATGGTGGGCTTGGCAAGTCGGGCTTGGGCGAATTCTGGACGAACAAAAGACGAAGAAGGCGCTCGGCGCGATCTACCGCTACAACTTCCTCACTGATGTCGGCCCTTTCCGAGAAGAGAACAAGCCAGGACGCTGGTATGCGACTCCAGGCGAGGGCGGCCTCCTCATGTGCACCTTCCCAAAAGGGGACCGGAAGCAGATCATCGGCGACAACCCAACATGGGCATCGATGTATTTCAACGAGTGCATGAGCGGCTTTGAATACGAGGCGGCCGGGCATATGGTGTCGGAGGGGATGGTGCAGGAGGGAATGGCCGTCACTCGCGCCATTCACGACCGATACAGTGCCACCAAGCGCAACCCCTGGAACGAGGTCGAGTGCAGCGATCACTACGCCCGTTGCATGGCGGTTTACGGAGTCTTCGTGGCCGCCTGCGGGTTCGAACACCACGGCCCCAAGGCGCACATCGGTTTCGACCCGAAGATCACTCCAAGCAGCTTCAAGGCCGCATTCACGTCCGCTGAAGGCTGGGGCACGTATGGCCAGAAGATCATCGGCTTCCAGATGGAGGCATCCCTACGCATTAAGCACGGCACCCTAAGGCTCAAGACTCTCTCGCTGGGCGTCCCGAGTTGGGCCAAGAATGCCTCCGCTAAGCTGAACGATGCGGATCTGGATGTCGAGTTCGCGCTCCAAGACAAGAAATTGATCCTCACCCTCGCGACCCAGAGACTTACCGAGAACGACCTTCTGGAGGTTCGAATCGAGAAATGAGAACTCCAGTGCCTCCCCTTGCCGAGGATGTTTGTGCCTCGGCAAGGCGAGGCACCCTGACCCCACTCTTTAGGACAACCGGATAACAATGAAGCACTGGATATTCCCTCTCACCCTGATTGCCATGACCTCAACTACTCATGCCGATACGAATTGGCGCACCAAGCTCAAAACCCAGTTACCCTTGCTCGGGCATCGCAACTGGATCGTCGTCGCCGACTCCGCCTACCCATGGCAGACCGCGCCAGGAATCGAAACTGTGGAGACCGGGATGGATCAACTCGAGGTCCTCAAAGAAGTCCTCGGCGAGATCTCGAAGGCGAAGCACGTCCGCTCGATTATCTATCTCGACAAGGAGCTTGGCTTCGTTTCGGAGAAGGACGCCAAGGGCGTCGACGCGTACCGCTCGGGACTGAAGAAGGCGCTAGGCAAGCACGCCACCACGTCATTGATGCACGAAGGCATCATCGCCAAGCTCGACGAAACGGGCAAGACGTTTCACGTCCTGTTGCTCAAGACCAAGCTGACCGTCCCCTACACCAGCGTCTTCCTCCAATTGGACTGCGGCTACTGGAGCGCGGCGAGCGAGAAGAAGCTTCGGGCAACAATGGCAAAGGGAAAGAAGTAGCCGAACAACGATTGAACCTGGAGCGTCAGCGCAAATAGTTCTAAGCATGCTCACCACCCTCCTTGCCGTCGTCGCGTTCGCTCCCAAAGCGGCGGTTTCGCCTTGGGAGAAGGAGGTCATCTATCAAATTTTCCCCCGCAGCTTCTGCGACAGTAATGGAGATCGAATCGGCGACTTCAAAGGCATCGAGTCGAAGCTCGGCTACCTCCAGTCGCTGGGCATCACCACCATCCTGCTCAACCCCATCGTCTCTTCGCGGACCTATCACAACTACTTCGCCGACGACTTCCTGACCACCGATCGCAAATACGGCACCAACGCCCAGTTCTGGGACCTCGTCCGAGCCGCCCACCATCGACGGCTCAAAGTCTTGCTCGATATGGAGCCCCAATACGTAGCGGATGGGCATCCTTGGTATCGGGCGGTCGTCGCCAATCCGGCCGCCAAAGAACACCAGTTCCTTTGGCAGATCGGCACCGCCCTCATTGGCCCGAATATCCATTGGTGGGACAAGCAGTCGATCCAAATCACCGCGATCAACCCGGACAATTCACACGTGAGAGACTACGTACGCAATGTCTTCCGCTACTGGACTGCACCGAACGGCAAGGTGCGGGATGGGGTCGACGGCTTCCGCATCGACCACATGATGGATGACCTGGACCTCAAGGGTGAGAAGAAAGGGATGCTGAAGAAGTTTTGGGCGCCGATCGAGAAAGACATCCGCGCCATCAATCCTAAGATCTTCTTTGTCGGTGAGCAGTCGGACTGGGGAAATGGTCAGCGAAACTTCAAGGAAGGTGCGGTCGATGCGGTTTACGCGTTCCCACTTTGGAACGCCATCGGAACCCTCGACCCTTCAACCCTTACCCGCGAAGTCCGCGCCGAGGCGTCCGTCGTCCCCAAAGGGAAAACCGAGCTGATCTTCCTTGAGAACCACGACGTTGATCGCTACGCCAGCCGGGTGATGGACGATCCTGTCGTTGAGCGCTATGGCGCGGTTTTAAACCTAACCCTGAAGGGCACGCCATCGATTTACTACGGTCAAGAGATCGGGATGAATGGAAAGGGCGGAAGCTGGAACTCTGATGGCAACGATATCCCCCGTCGCCTCGCCTTCCGATGGAACAAGTCGATAGACGCACCCGGAACCGCGACTTGGTACAAGGACACCGGCCCCTGGTCAAGCACCGAATACTCGCACTCCAATGACGGTATCTCGGTCGAGGAAGAAGTGAGCAAGCCCGACTCGCTGCTAGCTTTCTATCGGAAGCTCATCAAGCTTCGAAGGTCGTCCTTGCCCCTTTCCCAGGGCTCCCAGCAGCTGGTAGATGCGATCTCCCCGGGCGTTGTCGCCTTCGAGCGCCGCTGGAGAAATGAGTCGGTGTTCGTCTTCGTCAACGACTCGAATGAACCGGTTCGATTCACGATGTCGAGACCGACCAAGGGAGTTCGGTCGTTGACTGATTTGTGGACCGGGAAGCCTTACGGGATTCGGCAGAAGGGAGTGCTCACAATCCCGATCCAACTGGTCGGGCACGGTTTCTTGATCTTATCGATGCGATGAGCTCCGGAGATGGTTCCCCCTCTCGGAAGGGGGAACTCGATCTGAATTGGGTGAATAATCCAAACGGAGATTTCCATTGAAGTTCTCGATTTTCTTTCTATGTCTGCAGGTCGCGTTGCCAGCCATTGGAGCACCAGGACCAAGAGTTTCGCTTCTGGTCTTTGGGGGCTGTCCAAACTCGCCGAGGATGGAAACGAACCTGCGGTCAGCGCTGAAGGCTCTTCACCTTCCAAAAATGACGTTGGTTGACATCTCAAAGCTGCCCGAAACCGACCCTCGCAGAGGGTACGGCGCCCCGACTATTCTCGTGAACGGCAAAGACCTTTTCGAAGCCCCGATCCCGAAGCAGCGAAATCTCGCCTGCCGCATCTATAACGGCGGCTTACCCAGTGTTGCTGCGATTAAGAGACGCTTGAGAACCTCCATCAAAGCCCACGCGTAGCGCCAATGTAAACCCTTTCGAAGGAAGACTTCTGATCCCGTTTCGGCGCCGACCCCCACCCTGCCCTCCCCCTCCCAAGGCACAAACATCCTCGGCAAGGGGAGGCAACGCGACGACCCTGTCTCTAGACTAAACCGCCGCGCCGACGCCGGCCATCAAACGCATCACCGATTCCTCGGTCGCATCCTTGGCGGCGATCTCCCCGACCAACTTCCCTTCCCGCATGACCAAAACTCCGGTGGCGAGTGCAAGCAACTCGGGCAGTTCGCTCGAGATCAGAAGCACCGCCTTCCCTTCCTTCGCTAGCCCGCGGATCAAGGCGTGAATCTCCGCCTTCGCACCGACGTCGACGCCTCGAGTCGGCTCGTCGACGAGGAGCACGTCGCTGTCGGCCGCGAGCCACTTGGCAAGGACCAGCTTCTGCTGGTTACCACCGCTCAGCCCCATCGTGGGCGATTCGAGACGAGGAGCCTTGACCCGCATTCGGTCAAAATACTTCTGAGCGACGCTTCGCTCCTTCGCCTTCTGAATCCAGCCCAAGGTCGACAGTTTGTCGAGGGTCGGCAGAGAAACGTTCTCCTTCGAGTTCATTGAAAGGACGAGACCGTGGCGTTTTCGGTCTTCGGGAATCAGCCCGAACCCCCTGTCCATCGCATCGATGGGATTCTTTAGCGTGACCTCTTTGCCCCGCACAAAGACCTTTCCCTGAGCGTCTTTGTCGAGTCCAAAGAGTGCCTCAGAAATCTCCGTTCGTCCTGCACCAACAAGCCCCGCCAACCCAAGAATTTCGCCTGCCCGAAGACTGAACGAAACGTCTGAAAACTTGCCTTGGCTGGACAGACCGTCCAGCCGAAGCAACTCGTCACCGGGCGTCAACTCTTCTTGTTCGGACAAGCTCTCCGCCAAGTCCCGACCGATCATCATGCGCACCAGCGCGTCTCGAGTCAAGCCCTCCATCGATACTGTATTGACCAGCGCTCCATCCCGAAGCACGCTCACCGTATCGCAAAGCTCAAAGACTTCTTCAAGTCGGTGCGACACGTAAATGCAGGTGACGCCCTTCCGCTTCAGGTCCTTAATCAGCTCCATCAGGCGCTCGGCTTCACCTTGCGAAAGGCTACTCGTCGGCTCATCGAACACGAGCACCTTCGCGCCCTTGCCAATTCCGGCGGCGATCTGGACGAGCTGCTGCTTACTAATCGGCAGTTCGCCAAGACGCTGTTTCGGATCTACCGGCGCCTGAATCGTCGCCAGATACTCGGTCGCTCTTCGCAGCATTTCGCCCTGATCGAGCCAAGGACCCTTGTGAGGAAGATCGCCAAGGCAAAGGTTTTCCGCCACCGTGAGGTTCTCGCAGAACAGCAACTCCTGGTGGACCATGCTGACCCCCGCGGCCACCGCTTCCTGCGGCCCCGAAAAGTGCACTGGCTTGCCTTCGAACAAAATCTCTCCGCCATCGGGTTGGTAAAGCCCCGCGAGGATCTTGCCGAGGGTCGACTTGCCTGCGCCGTTCTCGCCCATCAACGCGTGGCACGAACCGGCCTCAATATCGATCGAGACGTTGTCAAGCGCTTGCACACCTGGGAAGCGCTTGGAGATTTTCTTAAACGAGACGATGGGCATTGCTAAGCGGTCACCATGGTTCCGATTCCGTGGTCGGTAAAGATTTCGACGAGAAGGGCGTTTTGAAGGCCACCGTTGATCAGGTGAACATCCACCCCGTGGGCGAGCGCTTCAAGCGCCGCCTCCAGCTTGGGGATCATTCCGCGATCCGCCTTTCCAGTGGAGAGCATTTCCCTGGCCTCGTCCGCCGAGAGCTTGGAGATGAAGGACGAGGGATCGTCTTTGTCTCGCAGCACCCCGTTCGTGTCGGTAAGCAAGATCAACTTCGAAGCGCCGACCGACGAAGCGATCGCCGAGGCCGCGCTATCCGCATTCACGTTCAGCGGGCGCTTGTCTTTGTCAGTGGCGACCGAGCAGACAATCGGCATATAGCCATTGTCCGTCGCGACCCTCAGCAGGTCGGCGTCCACCCTCGCCACATTCCCCACGTTCCCCAGCTCTTCCGAGATCCGCTCGGCCTGAATGAGGTCGGCATCTCGCCCGGAGAGGCCCAGCGCCTTGCCCCCCGCCTTCTGCACCTCGGCGACCAGAGCTTTGTTGGCCCGACCCAGTGCCATTTCGACCACTTCCATCGTCGCGTCGTCTGTCACGCGCAGGCCGCTCAGGGTCTTCTTCTCCATCCCTAGCTTGCCGAGCCAGGTGTCGATCTCGGGTCCGCCGCCGTGGACGAGGATGATCTTGATTCCCACGATCTGGAGGAGCAGGACGTTGCGGATGACGCCTTCCATAAGCGCCGGGTCGCGCATCGCGCTGCCCCCGTACTTCACCACAAATGTCTGGCCCCTAAACTCCTGGATGTACGGAAGGGCCTGATTCAGAACCTCCGCTTGCGCCTGCGCATCGATCACTAGAGAAGCTTACCGGGGAGAAGGGGAGGGAAACGATGAGCGATGAACGAGATGAACTGGGGAGTGAACAGGAAAGGCGTTGCGGCGATTCTAAGATGACGCCGGACTCATCACTCCATCGTTCATCGCTCATCGTTTCCCTCCCCTCCTCCCGGTACCCTTATAGCGTGAATCGCCCCTACGACATCGGGTTCCTCGGCGGCGGTCAGCTCGCCCGAATGTCCATCATGGCTGCCCAACGAATGGGCCTTCGCTGCCTATCCCTCGACCCGACTCCCGACGGCCCGGCTGCCCAGATCGCTCCGTCTATCGAAGGTGCTCTGAACGACCCCGAGATGATCGCGAAGGTCGTTGCCCAGTGCGATGCGGTGACTCTCGAAAACGAATTCATCCGCGCCGAGGCCATTCGGGTGGGATGCCAAATCGCGGAGGTAGGAGAGGAAGTCGTGATGCCCGGGCTCCACGCCCTTCATACGATTCAGGACAAGCTTCGCCAACGCCAGGCTCTTCACCGCCACGGGGTGCCTTCCCCGACCGCAGTGCCCCTTGAAGAGGATGGGAAAGCAGCCATCGAAACCATCGGCTTCCCCATGGTTCTCAAAGCGCGGTTCGGCGGTTACGATGGCAAAGGCACTCGCTACGCGAAGTCTCTGGCCGAACTCGAGTCGTTTCGGGATCTCTGGAGCGCTGGAGGCTGGATGGCCGAATCGTTCGTACCGTTCAAGCGCGAGTTGGCGGTGATGGTCTTCATCGGCAAGAACGACCGAGGATGCTTCCCGACGATGGAAACGATCCAGACCAACCACGTCTGCGACCTGGTGTTCCCCAGCGGCACGGATGCCTCCGCCGTCGCCCTCGCCGCCGTCGAGGCGATGGGCGGAATGGGGCTTTACGGAGTCGAGCTTTTTGAGCTCGAGGATGGTTCGGTTCAAGTCAACGAGATCGCCCCGCGCCCCCACAACACCGGCCACTACACCCTCGACTGGGGTGGAGTCTCGCAGTTCGACCAACATGTGCGGTTAGTTCTGGGCCTGCCTTTGGGAGAGCCTCACGGGGCGCCGACGTGCATGGCAAACTTGCTCGGCCAGGAGGGTGCGCCAAACTACCGCCTCGGTCTAGCCGCGGCCCTCTCCGACCCCGCCGTGCGTGTGCATTGGTATGGCAAAGCAGAGCAGAAGCCAGGACGGAAGATGGGGCATCTGAATGTGGTCGGGGTGTCGGATCTGGTCGAGCGCGCAAAGGCGGCGAGGGATCGATTCTACAATCCTGACCCTGGAATCATTATCCACGCGTAGCGCGTAACCGTCGGCTACGTCCGACGCCTCGATTCAGGTCAACGTCGCGCGTAGGCGACGGCTACACGCTGCGCGTGGACGGTGTCGAGAGTCTTATCGGCCAGCGGATTGACACCACCTGCCATAATCCTCAACGTATGCAGGTCGTCGTTCCCGACGAATACAGGCACCTTTACGAACGCAACGCCCAGCGGCCGGTGGTCAAGATCCCGGATGAGGTGCTGCGACGCAAGGCGCATGAGATTTCCAAGATCACCAAGAAGACCCTGATTCTCGCCGACGACATGATCCGGATCATGAAGCAGGCGAACGGGATCGGGTTGGCCGCGCCCCAGGTAGGAATCCTTCAGCGGCTTATCGTAGTTGCCCCCGAAGGAATGCGAACGACGGTGCTGATCAACCCCACCATCACAAAGGTGGAAGGAGAGCAGATGGGACAGGAGGGATGCCTGAGCATCCCCGGACTCTACGGAGACGTCCCTCGAGCCCAATCGATTGAGGTCAAGTTCCAGGACCGGCGCGGACGAGAGGTCAGCATGGAGCTCGAAGGTCTTCGGGCGAGAGTGGTGCAGCACGAGATCGACCACTTGGACGGAATCCTCTTCATCGACAAAGTAATTCCCGCAACCCTGCACTGGACCGATCCCGAAGACGGGGACGCCGAATAGCCGCGGCCATGAAGCTCATCTATTTCGGCACTGGGACCTTCGCGGTCCCTTCGTTACGCGTCCTCGCGCCCCACATCTCCCTCGTCGTCACCCAACCTGACCGGCCGAGTGGTCGCGGGATGAAGCTCCAGCCGTCCATCGTCAAGATCGTCGCCCAAGAGTTGGGCCTCAGTGTCGAAACCCCCGAGAAAAGCCGAGCCCCCGAATTCGTCGAGCGACTCATCGCCGAAAATGCGGACGCTCTCGTGGTCGCGAGCTACGGCCAAATCCTCTCGCAGAAGGTCCTCGATTCAACTCGAATGGGCGGAATCAACCTGCATGGCTCGATCCTTCCCAAATACCGCGGCGCTGCCCCGATCCAGCGCTGCATTCTCGAAGGCGAGACGGAGACCGGCGTGACCCTCATGCAGATGGACAAGGGAATGGACACCGGCGACGAGATCGAAATCGCTCGCACTCCTATCGGTCCCGATGAAACGTACGAGGAACTGCAAGACCGACTTGCCCTCGTCGCTGCCGACCTAATCGAGCGATGGATTCCGCGCATCGTGGCCGGCGACTACCCGCGAACCCCCCAAGACTCGGAGAAGGCTACGATGGCGCCAAAGATCGAAAAGGCAGAAGCTGAACTCGACTTCAGCCGCGAAGCCGGAGAGGAATACAACCGATTCCGCGCGTTCACCCCTGCCCCGGGGGCGTTCGTACGCACCAACCTTGGCCAGATCAAGATCGCCAAAGCTCGCTTCCACGATTCAACTGGAGACCAGGGAAGCGTCCTCGCCATTCAAGATGGCTGCATCGTGGCCTTCGCCGGTGGCGCAATAGAATTTCTCGAAGTCCAGCCGGAAGGTAAAAAGAAAATGTCTGGACGCGATTTTGCGAACGGGGCACGTCTCAAGCCCGGAGCATGTTTAGTCTAGACGAGTGACCCAATGCCCAATCCTGAAACTCAAGCGAAGATCACCCAGAAGTTAGCCCTTCGAACCCTCTTCCTCGTCCTCTTTGTCGGCGTCCTGTTCGGCGCCTTTTACTACATCAAAGACAAGCGGGGAGACTTTAATCGCGACTCCAAGGCAGACACGATTGGGACGATTGCGGCAATCCAGTTCGAGGATAGCGGCCAGCGAGTCTGCCTCTTCAGCGCCGACGGCAAGCTGAAAGTCGACAATGATTACAAGAAGGGCGCGCGCGACCAAGCGCTCGCCTGGCAGCCGGACGGCAACAAGCTCTTCTTTGCCAGCGACCGAGTCGGCAAGAACTTCAATATCTTTCGATGGGATACCGGGTCACAAATGGAGCAGATGACCACGGGCACTCGAGCGCGAAACAACCCGAGCTTCCCCATCGATCTTCAAGGCGCGGAGGCGGGCGAGTCGGCGCTTATCACCACGGGCGGTTCGGTATTCGAGTTCGTCGTCAAGACCAAGGCGACCCCCCAAGTCCTTCCTCCCTTGGGTAAGGAAATTTCCACTAGTGGCGACGCCGGCTCGGACGAGCACGGAATCGACAGCCAGTTTGGAGCCCTCTATGGCAAGCTCGGAAACAGCTTCCGCGCCGCTAAGTGGTGCAAGAACAAGGGATTTGTCGCCGCGATCATGCGACGCGACCAGGGTGAAGTGCTCGTTGCCCAAGATCTGACGCCGGTTGTCGGCAAGGATGGCGAGACAAGCTTCAAGAGCCCCACCGTCTTGCAGGCTGCGGACCACATCGAAATGACCGTCGACCCCAAGACAGGCAACTTGATCTACTCCGTTCAAGGCTTCCAGTGGATGGACGAGCTACACATTCCGCCAAAGTATCTGAATAAGGGCAAAGTGTCCTACCCGTTCCAGAACGGCATCATGATCTTCGACTTCACGGCTCAGTCCGTGCCCATCATTCTCTCCAACGATGCGGCTGTCGCCTACGGTTTTCTAGCAGCGAGCCCCGATGGATCGAAGCTCATCGTCACGTCCGGATCCTACGACTCCGCAACCGGATATAGCCCCCTAGTCCTGGTCACGATGCCGCTGCAGCCGGGTGGTGGAGCAGTAGGATCGGTTCTCGCGAGAGGCGCCATTTTCGAGCCTAGCTGGGATCCCACCGGTGAACTGATCGCCTTCGCAATGCGAGGACCTGACGGCAAGCGTGGGATCTACACGGTCTCGAAGGACGGCACCGGCCAAAAGAAGGTCTCCGGCGACGGAGACTTCGGCTTCCCAATATTCTCGCCTCAGGTCAAGGCCAACTAGGGGCTGCCCTACAGCCAACGGAAAACAGCCAACGGAAAGCTGAAAAGGCTCATGCCGGCTGAAGCGCAACCCGAAACTGCTCGTTGTAGAGCCGGGAGTACAACCCGCCGCTCTGCAGCAGTTCGCGATGGGTGCCCTGCTCGGTGACCACGCCTCGCTCGAGCACCACGATCATGTCGGCTTTCACGATGGTGGAGAGCCGATGGGCGACCACGAAGCTCGTTCGCCCCTGCATCAGGTTGTCAAGGGCCGCTTGAAGCAACGCTTCCGTCGCTGAGTCGAGCGACGACGTTGCCTCATCGAGGATGAGGATCTTGGGGTCGGCGAGAATCGCTCGCGCGATCGCCACGCGCTGCTTCTCGCCGACCGAAAGCTTAATCCCGTCCTCGCCAATATTGGTCTCGTAGGCGTCTGGCAAGGAATCTATGGCATCGTGGATGGCCGCCGCTTTGGCCGCCTCTCTCACTTCGTCGTCGGTCGCATCCAAACGCCCGTACCGGATGTTCTCCATCACCGTCGTGTTAAACAGGATGCTCTCCTGGGCTACAACGCCGACTTGCCGTCGGTACGTGAGAAGCTGGGTATCGCGAAGGTCAATGCCGTCCACCGTGATTCGTCCCGAAGTGGGATCGTAGTGGCGCAAAAGCAGCGAAGCGAGTGTGGTCTTTCCGCTTCCCGAGAAGCCGACGAGCGCAACCGTCTGGCCGGGATGCACCTGAAGATCAATCCCCCGAATCACTGGCTGACCCGGCTCGTACTCAAACCAAACCTTCTCGAAGTTAACCTCGCCTTTGATGACCGGCATCGGAAGTGCGCCCGGTTTGTCGTCGATGCTGTTGATCTGATCGAGGGTTCGGAAGATTCGGTTCATCGCGGCCTGAGCTCGTGCGATTGGGTCGAGAGAGACGAGGAAGCGGATGATCGGGCCGTAAACGTAGTTGACCGCGTAGAGCAAGAACATCACCAAGGTGCCCGCTTCCATCTTGCCTTGGAGACAGAGCAGACCGCCGTAGTAGAGCACCAATCCCGTCGCCACTCCGCAAAGTGCGTCCGCAATCGTCCAAAGGCCGCCACCAAGCGCCCCTTGACGGACGTTTAACCCCATCAGATCTCGGGTGGTCACCATGAAGCTGCGCGCTTCCCAACGCTCTTGGCCGAACCCTTTCACCGTCTGAATGCCGTTCAGCTTCTCCTGCATTTGGCCAAACATCGAGTCGCGACGTGCGCGGATGTCGTCGCTGGTCTCCTGAAGAGGCTTCAAGAATCGCCGGAAGTTCCAGATGTACAGTGGCGCAATACAAAGGCTCATCGCGGCCAGCACTGGGTTGATGGAGAGCAGCACAACCAACACGATCACAATCTGGACCGCATCGCTCATCATCGTGGTCAGGTTCGACGTGATGAGCTGGTTCACGGTCGCCGCATCGTTGATGATGTTGCTAACCAGCTTTCCGGTCTGGTTCTTCTCGAAGTACGAAAGCGGCAGCGACTGCATGTGGCCCACCATGTTGTCGCGGGTCCTCATCAGGAATCGCTGCCCGAGAAGTGACATCGCAACGCTATTTCCGTATCCCAAAAGGTTTTGGAGAATGCTGAACCCGACGATATACGTCAGATAGAGCATGGTGTTGATCGAATCTCCTCTCTGCAGGCGATTCACAATGTCGCCGAGAATAAGAGGAGGCACGAAGCCAAAAGCGCTCTGCGAAACAGTGAGAATGGCACAGACCGCCATGAGCCCCCGAAATGGTCGGAGCTCGGTCATCAGCCGCTTGAAAGAGGCGGCCGACTTACGTTCGTCGGGTTCGTCTTGTCGCGTCATGAGCCTGAGAGTTGGCGAAAAACAATGAAGGCCTGCTCCCGTTTTACGAGAACGCCATAATGATTATTAGTGATTTCAAGGACGAATTACCCAGTTGACGGTTAGAGTTCATTTTCAAGAGAGGCTGGATGAGATCCGGTCGGAAGTCATTCGGATGGGCTCCGAGGCGAATGACATGGTGCGCCTTGCCGTCGAGGCGACCCTTAATGGCGACCTTGAGTTGGCCCGAAGGGTCATCCAACTTGACGACAGCGTCGACGAATTCGAGCGCAGCGCGGTGAACAAGAGCGTTGTCGCGGTGATGCAAGAGTCTCCCGTCGCGAGCGATCTCCGCTTCCTCATGTCCTCTTTAGGAATCGTTGGCGAGATCGAAAAAGTTGGCGATGATGCGGTCAAGCTCGCGCGTCGAGCCACCAAGCTCAGCGGCCAGTTTCCTGGCGAGATGAGAGTGGCGCTTATGGAATTGGGAGAGCAGGCACGCAAGATGTTTGCGTCCTCGATGCATCTCTACTGCGAATATTCGGAAAGCCTCGCCCTCGAGATCGTGAAAAGCGATAAGGCGGTAGATACCGCCTACGCATCGGCGCGCAACCGAGTCTTCGCCCTCATTCAAGCGGATCCCGCCGCCACCGAGCATTTGGTGCGAACCATCGAAGCGTTCCACGCCTTGGAGCACGTCGCCGACCACGCGGTCGCGATCGCGATTCGAATGAAGATGCTCTACGATTCAGGCGATTCGAGAAGTTCGGTCGCAAGCTGAATCGAGACGCGCGTGATTCGTCGCCGCGCCATATTCTCCACCCGCATGAGGCCAAGACTGGTCATCACGTTGTCGCCCGGTCGAGGCACCCGCTCTAGCGCGTTGACCAGGATTGTCGCGAGCGTATCCGTGTTCTCGCCCGGGTCGATCGAGAGTCGTAGACGCGAAACGAGCTCGTCGAACCGGACATCCGCGCGGGCAGAGACTCGTCCGCCAGGGAACGATTCGATGAACGGCCTTTCGCTCTCCAACCTGTCTTCGAGTTCGCCGAACACTTCCTCGACCACGTCCTCCAGCGTCACCAGTCCGCTGGTGCCGCCGTACTCATCCATCACGATAAGCATCTGAGTCTTCTCTTCGCGCATCGTCTGCACGATCTTCTCCATCGGGAGGTTTTCGGGGATCGCGACGATCGGGCGGACGAGCTTCTCCAGCTCGAACTCGGGGGCATCGAGATTCTTGATGACGTCGTGGACGTAGATCAGCCCAACCATCTCGTCGATATCTCCCCGGCAGACCGGGATCCGGTTGAACGGGATGTCCTTGAGCCGAGAGAGGAGCCCTGCTTTGTCGAGGTCGACTCTGATCCACTTGATGTCCAGGCGGTGGATCATGATGTCTCGCGCAGCGAGCACGTCCAGTCGAAGGGCGCGAGTGACCATTTCGGCGTGGGTCTTATCGAGAATCCCTTCAGCCCCACCCGACTGCACGAGCATGAGAAGCTCGTCCTTTGGAATTGATTCGTGCTCGTCCGCCTTAATGTCGATCCCAAAGACCCGAAGAATAAGGCCGGCCGTGTTCTGCGCGAGCCAGATCACCGGGCTCAGAAGTATCGACACGAACTTCATCGGTCGGAACGTGAAGAGCGCCACGTGCTCCGCTTTTCTCAGCGCGAAATACTTCGGGCACAACTCGCCGATCACGACGAGAACGAACGAGACAAGAAAGAACGAGAGGACGAAGCCAAGCGTGTGGGTCGCCTTCTCTCCAAGCATGGAGCGCAAGAACCCGATGCGGTTCACGTACCCGGAGAGTATCTCGGTGACAAATGGCTCAGTGACCGATCCGACCCCGATGCCGATCGCCGTGATACCGATCTGGCTGCCCGCGACGAAGGTGGACACGTTGTCCATCTCTTTCGAGAGCGCCTTGGCCCTCTTGTTCCCGCGGCGCGCAAGTGCTTCGACCCGGCTTCGGCGGGCGCTTACAATGGAGTACTCGGCAGCCACAAAGAATACGCTGCCTAAGACAAGCAACAGGCTAACGAACCACATCAGCCCTTCCTCATGTAGGGATCATTGTATCAGGTTGGCACCGGACCCTTATCTCGGCAAGCCCGGATACATCTCGCGGTTGATCGCTCGAACGTCGACCTTCCACAGGCCCGACTTGGCGTCCTTGACCATCGGAAGGGCCGAGTTCTCCTCGTAGCCGCCACCCTGATCCGCATTGCGAGTGATCCCGATCCTCACTGAGCCACGGTTCTCGTCGGCCTGAACGAATCCAGTTACCCGATAGACAAATCGGTAGTGAAGTCCGGCCACCTGGGTCGCGAACTTCCATTCGTCCCGGACCTTGTCCTCTGGCGTATCGCCCATGTAAGACATCTTGGTCAGAGTCTCTACGTCGCCATTGGCGAGGGCCTGCATGAACCGGCCACCGATGGAGCCCAGGCTTTCCTTGCTGAAGAGGAACAAAACAAGGATGACGATTACGGCAAAGATGCCTAAAAGTCCCACGAGGCTCACGCGGCCAGACTGCTTCATTGGTGTTCTATTAAACCTCAAGCCGGAAACTCCCGGGATTGGTTCCCAATTCGGCAATGATCGTGCCGAATTAGACGCCTAGGGAATCTCTTAAGATGGTCAACGTCTTATCCGCGTCAATTTTCCAGGCGTGGTTGATCTTGTCGACGACGAAAACCACCGCTGCCTGTTTGCCATTTCCCAGGCTGTACACCACCGCCGCTCGCACTTCACCCTTATCGCGGTCCATTTTCATGATCCGGTAAGGAATCCCACGAACCACAAACTGTCCCGCGGCCTGGTAGATCGATTGGACACTCTTTGAAGACAGTGGCTGCTCGGTAACTTGCTGCAATTCGTCAGGGTTGTTGGTTGCGATCGCGTGATGAAACCGTCGAATCGCGCTTTCGGGGCCGTAATCCTGAAGGGTGCCGAACACGAATAGAGTGACAACCGCGAGGGCCGCAGCTGATAAATAGGACGCGAGTCGGACCTTGGGACCGTCCATTGCCCGCAAGGATACCCGTCGGGTGAACTATCGCCGAGGCATGCCGTCAGCCCTAGCGTCGGCGAAAGGTTCCCCAAAGAACGAGAATAGGCCGATAATAGAAAGGACCCATGAGCGACATCCTAAGCAGAAGAGACCTCATCCGCAATGGCGGTTTAATCGCCATCGGACTCACCGCGCCCAGCTGGCTTTCCACAATTGCCCGGGCCGATGTGATGCGCCAGGCAAAAGGCGGCAAGCCCGCAGGAGACACCATCCTCGTGGTTTGTCAGTTCACGGGAGGCAACGACGGCTTGAACACCGTGGTGCCTTACGGCGACAAGCGCTACCACGAGCTGCGACCGACGATCGGAATCACCGAGAAAGACGTTCTCAAGATCGACGATCACATGGGCTTCCACCCGGGCCTCGCCGGACTCGCTGAGCTGTACAAGGCCGGGAAGGTCGCCGTCATTCAGAACGTTGGCTATCCAAAGGCGAACCGGTCCCACTTTAAGAGCATGGAGATCTGGCAGTCTGCCAGCCCGGAGAGCAACCTGAAGTACGGCTGGCTCGGCCGTCACTTCGACCAGCAGATGTCGACCCACGCACTGAACCCGGTGGTCGCATTGGGCCTCTCCACCGAGAAGCCCTTGGCTCTCACCGGCCACAACGCCTCAATCCCGTGCTTCGCATCCCTCGCCGACATGCAGAACCTCATCGGCGACCCCGACTCGGAGCGAATGCTTCGCGAGATTCAGGGCATGGACGCGGCAAGCGGCAGTGCCACTCGAGCGGTTCAGCAAGCGAGCAAGTCGGCGCTGGACGCGATGGCAATCCTGAACAAGCAACTCAAGGGCTACGCACCGAAACAGACGTACGGGAACGACGCGTTCGGCAACGGTTTCAAGCAGATCTCGCAACTCATCGCAACATCGCCGGCAACCCGAGTCGTGTACTTCTCGGCTGGCGGCTTCGACACCCATGCCCGACAGCAAGACACCCACCAGAAGTTGCTGAGCGGATTCGGCAGCGCCATCAAGGCGTTCCACGATGAAATGACCGCCGTCGGCAAGGCGGACAAGGTCGTGGTCCTGGTTTTCTCCGAGTTCGGCCGACGCGCTTCCGAGAACGCCTCCCTAGGCACCGACCACGGTGCCGCCGCCCCGATGTTCCTCATCGGCGACCGCGTCAAAGGCGGCCTACACGGCCCCATCCCCGACCTCACCAACCTGCAAGACGGCGATGTGAAGTTCACCACCGACTTCCGCGACGTCTACGCAGCCACCCTCGACCACTGGGTCGGAGGCGACTCCGAAGTAGTACTCGGCCAGAAGTTCGGCGGAGTCGACGCCTTCAAGTAATTGGAAGGAGAGGTGTTAGGTGTTAGGTGTTCGGGTCGGAATGGCCCTAGGTTCGAACACCGAACACCTCCTTCAGCTACCCTTTGACCGCGCCCGCGAGCATCGTCTCGTGGATCTTCTCGCGAAACACCCAATAGAGAACCAGGACCGGGCCCATCACGATCACGAGGCCGGCGAAGAGGGCACCCCAATCGCTCTGATAGTGCTCAACCATCACCAGATTCGCAATGCCGAGCGGTAGTGTGCGATTCTCATCGCTAGGCATCAACACGAGCGCCAACGAATACTCGTTCCACAAACCGATGGCGTTGAAGATCCCAACGACGATCAAGCCCGGCCGAACCAAGGGGAGCATGATTCGCCAGAAGACCTTCGAGTGCCCGCACCCGTCAATCATCGCCGCCTCGTCGAGCTCCTTGGGCAGCGTCTGGAAGAAGCCGGTCAACACGAAGACAGTGAATGGCAGCGAGTACGCCACGTAGACCACGGTCAGCCCGATCTTTGTGTCGTACAGACCGATCTGAGTCATCAGGATGAACAGGGGGACGATGGCCAAGAACTGGGGGATCATCAGGCCGCCGAGGAAGCTGCCGAACAGCAGATTCGAGCCCTTGAACGGATAGCGAGCAAAGATGTATGCGGCCATCGCCCCAACCGGAATGAGGATCGCCAGCGTTGCCACCGTGACGATAAGGCTATTCAAGAAGAAGTGGGCGATGCCTGCTTCCTTCCACGCATGAGAGTAGTTCTCGAAGTGTAGGGTGGTCGGCAACGACCACGGCGAGGCAAAAACCTCGGCGCCTGTCTTGAACGAGGTCACCACCATCCAAAGCAGCGGCAGTATCACCGAGAGCGCAAATGCGAGTAACCCGAAGGAGACAAGTAATCGCCTCAAGCGGTTGCCCCCGTTGGATCCTTCTTGTAGACCCGCATGATGATCGCGCTGAGCAGCATCACGATCACGAAGTTGACGATCGCCAGCGCGGTCGCCGAACCGAATTCGCTATCGACAAACGCCTTTTGGTAGAGATAGGTGAGCATCACCTCCGTCTTCCGGTCAGGCCCGCCTTGGGTCATTAGGAAGACGAGGGCGAAAATGTTCACCGCGTGGATAACGAGGTAAACGACCGAGACCCGCATGACCGACCAGAGCTGAGGCAGGGTGACCTCGCGGAACCGTCGCCAGCCGTGGGCGCCATCGAGGGTCGCCGCCTCCATCACTTCCTGGGGAATCCCGCGGATCCCGGCGCTCAGGATCATCACGTAGAACCCGAGACCGTACCAAACGTAAGTGATCCCCACCGCCGGGAGCGCGGTACTCGCGGTGCCAAGCCAAGGCACCGCGAGCTTGTCGAGGTGAATCGCCTTGAGGAAGCCCGTGAAGATCCCAAATGAGGGGTTGTAGATGAAGCTCCACAAGATGGAGACCACAACCAGCGAGATCATCTGCGGGAACAGATAGAGACCCCGCATCACCTTGATGACTTTCCCCTCCCCTTGCAACGCATGGGCGAGCAGCAGGCCAATGCCTATGAAGAGGACTCCCGAGCCTACGAGGACGGTGGCATTGTGGCCGAGCGCCTGATAGAAGACCTTGTCGGCGAAGAGGTCCTTAAAGTTCTTGAGCCCGACGAAGGTCTTGTGCTCCGAAATCCCCGCCCATTCGTAAAGTGAGAACTGAAACGCCTTGAGAACCGGCCAAACCACGAACAAGGCGTAGAGCAAAACGGCAGGCGACAGGAAGGAGATGATAAACGCAGTCCGCCCCTTCCGGTTCATCCCGACATTTTAGCCCGTTCGACCTAGCGACAATTCTGAACTCATCGTTCATCGCTCATCGCTCATCGTTCCCGGCTACTCTTTGATCGGCTTACCCTTGCGCTTCAACTTAAGCTTGAGGGTCTTCTCAAGCGAGGTCCAATCCTGGGCGCTTACCAACTTTGCGTGACCATCCGCGAAGGCCACCGCGCGCCGACCGTCTGCCCAAGCTTCCGACTCGTATACGAGTACGGTGGACGCAGGCTCCGGAATTTCGGTTTCTGCCACTCCGGAAAGGGCCATGTTGAAGCGGAACTGGCCGCCTTTCGGGTTCTTGGTCTTCCAAATCTCGTCGTTCTTGGAATAAGGCCGAGTCACCCTCTGAACCGTGCCCGTGCTTTGAGCGAACGGTAGGACGTCGTCGTAATCGTTGGCGTACATGATCAGCGTAAGCGCGATCTGCTTGGCATTCGAGAGGGTCGCGGTATGCATCGCTGCCTCTTTCGCTTGTGCAAATACCGGGTAGAGAACCGCCGCGGTGGCGGTCGTCTCTGAGTTCGTATCCGTGTTGACCGGCACCACATCCTGATCGAATGGGATGTTTGCCGCCTTGAGCGACTGGATAACCTGTTCCTTGGTCACGTCGGGCTGAGGCTGGATCGATGAAATCGTGTCCGCCCGAACGAGGGTCAAGCGAAGCGAAACTCCCATCGACGGCCCCGTGCCCCCCCGGATCGCGCCCAACTCCGTCTTGTAGGTCACGTAGTAGTTAGTGCCCCCGAGATACATCTGGTCGCCCTTCGTCCAGCTCAATTCGAGCAAGCCAAAGATCTCCATTCCCGGTTGACCAGAACCACGACTTTGCCCGGGGGACGACATCATCATGATCATCCCGAGACCACCCATGAAGCCCCCAGAGTCCCCACTAACCTTCAGGCGCACCGCCTTGTAGTCGTCGGTAAGTGCGCTCAACTTCATCGTGGAAGGCGCTGCCTGCCCGCTGATGAGGCTTTTGAAATCGACCTGTCCGCCTTGGGCGAACGAGAGCGACGACATGCAAGCGGCGAGAGTCAAAACTGTGGCAAACCTGGAGGCCAACATGTCGCCAGTATAGCGACCGGGTTGGCCTCCAACTGGTCCCAAAGCCTCAGTGCTTTTTGACCTTCTTTTTCTTCGCTTGGAGATACTTCTGCATTCCCTTCCAATCCGATGCGGACACGAACTTGGCGTGGCCATCGGCGAACGCTACCGCCCGAGTTCCGTCTGCCCAGGCGTTGGGCTCGAAGAACAGCGGCACCTTGCCCGGATCCTTCACTAGCCTGATCTCCTGTGCAGCGAGCCTGAGGTTGTATTGGAAGGTGCCGCCCTTGGGGTTAAGGCTTTGCCACGATTTGTTGTTTCGGACATACGGAAGAATCGCCCCATGCAAGGCGTTGGGCTTCTTGAACGGCGGAAACACCTCGTCGTTGTCGGACAAGTACAGTTGGGTTGCCGTAGCCAACTGTTTGGCATTGGAAAGAGTCTTTGCCTGAGAGTCGGCCAAGACTTGAGCGACCGCAAGCGGAAGTAAGAGGAGAGTAACGGCAAAAGGGGGAGCGAGCCTGGAAGCCAACATGCCGCCAGTATAGGGAGGCGTTCAGTTCCTCGCGGTACAAAAGCCTCACGAAGCCTTGACACACCAGCAACAAAAAACCGGGCACACTTAGCCATGACTCGGACAGGCGTTAAAGTTGTCGTTTTCAGCGCGATCGGAGTTGCCGGACTTGGCGTTGCCGCCAAGATGGCCGCACCTCATTTGGGCAGGCAATCGGATGGTTCGTACCTTGTGAGTTCGGGTCAACATATCGCCGCAGGCACGTTTGCCTTCAATGGCCGACCGATCGATCTCGCCCTCCAGCCCGGATCGCACACGTTTGCGATCATGAACCAGGGAGACGTCTTTCTAGCCCAGAAGGAAGGCGAGTTCGCTTGGTCGCACGTCAAGCTCGACGGTGGCGCCGGTTTTCGTGGTCTCGTATGGTCACCCGACGGGCGACGGCTGTTCGCGAGCACCGAGAAGGGCCCCATTCAAACCTTCGACTACAAAGAGGGTGCCTTCACCAAGGGCCCGGTCATCGATCTCAAGCAGCCTCAACGCGACAAGAACCCCGTCCCCGGCGGCATGTGCGTGACCAACGACGGGAAGACCCTCTACGTCGCCTGCGTCGACTTAAACGCGGTCGTACAGGTGGACCTCACCACAAATAAACGAGTCAAAGACTTCCCCGCGGGCACGATGCCTTTTGAAGTGAAGCTCTCCGGTGACGAGAAGAATCTCGTGGTCTCGAACTGGGGCGGAAAGCTCCCTTCGGGTGCCGACGACACCGCCAAGAGCGAGGAGACCGATGTCGAAGTCGACGAGGGCGGAATCCCAAACACGGGAACCGCGACGATCATCCCGCTCGATGGAGGCAGCAGTAGCCACCTAGATGTGGGCCTCCACCCCAACGCAATCGCGGTGGACGGCAACCGAGCGTTCGTGTGCAACTCGATGAGCGACACGATCTCCGAAATCGACATCTCGGGCCGATCGATCGCACGAACGATCGCCATCAAGTGGGGCAAGAACCGTCTCCTCGGCTCGATGCCCAACGCACTGGCCTTGACCAAAGAGCGAATCTACGTCTGTGATGGCGGCGATAACGCGGTCGCCGAGATCGACCGCAAGAGCGGAAGGGTTCTCGGATTTCGCCCCGTTGGCTACTTCCCGACCGCCCTCGCCCTTGATGGCAACGCGGCCTACGTGCTGAACAACAAAGGCAACGGCTCGGTCCGAAACACGAACCTCGGCAAGCCAGGCAACGCACACGACTTCCAGGGCACGATATCCGTCGTTGACCTAAGCAAAGACCTCAAAGCGGAAACCCAATCGGTCGCACTCAACAACAACTGGGACCAGCCCGAAAAGCTCTTCAAGCCCGATATCCCTGTTTATCGAGGCGCGATCAAACACGTTATCTACATCATCAAGGAGAACCGCACCTACGACCAGATCTACGGCAACATCGCCGAAGGGAACGGCGATGCGAAGCTCTGCGACCTCGGCCCGTTCATGCCGAATCACCAGGCTCTCGCCAAAGAATTCACCCTCTTCGATAACTCTTACGTGAGTGGAACGAACAGCGCGGAGGGCCACAACTGGTGCGTCCAGGCGATGGCCAACGAGTACGTCGAGCGCTTCTACGTCGGCTACTCGCGCACCTACCCCGACGAGGGGAACGATGCGATGGCTCTCAATCCAAGTGGAGCGCTCTGGAACGTGGCCGTGAAGGCTGGCAAGTCAGTCCGCATCTATGGCGAGTACTGCGATTCAGATAAGGCGAAATTCGAACCTCGAGCTCCTAAGGATTGGTTTGAAGCCTGGGAGGATCGCAAGAACGGAGGCCACAGCTTTAAGGCGATCGCCACTAGCAACGTAGCCAGCATGCGGCCGTTGATGAACCGCAATTGCCTCTTCTGGCCCCTTCTTCAGAGCGATCAGTGGCGCGCCGACGAGTTCATCAAGGAATACAGCGAGAACAGTAAAGCCGACAAGGTCCCCGACCTGATGATCATGTCGCTGCCATGCGACCACTCCGAAGGCGTGAGTCAAGAGTATCCAACCCCGCGCTCGATGATGGCCGACAACGATTTGGCCCTCGGTCGAATCGTGGAAGCCGTCTCCCACAGCCCGCAGTGGAAAGACACCGCGATCTTCGTCACCGAAGATGACGCCCAAGCTGGCCCCGACCACGTGGATGGCCACCGTACCAGTTGGCTGGTCCTCTCGCCGTACACGAAGCGGCAACACGTCGATAGCAGCCTCTACTGCGGCCCGAATATGCTGCGATCGATTGAAGTGGCCCTGGGCTTACCGCCGATGAACCGATTCGACGCCCTGTCGGTGCCGATGGTCGACTGCTTCCAGTCAACGCCCGACTTGACGCCTTATGTCTGCAAGCCGAACACGATCCCGCTGGATGAACGGAATCCGACCAAATCGGAAATGACCGACGAGGACAAGTACTGGCTGAAGGTGAGCAACAAGCTCGATTGGTCCAGCATGGACCGAGCCGACCCCGTCCTGTTGAACAAGATCATCTGGCACAGCGTGCATCGGGAAGATGGCCGGCCTTATCCGAAGTAAAGGGTGCCGGCAGAGAAGTTCCCTCCCCTTGGGGAGGGCTAGGGTGGGGTTCCGGGAGCCGGAGATTGTCGGTGGTCGAACCCCCTCCTCACCTCCCCCAAGGGGGAGGGACTCATCATCTCGACCTTAACCCTCGGGAACGCAGACCCTAAACATAAACCGCGCGTTTCCGAACGCTAACTCTTGCCCGTCGTGAATCTCCGACTCCTCGACGCGCTCGAAGTCACCGTTCAACACGAAGGTGCCGTTCGAGGAGCCTAGATCGGTGACTTTCCACACGCCGTCATCGCAAGTCAGCTTCGCGTGCTTTCGCGAAACATAGGAACCCTCCGGCAGAGGCGCGAGGTCGACGTCGATCGGGCCGACCGACGGGTCGAAGCGACCGATGATCGCCGGCGGGTTGATCGGGAACACGATATCCGTCTCGGCACCGCTTCGCTTCAAAATGAGCTGGCCGATGTCGCAAGAAGCGCCAGAAATGCCCTGACCCGATGGGTCGCCTTGGGGCGAGCTGAAGCCCTCGCTCGCAATTCCTTCCTGCGGGTGATGATCGGGAGCCTCGGATTCTGGGCTCGCAGCTACTAAATCTTCGTTTTCTACGTTGTCAACCATTGTTAATCCATCTCCGAGCTGTGATCTGCGGACGCCAATCACCACCGCAAGATTACCAAGCTCAAGAGCTAGGTGCCAAGGCTAAGAGCGATTGCAAATTTGCAACGCCCCGCCGATCCTAACCCAACCGACCTTTTCTACCAGGTCGTTAGTTCGATTTCGGGGAAAAGAAGAGGCCATGCGGGACTGCGCGGGCCTGACCGCGCTTTTCACGCCCGCGTAGCGGGCTCCCCCAAAACTATGGACGATGTTACGCCTCCCAATTTATTTCCCCGGTCTCCACAAACAACAATGCCGCCCCGGACCCAACCGAAACCGAGACCCCAACCCCAGCCGCAACATTCGAAATACTCACCCGAGCCCCGAGCGCGAGTGGCGCATTCAACAATTCCCACTCAACTCCCTTTAGCGAGACTCCGTCGGCAGGAGCCAAGGGAAGCAACGACACCCGAGACCCAACTAAGCAATCAACCGTCAGCGAATCCTCCGCACGGACGAGAAACCCAATCCCCCGACGGAAAACAAAGCGAACAGAAAGGTCGCACGCAAGCGCGCTGTGATAGACCGCCAACTGGTGATCGGGCAGATCGCCTTCGCTACCAATCAGGGTCACTGAGCGATGTCCAAGTGCCTCTACGAGAGCTAACAGCTTGTCCGCGTCGGTAGTTTCCTGGTCCACATCCTTGCGGACATCAGTAAGGTAATTTTGCGCCTCTTCCGAAAGGGAATCGAGGTCACCGATCGTGATATGGGGTGGCATCCCTGCGAGAATCAATCGATCGGCCGCTCCGTCCGCCGCGACGATAAGATCGGCCGACTTCGCCCACGCCGCAAGTTGCTCCAAAGGCATGTCCGCGCCCGCCAATACCCCCAGCACTTTTGCAGAGGCAAGGCCTTCATGACTATCGATTGCGATTTCCATGTTTCTTTTTGTGTAAGGTTGACAGACGCGATGTCCGGTCGCGTAGACAGTTGTCATACAGATATTTATTTTTCGAGAGAACGGCAGAAAACAAGAGATAAATGCTCACATTTTCGATTCCTAGACGCTGTATCCTGTAACCATTGCTCAGGATGTCGGTCAGCGACATTCTTAATGGGCGTGGTGTGGCCCAGGGTTGTTATAATCCAAGCCCACCCAAAGGGCAATCTCGCCCCCACGCGCAGTTATGAAGGACCAATTTACGCTCGACGACACCGATGACCTGATTGCACTGAGAAGAGCATGGGACGGTGTGTTGAAGAGATTGGCGCCAGAGCTGCCTTCAGCTTGGCTAGAGCGATTCATTCGCCCTCTATCGCCCACCTCCTTGCACGAGGGAGTTGCCCATTTTGCAGTGCCCGGCCGTTTCGTGATGGAATGGGTGCGCGAGCGATACCTAAGTACGATTCAATCCCTTCTGTCCGACGAGCTCGGATATCCGGTAGTCGTCGAGATGCGCAGCGAAGCGCGCGACAAAGCGGCAGTCGTCGTCAGCACCGAGGCGCGAACCCAGTCAGTCGAGCGCTCCGAGCCGCCTGCTCCCGCTTTTAAGCCCGCAGAGCGATTCTCATTCGACACCTACGTGGTCGGGCAGAGCAATCGGCTGGCCGTTGCAGGTGCCAAAGCGGTGTCGTCCGAACCGGGCATGAAGTACAACCCGCTGTTCATTTACGGCCCGTCCGGACTGGGCAAAACCCACCTTCTCCATGCGATCGCCCGAGACATCCTGAAGGTTAATCCGCGATTCCCGCTCGCTTACGTGAGTGCGCAACAGTTTGCCGAAGACTTTGTGGGTGCGTTACAGAACAATCGCATCGAACAGTTCCGTCGCGCCCAGCGATCGGTGGCGGTTTGGTTGGTAGACGACATCCAGTTCATTGCTGGCAAAGATAAGACCCAGGAAGAGATCTTCCACACGTTCAACTACCTTCACTCTCTCGGCAAGCAGATCGTCCTCACCTCCGATCGACCGCCCCGCGACCTCTACCTGATGGATGAGCGGCTTCGATCTCGCTTCGAGGCTGGCCTCGTTGCCGACGTGCAAATGCCCGACACCGAAACCCGCTGCGCGATCCTCCTCAAGAAGGCCGAGCAAGAGCGCGTGGACCTCGAGGCATCGGTCGCGATGTTTCTTGCCGAAAGCGTGCCAGGCAACATCCGAGTCTTGGAAGGCGCCCTCACAAAATTGGCCGCTCAAGCAAGCGTCGAGACGTGCCCGCTCAATATGGAGCTCGCCGCCCACATGGTCGATCAATACTATCGGGCTGGAGTCCTTGCCAAGCCCGCATTTGGTCAGATTGTGGACGCGGTAAGCCGCCACTACAAAATCCCTTCTGACGACATCAAGGGCATCTCTCGCAAGGCACCCATCGTCCACGCGCGGCACATCGCGGTGTTCATCACCCGCGAGATCACCGGCGACTCTTGGAAACACATCGGCTCCTTATTCGGCGACCGAGACCACACATCAATGATGCACGGCTACCAAAAGATCTCTGAGATGATGCAGATGGACAAGGACCTGCGCGCCACGATCAAGATGCTGATGCGCAATTTGTATCCGGACTCCTAAGTAGCGTTGCCGTCCCCGCCGACGTTCCGGAATCATCGGCGAGACGCCAACGCTACAACTCCGTAGAACGCTACAGATGGAATATAGACAGCTCGGCTACTCCGGTTTCAAAGTCCCCGTGCTTAGCCTCGGAACCGGCACGTTTGGCGGCAGCGGCAAGTTCTTCGAGGGCTTCGGCAGCAGCGACGTAGCGGAAGCGACCCGACTGGTCGACATCTGCCTCGAAGCAGGGCTGAACATGTTCGATTCGGCTGACGTGTATTCCAAGGGACTCGCCGAGGAGATTCTAGGAGCGGCGATCAAGGGTCGACGGGATCAGGTGATCATCTCGACCAAAGGCACCTTCACATTTGGACCGGGCCCAAACGATGTCGGCTCGTCTCGCCACCACCTGATCAACTCGGTGGAGGGCAGCCTTAAGCGGCTAGGCACCGACTACATCGACCTCTATCAACTTCACGGATTCGACGCAGTGACTCCAATCGAGGAGACCCTCAACACCCTCGACGACCTCGTTCGAGGTGGCAAGATCCGGTACGTCGGATGCTCCAACTTCTCAGGCTGGCATCTCATGAAGTCGCTCGCAATCTCCGAGAAGTACAACCTCGCCCGCTATGTCGCACACCAGGCCTACTACTCTCTGGTCGGCCGCGACTATGAGTGGGAGCTGATGCCGTTGGCGGTCGACCAGAAAGTCGGCACCGCCGTCTGGAGCCCGCTCGGTTGGGGCCGACTCACCGGAAAGATCCGGCGCGGTCAGCCACTGCCCGAGAGTAGCCGACTACAGAACAAAGTGACCGCCGACGGCGGTCCGCAAGTGGACGAGGAATTTCTCTACAAGGTCGTGGACGTGCTCGACGAAGTCGCCGTCGAGACCGAAAAAACGGTCGCCCAAGTAGCCCTCAACTGGCTCCTCCAACGTCCAACCGTCGCCACCGTCATCATCGGCGCGCGCAACGAGGAGCAGCTTCGCCAGAACCTCGGTGCAGTGGGTTGGAACCTAACCAAGGAGCAAGTCGCCAAGCTCGACGCGGCCAGCGATGCCCCCAAGGCGTACCCCTATTGGCACCAGTTCGGCTTCAGCCGGAACAAGTTCCCAACCGAAATGTAGCGTTCGCGTCCCCGCCGACGATCCGGAAACATCCAATGCTACGGTCCCCATGCGGCTTTCGCGAACGCCTCCAACTTCGAAAAATCCCCCGCCCAAGTCGTGTACATCACGCCCTGAACTCCCTTGACACCCCGGGCGACTGCGAGCCAAGTCTTGATCGAATCGACCGGTCCGTCGTAGTAACCGGCGAGGATTTGGCGGAAGCCGTGGTCGGCGAAAAAGCCCAAACTCTGCGGTGCGTTGCCGCTGTTCCAATTTACGACAACCGTGTTCGCGGGCAAGCCCTTCCACGACCCGGTGAGGTCGCCGTTGACGAGATAGTATGACTTCACCGCGTTATGGAACGGGTCGAACATGTCCGACCAAACGTAAATGTCCCGGCCCTTCGGCAGGAAGCTAGCTGCTTGCCGAACGTTGCTGGCGAGCAATTCGCCGGGAGTTAGCTTCCTTGCCTGACAGGCCGCACACCAGTTCATCACCCGAATCTCGTCGTGCGAGAGGAAGAACCCGGGTGGACGAAACAACTCGTCAACGTTCGCGATCTCTTTCCGAGCCACCTCTGCATAAGCCGGTTCGCTCGGGCAAATGGCGGTCTTGCCACTCTCCGTCATCGCCGCTGTGTAGAAGCTCACCGACAGTTTCTGGCCGTCTCGGATACGGCTCCCCGGCGGAATCGTGATCGCGGGTGTCTCGTGGTACACCTCAAACTCGCCCGGCCAAGGCACCGTCCCCGATTTCGGATCCGAAATCCGATCGTAATCGGTCCCCTCCTGACACACCGTACCGTCCGGCCCCTTGACCACGATCGGGCATCCGGGCCTTCGCACCACATTGAGAAGTCCGACGTCTATGAGCGATGCGTCATCGAACCATAGCTTCCCATTACGCCCACCCCATACCCCCAGGTACACGAGCATCTCATGGTTGGCCTGACTGTTGAAGACCGCGTGAACCCGCGTCCAATCTTGGGTTGGACGCACGTTCACGTCGCCAAAGGAGACCGATTTCCCATCGGGCGAAAGGGCCATCGCGCGAATGTCACTGGCCCGCTCGAAGCCCTCCGACTTCACCCAGACGCTGAGGTCGTACTGATGCCAAGGCTCACACTTCACCCGCTGCATCAGCCGACAGTTGCCAGACGTATCCGCCAGAGATCCCGGGTTCTCGATCCGCACTGACGAGGCCCCTCCATGAACAACCTGGTGATCCACGAAAGAGCTCTTCCCAATCCCGTCCTGGAAGGCAAACCCGGTGAACTGGTCTTTATCAAACGACTCAAAACCCCCGTTCCCATAGAGGTTCTTTCCATCAACCACCGCCTTGCCGCCGGTCACGACGAACGAATCGGTCACTGGCATCGCCTCCACGAGATTCGGGTTGTGGGCGAGCATTCCGTCCGCATATCCAACCGGAAGGATCATCGGGATGACCTTGACGTGCTCCGCCTTCGCCGCATCCAAGAACCTACCAACCGACTTGCGATAGAAGTCGGGATAGGTGTCGAGAGACTGAAGCTTGGTGTCCGTGAAGGCGATTCCGTTGTAGCCTGCCTTCGCCGCGCGGTGAACGAGCGCGATCGTGCTCTCCACGTTCTCTTTCACAAAGAAGTTGGTCTGCACATACACCCACCGATCCTGCAGAGGCATAACGACCGCCGAAAATACGAGCGCTGCAAGCATGGCTAGATGGGCTCCAACTCTGCCGTGAAGTGCCGCAAGAATGGCGCCTGCTTGGTGATTCGCAAACCGCGAGCCTCCGAGCGACGATCATACATCTCGGCGATGACGTCTGCGACGTAGTTGACGTGGGCCTGGGTGTACACCCGTCGAGGCATCGCGAGCCGCACCAGTTCCTTCTCGGCTGGATGTTCGGTGCCGTCGATGTTGCGACCAAACATCACCGACCCGATCTCGACCCCGCGGATTCCCCCCGCCAAGTACAACTCGTTGACAAACACCTGAGCCGGAAACTGCGACGCGGGCAGATGGTCGTAAAAGCGTCGCGCGTCGATGTAAACCGCGTGGCCGCCCGGTGGCTGGACAATCTTCACTCCCTTGTCAGTGAGCTTGGTGGCCAGGTAGCGAATCGTCGCGGCTCGGTAGTTAAGATAGTGCTCATCAAGCACCTCGTCCAACCCCACTGCCAACGACTCGAGGTCGCGCCCAGCGAGGCCGCCATATGTGGGAAAGCCCTCGGTGAGAATCAAGAGATTGCGGGCATGCTCGGCCATCGAATCGTCGTTGAGTGAGAGGAAGCCGCCGATGTTGCCGAATCCATCCTTCTTCAGGCTCATCGTCGCGCCGTCTGCGTAGGAGAAACACTGTTGGGCGATTTCCTTCGGGGTTTTGTCGGCGAAGCCAGGTTCTCGCTGCTTGATGAACCACGCGTTCTCGGCGAACCGGCACGCGTCGATGATGAAGGGCTTGCCGTACTTGTGGAGAAGCTCCGAAACGTCGCGGATGTTCTGCATCGAGACCGGCTGCCCACCACCCGTGTTGTTGGTAATCGTGATCATTCCCAGCGGGACTTGGATGTCCGTTCGCTGGAGTAGGGCCCCGAGCTTGCCCAGATCGATGTTGCCTTTAAACGGATGCAGCGAGTCCGGGTCCTTCCCTTCTTCGATCACCAAGTCATGCGCCTCGGCACCCGTGAACTCGATATTGGCCCGAGTGGTATCGAAGTGGTTATTGCTAGGGATTCCGTGTCCCTTGCCCCCGATGAGGCTCATCAAAATTTTCTCCGCCGCCCGCCCTTGGTGAGTAGGGATCACGTGCTTGAATCCGAAAATCTCTCGCACCTTGGCCTCGAACCGTCGGAAGGTTATGGATTACAGAGTCGCAATCAAGTCCCGGTAATGTTCTTTGACGACTTTGCGCTTCACCTTCATCGTGGGGGTCATTTCGCCGGAGTCAACCGTGAAGGGGTTGTCCAGAATCGCATGTTTTTTGACGATCTCGAAGCTGGCCAAGGTTTTGTTGATCCGGTCGATTTCTTGCTTGATGAGCGCTTTCGCCTCTGGGCTCTGCGAGATCACCGCGCCTTCGGGAAGGCCAAGGTGTGATCGAACAGCTTCAGCATTCGGGACGATGAGGGCGGCACAGTGATCCATGCCATCTCCGAGGAGCACCGCCTCGGTTATGTACGGCGAGGACTTGAGCTTGTTCTCGATCGGTTGGGGAGCGATGTTCTTGCCATTGCCGAGGACGAGCAGGTCCTTCTTTCGGTCTGTGATCTTAAGGTTTTTGCCCTCGAACTCGCCGATGTCCCCGGTGTGGAACCAGCCCTCGGGATCGATGGCGGCGGCGGAGTCTTCGGGCAGGTTGTAGTAGCCCTTCATCACCCCGTGGCCACGAATGAGGATCTCGCCGTCTCCGGCGATCGAGACTTCCATGCCCACCAAGGGTTCGCCAACTGTCCAATAGCGATTTCGGTCGGGGTGATTGATGCAGGTTGCGGCGCAGGTCTCGGTGAGGCCATAGCCTTGTAATACCGGCATTCCAATGCCGAAATAAAAACTCGCGACGTGTCCGGGAAGAGCGGCGCCCCCGGAAACAAAAAAGCGCAATCGGCCACCCACTTTCTCCCGAACGGGACCTCCGGCGACTTTGGAGAGGACGCTGGCGAGCGGAGCAAACCTACCCCGTGCTTTGGCCTCTCCCTGGGAAAGGGCAAGATTGAAAATCTTCTGCTTAAGCGGTGGTTGCTTCCGAACGCCGTCGACGATGCGGTCCATCATCGACTCAAGCAGGCGAGGGACGACCATCATGATGGTCGGCTTCACCTTGAGCATGTCGCCCGAGAGCGACGCCAGACTCTTCACGTATCCAATGGTTGCACCGAGAGATATCGGCAGGACATGACCAGCAAACCTCTCGAAAACGTGCGAAAGAGGCAAGAAGCTCAGGAACACGTCGGTGTCGCTGACGGGAATCGTAGAGAGCGCTGAGTGACTGAGGAAGGTGAAGGCGCGATGGGCAATGACCGCACCCTTCGGGGTTCCCGTTGTACCGCTGGTGTAGATGATCGTCGCAATGTCTTCGGAATTGGCGAGGTCGATCTCGCGATTCCAATCGGCCATCGGCATTTCGGATTTCGCGGTCGAATCGAAGGACTCGGGCGAATCTTTGAGGAGAAGCGAGCGCACTCCCTCGATGGATTTGACCTTGTCGAAAAGCTCGGAGCTACCCGCGAGAACGACCTTGGCCCCGCAGTCGCGAACGATGTACTCGGTTTGGTCGGTAGGAAGGGTGGGATAGATGGGGACGGAGATGACGCCGAGGCACTGGCAGGCCCAGTCGGCGTACGCCCACTCGGCGCAGTTCTCGGAAAGGATCACGAGTCGATCGCCGCGGTTAACTCCCAGCGACTGGATTCCCGCCGAGTAGCGGCGCACGGTGGCCGCCATCTCGTCATACGAAACGGGCGAGAAGCCGGATTTGCCCGGGATGAGGAGGGCGGTCTTAGGTCCGAACTTTGCCGCGGTTCCGCGCAGCATGTCTCCGAGCGACTTTGCTTCGTTCATGGTTACGTTAAGAAGTGTGGGCGCGCGCGCACCCATTCGAGGTCTTGTTTTTCTACAACCGGCATCGAAACTCCTTTGCTATTGCCGTGTAAAAGATTGCCGGACCTGCAACTTACCCAGGCTGACGGGCGGACCAGTGAGGGTTTGGTCGTCTTTCCCTCGGTTGAGAACCATGGATTTTCCGAACGCTTGGCGAAGGTCGGCCACCGGAATGAAAGGCTTGTTGGGGTCTCGCTTCTCTTCCCCGCCTTGGTCGTCGAACTTCTGGTCCACGACGTCCATTAATACCTGCTTGCCCTTCAATGTCCAATTCCCACTCAGGTCCATTGCCTCTTGGGGACCTTCGAAGTGAAGGAGGAACTTTTTATGGGTTGCATACAACATCAAATATCCTTTCATGCCGCTATCCTTCTCTCCAAGCACGACTTCTAGCTGCCCATTCCACCTACCCAAAACCGGCATGAGCTCTCGATGGGCGCAGCCGACGAGGGCGATCATCAAGGCAGCAGGCAAGAGTCTTTTCATGTTCCTTTGGTGTTCCCAAACAGGTCTACGTGCAACCGCGGGGTGAGCCGCCAGTTTCGGCGCAGGCAGGGCTCAACGAGCATTCTTGCGCGCCGGTATAAGGTCTCGGAGTCGGTACCTTCCGCCATCAGCAGCACCCGACTGGGTTCTACGCCGCTTAGGTGGGAGAGAAGCTCCTCGATCTCCGAAATATCGTCGCCTTCCTCAGGGTTCACCACGAACTTGAGCTGATAGGGATAGTTGTCGATGAGCTGTTGGATAGGAGTTCGGTCGAGTCGCGTGGTCTCGTGGCGCTCACGCCAGTTTTCGTCATCGGGCGTGGAGTTCGCGAGCTTCGGACTGATACTCATGAGGTCGCACGCGATACGGCGGAAAACCGTCCCGGCCGTCTCAATGGTGATCGTTCGGCCCTGCTCATGACAGGCCCGCGCGAGGTCCTCGGTGGCGTCGAAGAGCATGGGTTCGCCGCCGGTGATCACGACGTGGTCCAGGGCGAAGGCGGCAACCTGGCCGAGGATCTCTTCGATGCTGAGAACAGGCCCCTCGGGGTGCCAGCTCGCGTAGGGAGTGTCGCACCAGATGCAACGTAGATTGCATCCGCTCACGCGAACAAATGTTGACGGAATTCCGACCCAAATGCCCTCGCCTTGTATGCTGGCGAAGATTTCGGCGATGCGAAGCTTCGAATCGGGGGGGATCACTCCGCTCTAGTTTATCGCTTCGCTACTTCTTTCTTCTTTACTGGCTCATCCTTGAGTGCATCCGAGACCTCGGTCTCGAAAGTGGCGGCCGCGTCCGGATCGTAGCCCATCCATGCATTCGTTACCTTGCCCGAACCATCAACGAGGAAGAATGTGGGGGTCGCTCCGATGTGGAAGGCGGCCAATACCTTGCCTGTCGGATCGAAAAGAGCATCGGCAGAGATCTGCCGAGCGGCCGATGCCGAACCGGCGTTCGTAAGCGTGATCACGTGGACGCCCTTACCGATATGCGCGAGCGATGCGATTGCACCTTTGCTCGGATCGCAGTCGGTACCGAGGATCGCGATGAAGGCTTTCTTGCCACCCATGAGACTTTGAAGGGCCTGGTTGCCATCCTTACCGGACCACACGCCGACGGGGACCTTGTCGCCAACCGTAACCGGATCGATCATCTTAGGCACGCTGAACGGCACATAACCGTTTGGAATATCTCGAACGAATCTTGAGACGGGAAGCTCACCCGTTGACTTCAGGTTTGAGAAGTTCCAGGTCTTGTCGTCGTTGCCCATCATTCCGGTCGTGAATGTTCGCCACGTCAAAATCTGTCCTTCCGAATCGGCACTAATGGTGAATTCGCAAGTTCCGGCCTGAGTGGGGAAATCGATCTTGATGGTCTCGAGGCTCACGCCGCCCTCCGCTTTCTTGCCCACGTACACGGTATGGGCCGTCTTTGGGAAAAGGTTTCGAACATCGGGGACTAGGAGGCATGGAGGAATAAAGAGTGACGACTTGCTGATCTTCGAGGGGTACATGCCCACGTGGGTGTACGGTTGCTCGTCGTACATGGCGGTTGCAACTTCGATGTCCACCAGCCCCTTCTCGGTGATCGAGAGCGAGTAATCCGAAGGACCCCACTTCGTGGTGAATAGCATCCGGTGATTCCGATCGAGGAGTAGGGCTCCTTTCGCGAACGTGCGCTTATCTTCGTTTGCGACGAAGTCGACCGAAATTCGCGTATGGGCCTTTGCAAACGCGGCGAGACGGTCAAGGACTCCGGTCACCTCTGATTGCGCCGAATGCGCGTGCGACGTTGCAAGATACAGAAGTAAAAATGCGGTCATGGGTGGTGCTCTCTCGGGATTATGCCAATGCTAGGGCCATTCCACAGTGCGAATTCGTTCCCGTTTCCTGACAATAGTGTCAGGGTTTACTAAATTCGAAGGTGGAAAGATTCCTACGTTCGACGGTGAGCACCTGCCTAGCCGTTCTGTAGATCGGCAAGGTGTAGGAGGATCTCCTCCAAAACACGCTCCGGAGGTTTTGAGGCATCAATGGTGCGCCACCTCCGGGGCTCTTTTTTTGCCTCGCTGAGAAAGCCCGCTCGCACCCGTTGGTGAAACTCTAGCGGCATCGAATCGAGTCGATCTTTGGATTCCTGCCTCGCAAGCCCCACCACCGGATCGATGTCCAGCAGCAGAGTGAGATTGGGCTTCAAGCCGTTCGTCGCGAAAGCGTTTCCACGCCTTACGAAATCCTCGTCCAACCCGCGAACGAGCGCCTGATATACGGTGGTGGAGTCGGCGTGACGATCACAGAACACCCACTTCCCTTGGGCAAGCGCGGGCTTTATGAGGGTGGAAACGTGTTGCGCCCGGTCGGCAAGGAAAAGGAGCAGCTCGGCTCGATGTTCGAGATCGCCTCCGTGCAGCAGGATCTCTCGGATGTGCCGACCGACCTCGCCTGCGCCTGGTTCTCGGGTGATCACGACGTCCAGACCCTCGCTTCGCAAGCGCTCGGCAGCGGCGGCAAGGGCGGTGCTTTTTCCGGCGCCTTCCGGGCCCTCGAAGGTCACGAACATTTGGTTGAGGGTACCGCGAAGGAGATTCTCACCTTTGCGTCGAATGGGAGACGATATGTTTTGTGCGTTTGCAATGCTGCTGATCGGCTCAGCCCCCGAACCGACGCTGGAAAGCGATTCAGCCCGAGTCACATTGATCCGATCGGGCAACGAATGGGTGGAAGAGCTCTATGCGAAAGATGCGAAAGGAACGTTTCATCTCGTTCTCACCTCCCCGACCCATCCCCTACTGAAGAGCAAAGAGTCCTTGGCGAAAACGACGCTGCTCTCTGGAGTGGGCTCAAGCGGTCTGTTCAACACGGCTCCCACCTTCGGCTTCTCCGATTGGCATCGAGAAGGCAATAGCCTCGTTCTCACATCGATGATCGATGGCTGGGCGGTCACTAAGACGCTGACCTTGGACAAAGACCAAGTTCGAATCAGCCTTCATGCCGACACCAAGGACCTGAACCCCAAGATCCGCTACTTTCTGAACACCTATGCGTTCGTTCCCGACGGCAAGCTGTTCTCCAAAGGCGGAAAGCCGGATACCACCTGGGCACCCGCGATTCGGCCCCGCGCAGATGGCGTGATCGGAGATCACTTCTTCCGATCGCCGGCCGTCGTGGCTCAGAAGGGCGGGCTCTCGGCGATCATCTTGCCGGATATCGATCTCCTGAAAGAGAAGCGACCGATTCCCACGATTTTGGACTTGGACTGTAAGAGTGGAGTCGTCGACGCACCCCTGATGTCCTACGGACTCTGCGACTACCGCTTGGTCGGCCACGTTTACTTCGCCCAGGACGCATCGATGATCCGCCCGACCCCTTGGTCGCTCGACCTGGGCATGACGGTGATGCTCGGAGGAGATACGCCGGCGCATACCGCCTATGAGAAGGCGTCGGATTACAACTGGGAGCGATACGGCTCGGCTTACTTTAACAAGGTCTATCCGCAGGCGCGGCCGTTTGGCGAGTACGCCAAAGAGTGCTACCCCGCCGCGCTGAACGAGAAAGAGACGGGCGGCTGGTTCGAGCGGAGCATCGATGGCCAAGTCTGTGGCGGCATGGCCTCCGGCTGGGGACGCGGCGATGGGTGGGTGAGTTGGCAAGCCTGGTTCAATCAACTACGCTCGGCTTGGGGAATGCGTTGGTGGGGGATTCGAGACCACAACGCGGATTGGGTGGATAAGGCAGACAAGATGCTGAACCTTGCCCTCGCCGCTCCAATGAACCAAGGCGCTTGTCCGACAACTTATCAATCGAAGGAGGGCACCTGGAAAGGCAGCTTGATCACCCCTTCGGCCGACTGCTACTACGACCTCACGAACATCGCGTGGAAAGGGATCTGGATGCTGCGCTGGCTCGATTTCCCGGACTGCCCGCGACGCGCGGAGATTGAGAAGCAAGTCAGCGAGATGGCCCAGTGCATCATGCGCGCCCAGAACCCGGATGGCTCGGTGCCAAGCTGGCTCACCAAGGATCTGAAGACGGTGCCGATCCTCGATCGCAGTGCGCAGACCGGCCTCCCGATCTGGTTCCTCGGCAACTATGCCCAGTGGCGACAGAAGGCTGGCGACGACAAAATCGGTCTCGACAAGATCAACGGCTCGGTTCACCGGGGCGCGGACTTCCTGATGAAAGAGGTCGTGGACGGGCAGTACTACTACGACTTCGAGACCTTCTTCTCATGCTCGCCGAAAGAGTGCCACCAGCGCGCGTACACGTTCAATCACGAAGAGATGCGAGACCCGCACACCCTGCAGGCGCCGCAGAACACTCTATGCATGCAGTGGACTGCGGAGGCGCTCCGGGTGGCCGCGAAGTTAGACCATCAAGCGGGATACATGGAGGGTGCGCTGAAGGCGCTCGACACGATGTGCCTCTACCAAAACGTTTGGCCGATCTCGTATCGACCGGTGGCTTACACCTACGGTGGCTTCGGAGTTCAGAACTCGGATGGCGAGTACAACGACGCCCGTCAGGCGCAGTTTGGCGAGACCCTGTGCGACTTCGGCGCTCAGCTCGGACGCAAGGATTACTTCCAACGGGGAGTTGCCGCTACGAGAGGTTCGTTGACCTTGATCAACGATCAGCTGCACGCTTCGTTGGGTATTTATCCGAACCCGAACTATCCGATTGGGCTGCAGCCTGAGAACTGCGGACACGGAGGCGGCAACGAGCAGGATGGACGAACGGGATTTGATTGGGGAGAGGGTTCCGGCCTCGCGTCGGCAGCGCTGCTGATCGACAAATATGGCGAGGGGTATTCCACCAAGAACTGGAGCGTCGGAATCGACGGCTTGGTGGATGAGGGTGGCAAGTTCTTGCGAGCCACCGCTTGGGATATTCAAGGTGGAGAATCTTCTGGCGGGCGAGCCGCCATGTCGCTCTATCGACCGGCTCCGGCCATCGGCCCTGCCCTTGTGGACGCTAAGGCGGCGTTCGATTTCTCGAACCCCTACCTTCCCGGTTGGAAGGCGGAGGGCACCATCATCGGTTGGCCGACTCGGTCGAATCGGCTCAACTTTAACGCCGCCGGCCTACCGTTTATCGGGACTTGCGAGGACGGACATGGGAGCTATGACGACGAGTTGCTCGGGTCTTTCACCTCGCCACTGGTTCGCGTGGCGAAGCAGAAGTTGCAGATGCTCGTAGGAGGTGGAAGCCTTGAGGGAACGTACGTCGAGGTCTTGGATAGCCACGGCCACCGACTCTCGATCCAACGCGGAAAGGACAACGAACGCATGGACGAGCGAGTGATCGACCTCTCCTCCCACGTCGGCGAGACGATCCAAATTCGGATCGTCGACCGGGAGAAAGGCGGCTGGGGCCATATCAACGTCGGGAACATTAGGTTCACCGACTAAACCCAAATCCCTCCGGAGATGGTTCCCCTTTCCGAAGGGGAACCGTGGGGGACATAGGCGTTAAATTAAGCTTCGAACCAGGGCTTTCTGGTCGAGTTTGGCCGCAACCCCCACCCTGCCCTCCCCCTCCCAAGGCACAAACATCCTCGGCAAGGGGAGGCTCAATTCGCCTTATTTTAACGCCTATGACCGTGGGGGAGGGGGTTGCGCCCACCGAAAGCCCTCCGAATATGATCTTATAATCATATCCACCATCCAATTAATCAAACCCTAAGGCCTATGCCAATATTTCTGATCTAACAATCAGAACTCGCACCTTTTCGCACAAAATACACTGAAATAGAACGTTTTATGATCCTATAATCAGATATGAACCAAATAGGAGTCGCGATTGAGGGCACCAGGAAAGCCCTCAGGCTAACCCAACAACAACTGGCCGACTTAGCGGGAATCTCGTACCGACCGATCTATCTCATCGAAAACGGGAGGTCGATCCGACTCGAGACGTTGCTCCGCATCTGTGATGCCCTTGGGCTAAAGCTCACGATCACGCCGAAGAGAGGCATGGCAGGTGACTGACCCCAAATCGCTGGAAGAGCTCAATGTCTTTCAAAACCGAGAGAAGGTGGCGACCCTTCGCCGAATTAAACAGGGGGCCGTTTTCCAATACACGAGCGAGTTCCTTGCCTCCAATCGAGCGCAGATTGCCCTTCACCTTCCCAAAACCGCGAACGGAATCGAGGTGCACGGGACGACGAATCTGCCCGCGTTCTTTGCCGGCCTCCTACCCGAGGGCGTGATGCAGGACGCGATCATTCGAAGCATGCGGCTCAGTGCCGACGATCTCTTCAGCCAACTCGCCATATCTGGCTTCGATGCAGTAGGAGATGTCACCGTAAGCCCTCCCGGAGCTCAGGCCGCAAAACGCCCAAGTAGCGCTGGCGAGGTCAGAGCGCTGATCGCCGAAATCATGCTCGGTCGCAGCGGACCTCTGGCCAATACCCTCAGCGGAGTTCAGCCAAAGCTCTCGATCGGACATGCGGTCACTTCCAGCCGAGGGATTGTCGCTATCGTAAAGGTAGAGCCCCCTCAGTATCCCGGGCTGCTAGCCAATGAGGCGTACTTCATGCGTGTGGCAAAACAAGCGGGCCTACGCGTGGCTGAAGTGAAACTCGAAGAGGATGTGCTGGTGGTAACCCGATTCGATCGAGTCAAACAGAAGGGGCATCCTCCACGCCAGGTCCACGTGGAAGACGGCCTTCAGGTCCTGAATCAGTACCCGTTCGCCAAGTACAGCTTGGACTTCCTTGAACTCATGGACGCTGCCGTGAATCTTGGGGTAGCCAAGTCAGTCCTTCTCGATCTCTTGCGGCTGTACGCCTACAGCTATGCGATCGGCAATGGGGATTTGCACGCCAAGAACGTGAGCTTCATGTACCACCCCGAGACCGGTTTTTGGCAGACCACCCCCGCATATGACCTTCTATGCACCCTTCCCTATTTCGACTCCGATCCCTTTGGCAGAAACATGGCACTGGCGCTAGGCGAGCAGTGGTCCGAATTCCGGAGAGATGACTTCGCCCGGCACGGTGCCAACTATGGGATTCCTGAAAAGGCGATCGATTCCATGCTTCACGAGGTTTCGAGCGGAGTTTCCTCCGCCGTTCAGGCAGACTCGCCACCCACTCCGGCTCACATCTCACGCGAAATACTGGAGAGAGCGCATACGTTAACGCAGTAAATTTGCCCTTATCCGACGAATCGTCGTATCCTAATTCTGGAGAATGACCCGGCAAATATCCGGGCCTTGGAGAGGATATGGACCAGAAGACAATCGCCGCGCTCGCCGCCCTTTGCGTTGCTGCAAACGCTCACGCCATTACACGACTCGCCGGTAAAACCGACAACGACTATCTCACCTTCGGCAACACCTTCACCACGGTGGGTCGAGTTGCCATCAAAGATGGCTGGGGGAGCGGGACCCTGATCGCTAAGTCGTATGTGCTGACCGCTGCCCACGTGGTGAACGATCAGAAGCTTGCCGACCTTAAGTTCCAACTCGACGGCAAGGAATATGGCGTCTCCAAAGTGATCTTGGACACCGACAAGCCGTTCGACGATATGCCTGCCAACGGCAACGACATCGCCATTCTTCAGCTCGACAAAGAGGTCGCCGGTATCACGCCTTCGGCCCTCTACGGTGGACCGTGGGATAACGCGACGCTTTTCAAAGCGTCGGCCGCATTTGCCGGATTCGGATTCAAAGGCGACGGAACAACCGGTGCCGGAACTACGGACGACATGAAGCGATGGGCCGCCACCCAGGAGATCGATGCGATCGACCTGACCAACCCATTAGACATGAGCGCAATCAGTCGAAACACCTTCTGGACTGACTTCGACGATGGAACCGACGCGAACAACACGAACAAGCAGCTCGGGCTGATCGGCGGACGGAATTCCAATAAAGCGGTGACCACCCTAGAGGGTGCCAGTACCGCCGGCGATAGCGGTGGAGGGTTCTTCATCAAGTCAGGCGCCGACTGGGTGGTGGCGGGAGTGGCCACCAGCGTCAACGACAAAGGCAAGTACGGCTCGGTCCCGCTCTTCACCGCCCTGCGAGATCATCGAGCCTGGGCCATAAAGGCCGTGCCCGAGCCCTCGAGCTTCCTAGCCTTCGGAGTCGGGGCCGCCTTTCTTGGCTTGACACGGCGGCGACGAGGGAAGTAGAACTTGAATATGCTCCCCTCCGCCAATCCAAAATCAAAAATCAAAAATCAAAAATTGTTCTTGGTTGGTCTTCTCCTCTTGTCATGTGGCCTCGCGGGCGCGCAAGGCCACATGACGAAGAAATACAAGAAGAAGGACGGCACCGTGGTGATGCCCCATTGGAGCAACCGACCGGCGACCAACAAGACGATCCGCCCGCCCGTAGTCCCCACCATCCACACCCCCCGCCGCACCTCCCCCTGGGTGCTGTCGACCCCGTCCGTGATGGGCCAGGTTGTCGTCGCGGGCACCAGCCACACGTTTCATAAACAAGGCTGCAACGCGCTCAAGCATGCGAAGACGACGCGGACGATGTCCGCCTCGGAGGCCGAATCAAAGGGCTACAAGCCCTGCAAGATTTGCTTCGGACATAAGTGAATTGCTGGACGCACTGGCATTGCGGCAGCCATCTCACGAACTTGCTTATTGTCTACCGGGAGACGAAGTAGCGTGTTTCCTGGCACAAATATGCCCCTTACTAACACGGTTTTATTGCCTGTGAGCCTAACAGCAGGTGAAATCCTGGCATGGTAGTCACTTTTCGGTGGTGTACTATTCGACCGTCATGAACCCGGCTAGGGACAAACGGTTAGACATCATGCGCGCCATTGCGGTGCTGCTAGTCCTTTTCTGGCATCTACCCGTCCCGCATGCGAAATGGTTGCCTTTTAGGATTCTCGAGTTTCCAGGCGCTACCTTTGGGTGGGCCGGCGTGGACATGTTCTTTGTCCTCTCGGGATTTCTAGTTGGCGGCTTGATGATGAAGGAATATGCGAGAGATCGCACTATCCAGACGGGAAGATTCCTCACGCGTCGAGCGTCAAAGATTTGGCCCCAGTACTACGTTTTTGTCCTGTTCATGGTCGCAACGCACCGAAGTGAACTCAAAGCCTACATTCCAAGCTTCTTTGCCCTCCAAAACTACCTTGGTTCACCTTCTCAACATCTCTGGAGCCTGGCAGTTGAAGAGCACTTCTATCTAGTCCTGGCTCTTACATTCCCGCTCCTTATAACCAAGACATTGACCCCGAGAAAGATGGGTTTGGTGGCCTTGGTTGTAGCGCTAGTCTGCCTGGGCCTCCGCGGCTTGTCGTTGGACATGCTCCCAGCTCATGCCATAACCGTAGATACGCACCTGAGAATCGACGCGCTATTGTTCGGTGTGTTCCTTGCGTCTCTTTGGCATCTTGATCGAACCGCTTGGGAAGGGCTAGCTTCGAAGAAACTCTTGCTTTGGGGAACGTTGGCTGCTGGCGTTTTATCCCTGTCCTTGATGGACAAATATTCCCCGGCAATGCTCACCATCGGGCTAACTTTGACCTTTCTTGGGTTCGGAGCGCTGCTTGTGCTCATGCTTTCCGCACGGCATCCTGCAGGCTTTTGGGAGAAACCGTATACAGTCTTAGCTTGGATTGGAGAACGGTCTTATGGGATCTATCTTTGGCAGTTCTTGGGAAGCCACCTCTCCGACTTTGCCATAATGGTCTGCCCCCCGAAAAGGTAGCCACTCATAACCTCAGACTCAGCCGTTAAAATCGGCAAGGAGTCTGAAAATGAAGCGAAGCAAATATACCGAGGAGCAGGTCGTCCGCATCCTCGCTGAGGTCCAAGCGGGCCAGACG
>JBBQFM010000023.1:0-72736 GCA_038321975.1 Fimbriimonadales bacterium | reverse complement strand
CACCTGCTTGGAAACAATCTTCCTGCACACATCTAACTTGAATTCCCGAGAGAACTCTCTAATCTTCTTCGACATGGTAGACCTCTGACGGCTTACCACAACAAGTGTCCAAAAACAGGGCTCGTCCACACGAACCATCCTCGGCAAGGGGAGGCATCCCCTCACCCCTGCCCCAGGAGAGGGGTTCTCGATTAACCGCCGCCTATTCACGGGTCATCGCCTCATCAAGGTTGAGAATGGCCAAACAAACGCTGGCGTAGGCGGCCAACTCGGGCGACACGTCGGCTTTGGATTCGCCGACCGACAGGTACTCCTTGGCGGCCATCGGGTTGGCCCGAAAAATGGTAAGTGCGCGCTGTAAGCTCCGGTCGAGGATCTGCAGTTCCTCAGGTTTGGGGCGGCGAGCGCAGACTCTTCTGAACGCCTCGGTCAATCGCCTCTCGGGGGGCATCGCCATCACCTTCGTGGCGAGAGCGCGGCCCGCTTCGACCCATGTCGGGTCGTTCATCATGGTCAGCGCGTGAAGCGGCGACGAAGTGAGCGAAGGCTTGACGGTGCAGACTTGGCGCGTCGAGGCGTCGAACATGTTGCCCGGGGCGACGGTGCGACGCCAGAAAGTGTAGAGACTCCGCCGGTACAGGTCCTCGCCTTTCGATTGAGGATACGAGAAGTCTCGCTCAAGGGTGATGGAGAGGCCGTCCCAGATGTCCTTCGGCTGATAGGGATAGACCGGCTTGCCGCCGATCTTTGGGACGAGTAGGCCGCTGGCTTGGAGGGCGACGTCGCGGAGGATCGTGGAGGGAAGTCGGAACCGGGCGGCGTGGCTGAGATAGATGTTTGCGGTGTCCTCTTTGAGAACACTCGCGCTGACCTTCGAGCTCTGCTGGTAGGTGTTGCTCATCACAATGAGCTTGTGGAGGCGCTTGAGGTCCCAGCCGCTGTCGCGGAAGTGGACGGCCAGCCAGTCGAGCAGCTCCGGATGGGTTGGCGGTTCGCCCTTGATCCCAAAGTTCTCTTCGGTACGCACCAGTCCGCGACCAAAAAACAGTTGCCAAGCGCGGTTGACTTGGAATCTGGCGGTGAGCGGGTTCTGGGGAGACACCATCCACTTCGCCAAATCCAGTCGATTCTTGATCGGCGTGCCAAGCGCGGGAAGGCTAGCGGGAGTCGCTGGCACGACCTTGTCCCGGGGCTCAGTGTAGTTGCCCCGATTCAGGAGGTACGTGATGCGCGGCTTGGCATCCGACATCACCATCACGCGCGGCATCTCGTTAGTAAGTTTGAACAGGTTCTCGGCGGCCATGTTTGCACCGCCAACCAGGGCGCCGAGCTTCCCGGAGTTCGAAGAGGTTGCAATTGCCTTGGTCAGCAACTGTTGGTCGGCAGGTGCGTCGCTCCGAAGGAGCTTGGCGATGTCATCCTTAACGCCCCCCACATATGGCTTGAAGTAGAAGCCGCCGATTCCCGCGCCGTTGATGATCTTGAGGAGGAACGTATTGTCGCCCGGCTTTAGGGTCACGCGTAGAAGCTCTGAGTCCGGCAACGCCCCTCGGGTCACCTTGTGGGATAGGATTTCCTTGCCGTTGAACCAGGCCTTGACTGCATCGTCGCTGCCCACCGAGAAGAGATAAACCGCCGCCTGATCTGAATGGATCCGCCGCAGCAGGTAGTAGGCGGTTCGATCTCCGTTTAGCTCGTAAACGTTGCCATCCATCCATTCGGGATGGGGATGATCGACCACTGCCTTTGCCTCCGGACCGAAGCTGCGCGAGAAAGCGTCGTCGAACGAGTCACCCACGAAGGTGCCCACCTCGGACCACGGCAAGAAGGAGACCTTGGCTTCCATGGCGTTCTTGAGATCGTTGCGCATGGCAGTGATCTGGTTGACCAAGTCGGCTTCGAATTCGGGGCTTTTGCGGAAGGTTTCTAGGGCGGACTTTGCATCTGCATCCTTTTTCTGTACGGCGTGCAGTTCGTTCATCTGAGCGGGCGTTCCCGCGTAGATCCAAGGGTCGGCGATTCGGTATTGCCCGGAGCCCGCGGGCACGCCCGTCTCGGGGACGTTGTTGAAGAACGCCATCATGCTGTAGTAGTCGCGCTGAGTTAGCGGGTCGTATTTGTGGTCGTGGCAACGGGTGCAGCCCATCGTTAGCCCGAGCCAGGCGGTGGAGGTCGTGTCCACGCGGTCGAACAGGTTCACGTTCCGCTGCTCTTCGGCGATCGCCCCTCCCTCGCCGTTGAGCATATGGTTGCGGTTGAAGCCGGTGGCGACGAGTTGGTCGGTAGTTGGGTTGGGGAGGAGGTCTCCGGCAAGCTGTTCGATCGTGAATTCGTCGAACCGCATGTCGTCGTTCAGCGCCTTCACCACCCAGTCGCGCCACACATATTGAAAGGTGTCGCCATCTTGCTGGAACCCGTTGCTGTCCGCGTATCGGGCCGCTTCGAGCCATGGGAGCGCCATTCGCTCTCCGTAGTGGGGGCTGGCGAGGAGGCGATCGACGACGGTCCCGTAGGCATATGGAGACTTGTCGGCGACGAACGCATCCACCTCGGCGGGAGTCGGCGGAAGGCCGATGAGGTCCAGCGAGAGACGGCGAATGAGGGTGACTTTGTCGGCCTTCGGCGAAGGGCTCAGCCCATGGCTCTCCATCTTGGCGAGGGTAAATGCATCGATCGCATTCTTCACCCAAATCCCGTGCTTGACGGTCGGTAGCATCGGTTGTTGGATCGGGGGGACGAATGCCCAATGGCGCTTTGCAGTGGCACCTGAGGATTTGGCCGCGCCTTGGCTGATCCAGGTTCGGATGATGTTTGTGTCGCCGTCCGAGAGGGGCTTGAACCCCATCGGCATTCTCGGCAATCCGCCCTTGCCGAGGATGCGTTCGAGTAGCAGGCTGTGGTCGGGGTCGCCCGCCTTAACCGTCTTGGCGACGCTGTCGAAGTTCGTGAGGGAAAGGTCGGCGCTGGGGTCCGCCTTGGTGTGGCAGGGCGAGCAGTGGGCGGTGAGGACCGGGAGGACGTCGGCGGTGAAGTCAACCTTCTTAGTGGGCGTTTGGGCGACCACCAAGCCGTATCCAAAGACGCCCACGCTCATGCAAAGCGTCAGATGTCGGAATCTAGGGAGTTTGAGTCTAGAACTCATAGCCGCACTGCTTCGATTATAGGCGAGAGGCGTCGCATAATCGGTGAGTGACTGATCTCGCCGAAGTGGCGGTCTCATTCCTTCGTCTCGGGTCCACTGCTTTCGGTGGGCCGGCCGCTCACCTTGCGATGATGGAGGAGGAGTTTGTGCGCCGGCGATCGTGGCTGACGCATGAGGAGTTCGTCGACATGATTGGGGCCGCCAATCTCGTCCCGGGTCCCAACTCTACGGAAGTCGCTATCCATCTAGGGCTCCAACGTGCGGGGGTACTGGGGATGATTACGGCGGGGGTTTGCTTCATCTTGCCCGCGGCTCTCATAGTAAGCCTTATCGCTTGGTCCTACGTGCGCTTGGGGACCCTGCCGTCGTTTCAATCGGCGCTCTACGGGATCAAGGCGGTGGTCGTCGCGGTGGTGGCACAGGCGATTCTGCTGCTCGTTTCGAAGGTGGTGAACACCTGGGCCAAGCGCGCCGCGTTCGCGGTGAGTTGCGTCTGTGCGTTTCTCGCCATCAACGAGGTGATTGTGCTCTTCGTGTCTGGGCTCGCCCTCGGGTCCGCGCAGTTGGCCAAGACAAAGGACTGGCGATCGGCGAAGCCTCTACTTGGGCTGCTCGCGGCGGTTGGGTTGATTGCGGCGCTTCCGCTGGTCTGGGAAGTCTCGCTGGCTTCCGGGCATGTGAGCACGCTTAGCCTCTTCCTTTACTTCCTCAAGGTCGGCTCCGTGCTGTATGGCAGCGGGTATGTCCTGCTCGCCTTTCTGGATCACGACTTGGTTTCGCATTGGCACTGGCTCTCGAAAGGGCAGCTACTGGATGCGATCGCGGTCGGTCAGTTCACGCCGGGGCCGGTCTTCACCACCGCCACATTTATCGGCTACATCCTAGGCGGTCCGATGGGTGCCGCGGTCTCGACGATTGGGATCTTCTTGCCGTCGTTCTTCTTTGTCGCCCTCTCGGGTCGTTACTTACCCGTCCTCAGGGAGTCGCCTGTTTCTTCCGGCTTCTTGGATGGAGTCAACGCCGCTGCCCTCGCGCTGATGGTGGTCGTGCTGTATCGATTGGGGGCGGGTGCGCTGGTTGACGTCCCCACGCTTTTGATCTCGGCGGTTTCGCTGGCGTTGCTCTTGCGGTGGAGGGTTAATTCGGCGATTTTGATTGGGGTTGGGGGATTTGTCGGGTGGTTGGTGCGTCGCTGAGGGAGCGCGTCCGGTGCCTCCCCTTGCCGAAGATGTTCGTGTTTCGGGAGGGGAGGGAAGGGTGGCGGTCCGCCGGCGTTACTTTTATCCACACGGAAGAGATCAGGTTCTTGGGCGACATTTGATACTCGATGGACGTCGTCAGGGCGCCGGGAACCCCGGGCACAAACATCCCGCAAGGGGAGGCATCTGGAGCGCTTAACTTTCCTTCAAACCGCTGCTTGCAAGGCTGCTCACGATCTGCTTTTGGAAGAGGAAGAAGATGACCAGGACGGGGAAGATGGAGACGAGGGCGCCGGCCATTTGGACGTTGTCCTGACCGGTAAACCGGCCTTGGAGCATGGCGATGACCAGCGGCAATGTGAACTTCTTTTCGTCCAAGAGAATGATGAGCGGCCCCACAAAGCTGTTCCACGAACCCAAGAACGTGAGGATCCCGAGGGTGGCCAGCAGCGGCTTGGTCAAGGGCAGAATAAGCGAGCGGAATATGCGCACCTCGGTCGCGCCGTCGAGCTTCGCCGACTCGAGCAGGCTGTCCGGGATCTTCTCGATGAACTGGCGGGCTAGGAATACCCCGAAGGCGCCCGCCAAGCCGGGAACGATGAGGGGCAACCAGGTGTCGAGCCAGCCGAAGTCTCTAAGAAGCAAGAAGCTTGGCACCAGAAGCACCGAGCCAGGGATCATCATCGTGGCCAGCAGGGTGAGGAAGATCGCGTTCTTGCCGGGGAAGTTGTGCTTTGCAAAGGCGTAGCCAGCCAAGGTGCACAGGAGCATCGAGCCGACGGTGCTGATCAGCGCGATGATGAAGCTGTTCCACGTCGCGCGGACGATAAGGCCCCCGTCGATCAGCTTTTGATACGGCTCGATCGTCGGGTGCTTGACGATGAGACTGACGGTTGGCTGAGCGATCTCGGTGGTCGGCTTGAGCGACGTGATCACCATGTAGTAGAAGGGCAGGGCCATGATCAACGCCCCGAACCCGAGAATCAGGTAGGTGACCCACTTCTCGCTGGTGGTCTTCCTCATTCCTTGCCCTCCTTGCGACGATAGACTCCAAACTGGATCGCGCTAATCGCGAGGATGATGATGAACAGGATGTACGCGTAGGCGGCTGACTTGCCCATCTCGAAGGTCTCAAATCCGGTGTGGTAGATGAGGGGAACCATCGTCAGCGCCGAGTCGTTCGGTCCGAACCTCGCACCCGCATCGCCGCTCTTGCCCGCGAGAACGTAGATCGTCTCGAAGACCTGGAACGCGCCGATGACGCCAAGGACGGTGATGAAGAAGAGCTGCGGACGGAGTCCGGGGACCGCGATATTCCAGAAGCGCCGCAACGGGTTTGCTCCATCCATCGTCGCCGCTTCGAACAGGGCCTCGGGAATCTGCTGGAGACCGGCGAGGAAGACGAGGATCGTGAACGCCAGACCATGCCAGATGGCGAGGATGATCACGCAGTTGAGGAACGTGTGTTCCGAGGTGAGGAACGGGATCGGGTCTTTGATCGCGCCGATACTAAGCAGCGCAGCGTTCAGCCACCCCTGCTTGCCACCCAGGAATAGCTGAGTGAAGATGAGCGCAATGCTCACCACGCTGGTGACCAGCGGTGAGAAGTAGAGGAAGCGCCAGATGCGCTCGCCGCGAAGCTTGCTGTTTAGCAGGTAGGCGAAGACGAGGGCCAGCACGATGCCGGTTGGCAAGGTGTAGATCGAATACTTGATGGTCCGACCGATCGTCGCAAGAAGATCACCCGAGCCGAGGGCCCCGTGGTAATTATCGACGCCGACCCACTTCGCGGTCGAGAGCGGCAGGACGGGATGGTAATCGGTGAACGAGAGATAGAGCGCGGTGATCGCGGGGACGAAGACAAACACAACCGCAAGCACGATCGGAACCGCTACAAAAGCATAGGAAACGAAATGCTTCCTTAAGCGCTTGACGGAAGCAACCGCGCCGAAGGCGATAAGCAGGAGAATGCCGACGATGAGCTTGACGACATCGAGGACGTTGCGTTGGCGCTCATAGTCAGGGAGTCGGGCGACAATGTCGCCGTACCGCTCTTGGTAGTGGGCGGTCTCGTGCTCGAGATCGTGGGTGCCTTCGGGGGCGATCTTTGCGTATTCGGCCTTGAGCTTTTCGGCGATCTGGGCGTGCAGGTTCGCACGATCTACCTCCAGCGATCCATTGCCGAGCCGCTTAACAAGCTCTGTGCGCGTGATTTTGTATTTCGACCCAAGATCGTCCATCCGGTCTCGAATGAAGGTGCCCATTTGATCGAGGAGGTTGGATTCCAGTCGTGAGGCTTCCACCGATCCGTGGATGGTGGGAACGGTCCGGAAGGCGGGAAACGCTTGGGTGATCACTTCGCGAATGCGGTGATCCTTCATGAGGCTGGGCTCTTGCCAGAACTTCGCATTCTCGGGCCCCCAAACGTCTTTGAGGGGCGAGACGGAAAGGGCGGATTCTTCGCCGCGGTTCTCGCGATCGAAGATGATACGGTCCTGAATTTCCAGTGAGTTCAGATACATCAGCCACTGCATCGCCTCTCTCTTCAGCTTCGACTTCCGGAAGATGACGTAGGCGGTTCCGCCCATCACGTTGCTCGGCGAGCCCTGGTCAGCTTTCGGCCACGGAGCGATGTCCCATTTCCCTTCTATCTCCGGCGCGGTCAATCGTATTTGCCCGGAGACCGTATGGAGGTCGATGAAGAAAGGAACCGCAACGCTTTTATCGTTCGAGCGAAACATGCCGACGACTTTGTTGCCCAAGTCCTTACCCGGCGAGTCGTGCGACCAAAGCAGTTCAAGGCACTCGAGCACGCCGGCTCGGTAGGCGGGATCGTTCCAGTTCAGGTAGGGCTTGCCCGAGGGGTCGAGGGCGAAGTCGGGCTTCCCGAAGGGAAGGGTAAACATGTTCATCGCCCACTGGGCACCGGTCGGAAAGCCGTAGTAGTATCGGTAGCCCTCGGCCTCTAGCCGACGAATGAGGGCATCCATTTCGGACCAGGTCTTGGGAGGCTTGAGGCCCAGTTTCTCGAAGACATCGGTGCGGTAGTAGAGGACGCAGGTGGACAGGTCTGATGGTATACCAAACAGCTTGTCCCCCAGGGTAAACATGTCTAGAAGGTGGGGATTGAACCTGGATTCGAGTTCTTTCGTTTCGGCGGGGAACTCCTCGCGGAGGTTGACGAGGCCGCCGACGCTGCCGTAATCGAAGGGGCCACCGAGGTTGGTGACGCCGATATCGGGAGGCAATCCGGCCGCCATCGAGGCGAAATACTTGGTGGCGAAGTTGCCCCAGGCGAGGGTCGTCACTTCGACTTGGATGCCTGTTTTCTTCGTGAAGTCCGCGGCGAGGCGGTTGTACATCTTCACGTCGCTAATGCTGCCCGACACGGCCCAGAACTTGAGCGCCGACCCTTGGCAAAGGCCGAAGGCGGTCACAAGAATCACGAGCCAGATCAGCCGCAAGAGCGCCTTAGCCATGTTCTGTGAGGGAGATAGGAAAAGGGCCGCCATTGGCGGCCCTTCTCTTTTCTATTTACCAGCCGGAGGTCCCCCGGGAGGAGGTCCGCCAGCGGCACCGGCGGGAGGTCCACCTGGTTGCCCAGGGCCGCGCCAGCCGGGAGGCGGCTTAGACTTCTCGAAGTCTTTCTTCTCGGGCACCTTTTCTGCCGTAGCAGCGGCACCGCAGCCAGCGATGCCGCCAATGGCGGCAATCACGAGGAGAGAAAGGCTGAGTCTAGACCAGTTCATCATTGAGTTCGAGTTGCGTCCCACATCTTGTAGTATCCGCTCTCTTGGCAGCCGTTGTTGCCATAGGCAATGCTCTTGGCAACATCGACGGTCTGGATCGGCTTCATCGACTTGGCGTGGCCATCCACGAAGCCAACGGGCGACTGACCGCTGTAGCCATCATAGATGACGCCGCTGTAAGTCGGATCGGCCGGAGACCACAGACCGTTCTTCTGGCCCGGGAGCGACATACCGTTGTCGACGCCGTCCGAGTTCAGAAGTGTGGTGGCCCAAGGGCTCCAGACGCCATCCATGCCCGGATACATCCAAGAAGTCGGGTGCATCGCGAAGCGGGTTGCGAAGATGATCGTCTCAGCAGGGAGTCCGACTGAAGTTGCCGATCGGGGTGCCTGATAGTTGTTGGTCCAGCTTCGGTTCGACTGGATCACGCCGATCATGTCCCAACCGCCCCAAGACGGCGAGCAGTGACCTGCAAAGATGCCGTTGCCGGGGTAGCTGTACAGAGGACCCGTGTCGAAGTCCGAGTGTGCCTTGTGGTTGTCCGAAGAGTCCTTGAGAATGCCGTAATTCTTCATGTACGGCACCGTCTCCATCTGCCAGGAAAGCTGCCAGCCCCAACCGTTTCCGGGGTTCGGCTCGCCTTCTGCGCAGAAGTTGTCGTCCTGATCGCCGGCATACATGATTGATGCGAGAACCAGCTGCTTCGTATTCGAAAGCGACTGGGTCTTCTTCGCAGCGGCCTTAGCCTGAGCGAACACGGGGAAAAGGATAGCGGCAAGGATCGCGATGATCGCGATAACAACGAGAAGTTCGATCAGGGTGAAACCAGATCGGCTGAGTTTATTTTTCATGAGTGCGATGTCCTCCATTGGATCAATCGAAAAAAAAGGTCGTGGTAAGAAAGCGTCATACGGTCGCTCCTTGCCGCAGCAGCACAGGAAGTCGTGTTTCCATCGGCACTTCCCTTCCCTGAATACGATCTAGCAAGGAACGTACCGCTTTGCGAGCAACAAACTCCCAGCGGCATGCGATGGATGTCACGTCGAAGGCGAGCGGGTAGATCGGTTCTACGCCGTTGTAGCCAATGATCGCTACATCTTTGGGAACCGACAGGCCAGCTGCCATCAGTTGGGGAATGTGGACGTGGGCACAGCCATCGTCCCAAGCGGCGATTGCGGTGAGGCGATCGCGTCGGTCGAGAGAAAATAGTTCGATTTCGTCGGCGTCTAGTGCATGGTCCAGACCATGGGTTGTCCGCTTTCCGATAATCGTATGCATGCCGAACTTCTCGGCTTCCTCGAGAAGGGCCTTGGTGCGTCGGCTCACGCTAATGAACGGGTGCTTCGAGGTCCGTACAAGGATGCGACGGTGGCCGTGTTCGTGCAAAATACGCGCCTGCATCCGTCCCCCCTCTTCATCGTCCACGACGACTGAAGGGATGCTGCCAAGTGCGTCGGTATGGGCGATCACCGGAAAGTTGGATCCGGCTAGTAACTCAACGACTGGATCGTCGGGGCTGGCGTGGATCACGAGGCCGTCAACGCGGCCATCGGATAAGAATCTAAAGACTTCGTTTTCGGTCTTGCCGTCGAAGATGCCAAACATCAAGAGCTCTTTTTGGAGCTCGTCGGACTCCGCTCGGATGCCCAAAAGCACCTCGGTGAGATAGGGCGATCGGTCTTCGAGGCTGTGGTTGCCGCTGTAGAAACCGATGATGCCGGTCTGCTTGGTGCGGAGGGAGCGGGCGATCGGGTTGACCACGTATTCAAGCTTCGCGGCGGCGGCGACAATGCGCTCTCGGGTGGCTTCAGAAACGCGGGTTCCGGAACGGGCTCCGTTCAAGACAACGGATGCCGCCATCTTGGATACCCCCGCGATCTTGGCGACATCGCCAAGAGTTGATCTATTTTCCGTTCGCATGCCTGTGAAAAGCTTCGTCGCTCAACTAACGATAAATCATAGCCTGAATTTACGATAGTTCAAAGACTTTTTTGATTTTTCAGGGTGCGGGGTTTCGTTATTTCAATAGCTTCGCAGCGAACATCATGGCCCGACCGTCGTGGTAGGCCGCTTTCCAGGGTTGCCCCTTGTCTGTCAAGTCGACAACTCCCTCGGGCGAAATGCGCTCGTGCCAGCCGTGGTGCTCGTGATCTATTTGGTGCTCCACGATCCATTTCCACTGGCCCGCGAGCGCCTCTTGGTACTTTGGGTTGCCGGTCATCTTCCAAAGTTGGGCAAGGGCGAGCAGGCCCTCGGCGGCGACCCACCAGACCCTCGCCCGCACCGTGGCCGGCTGACCGGCCGGGCCTTCGTAGAAGAAGCCGCCGTTCTCCGCATCCCAGCCGAAGTCGAGGGCATAGTCGACCAGGGATCGCGCTTTGCGCAGGTTGTCGTCGGTCCATTCCCCGAGCACTTCCATCGCGGCGTGCAGCAGATGGGTGGCCTCTACGTCGTGGCCAAACGAGAGATTGTTGGGGACAGGTGTCCAATCGGGAAGGACGAACGTGTGCAGCCAACCGGGCTCGACATAGAATTTGTGGGTGAAGAGCTTGAGCAACTCTTCGAGGCGCGCACGCAATATAGCGTCGGGCCAAATCCGGTACAGCTCGGTGTAGGCCTCCAGAAGGTGGAGCTGGGTGTTCTGCGATTTCTGGCCATAGGGGTTCCCGATGATGTCCAGCGGTTTGCTGCCTTCAAGTTTCGGAGCCCCCGCGAGGTTTCCGCACTCGAAATAACCACCCGAGATTCCGTCGTATAAATATTTCTCCAGCCAGCGGAAAGCAGATTGGGCTACTTCCAGGTATCGCTCGCGCTGCAGGGTTCGTGCAGCGGCTGCAAGACCGTAAATCGCGAAGGCAGCGCCGTAAGCGTGAATCTCATCGCCGCCTTCGGTATCGAATAACACCTCGCCAGAAGGGCCAATAAGGTTTGAAACGATGAAGTCCGCCCCGTGGCGAGCATAGTCGCCAAAGGGGCGGGATCTCGGGCTGTCAAGCTCGAAGACGGTGGCGCAAAGCCAAGTCATACGGGCCTGAAAGACCACGCCTCGGGACTCGCCCGGCAGCCGGGTCCAGTCCTCCGAAAAGTTCTGGTGGAACCCGCGGTCGCTCAGGCCGGCGGGAAACCAGGGATCGAGAACATCTTTCCAGAGGCTCTCCTCAAGGACATCGAAAGTCGGGTTCATTGGCAAACGTTCACGACGATACCGTTAAATGAAGGAGGTGGTTGGGTGTTGGGTGTTGGGCCCGACGAGGCCCTAAAATAAGGCCGGACCTCCCCCGAAAGGGAAGCCCGGTTTGCGCTTATACAGAAACCGGCGAACCGATTGTCTGCAACGTTGGCTGATGAGGCTAACGTGGGCCGAAGCCCGGTGTAGGTGCGATCCCACTCCGGGTCTGCTATAAAGAGGACGCATGCAGGGAACCTTTCGTTTGTCTCACCTGCCTGTATTGCCAGGGTATCACACCCCATACCGGGCGAACCGGTTCGAACCCACTATCTGGCATTAATACGTAACTCAATGGGGCGAGTGTTAAGATTTTTATGCCGAAGCCATTAGCCCCACCAGCCATGGCCGCCTCCAAGTAATCTTAAATGAAGGAAATATTGCTATGAAGCACCTAACTCGAATTGCTACCCTAATGCTCGCTGCTGTTGCAGTCAGCGCCTACGCTCAGGACCCTGTCGTCATCAAGCGCTCCTCCAAGGTTGGAGATATGGCGTCGTACAAGATGGAGGCGACGATCGCAATGGAGGGCCTTGGCGAGGGCACCTTCTCTTCGACTTCGACCCAGAAGGTCACTAAGGTCGCCGACAATGGAGAAGTCACCACGGAGATAAAGACACAAGCGAAAGCAGTGTTTGGTGGCCAAGAGATTCCCATTCCAGAAACGACCCAGACCGAAGTTCGTGACCCATTCGGCGATCTGAAGGAGTTCACGGGCGGAAACGAGGCTTCACCCAAGGCTCAGGTATTCCGAATGGACGCCCTCCAACGAGTTCATCTTCCTGAGAAGGGAATCAAGGTCGGTGACACCTGGACTGTAGAGTCCAAAGCCGACGAAAAGAACGACAAGACGGCGGCCAAGGTTGAGTACAAACTCGAGGCTGCCGAAGATGTTGCCGGACACAAGACGTTCAAGATCTCGAGCAAGGGCAAGGAATCGAGCCCTGGCGAGACCACCTCGGACATCACGTTCTGGATCGATACCACCTCCGGTATCGTGATCAAGGCCGACGGTTCGTTGAAGCATGCCGAAGTGGGTGCCCCTGCTCCCGTCGACATGAAGTTCAAGATCACTCTCGTCGAGTCCAAATAATTGTCCTGAAGCCGAAAGTCGCAATCGCGACTTTCGGCTTTTGCTGCCTCACGATCCGTCTATTATGAGATTGGTGACTCATGGTTGAGATCGAGATTTCCGAAGCAGAAAGACAGTCAAAGGCGCTGAACTCCGACAATCTGGCGAAGGCAAATCGCGCCCTTGTTGAGGACGGGTACGTGGTGATGCTGGACGTGGTCGATCCCGCCCATATCGAGATTCTGCGCACCCGAATGCTGGAAGATGTCAGTTCGATCTTAGCCCGATCGGACGTGCCCACCCAGTTCGCGAAGGGCAACATCCAGCAGGATCCGCCGCCCTACTTGCCCTTTCTATTCCGCGACGTGTTGGTCAATCCCTTCGTCATCCAAGCCACCAAGTCGGTCCTCGGGGCGGGCCTCCACAACAACTTTTACAGCGGTAATACCAACCTGCCCGGCTCCCAGCCTCAGCCGGTGCACGCCGACTACGGCCAGCTCTGGCCGAACCTCCAGGTCGCCCATCCTGCCTTTTCGTACGTGATCAATCTGCCGCTCATCGACGTTAACGAGCACAATGGCTCCACTGAGATTTGGCCCGGAACCCACACCGACACCACGGTCACTTGGCAGGGTGGCGACATCAAAGTTCCCGCCGATGTGCTCGAAAGGCGCCGAGCGGAGGTCCCTCCTTTGCAGCCAAAGATCCGCGCGGGAAGCGCGCTCATTCGCGATATGCGCCTATGGCATCGAGGCGTGACGAATCACTCCGAACAGATACGACCGATGATCGCGATGATCCACAACGTAGCCTGGTTCCCGGGCGGCGAGTTAGTGTTTGAAGAGGGGACCGAGGCGATCTTTGCTAACAGCGACCTCCGGACAGACGTGAAGTTCGTAAGCGGCGAGATCCCTTATCTGAGTCGGCACACGGAGTACGACGTTCAGGGGAAATGATGAGTGATGAGTGATGAACAGTCCGGAGTTCATCATTCCTCATTCATAACTTCCCAGTCCCCAACTCCCTCGCCATCACTTCCCGATCCAGCTCTTTGTCCCAGTGAGCGATCGCCAGAGTGGCAACGCCATTGCCCACCGTGTTTGTGAGTGCGCGGCACTCGCTCATAAAGCGGTCGACTCCGACAATCAGCGCTAACGAGGCGATTGGAATCGTCGGCACGGCGGCGAGGGTGGCGGCGAGGGTGATGAAGCCAGCACCGGTAACTCCGCTCGCTCCCTTGGACGTGAGCATCGCAACCAGCAAGAGAGTCCCCATCTGGGCAAAGGATAGGGGAGTGTTCGTGGCTTGGGCGAGGAAGAGGATCGCGAGGGTGATGTAGATGTTGGTGCCGTCGAGGTTGAAGCTGTAACCCGTCGGCACGACTAGGCCGACCACGGGCTTCGGCACCCCGAGTCGCTCCATCTTTTCCATGAGCTGAGGGAGCACCGACTCCGACGAGCTTGTACCCAGCACGACCAAGAGCTCTTCCTTGATGTACTTGATGAACCTGAAAATGCTGAAGCCGACGACCCGCCCGACGACGCCCAGGACGATGAGAACGAACAAGATCGACGTCATATAGAAGACGCCGACCAGCGTCCCCAGTTTGACCAACGACCCGACCCCGAAGTGTCCAACCGTGTACGCCATCGCGCCAAAGGCGCCGATTGGAGCCGCGCGGACGATGATGTGGATCATCGCGAAGAAGAGCTTCGACAGCTTCTCCAAGCCCGCTCCCATCTGCTCACCGAGTGAGCCTAGACGGTGGAGAGAGAAGCCGGTGAGCAGGGCGAGGAGCACGACTTGCAAAAGATCGCCACCCGTGAACGCCCCTAGAAACGTGTCAGGAATCAAGTTGAGCAAGTAGGTTCCCACCGTTTGGTCGGCCGCCTTGTGGACATATCCGGTAACCGCTTCCGTGTTGGCGACGGTGGCCGCCGCCACGAACCCGCGTCCTGGGCCGATAACCGTTCCAACAAGGAGGCCAATGAACAGGGCAAACGTCGAGATGACCTCGAAGTAAACGAGCGTCTTGATCCCCACTCGCCCGAACCGCCGCATGTCGCCCATGTGGGTGATGCCGCTGACGACGGTGCAGAAGACGATCGGCGCGACGACCATCTTGATGAGCTTGACGAACCCATCCCCCAGCGGCTTAAGGCTGTCTCCCGTCTTAGGCCAAAGGAATCCGACGAGGATTCCGAGGGCGATGCCGATGAGGACCTGGACGTAGAGGGACTTCAAGTAACGCATCGTTGCTGCGACGATTGTAGCTCTCAGCCTACTTCCGAACTTCTACAAACACCGGCGTAATCCCAACCGGAAGGCTCACCGCCCCATCTTTCACCGAGACAACCACCGCCGCCCCAAGTGCGTCAGTGGCCACTGCCCCCTTCCCCGTCCAGGGCATCGAAAGCGGAGCCGCGGGCTTGTCTTCGCCCGAGAAGGTGTCGCCTTTGTGCCAAACGACGAACACCGTTTTGCCACTCGATTCGACCCTGAATACGAACATCCCCGGCTCTTTCTGCGCGACCTGGGTGACTGACCTTACATCGCCCAGGGCCGAAGTCATGCGCCTGAACGCATCTCCCAGCGGTGTTCGCGCGCCGATCTTTGGGCCTTCATTTGCGAACAGTCGGGTCTTGCCGTACATCAAGGTCATCAGGTCGTCTCGGTTCGAAATCTCGTCAAACAGGGACCAGTAGAGCGTCCGAGTCACGCCGCTGGAGAGGGCGAACATGTTGCGCATCACCAAGTCTCTGGCTTGGATACGGCGCATCTTCGCCTCAAGTTCGGGAGCGCAGTCCAGCATGAACATTTGGGTCTGCGGAGGCAAGGTGGTCATCTTGCCGTACAACTCGGTGATCTGGTTACCGCTGTGCGGGTCGTGAGTCGGGTTGCCATCTTTGTCGGTGGCTTGCACTGACTGCGACCAAGTCGTAGCTAACGGAACCAAAGCCAGATTCTCGCGGAATTCGAAGAGCCCGGGACCGCCGTATTCGGTGCATAGAATCGGCTTATCCACGCCATGGTTCGTCATCATCTCGCGTACATGATTCACCCGGTAAGGAATCGTGTACGGGTCGGCGTAGAGACGGAGGTCGAAGGCGTCGAACAGTCCCTTGGTTTGGGCGATCGCGTAGTCGAAGAATTCCAAGCCGTGGTCTTGGGTCGGAAACTTGAATCCGCCCGGCGGGTTGAAGAGCCCATCAAAGCCTCCAAGGACGACGACCGCATGAGGATCGGCGTCGTGGACCGCCTTGCTGAACACTTTGAACTCCGCCACGAAGTCTTCTTTGGTGCCCGACCAGTAGATCGGGTTGCTCGCTTCGCTGTCGTTCTGCCAGTACTTGACCTTTCCTTTACAGTGCTTCACGAGGTCGTAGGTGAAGCGATAGTAGTCGTCCAAGTTCTTGGGCATCGAGGCGGGGATCATCGTAGTCGCGCTTTTGGTCGCCCACATCGAGCTACAAAACGTAGAGATCAGTCCCTCCTCGGGCGACTTCAGTTGGCCCGTAAACGCTTCGACCGCATTCCAGTCGTACGCGCCCTTTTTTGGCTCGAGCTGATTCCAGATGAGATACAGCTTTGTGAAGCCACCGCCGATTTCGCGAACCTGGGGCATGAACTTGACGGCGGGCACGTTGAAGGCGCCGTAGAGAAATCCCCAAGCCACTCCCATTCGGGAGCCGGGAAGTGTTTGTGCGTTTGCGATGCTCATGGCGAGTCCAGTTGCGATTGCGGTTTTCAGGATTGGTTTCATTTGCTTACCGGGTGGAGAATCTCTTCGATGTCCCAAGTGAGTTGGCCGTCTTCGATTTCATTAAGCGTCGCGCGAATCCATTCGGCCTCGGCGCGCCGCATCGAAGATGCATAGTCGAGCTCCAGCAAGTTCACACGACCTGCATACGGGGTTGCGTCTATGTAGGTTTGGGTAAGAGTTGCGACTTCGCGGTCGAGCGCCTCGAGGCGTTTGCGAAGCTGTATCTTCGCGTCGTCGACAGAAAGGTAAACGAGGAAGCTCACCGACGCCATAAACTCAGAAGGCTCGGGTCGGGGCCGCGCGATGAGCTGGCGAAGGGTGCCAAACATTTCCGCCTTGCCCGCTTCCGTGATCTCATAGACCGTTCGCTCTGGCCGATTCCCCTGCCGCGAGACCTCCTTCGCCACAATGCTCCCCGAGCCGGCCAGCCGCTGAATCGCGTGATACAGCGATCCCTTCTTCAGGGCCAGCAGTTCCGCCTTGTGGCGAAGGGTGAGTTGGGTTTGGATGTCGTACGGATGCATCGGCCGCTCGTAGAGCGAGCAAAGCACCGCAAGGTCCCAGAGTCCGACGATCGATTCCATAATAGTTCATACGAAGTATATCGGATGAACTATACGGTTGTGAGGCGAAAGTCGGATTGGTGACGACCACCGGTACGGGAGTGCGCGGGCCCATCTGGATCCTCAGTTGCAGTAAATGTCCAGTGCCGTCTGCGCCCTCTCTGTCCGCCAAACGTAACTGTTCGGCAGAAGCTCCAGGGTCGGCAGATGGGCAATCCGGCCCTCGAGTCCTGCGCAAATCAACTTTCGGGAAGTTGGCGAGAATCCAAGGTAGATGGTTGAATGCTCCCGCAACACGCCCGCTCCAAAACAAAAGCGCCCCTCCCCGAAGACGGGAAGGGGCGCTTTCCTTTCGAAGCGAAGAATCAGGCCTTGCGGCGGCGTCGGATGAAGCAAAGGGTGCCAAACATGCCGGCCAGCGCGGGCAGGGTGCCAGGTTCGGGGACGGCTTGCATCGTGGGATAGAGGGTGCCGGACTCTGAGGTGACCGTCCAGCCGGTAGCAAAACTACCATCGGGTTTGATGACTTCGATGTCCGACAGGATCGCCGATGCCGAGAAGTCGGAGATTCCGCTCACCGTGGCGCCATCGTCGTAGGAGAACGTATCCATCGCGAACTGAGTCGACCACTGAACGTTGATCTGCTGCGGATCGATGCCATTCACATCGTAATCGTCGGTCGCCCAAACCGTGTTGATGTACCCGTCATTGAAGTCGAAGAACGAGCTGGAGGGCTGGCCCTGAAAGTTGAACGCGAGGTCAGAGGCGGAACCCTGTCCCGAGTTCGTGCCATCGATATGGAAGTAGTAGCGCGCCTTATAGCCCGCCTCCAGTACGCCACCGAACTGAAGAGTGTCGGTGAACCACGCGAATCCAAGGCTAGCGTATCCGTCGGGCGACCCGGCGGCGTTGAAAGAGCCGTCGGCGTTGTGATATTCGGGGTTGTTCTCGTTGTAGTAGTTGTTCGTGACCGTTCCTTCGGTTCTTACGTGAAGCCCGCCGTAGTCGGCCCGAGAGGTCGTGTTTCCCGTGAAGTTCGTGGTCTGGGTGTCCCCATTGCGATCCATGCCGGTGAAGTCGAAACTGCCGCTCGCGAAGGCGGTGGCCGTGCCGACCTCGTAGTCATCATTCAGAACCGTGAGACCTTGGCCATGGTTCAGGCTCTGGTTCGAAGCGACAAGGGAATAGGAAGAGAGAGAGTGATCGGCGAGGGCCTGAGAGCCGACGCCCAGCGCCAGCACCGAAAAGCAGAGCGCGAAAGATTTTGTTGATAGATGCACGTGTAACTCCTTTAAGATCGTTCTGCCGCAGAAAAAGAGACAGTCGGAAATGATTGCAAAGAGACGATATCAGTCCCCCATTAGCCATGCATTAGCGATTGGCCCGAAACGGAAAAGCCGGTTACTAAGCGAGTGCTTCGTGGATGGTCATTGCCACCAATTCGTCGAGAGGTAGTTGTCGTCCTCGCTGCTGGAGCTGCTCCAGCTTTTGTTTGCCAAGAGTCCGTTTTGTTTCTCGGGTCACGACGCTGATGATCGGATTCTCGTAGGTGTTGTAGCCGGTCATCTCTCGAAGGCGGAAGAAGGCTCCGTCGAAAATTGCCGCATACTCCGCGAGGTTTTTCATCTGGGCGTAAACGGCCTCCTGTCGGATGCCAAAGACGAGCATCGAGTACATGCCATGCTCCAGGGCGGTGGCCTGAGCCAGCTTCAACATGTCGTAGGCCTCGTCGTAGTTTCCTTGGATTTCGAGTGCGTAGCTTAGATTGAGAATCTCGAAGGTACGGTGCGATGAGGTCTTTGGGAGAGTGTCCAAGCACTCTCTTGCTGCCGACTCCGAGACCCTCAAGGCGCGAAGCCGGTCGTTCTCGCTGTCGTACGGGGCATATCTTCCGGCCGCCGCGTGGGAAAATGCGACGATTCGCAGACTTCGCCAGATGAGAGTTTGATCGCCAAATTCTCGCGCCGCAGCGAGGGCGGAGAGGGCAAGTTCAGTGGCCGTTCCGAATCCACGATCTGTCGTATTCGCAAAGGAGGCGATGAGACTCGCGAGGATTTGCCCAGGGACATAGGCCTCCTCTTCCGACTCGAGACGCATGACTTCGCCGATCCGAGCGATTCGCTCTTGCCTGCCTATGTAACTGAAAATGTAGTAACTGGAATACATGAGCCGCACCCGATCGGCAATGTTGGGAGCCTTGGCGGCAAGTTCGTAGGCGATGTCTGCGATCGCGAGAAAACGTCGATGGCGGCCGCGGACGTGGGCATAGATCAGTGCGCCGGAAATGCCATTGACGTAGATGCTCCACTCAATCGCGCTTCCACGATCGACGGCCAATAGGAGGTTTTCCTGCTCGGCGTCCAGTGGTTGCAGAGTTCGAATGTCGTCCTCCGAGACCTGTCCGGCAAGCGAGAGGAAGTACTCGGCGTGTCGAGCCTCGACGGCAATCCGGTCCGTACCCGAGTAGGATTCGGTCGCGTACTGGCGGATAGGCTCCAGCAGGTGGTAGCGAATCTCGTCGACGTTGTCGCTCTCGTGGGCCACGATGAGGGAACGGAGCACAAGTTCTTCAAGAGAGGTCTCGGTTTCGGTACAGCCGGTGACAAATCGGGCGGCTTCTACCGACCAGCCGCCTCGGAAAACAGAGAGCTGATAGAAGAATGTGAGCAGCTCAGCGGAAAGGAGGTCGAGGCTTCCCTGGATCGACGCGGCGATCGATTGGTGGCGAGGTGCCAGTCCTCGCTGGCGCGATTTGAGGCCGGTGAGGTTGGTCGCCAGAGAGCTCTCGATTTGGGTAGGAGTCTGGGCGGTAATGCGGGCGGCAGCGAGCTCCAAGGCGAGGGGCATCCCCTCAAGAAGGCGACAGATTTCCAGCATCGCGGAGGCATGTTTGACGGTGAGAACGAAGTCGGGACGGGCATTCCTCGCCCGGTCGAGAAATAGGGCTACCGCGGGAATCTCTACCAACTCGTCGTAGCGAGTGCGGGGTGTCGGCATCTCGAGCGGTTCAAGCGGGAACACCGCCTCCCCCGCGATGTCGAGTCTTTGGCGACTGGTGACCAATAGGCAGACTTCCGGCGCCGCCTCAAGCAGTTGCATGGCCAATTCGGCGACTCCTTCGAGGACATGTTCGGCGTTGTCTAATATGAGCAGCGCATGGTCGCGCCGGGAAAGAAAGGCCACAATCTGCTCGGTGAGATCCTCCGCCGAAGGCGCGACGCCGAGTGCGCGGAGAACCGCCTCGACCACCTGGGCGGGACCCCCGACGTCGGCCAGAGGCACGAAGATCGCATTTGGGGTGACTAGTGGCGCGGTCTCTACACTGATTCGGGTCTTGCCCATCCCGCCGGGGCCGACGACGGTGACCAGGCGATTGGCCTCGATAAGCTTGACGAGCGATTCGATCTCTTTGTGACGGCCCACGAACCGAGTGAGATAGAAGGGCAGGGGGGCCGGATTTCGAAACACGTCGGTCCGCACAGCGCCCTCTTCGGGCTCCGACTCGATGACGGGAAGCGACTCGGTCATCGCTTCGAACCGCTGACGCTCGAGCTGAGCCCAATCTTCGTACATGCCCGGTAGGAGGTCGCCCTTAACTAGGCGGGCCGCCTCGCCGATCTCTCCCGCTCGAAGCGCTCGCTCCAGGGCGGCAGTATCGCACCAGACCGATTCCGATCGAAGGGCAACCAGTCCGGTATTGGACACGTCCAGCACGGATCCAAACGGCACCCCAGACGGCTCGAGTTGACGCCGCAAGCTCGCTAGGGTAACGCGGAGGCGGTTAGCCGAGACTTGCGAATCGAGTTCATCCGGCCAAAGAGCGGCGACTAATTCCTCGCGGGGACAATGCTTGCCCAGGCGCAGGGCAAGATATGCGAGGAGGGCGCCGACCTTCCGAGACCGGAAGCGACGGACCTCGTCTCCAGAGGCACTCTCCAAGAGGGGCCCATCGAACAGTCTCACCCGCCAACGCATTGCACTATGATGCGACCTCGAAGGAATGACGGCTAGTAATTTCGCGTAAGAATCCCGCCTTTCTACCAGCATCCCGGGCCGAGCAGGTCACATATACTTTTGCTAGCTTCAGTTCTGTACCGGCTGAAGTGGGAAAGGAGAGCTTTCCCACCCATATTTGCTACCGGACCACCAAGACGGGATACGGTTCAGCGACCACTTGATGCATTGAGCAACTTCCAATCAAGAGCCGCTCGATGAAGCCGTGGCCTTGGGCACCGAGCACCAAAAGATCCGACTGAGTGTCCTGCATGGCGCGGCGAATGACGTCATTGGCATTGCCGCTGCCCACGCTTGACGTGGCTTTGTAGCCGGCACCCTCCATCTTCTTTACAACTTTCGCGTTGAGGTTGCGCAAATGTTCCTCCACCCAAAGGTCGACGCGAGCTCCGATGCTTGGCACGCTGGAACGTAAGAGCTGAGCTTCAACGCCCTGAAGGTCGTAGGCGGTGACGACGTGGATTTCGGAAATGCCCTTAGGCTGCCATCCAATGAACTTGCTGATCCATTTGTTGGCTTCCGGCGAGTGATCGGTGGCGAGAACGATTTTGAGCGGCAAAGCCTCAGGGACTGGGCCCTTAGCAATAAGGAGCGAAGTGTGGCAACCAATCGCCAAGCATCGGCTGACACTTCCGAGAAACGAGGTCGCCCATAACGATCCGTGCTCAGCGCGAACGGCGAGCAGGTCCGCCCTGGTCTGGTCGGCCATCTCTCCCAGGCCGTCGGCGGGCGAGCCAAACTGGAGAGAAGCTTTGGGCTTCAGGTCTCGCATACACGCCTCGTCCAGCGCACGATCGAGCGCTTCGCGCCCCAGGTTTTCGGCGGCGACCCGGTAGTTAGCCAGCATCTGCGCACCTTCGAGCGAATCAATCGGAATATAAGCGGGCTGCCCGGAAACGAAATGAGCGAGCGTGGTCTCCGGCTTGTCGAACCGAAGACGTGACAAGAGCTGAAGCGCGGGTTTGTAGGCATCTTCGCGATCGACGCCAACGAGCAGTCTCACTTGGTGGCCTCTTTTCGCTCCCGGTTTTTGTCCGCATTGGGACAAGGGAGCCCGTTTTTGCATGCGCCGCAGCACTCGGCCCTTCTTGGAATCGCTTCCAGAAGGCCATCTTTCGAAGTCGTGCCTCGGGTGGCAACTGGTTGATTTGAGTCTTTCATCGCTTCTCCCGGCAGCCGCGCTGCGGCCGCTGTATATCTAAAGGCTAAGCGTTAAGCGTGCCCTTCAACCAGTCGGGAGTTCCGCGTCAGTCCTTGTTTGTCAGTGAAAGGAACTACGCTCTCTCAATCTTGGCTCCTTCGAAAAGGCTCGCAATTTGCTGTTTGGTGGCAAGCTTTCCGCCGGAGCTCCCGGCGGTCGCGGCTCCCGCGGCAAGACCGAAGGCGAGTGCTCTACTCGGGGCCTCGCCTATCTCAAGGCTTTGGAGGAATGCCCCGACCATCGAGTCGCCACTGCCTACCGTGCTGCGCACGACAACATTCGGGGAGTGACCCACCCAGAGGCCCTCTCGGTCCGCCAACACCGCCCCATCAGCACCTCGACTGATAATCACAAGGGGCTCGATCGCGGGATTGCCTTCGAGAAGCATCTCCCGGATTTCGCGGGCGGCGACCAACACCTCATCGAGGCTCTTGACGATGCGTCCCAAGAGTCGGCTCGCCTCGTTTGTGTTTGGTTTGATGAAGCTAGGCCCGCCTAGCAAGGCATGTTGCAGGTTCGGACCGTCTCCGTCGGCAGCAAAGGGAACGCAATGCTTCCTGGCGAGAGTGCCGAGTCGATGGAATATTTCCGCCCCTAGGCAAGGCGGGGTCGAGCCTGCCGCTAGGAGCCACTTGGCATGTGGCAGATGTCTGTCCAGTGAATCAAGCAGAGCATCCAACTCTTCATGGGCGATCTCCGGTCCGGGCTCGTTGAATTGGGTCGGCGCATCGCCTCCCCCGTCCTCGACCGAGAAGTTAAGTCTGGTGTCTCCTTTAATCTGGGTGAATTCGCATGGGACACCCTCGCGAGCAAGAGCCTGAGTGACGAAAGCGCCACTCTGCCCGCCCACGAATCCGGTGGCAAGGGTTTCTCCGCCAAGATTCTTAATCACGCGGGACGCGTTGATCCCCTTCCCGCCCGCGTCGACTTCGACCGCAGTGACGCGATTCGCATCGTGCAAGCACAGACGGTCTACAAACAAGGTGTGATCGATACTGGGATTCAGGGTAACCGTGATGATCATGAGTGGGAACTCATTCTCCCTGAAATCTTGACTATCCCGATGCCACTCCAACCCACTCAGCCCTAGGGGCCATGTATTCGGCGTTGAAGCGGTCCAAGAATTCGCCCAGCCGATTCCAATCCGTCAGCTCATGATCCTTCGATGTGTCGGTGGGTCCGCCTTCCTTTGCGCAGATTCTTTTCATCACCCATCGGGTGATCATGTTGTATTTGGTGTAGAGGATCGCCCCACCGATTGAGGTTGTGACGCAGGGCGCCCATCCCGTTTCTGCCAAGAAAGCATCGATGCAGACCTGAGCTTTGGCCAGGTTCACCGTATCGGTCTTGGATCCGGTCGCGCTTGCCGAGATAAAAGCAGAAGGCATCGTCGAGAGATCTCGGCTGTTCTCGCTCACGAATCTCGCCAGTTGTGGCTGATGCTTTCCAATACGAATCGAGCCTAGGACGAAAGCGGCGTCGAACTCCTTTAGATTGAAGCCCTCGGAAAGAAACTCGCACCCGCAAACTAGCGCCTGAACGTTTCGCTCCCGGAGCCATTTTCCGATCCATTCCGCGATCTTTCGAGTGTGCCCTTCGTTTGTCGCGTAAACGACTAATGCTCTCATTTGACGAGTCTCCTTCACCGACACCAATGGCTCGGCCCACTTAGAGGATGGCTCCAGTTTTCTCGTGGAGCAAGTCGGGCCTTTGGTGTCAGGGAAAGGGACTACGCTAAGCAGTTCGCAATGCGCACATCACAACGATGCCGGTGGGTGTGGAGATCGCGGAAAGGGCTGCGCGAATGAGGAACTCCGAGCCATCTTTGTGAAGCGCGGGAGTCTCCAGGTGGCTGCCCATCTGACGCCGCTGGGGGTCCTGCAGATACTCCTGGCGATGTTCGACATGCTTGGCCCGAAAGCGCTGGGGAATGAGCATCACGATGTTCATCGCCTGCATCTCTTCCTTCGCATGACCGAACATCTCAAGAGCGGCGAGGTTTGCGTATTCGATATGGCCATTCTCGGAAACGAGAATCGTGGCATCCGGAGCGTTCTCCAAAAGGCTCTTATAGAAAGCGGTATCGCTGCGGCCAAGTGCGCGAATCTCTTCGACCAGATGCTCGTTCTCGAGGCGCAATGCCTCGACCGCCGACTCACGCTCGGCACGCATAACGGTTGCGACCAATTCCGTTCGACTGTAGGGTCCGAGTTTTATCCGGACGCGGCCCCAATAGGTGCCAACGGTTGCCTCGCTGATGCCCAGCTCCTGGGCGATTGCACAGTCGGTCAGGCCCTCGGATGCGTACTTGAGGAGCTGCTGCTCTCGCGGCGAGAGCTCGGGTTTGGGTCTTTCAAGCTGCACTCAATACTCCTCAGCTCTATTCTACGCAGGCCGAACGGAGTGTAGTGGCTTTCCATGACAGGGATTGCCTGACTTGACGTTAAACCCCCAAAAGCCCAAACTGAAACCACGGAATAGATGGACGCAGTTAGTTGGAATCGCTTTCAGTTCGGCTTCTTAGTTACCTATCACTATTTGTTTCCCACCCTCACGATGGGATTGGCTCTGCTGATCTTCTTCATGAAGTTGGTCGCCTACAAGAGCGGGGATGAGAGATATGACCATGCGGCCACCTTCTGGGCAAAGATCTTCGGGATTAACTTCGCAGTTGGGGTAGTCACGGGAATTCCCTTGGAATTCCAGTTCGGCACGAACTGGGCCCGATTCTCAAACTATGCAGGCGGAGTGATTGGGTTGACTTTGGCTTTAGAGGGGCTCTTCGCCTTCTTCGCAGAGTCTGCATTCCTGGGCCTGTTTCTCTATGGCAAGCAGAAGCTTTCCGCGAAGATGCACCTCTTCGCATCTTTCATGGTCTTCCTTGGCTCGTGGCTCTCTGGCTACTTCATCATCGCCACCAACGCGTTCATGCAGCATCCCGTTGGCTACCGTGTCGGACCTCGCGGTCTTCTGCTGAGCGACATGTGGGCCTACCTCTTGAACCCATGGGCGTTCTGGCAGTACCTGCACAACATGACCTCCGCGGTGGTCGCCGCTTCATTCGTAGTTGCCGCCGTGGGGGCGCTCTATACGCTTTCAGACAGGCACAAGGAGCAGGCTCGAGTCTTTCTGAAAGTCGGGGTCGTGGCAGGGCTTATCTCCTGCATTCTCATTCTCTTTCCGACCGGCGACCAGAACGGAAAGATGGTCGCCGAGTATCAGCCGGCCGCGCTGGCGGCTATGGAAGGGAAGTACGAGACGAGCGACAAAGCGGAGCTCGCGATCATTGGTCAACCCGATTCGGTGAACAAACGACTCGACAATCCCATCATCGTGCCCTACGTTCTCAGCTACCTCGCCTATGGTTCGTTTGGGGCGAAGGTGAAGGGGATGAACGACTTTCCGAAGGACGAGTTACCTGACAACACCGAGTTGCTCTACTACGGCTATCACATCATGGCCGGGCTCGGAACGATCTTCATCGCGCTCATGCTCACGTCGGCGACAAAGCTCTGGCGTGGCACCTTGGAGACCTCGCGAGCTTGGCTGTGGATGCTAATGCTCGCGTTTCCCTTCCCATTCATCGCCGTAACGATGGGTTGGATGACGGTGGAATTGGGGCGTCAACCATGGCTCGTTTACGGGTTGTTGCGCACCATCCACGGCACTTCGCCCAAGGTTGCCGGAGGTTCGGTTGCCTTCACCACCTTGGGATTCATGGGCCTGTACTTTGTGGTCGGTGTGCTGTACCTCTATCTCATTCACCGCCAAATCGCGAAGGGACCGATCGATTTCGCCCAGGCACATACGATCGACGAGGCAGGAGCATAACGATGGAAACCGTTTGGTTCATGATCATCGCCTTGATGATGGCGGCATACGTCGTCCTCGACGGATTCGACTTCGGAGCGGGAATTCTTCACCTTTTGGTCGCGAAGACTGACGAGGAGCGCCGAACCGTCCTCGCCGCGATCGGCCCGTTTTGGGACGGGAATGAAGTCTGGTTACTCGCGGGTGGTGGCATTCTCGTTTTTGCCTTTCCGCGAGCTTACGCCGCCGGTTTCAGCGGCTTCTACCTGCCGCTCACCATCGTTCTTTGGCTCCTGATTCTGCGCGGGGTCTCGATCGAGTTTCGCTCCCTTGAGGCGAGCACTCTATGGCGAAGCTTCTGGGATGGAGTCTTCTTTCTTGCCTCCTCGCTCATGGCCATCGTGCTCGGTGCTGCCCTCGGAAACGTGATTCGAGGTGTTCCGCTTGAATCCGATGGGTACTTCTCGGGGCCGCTCTTTACCAACTTCGGACTGAGTTCTCATCCGGGCGTATTGGATTGGTACACCGTTCTCATCGGGTTGCTTGCATTCGCGATGCTCGCGATGCATGGGGCACTCTTCCTCAGACTGAAGACGGAGGGTGAAGTCCATCGGAGAGCCACCGGCTTAGCAGGTCGTCTCTATGTCGCGGTGCTAGCTCTGCTTGTCCTCGCGACCTATGCTTCGGCAATGGTTCAGCCAAAGCTTTTGAGCGGCATCGGGGCGCGCCCGTTGGCCTGGGTCCTTGCGCTGGGAGTTTTGGCAAGTCTGATTGCGATCCCAACGAGCCTGAAACGTACCAACGAAGCAGCTCCCTTCTTCGCTTCTTGCGGCCTCATCGTTTCCCTGCTGGCAGCCACCGCGACGGCCCTCTTCCCCACGATTCTTTCCTCCACGATCGATCCCGCTTTCGACTTGAATACTGGGAATGCGGCCGCCGGAGCGCTGAGTCTGCAGGTCGGCGTTTACTGGTGGATCGTCGCAATCGCGTTGGCGATCGGCTACTTCGTCTTCCTCTTCCGCTCGTTCCGCGGGAAGGTGGATATCCACCACGACTACGGACACTAGCTTGCTTGTGGCAAACTGCCGACATGTCGGACAGTGGTCTCACACGCAAAGAATTTGTGACTGGTTTGCTCGTCACCGCCGCCGCAACTGCCTTGCCCGCGGGGCTGCAGCAAACCCCCGGCGAAGACATCACCGCCGACGACCTGAAGTCGTTCGAGAAGATCGCGGGGTTGTCCTTCACCGACGACGAGCGGAAGAAGGTTCTCGCCGAAGTACGTCAGGCTCGGGCCGGATTCGATGCGATTCGCAAAGAGCCGATCGACTATCTCGTCGATCCACCCACCATCTTCACACCCCTCGGTGGAGGCTCTCTGCCCGATGCGAAAGTCTCCGTGAAGGCTAGCGCGGTAAAAGGTCTCGATGTCAAGAAGCTTTCCGATGAGGACATCGCGTTTCTCTCGGTTCGAGAGCTTGGGTCTCTGATCAAGAGCAAGCAGCTCTCGCCGGTTCATCTCACCGAGCTGTATTTGGGGCGCCTCAAGCGATACGGCGACAAGCTCCTGTGCCTCGTCACCCTCCTGCCCGAGCGAGCGATGGAGCATGCGCGACAAGCGGAAAAGGAGATCTCGGAAGGGAAGTATCGCGGGCCCCTTCATGGCATTCCGTACGGAATCAAAGACCTTTTCGCGGTGAAAGGCGCGCCGACCACCTGGGGCGCGAATACGTTTCAAGACCAACATTTCGACTACGACTGCACGGTTGTGCAGAAGCTCGACGAAGCGGGCGCGATTCTCCTCGCCAAGCTGAGCAACGGCGCTCTCGCACTGGGTGATGTCTGGTTCAAGGGCACGACCAAGAACCCATGGAATCCTGCTCAGGGGTCGAGCGGTTCGAGCGCGGGCTCGGCCTCGGCAACCGCTGCAGGTCTAGTCGCCTTCGCCCTCGGCACCGAGACTCAGGGAAGCATCATGTCTCCGTCTGCTCGATGCCGGGTGAGTGGGCTACGGCCGACCTACGGTCGGGTGAGCCGCCACGGCGTCATGGGGCTGAGCTATACCATGGACAAGGTGGGGCCGATCTGTCGACAATCGGAAGATTGCGCGATCGTCTTTGCCGCGATCTGCGGACCCGACCCGGCGGACAACAGTGCGGCGCACCAGCCATTCCAATGGCCGGGAGCGGACGTTTCGAAGTTAAAGATTGGCTATTTGTATCGGGGGAACGAAGACATTGCCGACCTGACTCCCCTCCACAACGATCCCGCCGTAAAGGTTCTGGCCAGCAATGGGATCGTGGTGAAGCCCGTGAAGTTCACTCCTCAGCCCGATTTATCGGTCATTGATGATGTCCTCATCATCGAGTCAGCCGCCTCGTTCGACGACTTCACGCGAAGCGGGAAGAGTCGTGAGATGACCAATTCACCCTGGCCCGAGACCTTCCGCCGCGCCCGGTTCGTCCCCGCCGTCGAGTACCTCCAAGCGATGCGCGCTCGGACGTTGCTGATGCGCCAGATGGAGAAGGACTTCGGCGACTTCGACGTCATCGTGGCCCGCAACACAGGTGACAACCTGCTCGTCAACACCAACCTATCCGGCCATCCGCAGACGATCATCCCGATGGGCGAGACGAATGGTAACAGCGTCAGCCGCTCTTTCTTCGGCCGCATTTATGGCGAGGCCGCGATCCTCGCGGTGGCGAGGGCGGTGCAGGAGGCGACGGGATTCCACAGGTTGCGCCCGGATCTATCGAAACTAGGATGAGGCTATTTTGGGACGGCGCGAAGCTCTTTGCGCCCTTAATCACGCCAAGCTCTTGGCGCCTCTTCGCGCAGTCCCAAACCGGAGGGGTGCCACAATGGCACCATGCGGCAGCACGTCGACCGGGAGAAGCTGACCGAATTCATGCGGTCCCTCGGGAGCGCCGCCACCGGACCCGGTCGTGTTTACCTTGTCGGCGGGGCCACTGCGCTCCTCCTCGGCGTCCGACCACAGACCATCGATATCGATATCAAGATGTCGCCCGAGCCAACCGGAGCATTCGAGGCGATCGCCGCGATCAAGAATGCGCTCGACGTCAGCGTTGAACTAGCCGCTCCCGACGACTTCCTGCCCGCACTATCGGGATGGGTGGAACGTAGCGAATTCATTGCGCGATACGGCGAGATCGACTTTTTCCACTACGACTTCTATGCCCAGGCGTTGTCCAAACTTCTAAGAGGGCACGACAAGGACATCGACGATGTTCGAGCCCTGGTCCAAAAGAACTTAGTCGACCCGCCAACTCTTTTGGAACTGTTCGAAGAGGCGAGGCCAAGGCTCAATCGATACCCGGCAATTGATGAGATGAGCTTTGAACAGAGGGTCCGTGACTTCGTGGAGAGCCTGTAGTGGAGAGGGATCTCTCCCAACTTCCCGGTGGCGACCTCGTCCAAAAGGGACTTGCCGACCTGAACCGAGGAATGCGTACCGAAGAGTCGCTCCTCGTGATGATCGCGAACCCTTCGCTGAGGCAATTGGGCATTACTTTTCGCCCACTGGAGAAACTCGGAATCCCCTTCGAACACGAACTCTTCGAGCGCCTTCAGGACCGAGTCGGCAAAGCCGCGCACATGGACTACAACTCCCTCATCCGACTTATCGTCAGCTTCGCCAATGCATACCCAAGACTCTATCGCGACTCTTAACCGAGCATTGGTAGAATTCGCGCCATGACGCAAAAAGAACTGTTGGCCGATACAAACCGGCTGCATCAAGGCGCAAATGGGGGCCCACCGACCCAACAAGGTAGAGCGCGAGGCTCAGACAGAGGAACGTCGCGAGGCGGAAAGACGGACCAACGCGGAGGTCGCGAGTCTATTCAAAGAGCAGGCCGAGCTGATCGACCGGATCGCCCGCAAGTAGCCGGAAATCGACGAAGCTGACCTCCCTATTCCTCGCCGTGCTTGCCTCCTCGGCGCTCGCCCAAGATCGACCAATTGCTGAAGACGCGGAGGCGATCGCCCGGGAAGAGTTGATGAAGCCTTACGCTTACCGGATGCCCGGCGAGACCGATATCGGTGCTCCGACCGCTTTAGGAGCGATGGGCTTCGGTCTCGTGCCGGAGTCAGTAAGATACTTCGACTATCACCACACGAAGAACGACGCGCTCGACAGGGTCAACCCTTGAGAGTTGGGGATGGGAGCACTGAGCATGGCGTTCCTCGCGTGGAGGTCGTCCCAAAAGTAAAGGTGGTGCCGGCTTCCCAGCCGGCACCTCAACACACCCGCAAGACCAGAGTTCTGGTTCACGGGGTTGTGTCCGAGATGCCGGCACTACTTGCCACTAGAGCTTGATCACTCGCGTCTTCGCCGACTTCAGGACCACGGGACCCAAGAGGCCCGACTCGAGGAGCGGGGAATCCTTCGACCAGAACTTCCACGTCTCGAACGTGTAGCGACCGGTTTGGGGGCGGGGTTGGTGGTTGACTAGCCAATCCGGCCACTTCTTGAGGTGGTTGCCATCCCACTCGACATCCTCAGGAAGCTGCTCGTCGCCGATGATTCGGTTCGGCCATAGGTTAGTCACCTTGATTTCAAGGGTGTTCTTGCCGACTCGAAGGGCTTTCTCAACATTGAGGCCATAGGGCTCCTTCCAGAGGACGGCGAGATTGACCCCGTTAAGCGTCACGGTGGCGAAGTTCTTCACGCGACCAAGACTCAACCAGACCTGGTCAGCGGCAAAGCCGGCTGGGACGTTGAAGGTCTTGGTGTAGACCGCAGAGCCAGAGAAGTATTTCACTCCGTCGACATCCGAGTCTGGCCAGGAGATGAGCTTCGGCATGTCGACCATCGCGGGCGCTCCCCAGTTTGGCGGGAAGTAGAGCTGCCAGCCGGAACTGAGGTCAAGGCTCTTGGCACCTGGCGACTTCATCCACACGGTCTTGCCGGTGCTGGTGCGACCGGAGAACACGCCGGGCTTCCACTGGGTCACCGCAACCGACTCACCACGAGAGGAGAGGCTATAAGCAGGGTCGGCAGCGACATTCGGCATCGCAAAGATGACCGCGGTTTCGTTCTCGGCCACCGTCTTCTTCATCGGCGCGCCGTTGAGCGTGTACTCGATAACGAGCCTCTTCGGCACGTTGACGACCGGGTCGCCATAGGCGTCGTTGGTGGCGGGAATCTCAAGTTGGCCCTGCTTCACCATGTCCGCAACCTTCTCGGTGACATCCACGCCTCGACCATCAGCCGATTCGTATCGTGCACCGACGATCTTCACTACCGGTAACTTCCCGGCGGCTTGCGCCACCGAGTTAGCCTGGAACGAGCTGAGGTGGGTGCCCGCGTCCGGATGTCGGAAGATGACGAAGACGGATTCGGCGGGGCCGAGGTCGAGAGTGACCGTTGTGTTAGTTGTGCCGCGTCGATAGACCGGAGCATTCTCGGCTATGCCGGAATCGCCATGCCAAAGCTCGGGCTTCTTGGCCGCCACTCGGAAGGTACAGTCGGCCACCGTCGGTCGATAGTCCTGGTTAGAAACGAAGTAAACGTCGGCAGCGCCGATGCGTCGATGGATCGAGACCAGCTTCGACCCCCCGCTCAAGCCCTTGAAGGAGAAATCGGGCGAGATCTTCATCTCGTTGAAGACCTCGGTCATCGTCTTGCCGTAGATGACGTGACCAGCGTGGAAGCGGTTCTCCTTCACGGTTTTGCCGTCAACGCTGCCCCAAACTTGCTCACCGATCAGCTTGGTCTCTTCGTCTTGCACCGGGTACTCGGTGAGGCTCGGGGAAAGCTTCGGCTTCGGACCCATCACGGTCGCGCCGTCTTGGACGAGGTTCGCGATCTTCGTCGCGACCTTCGGGGTCATGTAGGTCGATTCGGGCAGTTCGAGCACGCGATAGCTCATGCCGCTGGGAAGGACGAGTTTGCCGTCCTTCACCTTGAGTTTCATCAATGTGGTGGCGTCGCAGTTGTCGTAGTCGTAACCTGGTGCAATGCGGGAATCCCGGCCTCGGTTGTAGACCCAGTTCGTGGGGGAATGTTCGCCCGAGTAGATGAGGGTGTCGGCAACGAAGGTGCCGCTTTGAAGCAGATATTGGCAGCGGGCGACGTACTTCAGCCAGGTCCCCGCCTCGGTCCACCAGGTTTGGGTTCGGTCGAGGTGAGTGCCCCACGGCCCCATCGTCATGCCCGGCTTCAGGTCGAGCCAGGGCTGGGCGGCATAGCGGTGGAAGATGTATCGGTTGATGCCGTTGCAGAAGACGAGGTCGCCAAGGGCCTTGATGCCGTAAGGCTCTTCGAGCCATTTGCCGCGAACATCGTCCGCCGTGAACGACTCCGCGCCGATCACCGGTCGGCCGTAGATGTGACCCACGCTGGACGCAACCTTGGTCGTCTCCATGGCCAAACCACCGATCCAGAACTCGCCCATCGGGATGTCGGCGGTGCCGCCAGAGGTGATGGGGTCGAAGCCGCCGTCGCCGTATGGCTCGGTCGAGAACTTCATGCCCGCCTTGTGGCAAAGCTCGCCGAAGTAGCCGAAGTAGTTCTCCGCGAAGAGGTCGGCGATGGTGCGTCGCAGGTCGTACAGGAACCGCTCGCTCTTCGTCCTGCTCTCGACGGTGTATCCCGCCATCACGGGGAGCCAGGGCATCATGTCGTAGCCTCGATGCTTCTTGAATTCCTCCGCCATCAGCGGGGTCCAGTTCTGGGTGTGAACTTCGTAGCTGTCGATGAGCGAGTTGTTGAGCGTTTTGCCAGCGAGGGGGCCGACGTTCTTGATGACTTGCGCCATCATGCCCGCCCAGTGAGTGTCCAGCGCGTGTCGGCTTAGCTTGTCGACTTCCAGGCCATCGCCCTCAGGGGGTGCCGGGTGATTGTCTTTGCCGGTCGGCACGTGACCCATGCGAAGGATCGTCCAATTGCCCTCAGGCACATCCCAGTCGAGCTTGCCATCGGCATCGACGTTAAGGCGGATCATCTTCTTGGGGTCCAGCGCGAGGCCGAACGGGTCCTTATCCTCGGTTCGGGGCTCGAGGTTGTCCATTCGGATGACGCCGGTTCGACCGAGGAAGTCGTCTCGACCAGCGCCGTCAAACTTGGCGGTCACTCCCTCGCTGGGGGTGGGGAAGGCGTAAACCGCGATGTCCTTTCGGTAGTCGACGTTGGCGTAAACGTTCGGCGCCTTGATGCGCGGCAACTCTGCCGAGTAGTGGGTTGGGCCGACGACGTTTACCTGCGACCAAGCCACCACCTGCATCGCGTTCTCGGGGGTGATCCAGGGGCCACCACTGCTGCTCCAGCCAGCGCAGTTGTGGATGCAAAGCTCGATGCCCAGCCGGTTGGCTTCCTTCACCGCGTGGGTGATCATGTCTTGCCAAAGCGGGCTCATGTACCCGGCCGGACCGGCGGGAATGCCTTGGTCGACGGTGAACATCTGGGCGCCCCCGATGCCCGCCTGCTTCATCGCCTCAAGGTCCGCGGTAAGGCCCTCCTTGGTGACGTTGCCGCTCATCCAATGCCACCAAGTGTGGGGCCGGGCCGAGGCAGGCGGGTTTTGAAAGGCGCTCAGAAGCGGATCGGTTTTCGGAGCGAGGACGGTGGAAGCGAGAAGTGCAAGCAATAGCATGGCGAACTGCCGCCAAGTCTATCACGCTTACCGGGGAGCCGGGTCTCCGGAATGGTTCTGGTTCTGCAGGATTAGGAGTTCCGGTTTGTCGGCGAGGGTAGGGGTTCTTCAGTCGCTTGAGCTCCATCAGAATGACATCCCGGTCACCGTCCAGATCAGCTGGGCGACATTCGAACAGGGTGCTAACCTCTGGACGTGAAAGTCAACATCGCGGTCGTTGGCCTTGGCTTCGGCTCTGCCTTCGTCCCCATCTACCTCAAGCACCCGAGCGTGGGCTTGGTTGGTATTTGTGAGACCGATTCGGCCCTGCTCGCTCGGGTTGGGGACGAGTACGGAATTGCCGACCGCTTCACCTCGCTCGAAGACGTTCTGGCCGACGACCGGTTCGATGCCGTCCACCTCTTGACTCCGGTTCCCTTGCACGTCGAGCAGTCGTTGGCGATCTTGGGAGCCGGTCGGCATTTGGCATGCGCGGTGCCGATGGCGACCGATTTGGATGACCTGCATGCCGTCGTCGCGGCGGTGAGGAAGTCGGGGAAGCGGTACATGATGATGGAGACTGCGGTGTACACCCGCGAATACTTCTATGCGGCCGACATGCTGGCCCGCGGCGAGTTGGGCGGCATCACGTTCTTGCGAGGCACTTACTACCAAGACCTCGAGGCCGCATATCCGAAATACTGGTGGGCACAGCCGCCGATGCACTACGCGACCCACGCGATCGCGCCGATTCTGTCGCTGATGAAGACTCGGGCGACCAAGGTGAGCTGCTTTGGCTCGGGGACCCTGAAACCTCACATCCAGCAACCTGGTGAAAACCGCTTCCCCCTGCAGACCGGCATCTTTCGCCTTGCGGGCACCGATGCCGCCGCCGAAGTGACGCGAGCCTGGTTCCAGACTGGCCACGCGTACACCGAGGCGTTCAGCATCTATGGCGACAAAGCAGGATTCGAATGGCAGCAGATTGAGAGTGAGGAGCCGGTGGTATTCACGCTTGAGGAACCGAACATGGATGTTCGCTGGCGCGGGGCGTCGGCTGCTCGGGTGAGCCCGCCGTATCGGCCCGACCTCTTGCCGCCCGAGATTCAGGAGTTTGCTGATGGTGGGCATGGCGGCTCGCATCCTCACTTGGTACACGAGTTCGTCTCATCGATCATCGAGGATCGACCTTCGGCGATCGACGAGGTTGTGTCGGCCGATTGGTGCGCGCCCGGAATCTGTGCGAATTTGTCGTCGCTTCGCGATGGGGAGTTGATCGAGGTTCCGTCGTTCGACTCCCCGTAGCGTCGGCGTCCCCGCCGATGAGCGCTGCACGACCCAGCATTTACCTACGAAGGGATTCGTTCCCAAGGAGGAGGGCACCTGCGAAGCTACACGATCGACTTTACAGCACTCATCGGCGGGGGCGCCGACGCTACAAGCGGAGGGAGCTCATTGGCCGGCTTGTCGCCATCGGCTCCGCCCGCTGCCGCAGACCCCCTCACCCCTGCCCCTCTCCTCCGGAGGGGTGAGGGGTTCTGAGGACTACCAGCTGTCGTGGACGAGCGGGCGAATCCGTGAGTCGTACAGTGCCCGTACTTTGGCCATCGTCTCTTCCGATAGCGCCGGAAGGTCGGACGCCGCGCAGTTCTGTTCGACCTGGTCCGGCCGCTTGCCGCCGGGGATGGCGCAGGTGACGCCTTCGTTCATGAGAATCCACCGCAAAGCGAACTGACCCATCGTCAATCCCTCGGGAACCAAAGACCGCAATTCCTCGACGGCCGCCAAGCCTACGTCGTAGGGGACGCCGGAGAAGGTTTCGCCTTTATCGAAGCCGGCACCCTCGCGGTTGAATGCGCGATGGTCGTCGGGGGCGAACTCGGTATTGGGCTTGAGTTTTCCGGTGAGCATGCCGCTACTCAGCGGCAGCCGCGCGAGCACACCGACTTGGCGGCGTAGCGTCTCCTTCAAGAACAGGTCGGCGGGGCGCTGGCGGAAGATGTTGTAGATGATCTGGACGCTCTGGCAGTTCGGGTAGTCGATTGCCTTGAAGCCCTCCTCAATCTTCTCCACACTCACGCCCCAATACTGAATCTTCCCAGCCTTCACGAAGTCTTCCAGCGCCTCGAAGGCTCCCGAGTGGAAGTAGACACCCGTGGGCGGACAGTGGAGTTGGAGGAGGTCGAGGGTGTCCACCCCGAGGTTCTCGCGAGATCGGTCGATGAAGGCTTCGAGGTTGGCCTTGGTATAACCTTCCGCGACGTGGGGGTTGAGGCGGCGGCCCGCCTTGGTGGCGACGTGGATCGTTTCACTTCGCTCTTTTCTCAGGCGGTGGATAAGCCGCTCGCTACGGCCGTCGCCGTAGACATCGGCAGTGTCGAAGAAGTTGACGCCGAGGTCGACTGCTCGGTGCATGGCAGCCATCGACTCGTCGTCCTCCACCGGCCCCCAAGTCCCCCCGACCGCCCAAGCGCCGAAGCTCACATCCGAAACCGACCAACCCGTTCTCCCCAATTGCCGATAGTTCACGGCTGAGAAGGCTACCTTCTCAGATGTCGGTGGCAGGAACGCGTTTGAGGAAAGGCAGGGCGACGAGAGTGGCGATCAATGGCGCCGCCAAGATGACGGCGACGGCACGAATGCCAAGTCCGACGGTCGCGTCGATTGTGTTTCCGTGGGATATCCCCCAACAAACCGCGACGATGCCGATAACCAGTTGAATCCCAAATCGGACGAAAAACTTCTTCAGGAATAGAGCAGGAAGTTGCTGGTAGCGAGGCTGGCTCGCTTTGTCGGCTCTGAAGAGGAACTCCAACCCAAGCAAGAAGAGGCCGCAAGCAGCCCAAGGAAAGCTCGTCCAATTCGCGATTCTGGATCCGTCCAATCCTTTCGATATCGCAGCGGCTAGCGCCAGGGTAACAAAACTGGCCACAACCATCAGCCACGAAAGCGGCGCAACGGATCGAAGGAAGTTACGAATGGCTGTCATCCCTTGCTCGCCTTGTCGATCGCCTCGCGGAGATCGTTGGTTGGGCCTCCATAGCCAACGAAGGACGCGGTGATTTTCCCTTTCGGGTCGATAACGTACTGAGTTGGAATCCCCGAGACCTTGAAGAGCTTGCCGCTCACCCCCAGGCTCGGATCCACGTGGGCAAAGCGGAGGTTGGGATACTCGGCGCGATGGCTCGCGACCCAATCGTCGAAAGACCCGCGCGGTTCGCCATCGTCAACCGCCAAAACCACTAAGGGCACGCCAGCTGCCGCGGCCGCCTTAGCTACTTCCTGGGTGTGAGGCATCGACTCTTTGCACGGGCCGCACCAGCTTGCCCAGAAGTCAACGACTACGACCTTGCCGCGCAGGTCGGAGAGCTTCACCGGCTTCTTATCGAGGTCCAGAGCATTGAAGTCGGGCGCCTTCGCGCCCGCAGTGAGGAGCACTGGCTCCGTTTGATTTGCTTCTAGCTCAACGCCCTTCGGGGGGCTGTAAGCGTAAATCTTGGCGTCAACCGCCGAATGGGTATCGATATTCTTGAGGAGCGAGTCTCGGGTGAAGCCCGGCTTGCCTCCGAACTACACGTGTGAGACTGCCCTGCGCACGAGGTGATCGTCCTTCCCAATGAAGAAGGTGTCAGTCTCCTCTACCGTCTCGCCCTCGTAGGTGCTTTTTTGAGTGACCGTGACCTTATCGCAAGAAACGCCACCCACCTTTTCTTCGCCATCGAGCTTCGCCTGGACGGACCCATCGTGGCCGGCGATGTCGTTGTTGAGTCCCAATATAGACCCGCTGGGGCTGTAGAAGCCGCGCCAAGGCTCCAAGAGCGTACTCATGGCGTCTGGAGAAGTTCGCGGATCTTGACGGTAGCTGTGGCCGAACTGCTCGAACTTGGTCGTCCCGTCGCAGGCAAACGTGATCGAAGGGGTAGTGGTTGGCAGAGTGTCCTGTGTCGTGGCGGGGCGCCACAGATCGTAGCGCATTCGGTTCGGCTTCTCTGCCGTCAGGTGGGAGATCTCGTACTTCGAGGTGTTTCTCGGCGGATCGAACGTGATGGTGGAGTAGCAGTCCGCGCTATAGCGGGTTAGGGCCAGCATCGCCTCTTGGTTTTTGAGCAGGACATCGTTGGCGGTTACCGGCTGCGCCTGGTGAGAACATCCGGCGCAAAGGAGGGCGGCCGAGATCAGAGCGGAACCAACGATTCGCATCAACCTTATCTTACGTTCTGGGAAGCTCACCCAAGCGCCTTACGAATGTCTTTCCGCATCGCATCGGCGCTCGCCATTCCTTCTCCCGATGCTTGGATGATGCCCTTTGAGTCGATGAGGAACCAGGTTGGGTATTGGTGAATGTGATATTGGAGACGACCAACTCGCTTAGCGAAGTCGGAGTAGGCGAGCTGAACGTTCCCATAGCCACTTTGGTTTTGTGCTAGCCACTGGCGAAAGTAGTTCTCTGATGCTCCTTCCTGAACCGCAAGGAACTTCAACGTTGCCCCGCGGCTCGTGACTTCAGCGGCGATTTCTTCGGTGGTTGTAAGGAAGCCCTCAACTTTCTGGAACCGGGCCCAGAAGAGGAGCAAAACGGGCTTGCCCCTCGTTTCGGACAAGGGGAAGCTTCGATGGCTGACGTCGATAATCGAAAAATCGGGTGCCGTCATTCCGGTAGTGAGAATTGGCAAATTCGGGATATGCACGCTCCCTTTCGAGGGAGTGAATTCGAAAGTCTTCGGGTCGACCGATGGGTTGAGTTCGAGCTTATCGACCACGGTTTCTTCCGTCATCGTCTCGGATCGAAAAGGTTTGCTTTCGATCTGTCGCCGGATGAGGTGGTCTGTAGTCGCCACGTCATAGATCAGGTCGTCGGCTTGCCGTTCACCGTTGACCATATAGCTTGACTTCGCATGGACGCGATCGCAGTGCACGCCAGCGACTTCCAGTTGCCCTTCAAGGCTTACATCAATCGAATCACCGTTCTTTCTCCCCAATTCGATCTGTCCCCAGACTGAGGCTTGGGGGTCGAAGAATCCTTGAAACGGCTCCCCGTCAGGCAAATAGCACCTTGCCTTAGTCGTTGGCACATCAAAGTTTTCGCCGCTCATCTCTATCACGCTCTGGTGCGGGTTGGAAACCAAAATGGTTTGGTCGCCAGACGTCTTCGGTCCTTCATAGCGCAAGCAATCCGGTTTTGCGACACTCAACTTTGAGGTGGAGCTGTCCGGGGTGTCGGTGGATTTGAATTTGATGGAAGTCTTGAATTCCACCCTCGCCGACTTCAGTTGGGTCATCGCCTCCTGATTCAGGCGCAGGATTTGCTCAGCCGATGTCTTCGGGCTATGGGAGCAGGCGGCAGTGACAAGACAAGCACCAATGAGTAACGTGCAACGCATCCGCTCACTAATACGATGGCCCGAGAGAAGGCGATTCGTTTTCTTGGTTGCGACTGGATCTATGCGAACCCAGTCACAAATCCCTACGCGCCAGGTGCAGGAACCCAGCCTCCCGAACTCGCCGCGTTTGGGGCAGTGAGGAGCCGGGCCTGCAAATCAACGATTGCCGTCGTCTCAGGTAGCCGAGGAGGTAGAGAAGTTGCCGAAGTGGGCCGGGGGAGGGATTGGTGGGCCCAGCTAGATTCGAACTAGCGACCTCACCCTTATCAGGGGTGCGCTCTAACCAACTGAGCTATGAGCCCGGCGAAGGCAGATTATACCTCCGGTCCTTTGCTTGCGCAAGGGCCTTCGGTAGGGTTCGGGGCGCAAGGTCGGAGGGGAGATCATCACGCGACTGGCTGCCTTCCGAACCCGAACCCTGAACCCTGAACCCCGAACCCCAAAAAGCGAGCGTGACTCCGAGCCCCTCCCGCGCGTCCCTTATAAATAGAAGTCACGTTTTTTGTAGACAAGGAACGGATGCCGTGACTAAAATGGTGGAGGTCCTGGGGGCCTCTGGAGAACTCAGCGAAAAGATGCGAACATTGCGCTCAATTACCGTTGGCCTCGTGACTCTCGCCATCGTGGCGGGTGCATCGGCCCAATTCGAAGGTCCGGCGCCGCTTGCTTGGCGATGGATCCAGCCGACGAAGGTTCCGCCAAGTGGAGCCCCCCTCGTAAGTGGTGACGTGATCTATACGTCGGTCGGAAGCCGCGTTTTTGCGATCGACCGAGTCACTGGCAACCCGCGTTGGAAGTTCCCGCTCGTCGATCCGATCGATGGATCCTTCAAGACGGCTCCTCTGCTTGTCGGGGACGTGCTTGTCGCGGCCGCCGATAACAAGACGATTTACGGCATCAATCCGCAAAGCGGTACGCCCAAGTGGTCGTTTGTATCTCCCTCCCCCATCGTGGGTCAGCCGGTTCAGGTGGGCAAGCTGCTCGCCTTCGCGACCTCGGATGATAAGATCAACGTCATCGACCCGACCACCGGTCAGGCGTCTTGGCGAGCTCCCTACAGCATTTTCGATGGCATCACGGGCAACCTCGGTGCGATCAACAACGACATTCTCATCCTCACTCGAAAGAACGAGATGATCAGTCTGAGCAGCTTGGATCCGAAGGAGTTCAACTGGCATCGCCCGTTCGCCCAGTTGCCCTCGGGCGCCACGCCGGTCGTATTCCAAGGCAATATCTATATGACCTCGGGCCCGTTCCTCATCGAGTTGAACGGCACGAACGGTCGACCGATCAACCAGGTGGCGACCAACGCGCAGCTCGCGTTCACGCCTACCGTTTCGGATCGCGGAGTGCTCGTGGTGACGACCGAAGGAAGAGCCCTTCTGTACGATCTCGGCTTGAAGCCGATCAGCCACACGGGATTACCCGATCCTCCTCGAACCTTCGATTCGGGTGATGCGCCCGTGATCACCGCCCCGACGGGTGATAGTAAGACCAAGATGATCACCACGAATTCAACCGACCTCGGTTCGTATCCGCTGGTGCCTCCGACCGCAATCGGTCGGTACTACATCATTCCGACCAGCAACGGCACCGTGAATCTGGTGGATGCGGCGAAAGGTCAAGTCCTCTGGAGCTACCTGGTACGGCCGATGCCGGGAACGGTGGCTGAGGAACCGACTCAACAGAGTAGCCCGGGCGGCTTCCCTGGTGGTCCTGGATTCGGCGGAAATAAGGGTGGCGGAAACAAAGGCACCGAGCCGAAGGAGACCAAGATCGTTTCGATCCAGGCTTCCGGCCCGGCTGTCCTAGCGGGCAAGACGCTTTTGGTTCCGGCTCGAGACGGCAGCATCCTAGCCTTCGACACCGACTTGGGCGTCGACCTCACGCCTCCCGATGTGACAATGAAATTCCCGAATCCGGGTGACCTGGTCAACGGCCAGACCTTGGATTTGCAGTTCACCATCGAGGATGAAACCTCGGGAATCGACACCAAGACCCTGAAAGTTGACATTGATGGCGAGCCGCAGGACTTCATCTTCACCCGAGAGGGCATCGCGATTGTCCATATCTCGTCGTTCGGCAAGAACAAGCCGTTGTTAGACGGACGTCGAGTCATCACGATCACGGTTTCCGACTGGCTTGGAAACGAGACGAAGAAGCCCTTCTCGCTGACCATTGACAACACCCTCAAGCCACTCGCGCCACCCAAGACGAACACCGGAACTGGACCCGGCAAGGGCGGAAAGGGCGGCGGCGGTGGTGCCTCGGGCGGAGACTAGGTCGAGCCCTCGTTGACGCCTGAGTTCTATCAGCGGCTTGCCGCCGCTGAACTATCTCCCGTGAAGAGCCGAGCCCTTTTGGAAGGGCTCGGCTCTTTCCGTGGCGACCCCTTGGATCGCCTCCGGAATCTCGAAACCTTGACTCCATCTGAGAGGAAGAGGATCGATTCGGCAGATATGGAGGCTCTTTCTCTCGCTATTCGCGCGGGAGTTCAAGTGGTGGCGGAACAAGCATTTCCCGAGCGGCTAGCGATGGTCGACAATATGCCGCCCGTCCTGTTTGTGGATGGCGACCTGAGCTGCCTGTCTGGGCCAACCGTTGCGATTGTGGGTACTCGCAATGCCTCCACCTATGGCAAGGCGTGCGCTCAGAAGTTCGCGGAGGCACTAGCCAGAGCGGGGGTCACGATAGTCAGCGGGGGCGCTTTGGGAATCGATGGAGCGGCTCATAAGGGAGCCTTGGCGGGAGGCGGAAAGACGGCGGCCGTTCTGGCGGGTGGAGTGGACTACATCTATCCGGCCGTTCACGGAGGGCTGTTTGAACAGATCCGGCGGAGTGGCTGCCTCGTGAGCCAGTTCTCGGTAGGCAGCAAACCGGCGGAATACAAGTTTCTGCAACGCAATGTCGTGGTTGCGGCGCTCAGCGACGCCGTGTTGGTCGTCGAGGCCCCGCCAAAATCGGGCGCACTCAGTACGGCTCAGGCGGCGGTGGAGATGGGGCGCGACGTGTTCGTGGTACCCGCGAATATCGACGCGGAGGGCTTTCGGGGTTCATTCCATCTCATCCGTGATGGAGCGACGTTAGTGAGTCATCCGAATCAGATTTTGGAGGATATGCAGATTGAGCCAGCCCGAAAGGAAGAGGCGGCGCCTGCGTCATCCATGGGTGAAATGATCTTGGCGGTGCTCGGCTCGGCGACCCTGGCGACCGAGTTTATTGTCGAACGGACGGGGCTGGATACGGCCGAGGTTCTGTCGGAGCTCACCATGTTGGAGTTGGAAGGTCGGGTGATGCGGGACGCTTCCGGGTATGCATTAAGGCCATGAACGAGGTTTTCAACACACTGGGCAGCGAGGGTTTCGGGGCTTACGAAGTGGATTGGGCAGCCTCGTCTTTCACAAGGGTGAACAAACCGCCCAAAGGTCTCTTGATTCCCGGATTCGTGGACATCCACATCCATGGCGCATTCGGGATCGACTTCATGTCCTGCTCAGCGGAAGAGGTGGTGGTCTTGTGCGACAAGCTCGCCAAGAAGGGGTACGAGGCGTTTCTGCCGACTACCGTCACCGCGAGCCCAGAGGCGGTCTTGGCGGCGATCGACAAGCTCCCCAGCCATCCGATGATCAAGGGCTTTCACCTCGAGGGGCCATTCATCAGTGACAAATATCCGGGTGCCCAGCCTCAGGAATACATCGTGCCGCCCCCGATCACGATGTCCGACTGGGATCCGGTTCTGGAAGACGCTCGTCTGCGGCTGATTACCTTGGCCCCCGAGCTTCCTCACGCTCTCGAACTCACGACGCGGCTGATGTCGCGCGGAGTGATCGTGAGCATGGGGCACACAAACGCCACCTATGAGGAAGCCCGGCGGGGCTTTGAGTTTGGAGCTGCGCATACGACGCACACCTTCAACGCGATGCGCCCGTTCCACCATCGGGAGGCGGGACTGGTGGGGTACGCACTCGAGAACCATGCACTTTCGACGGAGCTGATTTATGATCGCCTGCACGTGGTTCGCGAGTCGGCTGCCCTGCTCGTGAAGTGCAAGCCGATCGATCGGATCATCGCAGTCAGCGACGGCACAATGGCGGCCGGCATGCCGGCGGGGCAGGTTGTCGAGATGTGGGGGCTGAAATGCATCGTAGGGAAGGGCCAAGTGCGCCTAGAGGATGGGACGCTGGCGGGCAGCGGGATTACCTTGCTCGATGCCTTTCGAAACCTCTACGAAGATTTCGGGCCCGAGTTGGCGATTCATGCTTGTTCGCTCAACCCACGAAAGGCGTTGAAGATGTTGGGGCCGCCCGAGGTCTACGTGGAGTTGGACAAAAGTTTGGAGATTGTGCGGTTGCACCATCGGCGTCCTGCATAGGGGATCGGCGGTTGTATAGCTCCGGCCACCAAGCCGCGGATCATCGGCGAGACGCCGACGCTACAGGTGTGATTTTTCCTGAACGAAAACGGGAATCTGTTCCGTCTTTACGATGCGTTTAAGAGATAGTTCCGTTCCTCGCAAAATCGGGCCCTTTGGTCTACAATAAGCGATCCGCGTGGGTTCCACGCTTTTATCTTTGATCGGCTGGGTGAATAAAGTCTATGGCGTTGCCGCGAGTTTCCATGGTGCAGTTTCTGGTTCAGAAAGGATTTCTGAAACCTGAACAACTCGATGAGGCGCAAAAGGTCGCGCAGCAAACCAACCAAACCGACATCGGCAAGGTGCTGGTGTCCCTCAATATGGTTGGGGAGCGCGAAGTTGCGCAAGCGAAGGCTCAAGAGATGGGCTATCCGTTCACGGATCTGGATCGAGTGACCATCGACTCCAGCGCCATCAACGTCGTGCCCGACCGAATTGTCAAGGCTCACAACGCAATCCCGGTTAAGAAGGACGGCATGAACCTTTGGGTTGCGATGAGCAACCCGAACGACATTCCGGCCCTGGACAACATCAAGATGGCGTCCGGCTGCCGAGTCATTCCGGTGGTTGCCCTGCCCGGCGCGATCGAGGATGCGATCAAAAAGTATTACGGCGGTGGCGCGACGACGGAGGTTGCCAACCCGACCGAAGTGGTTCCTCAGAACCAGAACTTTAACAGTGAGATCCGGACGGCCATTGCCTCGGCGGGTGTCGAGCGAGGTCGAGATGACGCGGATGCGACGAGCGATGCCGATGCAGAGAAGATGGCGGAGCAGGCTCCGATCATCAAGCTTGCGAACGCCCTCATCCAGCAAGCGATTTCAGACCGAGCGTCGGACATCCATGTCGAGCCGCAGCAGCGATCGGTTCGCGTCCGGTACCGAATCGACGGAGTTTTGATGGAGGCGATGACGGTTCCGCGGAACCTCATGGCTCCGCTCATCAGCCGCCTTAAGATCATGGCGGACATGAACATCGCAGAGCGCCGTATCCCTCAAGACGGTCGTATCGAGGTTCGACACGCCGGCAAAGAATTCGACCTTCGTGTCAGCTCGATCCCAACGCCGTTCGGCGAGAAGATCGTTATGCGTATTCTGGACAAGTCGAGCGTTATGATCGGCCTCCAGAAGATCGGCTTTACCGAAGAGAACCAGGTCATCATCGAAGAGCTCGTGTCGCAGCCGAACGGCATGTTCCTCTGCACGGGGCCGACGGGTTCTGGAAAGACGACGACGCTCTACTCGGTCCTCAACAAGCTCAATACAGTCGGCGTGAACATCGTTACCGCCGAAGACCCGATTGAGTATCAGATCAACGGAATCGCCCAGGTTCAGATGAACCGAAAGGCGGGTCTGACCTTCGCCACCGCGCTTCGCGCCTTCCTTCGACAAGACCCCGACATCATGATGATCGGAGAAATGCGAGACTTGGAGACGGCCGAAATCGGTATCGAAGCGGCGCTTACGGGACACTTGGTGCTCTCCACGCTTCACACCAACGACGCGCCTTCAGCCACCCTTCGTCTTATCGACATGGGTGTTGAGCCGTACCTGATCACGGCAACTCTTATGGCCGTTCTCGCTCAGCGACTTGCGCGAAAGATCGATCCCGACAACAAGGAACCCTATGAGGTTCCCGCGATCGACCTCAAGAGATTTGGTCTGCCGATTACCGATCCGGACGAGCAGATCACGCTTTATCGTGGAATACCTGCCGAAAATAATCGTATGACCGGTTATAAGGGTCGAACGGGTATCCATGAGCTTATGGTCATGAACGCGGAAATCGCGGAGCTTGTTGTACGGCGTGCGCCCATCCAGGATATTAAGGATGCGGCAAAGGCAAACGGTATGCACGAGCTTCGTGAGGACGGACTTGGAAAAGTTCTTGGTGGAATCACCGACCCGAGCGAAATTATGCGCGTCGTCTTCACGGCGGGCTTCTAAAGGCAATACGAAGAAATGCAGACCACCCCTCCCAGCGACAATAACGGCATGCCGCCCCCCCAGGAAATCGCCATCGATCCTTCGACGGGTCTTCCTCCGCTTCCTGAGGCTTACACGAAAGCCCCCGTTGTAGAAAAGGCGGGTGCCCCCAAGACACTGGAAGACCTCCACATCGATGAGCTGTTGCACATCGTGGTGGACATGAACGCTTCCGACCTTCATATCTGCCAGGCCTCGGAGCCGATTGTGCGGCACGACGGTGCTCTGAAGAAGCTCAACTTCGAGAAGTTCTCCCCCCAGCAGACTCAGCGCATGATGTACGACGTCATTTCTGACGAGAACATCAACAAGTTCGAAACGACGCTTGAACTGGACTTCTCCTACAACCTGCCGCGGCGCGCTCGGTTCCGTGTGAACATGTACCGCGAGAAGGGTGCGGTTGCGGCCGCCTTCCGATTGATTCCCCAGAAGATCCCGACAGTTCGCGACCTGAACTTGCCGCCGATCCTCGAGCAGTTGGTTATCAAGCCGCGTGGTTTGATTCTGGTGACGGGACCCACTGGTTCCGGTAAGTCGACGTCGCTTGCGGCGATGATCAACCACATTAATATCAACTACGCGCACCACATTATTACAATCGAAGACCCGATCGAGTATCTGCACCAGCACAAGGCCTCGATCATCAACCAGCGTGAAGTTGGGTCCGATACGAAGGCGTTTGGCAACGCACTTCGCGCCTGTCTTCGAGAAGACCCGGACATCTTGCTCGTTGGTGAAATGCGCGACATGGAAACGATCTCGCTCGCAATTACCGCGGCAGAAACCGGCCACCTTGTTTTTGCGACCCTGCACACCAATAACGCGGCGGAATCCGTTGACCGTATGATCGACGTTTTCCCTCCCGGTCAACAGGAGCAGATTCGTGTTCAGCTTTCCAACAACCTCGTTTCGATCATCTCCCAGCAACTTCTCGCAAGAGCGGGCGCTCCAGGTCGTGTTCCGGCAAACGAGATCATGATTGCCAGTCCGGCAATCCGCAACCTCATTCGCGAAGCGAAGACCCACCAGATCCCGTCGATGATTCAAACCTCTGGAAACGTTGGAATGATCACGATGGACCAGTGCCTCCGAGATCTGTATCTCAAGGGCTGGGTCACTTTGGAGGACGCGATGAGCCGATGCCAGAACCCAGAAGAGCTTCGCAAGATGATCAACACCCCTCAATCGGGTGGTGGAGGTCCGCAGAGCGGACCTCGAGGAAGATAAGGAGACACTATGCCTGTCTACAGTTACACCTTCCGTGATGCCCACGGTGGAATCCAAAAGGGTACCGCTGATGCGGAAAGCGAGGAGATCCTAAGGAAGCGTTTCGAGGAGCAGGGCTTCACGATCACCGAATTGACGATGATCAAAGCCAAGTCTCCGAAGGCGAAGACTTACGGCAAGGTCAAGCTTGTCCATCTCTCGGTTTTTTGCCGTCAGTTCTCGACGATGGTTGACGCCGGCGTCTCGCTGGTCCGCTGTTTGGACGTTCTTAGCGCCCAGACTCAGGACGCAAAGCTTAAGAAGATTCTCGTCGACATCGGTGAGCGCGTTGAAGGAGGCGAAAGCCTTTCTCGCGCCATGATGCGCCACCCCAAGACCTTCTCGAACCTCTTTATCGGTTTGATCAAGGCGGGAGAAGTCGGTGGCGTTCTCGAAGAGTCTCTTCAGCGACTTTCCGGATTCTTGGAGAAAGACGTCGAGCTTCGCCGCAAGGTGAAATCGGCAATGACCTATCCGGTCCTCGTGGCAGTCATGGCAACGGGCATCGTGACGTTCCTGGTCTCTTGGTTCGTTCCTCAATGGGCGGACATTCTGGTTGACCTCGGACTGAAGAAGGACGACCTGCCAGGGCCCACCAAGTTCCTCATCGACGTTTCGAACGTCGTGAAGTATTACTGGTGGATGGTGGCGATCAGTGTCGTCATCCTCATTTTTTCCTACCGACTCTTCGTCAGCACCCGATTCGGTCGCCGCGTGGCGGACCGCGTCCGCTTGAAGATCCCGGTATTCGGCAAGCTTCATCACAAGATCTGCATGGCACGGTTCAGCCGAACGATGGGCACCCTGCTCACCTCGGGCGTTCCGATCCTGCAGGCGATGGAAACGGTGGCCGGCACGGTCGGAAACACGATCATGTCCGACGCGCTGATGGAAGCACGAGCCCGTATTCGAGAAGGAGACCGCATCGGCGATCCGCTTGAGACGTCCAGGCTGTTCCCGCCGATGGTCGTTCACATGATCGCGATTGGAGAAGAATCCGGTTCTCTGGACTTCATGCTCCAGAAGATCGCCGACTTCTACGAGGACGAGGTTGAGGCGGCACTCGCGTCGCTGACCGCAGCCATCGAGCCCCTCATGATCGTCGGCCTCGGCTTCGTGGTTGGATTCATCGTCGTCGCGATGTTCCTCCCCCTCGTCGACGTCATCTCGAAGCTGTCTTCGGGTCAGGGCGACGACGACAAGTAAGGAGCCGTAAAACGCAATGGCCCGCGGGATTCAGTTCCTGCGGGCTATTTTGTTTGGTCCTGAGAACCGCTATGATTACTAGGATGTTGGAGGACGGCAAGTTTGTTAGCGCTGCCTGAATGGTTCGTGATTGTCGGTCTGCTCATTGGGGCGACGATTGGAAGCTTCCTCAACGTGGTCATTTACCGCCTGCCCAGGAACATGTCGCTGGCTGAGCCGAAGAACAGCTTTTGTCCGAGTTGCAAGCACCAACTCGGGGTGGCCGACCTTTTTCCCCTCTTTAGCTGGCTCCTCTCGAAAGGGAAGTGTCGGCACTGCGGCCTTCCCATCGCCAAGCGGTATTTCTTCGTCGAACTGTTGAACGGCATCCTGTGGGCGGCGATCACGTGGCAGTTCTTTATCGTGAGCTGGGATCCCATTCGCGGTGCGTTCTATGCGCTCACCACGGCTGCCCTCGTGGCGGTGATCTATATCGACTGGGAGCTGTACATCATTCCCGAGCAGCTGAACGCGTCGATTCTGATCATCGGCATCCTCTACCGCATCTTTGATCACTCACTGCTTGAGGGCCTCTACGGTGCCCTTCTGGGTTGGGGACTCCTTTGGGGGATCGCCTTGCTCGGCCGCGTGCTGTTCCGGAAGGACGCGATGGGCCACGGAGATATCAAGATGATGCGAGGCGTTGGCTTCGTCATCGGACCGCTTCTTCTCGCGTCGAGCCTCGCGATAGCAGTGGTGGCGGGGCTCGTTATCGGGGTCACCCTCATCTTCGTCGAGTCGCGCAAGAAGAAACCAGAAGGGGAAGAGCCGGAGGACGAGACCCCGATGCTTCCCGAATCTATCCCAAGTCTTCTCACGTCAGGTGTTTGGTATCTACTGTGTTTGGATGTGATCGCGATCCCCTTCCCTCAGCTCTATAAATGGGCGGGAATCGACCTCCAGTCTGAGGAGATTGAAGAGGACAACTGGGAGCCTTCGGCCACCACGATCCCGTTTGGTCCATATCTGGCGGTGGGGGCGATCGTTTGCATGATCTTTTACAGAACGCTTGATCCAGGAATTCGTGAGTATTTTAAAAACGCAGCGGGTCCAGCTACTTCTGCGGTGACGAGGAGTATCCTTCCCCACGTCTAAGTTTAGTTGGCAGCGCTGCGCCTGCTTTTGGGTAAAAGCCGCACAGAGATTGTTTTGGTAAATTTTGGCGCGTGGTGTGGACCGCCTCGGTGGAGGAATAGTGTGATGGTTGGCAGATCGGAGCCTTCGGGCAAGGAACAATTCAGACCAAAGGCCCGTCAGACAGAGCGGGGAGAGCTGGGCAGATTACGTATGAATCGGAGTAAGGGCTTCACCTTAATTGAACTTTTGGTCGTTATCGCGATCATTGGCATACTTGCAGCAATCATCTTTCCGGTGTTTGCACGAGCGAAGGATGGGGCATATCGGAGTTCCGATATGTCGAACATGAACTCGATCAGGTCTGCCTTGGGGCTGTATCACGCCGACACCGGAGCATATCCACCGTCGATTCTCGGATACGCCACCGGCTACATGAGCAACATTCCTAGCGCGGGAGATATTGTGCCTGCGAACCAGGTGGTGAGCGCTATGTATCCGAAGCGAGTCGACTCTCTGGAGACCTTACGACCGGCTTACGATCGAGCGACGAGTGGCCAGATTAACACGGATTTCTCTCGCGCAGTTTGGCCCAACAAGCTTGGAGGCGGCAGTGCCGGTCAGCCAGGACAGCGGTTTGGTCCGGCGGATGGCTGGGTGAATCGTTGTGCCAACCCGGGCGACACCTCGCCCACCGACAATTATTACTATCGAATCAGCGGCTTTGACGCGGCGGGTGTGAAGACCCCGACCGGCGATCAGTTTGAGCTGCGTTACACTTTGTTCTGGAGTGGCTGGACCGTTCCCGCCAATCCTTGCCAACCCATCGCGGCTACCGAAACCGGTGATGCAAGCGATGACCCCCGACAGCTTGGATACTCCGATCCACCCGAATCGACGGTGGTGACGTGGGATAGCTATTTCCGGGATTACACCGACGGTTTGACCGAACACACCAAGAGAGACATCGTGCTGTTCTTGGGTGGTTCGGCGAGGCCTTTCGACTCGGCGGATGTCGCCTTGAAGTCGTGGGCAGTCAAGCCTTAAGGGTTCCGGAGGAAGAAGCTGTTGCAGGAACTTACGTCGTTTAAGCAGGACCCGAGGGGGTCAAAGGAGTCACGAATGGATCGCGGCCGTCGCAGTCGAGGCACATCCTTAATTGAAATACTGGTTGTCATCGTCGTGCTCCTTGTGGGCATTCTGGCGGTGGTACAGATCTTCCCGCGTGGCTTCCGTCTGCTGGTTCTGTCTCGAAACACCACGATGGCGACCGCTTTGGCGCGAGCCCTGGGTGAAAACTTGGTGGCGCGCCCCGACGAGATTCCTGACCAGATTCTTCCGATTCGGTGGGATGCGACGCTCGGCCAGAACGTTCTGCTGACCGACCGAACCCCGAACGACCTGGGTCCGGTGGCTTCCTCGGTCGACTCCAACGGGCACCTGATTCTCGCTGGAAAAGACCTGGGCGACTGGCAGCTTCAGTCGGGCTCGAACGTCTATCGGCGCATCATCGGCGAGGCGCACACGATTCCGACGCCCCGAACCGTCGGCACCATGTTCGGTGCGCTCTTGGTTCTTCCTCACGGGCCGATCGACTTTCATAACACGGCCAATCCGAACTTTGCCGCCTACGGAGACGATCTGGTTCGACGCAGCGGAGTGTCCGACGCGATTAACGAGCGCGGCGCCCCGGACGATCGATATTTCGACACCCTCGACGAGTCTCAGGACTACGAGTACTTCGTGCGACTGATGTCGGCGCCTACCGTTGGGCAGATCTACTTGCCGACGAGCGATAGCCCGCGAGACTATATCGTTCGCTACTCGGGATACGTTGGCACCCCTGCGAACTACAGTCACCGCGATTTCAGCTTCCCGGTTCACGTCGACGCTACTACTCGCGGTACGTTCTTCCAGCCGCAGGCTTCGAACTTCCCGCTCTTCCGATATGAGTTCGGCGGGGCAGAGGCGAACCAGGTAACAAACCTCTTGAGCGTTGATGCCGACTCGATCCGAGTGGCTCGAGCGTTCACGCCTCTGCAAGTCGCGACTCCGTTCGATGACGGCCAGGGTGGACGACCGGTCGATCCTTACGAGTACAAGCTGATCGACTCGGCAACTGGTGTGCTTCTGTTCAACCCGGTGGCCTACAACGTGACGACCCCAACCCCGACCGGTCGCAAGCCGTTGCGGGCGAAGGTGGACTACGACGTTTACGACTGGCGTGTTCTCCACGAGGACTTCCGGATCGGCGACGGTCCCGAATACCAGCTTTCGGTTCCGAGCTTGAAGGTCGGATCTCAGGCAGGTCCCGACGGACGCCCGAACGGCAGCATCCAAGTGGTTGAGCCCGGTACGCCGACGAGCTTCGACAAGGCCGACAACTTCGTTCTCCAAGACCTCGAAACAGGTGGCCTGTACTACGAAAGGTTCAACAACGTCGACCTGATAAAGGTTGACAAGAGCCGAGGAATCGTTACTCTCAATGACTCAAACGCCGTGAAGCCGCTGCGCCAGGCCATGATCCGATATCCGGACGGCACTGACGCGGAGGTTGACATCGACGGTCGGTCCGTGCGGGCATTCTATCGATCGCGACAAGAGTGGGCGGTTCAGTTCCTGAAGGGAGCTTCGCAGTACAACATCGCTTACGCTAGGCCAACTGCAGCTGAGTTCTATGTGGGTGGTTCCGCGGTGTTTGGCGGATTCGCCAGCCGAATCTACTTCTCGCCGTCCGATGCAGGCCGCAAGGTGAACATTGGACAGCTGCGATACCTTGGAGCGGGTAATGAACCCAAGACGGCGAGCGGTCAAGACTTCGTCATCCGATTCATTCCCGGCGATCCCCTTGGACTGCCGTGCATCGACATCTCCAAGGACATCGACAAGAACTTCCAAGCATTTGACTTCAGCCATGGCACTCCGGCCCGTGAGGTGAAGGGAGCATCCCTTACGGTACGAGTGACTTGGAACCCCGACAGCTTCACTCTCTCAAGCGGCGAGAACATCAGCCGGCTCGAGACGTGGGGCCGAGGCACCCGTCACAGCACGACCGATACCTATCTCCAGAGGGGAGACAACATCCGATGAGGACTGTCCGCCAAGCGTTTACGCTAATCGAGCTCCTGACTGTGATTGCGATCACTGCGGTCCTAATGACCCTGATCGTGGTGCCCGTCTTCCAGAGCTTCAACCTCACTCGAGCGGCTCAGGCCTTCGCTGACGCCCAGGACAAGGCCCGGCAGTTGGTCGAGGCGATCTCACGCGAAGTCGGAACCTCGGTGCGAGTGCGAGATGGAAGCGGAAGGGTTTCCACAACTCTCAACGGAGCGACCGTCTCGTTGTTACGAAGCACGATGGTCGCAGTCGTTCCCGGTGTGAACACCGACGGCACTGCCATCAATGGACCGCAGCCGGGCGACTTTGTAGAAGTCCAGTTGCCGAACAGCAAGCTTGATTTGGTGAGACCCGCCGAGGGTGAGATCGACCCGACCTTGGCGCTTGGTACCTATCGCGACCCGGTCACGGGAAAGATCGACCCCACGCTGCATCAGCCGAAGGGCCAAATCATTCTTCCCGTCGGTCCCGGGCAGGCGATGACGCGTTACTTCGTCGCACTGCGTGACCCGATGAACCCGAAGGCTTATGTCGATCCTTACAATGGATTGCTGATGACGCGAACGGCGGATCGGGACAACCTGTACGTTTTGTTCCGCGCGAATGTGCAGCCAATGCAGTTCCGGCTTGTGACCCCCGCCGGCGGTGGCGCGAACCGAATGATGTTCGTCTCCAACCCCGACTTCTTTGAAGTCGCTCCAGGAACGCAGAAGGGTGTCGATGTCCAGACGGGGCTCCCGGTTGGCGATCCTCAGTACGACGATCCGCGATTCTTCGTGCCCAATCGAGACGGCGCCGGAAACGTAATTTCCAACGACGCCAAGGCGACGAGAATCGCGAATTGGCTCAAGGTCTCGGTCATCAAAACCGAAGTGTCCCGCTATGACATGATCCAGCCGATCTATGACAAGTCGAGCCGCAAGGTCTCGATTACGGGCACGATCAACCAGAACAGCAAGACGCTTGGCCTGCCCGACGTCGTGCCGCTCATCAGCTTTGCTCCTACACGCGTCAGCAGCGATCCGGCCAAGGGCCAGGTTGCGGTGCGACCAGGAGAAGAAGGACCCAACGGCGAGATCGTCGAGCCAGACGTCTATCTGACCCAGTTTGGGCAGTGGAGCAACTTCGATATTCGAACATGGCCGGTCGGATGGGACCCAACCAACCCGGGATTCAACGAGTTGCAGATCGGCGTGGAGACCGCACTTGCGGGAACGCCGGGCAATGCACCGGGATTCAGCCTGTACGGCTACGATCCCGACCTGGGACCGGAAAGCAGTGCAGCCGCCGTCAAGGAGCTGTTCGACGTCTCGACTTACGATCTCACAATTCGCCAGGGTGGAAGATATCCGTTCAGCGCGGCAGTTTTCGCGGCCAACGGTCGTTCGAACTGGCTCAGCAACCAGCGGATGAGAGAAATCTTCACCCCCTACTTCGTCGATCCGACGAGGGGCAAGTTGGTTGCGAGCTTCTCGATCAGCGACATCGGCGACCCGACGAAGACGCCCACGAATCCGCAGAACCTACCGTCGGTGGACACAGCGGACATTAACACCGCTTTCACAGGCAATTGGGCGGCTCATCCTGAGTTGCGACCGGACATCCAGCGATTCGTCTACCTTGCGGTGACTCCGAACTCGGACGGCACGATGGGAGTCTTAAACCCGGATCCAACGATTGGGTTTGCTCGAGCACGCATTACGCCGGGCGCTGAGACGGTATACGGACCGGATCAGATGATCGGCCCGAACCAGGGTCAGATTGTTCGATACACGCGAACGACCTCGCCGAACCCCGGACCGAACCAGTACAAGATGAACTATGTGAACCAGAGCGACCCGGATCTTCTGGCCCTCGGGTTCAGTCAGGTCGACGTCGATGCCTACAACGCACTCAACGGCGCCTACAGCCCCACCAACTTCATCTCGTCGGTTATCATCCCGCGCTACCGAGCCGGCTACATCCAGTTGAACTCCGACCCCAACGTGCAGCTGCCAGCGGGGCAGATCACGGTTTCCTATCGGTTCCAGTTCACGGGTGGACGCTCGACCCCCGGTACCGGCTCCTCGACCGACGTTTTTGCGGTCGACTACGATTCTCGCCAACTGATGTCGGTGCTTCTGACGATGCGAAACTACGCACAGTCGAATCTGCCGAACCCCCAGATGGTCACTCTGAAGGCAACTGCTACCGTCCGGAACTACACCCGGTGATGTTTGAATGAATCCTATGCTTAATTTGAATCGGAATCGGGAGAGAGGTCAAACGCTCGTCATTGCGATGATCGTCCTTGGAGTGCTGCTCATCCTCGGCTTCGTCTTTCTGGGGATCATCAACCACAACATCCAGAGCTCGAGTCGATCTCAGAATCGAACGATCGCCAGCGATTTGGCGGAGGCAGGCGCACGTTACGCCCATTCGGAATTGCTTCAAAGCCCGCTTGGCGCGGACTGGAAGCCGGCACCCACGCCGCCCGCCGCAGTCTCCGGGCAGCCCGACGTGTCGCGTGACCCCGATCTGTTCTACCTACGCCCGGGAACGGGATTGCCCTTCCGCACCGCGACTGATACGATCAAGGATCTCGGCGGACCGGACGGTCTGGGACCGTTCACGCGGCTCAGCTACGCAAACGGTCGCTCGCTTCTGCGAGTTCGATACGGCCCGAGCGATGCAAACATCTTCAGCAGCACACCGACTGGCCCAGAGCGAAATCCGGGGATTCTGCGCAACTATCTGCAGATCGAATCGGTTGGCCGACAGGGCGTGGTCAATACCAGCGACCCCACGACACTCAGCAGTGCTACCGGAGTTCAGTTCCAGAACTTCGCAAACTCGAATGCGATGCGCGACGCGCTCGGCCTGATGCGACAAGCAGAGGCCAAGTTCCCGCACTCCCGCCGAATTACCGCCCTCGTTTCTCTTGGCAATATTGAGTCGGCTCGGTTCATCACGAACAAGTATCGAGTATCTCGGCCGGCGGAGATTGGAATCCCCGCAGAGATGGGCGCCACCTACGGGTCGGCCATCGTCGTGGGTCTCAATCTTCCGTATCAGATTGGGTACTCAGGCCAGAGCCCTAACAGTGGCGGCCTGGGAGACACTCCCCAGGGCGGCGGAAGTATGCAAATCAACGCAGACGTCAAGTTGGTTGGCACGATCCGCGCTTTCGTTAACCAGTTTCTGGGAGATTCCTGGTCCATCTCGGGTTCGGTCACGGCCGATCCGGCCGCTCAGGTGCTCGTTTATAAGTCATCCTTCGATCGAACGACCGGTAACTGGATCTATCCGAACCTGGCGACCCCCGATCAGTTGACCGCGGCGAACCTCAATTCCCGAAGCGACACCTATGCAACCGATGGCGGAGTGATTCGCGATGGCTACGGAGGAACGGATCTAGCGGGATATGCAAGAGGCGTGGGCTACAAGGTTCCCCCCTCCATCGAACTTGCCGATCCGGAAACCGGCGAGAACCGATACGTGTTGATGACTCGCGAGAGTGGTCCCGTACTTAACGGCTCCAATGTGGGCGCGTACGGTTATGGAGAAGGAATCTACGTTAACAACTTCTCTGACCGACAGAGCGGCAAGGATGAGGTCGCCCGATCGAAGACGGAAGATTCGCTGGTCACCGACTGGCTGAACCCCAACAACTCTCAAAGCACCTATTGGAAGGGACCGTTCTACACGCCGAGAGGCAGCTACGTGCTCTTTACGAGTGACGGGGTTACCGTCTACCGAGACAACCTGGCTCCTCCCGCAGAACTCTTCTGGCGGAACCGGGATGGCAGCAGCAGCGGCTCGTCCGTCATGCGCTACCGCTTCGGGCTGGTGAACGGCAAGGTCTACGTCATCAACAACCTGACTCCCGGCGCGAACATCAACTCGCCGAATCCGAATTTCGCGGCAGGCGAAGTTTTCAACGGCGTCCTCTACTTCGAGGGCAACGTTCGAGTCCGAGGCGTCATCCCCACCGACGTTCAGATTTCCCTGATCTCCAACGCCACGATCTACATTGAGGGAAGCATCACGAAGGGTCTCGTCAACAACTTTGTGACCGGCGGAGCCTACGGCACCCGACTTACTCGGCCGACGAAGTCGAGCCTGTTCCTCGGAGCCCACGACTATGTTGCGGTGAACACGTCCCAGTTCTTCGGTCCGTCGCCCACCAGCGTCGTCGAGGAAGTCAACGACGTGCCTGCTGGTACGGCCTACAACCCGGTTCGAGTGAAGGCGGCGGGTGGAACGATTGGCCTGCAGGACGACTTTATCCTCGATCCGTTCACAGGCACACCTTTCAACCCTTCGACCTGGCACGTTTACAACCAGGACTACATCGACTCGGCAAACCCAGGCACGAAGCTCGTCACCCAGATGATGCTCACCCACACCCAGGACAACGGCCTGGGAGGCTCGGCGGCATTCATAAGCATGGACGTGAACTACGGCCTGAACAACTCCACCTACTACTTCCCGCCCAGCGATGCCAACACGGCGACCGGGTATCTGGGAAATGCGGGCAACATCGCGATGTACGGCTTGGGGAACGAACCGTATCAGCGATACGAGCGATTCGAGGGAACGTCGTTCCCGATCATCGACCCGAATACCGCCACCTTCTCGAACCTCTCGCCCTATGTCATCAAGGCCAACGGCTTGGGTAGCCCGGACAATGCTTATTCGCTGATGCAGCAGGATTTGAACCAGCTTCTGATCAAAACCACTAGCCTGGGCGGATTGCCGACCAACGACTACCTCATCGCCCGACATGCGATTGTGCCTGCCGACATTCGCATCGAGGCCGCGATCATGGCGGAAGAGGGCTCGTTCTTCGTGATTCCCGCTCCTTGGTTCAACAACAACCCGAACGATCGACGCGACATCTACGACAACGAAGTCACCACGTTCAAAGCGAGCGGCCTATCGGATGACGAAGCTCGGGCGAAAGCGGACGCGGAGCGCCTCGACAACCGCGGAATGTCGCCTCAGGTGCCATTCTTTGGTGAACCGATCGACGTTCGAGTGGTGATCTTAGGATCGATCACGGAGAACATGCCTCCTCCCATGAGCATTCAATCCGAATGGCTCAAGAAGTGGGCTTGGATTCCCAAGGCGCTCGGCGCGACCAAGTCGGGAATCCCGACCAGCCACGTCCCGCCCGGATATGACCCGACAATCCCGTACGTTCCGAACTTGATCGTTGCCTACGATCCCATGCTCGCCACCGCGCGAACCCAGGGCTTCGTGACCGACAACGATCCCACCAGCTACGTGAGAACCGGCTGGTACGACTTTAACGGCGACGGTGTCCAGCAGGCGTGGGAATTTGTTCCCCTACCGCCAATGCCGAGACTTCCGGTAAGCCCAGCGCTTTCTTACTTCGGAGAGGTGGAATAGAAATGCTACGTCGTCTACTGGGCTTAACCGTCCTGACGGCAGTCGCGGCAATCGCTTCGGCGGGACCGCAGAATTACGCGACCAAGGTTCAGAACATCCGCGCGGGCATCGTTGTCCTCGCGGGCGACCAAGTTGGAGGTGCGATTCCGTATTCGGCAGCTCCGTTTGCGTTCTATAACCTTGATAGCAACACCACCGTTAAGCCGGCGGGTTGGAATTTCTACAACCCGCACGCGCCTTCCGCGGTCACGAACGCCATCAAGGGTCGCTGGCCGATCGCCGCAGTTGGCTCGCCAATAACCAAGAAGGAAGCTCCTTACTGGGAGGTTTTCCTCGGTACGGCAAGTGACCTGAGCATCAATGACTACGATGTGCTCTTGGTCGCACCCAATGTTGTAAGTTCGCTCACTCCGGCGGAAAGAGACCGACTCCGCCGATTCGTGGACAACGGTGGGACTCTTTGGATCGACCCAGGTACCGCGACGGGTGCCCCCGATCTCATCAATAACTTTCCGATTCCTTTTTCGACTTTCGCCTCCGCGGGAGTGACAAATCTTTCGGACTTTTCCCAGCCGATGCTGAACGTGCCGAACACGCTCACTTTCCGGGATATGAACATCCTGGCGACGGGCTTTGGAACTCAGTTCGCCCTTGCGCCGATTACGTACCCTGCCGCGCTGGCTCCTTTTTACGAGGGAATGGTCCAAGACTTCGGAAAGCTTCAGCCGATTAGTTTGATAAACGGCAAGCCGTGGATCTCCTTTGGCAAGATCGGAGATGGCTATGAGGTCATCACCGCGCGCGGTGCGGCCCAGATGCTCAACCGAGGCTCCAACACGGTTGCAAACACCGGTTACCGCGCATTGAACCCCGCCCTTCAGGCGGATGGCTTGGCAGCTGGCAAGCTTGCCATCAACATGGTGTCGCTAGGCGCCGAGTACCGAATGACAAGCGGTGGCGCACGCAAGTCGAACAGCACCGCCATCGACCTTGGAGCCCCGCTACTTCGCCGCTTCCAGGCAGAGGGAACGGCTGCGTCGAATAACCTCGCCAACACGCCACCCGTCCTCTACAAGGGCGTGGTTGTGATGTCGGTTGGCAATCGACTTGTGGCCTACGATGCCGATCCGGGCTCCGACCTTGACGGAGATGGCGATCCCGACGATGGCGTTCGCGACTACTCAATCGGCGATACGATGGACCGCATTTGGACGAGTGTGCCGCTTACCGGTCCGATCTCGTCGCCGGTTTGTGTCGAAGTGCCGAATGGTAACGGCGTTCCCCTTGACCAGGTTCTCGTCGTGGACGGAAACGGCCAGCTCAACGTTTTTGACCTCTTCACCGGAGTCGGCGCGACGGGCCATGTCTTAGGCAGCGAAGATCTTCCCCTCGCATACGGACCGATCGGCCCGGGCGGCGCATCGTTCACGATCGATGCTCCTCCGAACGCTCCCACCGTTCACGAAGGCATCGCCTATATTGCCGACCGAGTGATCTCGGGCAGCGCCGCCATCGGGCGAATCTGGTGCGCCGACCTCCGAAATCCGGCCGCCGCACCAACCGGCTGGGCCATCGGCGGCTCGAACCTCGACCAGCTTCCCGACTTCTCGGCACCACCAACGATCGGCTATGTGCCGATCACCGACAATACGGGCGGTGCGGATCGAGTTGCCTACGTCCCGTATCGGGCGCCTGGCGGGTTTGGACCTACGAATACTCCTGGACTGATCAGCCTTTGGATCGGCGCAAGAGGCGAGAAGCCGGCGTCGGTGGAACTGAGCGACCCGTCCTATGTTGAAGTCATGACCCGCGCAGGCCGATCCAACCTGCCGGTGTACACGGGCTCAAGCGGCACATCCGCTTCTGTCGGGGTCCGGCTCAGCCTGGTCCATACGACCGGGAGCGGTAATCCGTATAGTGCCAGCGAGATGGCGACGTACTTCACCGGCCAGATTCAGGAACCGGCGCCGGGAGTGCTTCGATTTATGCGCACCGGAGCCGCTTTGCCAGCCACCTTTAATGGCGATAGCGACGTCCGCGTCGACTACACGGTTGACTGGGGTACCGGCGGAATCGCCTCCATCGTCGCCCGCGGTCGAGTGAACTTTCCGGAGATTGGTGGTGCCGTTGCAGGTTCGATTGCGATGTCCCCCCGTGGCACGATCTACGCCAATGTCAACCGCGACCCCAAGGGTGGCGGCAGCGGCGGTTCGTTCTTCGCCTTCCGCGAAGGGCCTCGGGGCAGCTTCAAGATGGTCGCCCGATGGGAGCTTTACAACCGACACAACGCGACCGTGAATCAGGGCCAGACGATAAGCAATCCGCCGGTCCTTGAAGACGTCGATCCGGTGACCAGTTTCTCGGCCTTCATTCGAGGCGATATGTCCAACTTCGCGTTCACTGGCCCCCCGGCAGTGCGAGATGGGCAGGTGTACATGACCGCAAACGCGGTGAAGAACACTTTCGTGCCGGTCACGATTGTGATGGCAATGAATGCCGAACCGAACGCTCCCGAGATTCGAGTGGGCGATCTACCCGACGGGTTCCAAATTGTACAGCCCGACTTGGCGAGGAGTCAGAATTTTGGTATCGGTAGCACCCCTGAGCAAGTGAGTGCGATGCGCAGCGGGACCGACTTCACCTACGACCATGACACCGGGGTGGTGCGATTCGAGAGCCTTATGTCGGGATCCGGCGGACAGATTCAGAATTCGCTGAGCCTTAGCCAACCGGTTATCCTCCGCGTGCCCGGTCAGCCCGACCGACAGATTGCACCGGAAGCGACCGGTGGTCACTGGAGCCCGCTCACTTGGTTCGCCACGTTTAACGGTCTGCAGTCTTCCATTGACCTTCAGGCCAACTCACCAGTGGGTCAGAAGCGCTCGGGGCCGTTGGTTACGGGAGGGACTTTGTTCCTCACGGGCCAGTCCTATATCTCCGATATTCTCGCGGGCAAGCCCTTTGGCACCTGGTCGAACCACGGCCACGTGTTTGCTATGGATGCGAAAATCAGCCCGACCGATCGAAACCTGGTCGGACTGGGCACGAGGCCATGGCTTAAGCAGGCAACCCAACTCACGCCTACGTTTGCTCCGAGTCCTTCCTTCCTTTGGCCGCAAATTGCGGGCAACACGAGCATTAACGACTACTTCGTTCGAATCCTTGGCACTCGCCTGGGCAACTCAACGACGGCTTACGGTGTTGTCGGCGGCGAAGGTGCGTTGGTGGCATGGGGCGGAATAAAGGGGATAACTACTTCGGTCGGCATCTACGGATTCTCTCGGGCCGACCTGATGGTCGCCGACGAAGGACGCGTGGCTCGCTTCGACCCGGCTGGCAATCCAGTTTGGACAGCCACCGCAGGTGCCGACTCTGGCAACTTGGGTGGAGGAGCGGCTGCCAACACAGCTAGATTTGTGCGACCGACCCGAGCTTATACGCTCGGCGCGCAGGATGCGCTGATCGTTGATACAGGCGGCAACAAGGTTGTCCGAGTAGATAAGATTGGGCTGATTAAGCGTCTCATCGCCGACTTCATCCTGGATTCAGGAACTGGTGGCGCTGGTGGTCACTTGCCGGCCGGCTGGCGCGCAAACGATCCGTTGACTCTCGATAGTCCTCGCGACGTGTTGACCTTCTCGGAGTACCACCAAAAGGGTGCCAATGAAGAGGTTACGCTCCAACAGCCCATCGAGTACTGGACTCACTATGTGGTCGCGGATGGCGGCAATCACCGTTTGATCGAGTTGGTCGACCGTTACGCGGTAGACGCGAATCGCCGAATCGGAAATGCCATCTTGGTAAACAATGTGCCTCAGCTTGGAGTGCTTCTTTGGAAGAGTCCGCCCGAGGTGTCCGGCAAGAACTTCGAGTACAACAGCATCTCCAGGGTCTTCCTAAACGACGTCAACGGTGCCCGATACGTCTATGTGGCGGGAATCGGCAATGCTTTGCCGGCACGCGTCGACCTGGGACTAGACACTCCCACGACTCCCAACGCCCTCCGCGAGGCGGGTGAGGGAACAGGTGGTGTGATCATCTTCGATCCCGCATATCCTGCAGCGTTCCGAGTGATCAATGAGATCGATGTTCCGTCGACGATGAATACCGACTTCTGGTACTCCGCAGCAGATTTGGCTGGGAATCTGGGCTTCAATCCGGGTGCGTACCATTTCTCGACTTTGCCGCTGCCCCTGCAGCAGAAGTTGAGCTACGAGTTGGGTCAGCACGTTCGACGACTCTCTGGCGTCAACGCAGTTACCTCTCACGTCATCGACGATGGCGGCGTTCCGAAGCTCGCGGTCATGATTTCCGACAACAGTGGGGTCTACGAAGTTCTGGAGAACCCCAACTCATCAACTTGGAGTGTTCGATGGATGCTTCCGAGTCGAGCGTATCGCTACATGCGACGAGCCGGCGCGTCGCCGTTCACTCCGCTCGACTTGAACCCGCTCGGTTTCCGACCAATGTACGCTCGTCGACTCGACTCGGGTGGCGTGTTGCTGGTGAACGGATACATGGGTAAGGACCTCGGCGGAACCGACTTTGGCGGCGAGATCCTCGAGCTGACGGGTGAACTGGATTTGAACAATACAGGAACCGGCTTCTCGCCTTTGAATGCCAATCTTGGCTTCAATTCTTTCAGCGTGCAGTATCAGTTGCCGCCTATTAATAGGACGCGCGGCCTGGTGCTCCCCGTATTTGCGGACCGAAAATGATGCGATTTGTGGTGGATTTAATGGGACTGAAAAAGAGCGTATGTGCGGGCGCACTGGTGCTGGCGGCAACCTTGCTGTCGGGCGGACAGGCGCATGCCCAAGCAGCAAGGGACTATCCGACGCTTCGTGGAAACAACCAGAACCAGGGGCACAACGGCGACCCCAACAACTCGGGCTCCGGCTACGACTACCTGCGCTGGTTCTACCCGAATGGAGTCAATACGCTTGGCATCGTTCTCGATGACACCGACTTCGCGGACACGACGGTAGCTCCGTTCGTGGGCGGCCCGTATACGCCGCAACCGCTTGGAAACGTCGTTACGTCGTCTCCTGTGCTAACAGGGGTTAGTAACCCGACCACCGGTTGGGGATTCCCGAGGATCGACCAGGAAGCTTACAGCCCCTACGTCCCGCCGCGGCGGTCGGTCCCGATCGGTACGTCGCAGCCGGATTTCAACCCCCGAAATCCTGCTTACCTGTTCTCTCGCTGCACGCCTTCGGCCTTCGGGTCCGACCCGACGATCGCCAAGACTCCGGCAGATCTCAGGTACATCCAGTGGCAGATCACCCCTCCCGGCGCAGGTTCGCGCTTCATGCAGCTCTACGCTTGGCTGCCCACGGGACCAACCAATTTGGCGGTTCCGCCCGCCGTCAACCAGATATTCCCCCAGCGCTACTTTGTCTATGAGATCAAGTGGGGTCCTCTTCCCACCCAGCGCTACGTCGATGTGGTCGACCGAAACCTAGCTGGCTATGGTTTTGTGCGTTTGGGCGGCGGCGGCGGTCTTACCAACAATGTTTTCCCGTACGATGGGGTTAACCCGACCACGATTAAGCTGTTCAACACGGTTCCTCGCGACATCGATGGCGTCTTGACTCAGCCGTGGACGAACAACGAAAACGAAGTTAGCAACTACTGCGTCTATGCCGACGCGGTCAGATCGCAACCAACGGTGGGCAGCTATGCAGCCGCCCCGACCGTGATGGGCGGCGGCAGCGTCGACATCCGAACGGTTGCCGCCCTGAACTCGGTTTCGGTTGGAACACGAGACTCAGCCGCGGCCACGATCATCCGCGGTGTTGCAACGTCTTACCAGTACAACAACGGCACGCCGCTGTGGACCTACTCGCCGGCAGTTACGAGCGACATCGCGAACAACGTCGACAATCTGGCGGCCACCCAGAACGGCGTGGACTTTGGCACTTCGACCGCATCAAGCCGCTTCCAGGGAACTAACTACCTAGCAGGTTTGATTCCGGGCGCTGTAGCAAGCAGCTCCGTCACTTACGCACCCGACATCGATGACGGCACCTACGAGATCTATGCCTTTATCTCGGGTGACAATAACGGCGAGCGGTTCGGTCACGGAGTCATCTACCAAATCTATGAGGGCGCTTTGCTGGCCGACCAGATTGCCGTGGACCAATCCGGGTCGAACGGTATCACTGGTTGGGTGAAGATTGGATTCCGACGATACAGCCAGAACCGACTTGCTACTCCGACGGGGCAGCCGCTCCGAGTGGTTGTCACTAATGCAAGCGGCATCCTATCCGACATCGGCAAGAAGTCCTATGCCGACGCTGTTCGATTCGTGGGGGCTTCTAACTTCGCGATCAATTCGACTCCGGTCAACGTGAACGCGCTGATCAAGAAGAACGATGGAACGACGGTTGACACTCGGGTGACGATCATCGCCGACGAGCGAGGCTACATCCATTGTCTCGATCAGATCGGCAACCTCGATGGCACTACCACCGAGTATTGGAGTTACCCGAGCTTTGCCGACCCCAACGTAACGCCGACCACCGACCCGAACCAGGTGGCGGGGCTCGATGGAGTTGGCCCGATCGCCAAGATGCCCACGTCGTTCGACCTGAGCACCGCGGTGGTGCAAAGGATTGGCGGGATCGACTATCTGTATATCGCTGCCCAAAACGGCCGCGTTTACTGCATCGACATGGCAGGTCGAGGTGACTACGACACCAATAAGCTTTCGCCCGGCACGACGACCCGTCGTTGGACTTATCCGAACGACTATCCGTCCACGATCAAGACCACGACGCTTGGTGCAATCCGAGGAACGCTCACCTTTGCCGTCCTCGCCAGCGGTCCCACGATCTTCGTCCCCGCACGAGAGGGCCGAATTTACGCCCTCGACGCCCTTGGCAACGGAATCACGAAAACGACCACCGAGCGCTGGACCTATCCCCTGAAGACGGCGGCCACTCTCGGCCCGATCGTGATGACCCCCTCGTTTGAGTTCGGACATCTCTACTTCGGAACCCAGCGGAAGGATGAGAATCCGGGCGTGTTCTATGCGCTTAATCCAGACGGCACCGTCCTTTGGAGCCGCAACGCCGACGTCGATAACCTCAATACCGACGGAACGCCAGTTCTATTCGACGATTGGGATTGTTCGCCCGCCACCGTCTCGGCAGCTACGCTCCAAGCGGTATCTCCGGATCCGGGTGGTGACGTGGACTATGTCTACGCCCTGAACCAGAACCGCTATCTCTACGCGTTCAACGCGGCGACGGGAGCCACTCAATGGTCGGATAACGAGCTGAGCATCGGCAGCATCCAGTCGCTGACTTACACCACGATTACCTACAACAAACTAGGAATCGGTCCGCGAACGATGCCGGTCATCCTGGTGCCTGGCCAAGGCGCGACGACGGTGGCGATGTTCGCTCGGGTCAACGATTTTTACGACTATGGCTTCGGGCTCGGCATCAGCCGCATCGCGCGGTACTTCGGCACCAACGGAGATGCGAATTCGATTGCGGTGGCCAACAACTGGCTGTACATCACGGATAGCGGCGGCTTCATTCAGGCGCGCAATAACGATTTTGGATCGCTGACGGGTACAAGTCCGTTCCCGCCCGATGGCTTTGGCCCCGAGGACCCTCGTGGGGACGTCTATCGTAAGGCGAAGATGAAGTTGCTGACGAAGGCGGGCTACCAAGCGCTGCGTCAAGCGACCGGTACGCCAGGACATCTCCAGTACAGCAATGTTGTGCCTGGTACCGCAGGAGTCATCGACCCCCGAGACGGCGAAGCGAAGACGATCTACGAATGGGGCGAGACGGTCTATGTGCTCGTCTACGATCTGCCGTACTCGACCATCGGCTCCGATGGAACTACGCAAGTCCCCCCTCCCCAGGTGAACGTGCAGTTCAGCGTTCAGGGGCAGGTTGTTCGCTCGGTCGCGGCAGACACTCGACAGTTCAGCAATCCCAATTCGGCGAGGACCTTTAATCAGGTTGATCCTCTCCTTTGGCAACTGGCGGCGCCGGAGGGCGACACGAGAATGGACGGATACGTGGTGGTGCCATTCACGTTCCAGGGCGCCGGTCCGAATAAGATATCACCGGGAGATGGCGACATCTCGTTTACGGTGGCCTCATATGCGTTGGGAACCAATCAGATTGCGACTCAGATCGCGATGCCGCAGAAGTACACCCATCGACCGTTCTACATGGCAAATCCGTTGGCGCTGATAGCGACCACAGACCTTGCGGGCACTCAAGTCATCGCCTCGCTCGGTACGCAAACCGATCCAACTGATCCTAATTACATCATAGAGAACGGTGTAAACGGCACCCCAATAGGAAACCCAATTGCGACCTCGGCCGGTTTTGGGACCCATGGAGGGACCACGAGTGGCTTTATGCAGGTCATCGACCGAAGCTTGATGACCCTGATCAGCCCGGATGGGCTCGGTCTGCCCGGGATCAAGGTCTTGAGGAAAGATCTTGCCTGGCAAGGTGGGTCCGCGAAGGTCATTAACCCGATCGACATCACGTTGTATCCAGGTTTCGAGGAATTTCCGATCAACTTCCCGAACATCAGCCTCGACTATCCCGACATCGCTGCCCAGCAAGTGCGTGCGACAAAGGATCCGCTAGGCAATTCGGAGAACCCGATTCTTCACACGGCCACCCTACTGGCGCCGCTGCCCCCGGTCGGGTCGACGACGATCGACGATTCGAACAAGTTCAACCGGCGGCTCCGTAACACGCCGTTCGAATTCGACACTGATATCCCTCGGTACCAGCCGCCAAACGATTCGACGCTTGCGATTGGCGCGTTCTCGCTGCCAGTCGGCTATGCGGGTCGATTCACAGTCTATGTGGACAGTGGGAACGGCACGTTCGACAGCCTGTCGAACCGAGAGGCATATCGATCGTTCAGCTTCGGCACGGGCGTCAATCCGGATAGCAAGTTGGTCGTGACCACCCCGACGGTGGACCTCGGCTCCCAGGCAGCCGGCTCTGGCTACAACCCAGGACAGCCGGGAACCAAGGCGCTTGGTTCGCTGAATCCGGGAGACTTCCATCCTTGGGAGACTTCCACCGGAGGCGGTTACGCAGCGAGTGCGTACGGTTCGATGTTCCAGTCGTTCACCGTGCTTAGCGAGTCGAACGTCAACCTGAGGCACATACGTCTCGCACTGGCGACCACGACTCCGGCGACCACTCCGCCCGTCCTGCCCTGGGCCTTCTTCGCGGGTGCGAACGATGCAAACGGCTACTTGGACGGCTCGCTGAGCATGTGGAGCGATATCGATACTCCCTTTGCGCCGACCGGTCAGGTCCTGCTTCAAAAGCCGCGAGTTGGAGATCCGACCGGAACGGCGCTCAGTGCCAACCCAGTGCGGCGTGAGAACGCCAATCTCGGAGTGCTTGGCGGGCAATTGGTGCCCGATGGCGCGCTCCGGTTCACGCCTCAGAGCCCACGCATCGCGGTGACGATTCCGCTTGGCTTCCCGGTCGGGAAGTACACCCAGACGGTTCGTATCATCGACGAAGACGAGGTTAAGGCTGCCAACTGGAACGAGTATTGGGACGCCTATGGCGATGGGCACGTGGAGACCTATTCGGACCCGACCTTGGAGCTGTTCTTCACGGTTCGAGAATCGAGAGCAACCGGCACTTACACTCGGCTCACCGCCCCGATGATTGACAACCTCATTCCTCCGGGAACGACTCCGAACTTGACTTACACGAGCCTTCAGCCAACCGGCGTTCGGGATGCGTTTGGATCCCTCGTCATGGCTTGGGCTTCGAACCGAGTCAACGAGGGCACCGGCGACCCGAGCGATACGCCGAATCCGACGGTGCCCACGGTTCCGATTACGAACGACAAGTGGCGAATCTATCTTGCGGCGGTTGATAACGGGGCGACGTTCGCTTCAACCGGCATCACGGGAGCACCGAGGACTCCGAACACGCCCGGATACGCCGAGTCGCCCATTCGCGACTTGGGAGCCTTCTCGACCACCGGCGCAGGCTGGTTCAGGAAGTCCGCCGACTCGACTCAGGGTTATCCGAAGCCGGGCACCGACTTCAACGCCTTGTTTGGTATCAACACGGCAGGCGGCGAGTCGCTTGATGGCAACACGCTTAAGTTCGGGTCGCCCAGCTTCCCTCAGCGCAGCGACCGGGATCCGTTCTACATCGGCAACCCGGAGGACAACGCGGCGAAGTTCACCGGCATCTTCATGGGCTTCGTGGGTGAGGCTCAGGTAACCGCGGGTGGAGCGCGCACAACCGCTTCACACGAGTTCCTGACTCGAGTAACGACGGACGCAGGTGGCAATGCCACCCTTTCGAATCCGATGATGGTTCCTGGAGACTCCACAACGAGCAAGGGCAAGCCGAGCGTTCTGCAAACGTCCACCGGCGCGCTCCTATTCTATGGAGCGACGGGAACGGGCACGAGCAGCATCGTCTACTCACGGCTTCTGCAGTCGGGGACGGCTTTCGGTCCTGCAGTTCCTTTGAGCTTCGGCTCCGGATTCTCGAGCGTCTTCGATCCGAGCGTCTCGGGTCGCGTTTACCGAGGCGTTGCCTCGGGTCAAAGGCCTCTGGCCGAGCTTACGTTCGCTGGTCGCCTTCGAGGCCGACCGAGTGCGGAAGTGTTCCTCGGGCGGATGAACGTGGGAATCGCCCCGGGCGATTCCGCTCTGCAACTCATCGATAATGCCGGCAAGTCGATTGAGGGTCCAGATGCGAACACTCCGTTCGTCTATCTGCCTCAGCAGTCGAACGAGCGGTTGCTCGCCACCGGTGAGAGCGGCGTGTTCCGCGCTCGCGGTGTGAGCTGGAATCGCACCGCCCCGATCCAGTTGCTGCAGTCGCTGAAGAATCAAGCTCCTACCGACCTTCTGGTCGCGGGAAGCGGTTCTTACGACGCCAACTCGAATCTCATCTCGTTCAGCACTACGTTGGGCGGCAAGGTGTACTTGGATCCCAATTTGGGCACCATTCGATTCAGCAGCGGCATCCCAAGCAATCAGGCTGAGCTGAGGCTGACCTACACGGCAAGATTCCTTAGGATCTCGGCCGGTGGCCCGGCTGCCTACTCGAACACCAGTGGCCTCTTCGACTGGCGATTCGCGAGCGATGGGTTCTACTGGCGACGACAGAACGGCAACGCGGTGACTCCGTCCGACGACATTCGAAACGACCGATACGTGTTCACGTACGGCCGCTCGGCGGGCTCTGGTCAGGCCGCACGTCCCGCAATCGAGACGATGCGCCTGGGAATCCGCTTGCCGTACCGAATCGCCACTGGTCGCAACGGAGTGCCAGTCAGCATCTCGGTGACTGGAAACGTGGGTCCGTACCAGTTAGATCCGGCAAACGGCAGGGTCTACTTCACGGGCCTTGACGAGGATAGTCAGGTATCCGTGGTCTTCACGGGAGTGGACGACAACGGTTCAGCGGTAGCGGGCGCTCAGGCGACCGCCAATGTCTCCTTCGTGCTCGAGAGAGCCGAAGAGCAGATCCTCATCGAACAGGCGGTGAATGAATCCAACGTGACTTCGTTCCTCGATCCGTTCTCGTTCCTCACGAATGACAACGTGCACGGCTTCGAGATGCGACGTCCGCCGCTGATGTGGATGTTCTGGACCAGTACGCGCGCCGGCTCGCCGGATGTCTACTTCCAATCCATCAATCCGCGCCTTTCGCCGATTGTTGTTACAGGACAGTAAAAAAACGTGTACGCCGAAAAGGGGCCAGAACGATAAGTTCTGGCCCCTTTTCCTATCTAGCCGAACCGTTTAGGTCTTTCGGCCCGTCATTCGAGCGGAAGACAGAAGCGTCCTTGGCGTTGACAGGCCTACGGACCCTCTGATAACATGGGTTCCCGGCGAGAGGGAGCAGGTTACTCATCAGATGGCTAAAAAGCTAAACAGCGTCATTGGCATTGATATCGGCAGCCAACGCATTAAGGTTTGCGAGATGAGGTCTCAAGGAAGAGATCCCGTGATCACGGCCCTTGGCATCATCGACACTCCTGAGGGTGCGGTTGACCACACTGGCGTCTTTAATTCAGACGCAGTAGGCGCAGCTCTTAAGCAGTGCCTCAACGACAGTGGAGCGGCGTCTCCGTTTGCGATCGTATCGATCGCCGGTCAGACGTCGGTTCTGGTTCGAACGCTCGAGGTTCCTAAAATGAACCCGACCGAGCTGAAGGACCACATGGCATGGGAGATCAATCGAAACATCCCGTTCGCTGACTCGAACGTCGTGAGCGACTTTAAGGCACTCGGCGACGACGATCCCAACTCCACGAACATGGACGTTGTGATGGCGATTGCCCCGCAGCCCGCGATCGATACGATGATCGCCTGCGTGAAGAAGGCGGGCCGCACGCCCGCTGCAATCGACGTAGAGCCAATGAGCATGGCTCGGTCGATCCAGACGAGCTACGGCGAGGAACTCGCCCTCAAAACGATCTGTATGGTCGACATGGGGCACAAGACGACCTCGATCAACATTTTCAAGGGCGCCAAGCTTCTCATGCCGCGCCAGATTCCGATCGGCGGCGAGATGTTCACGAAGGCGATTGCCGATTCGTTCACGATCTCGACCAGCGACGCGGAGACGATGAAGCGCACCAAGCTCACGATTCCCGAGAGTGCGGCGGCAGCAAGCGGCGATCCTTTCACGGCATCCGGCGTGACTGAACAATTCCAGCCCTACAATCCGTTCTCGGATGAGCCCGCGCCCACGTTTAACCCGGTCGAGCCAGCCCCCGAACCGCAGGCTTATGGCGGTCCGTTCGCGGACGAGCCAATCACCGACGAGCCGCCCGCTGTAGAGGCTGCCGTTCCCGCCCCCGACATGACTCCTTCGATGGTCGAGGATCACGACTCGATTCGCATCTACAATGCAGTCGCGCCGGTCTTGGAAGAGTTTGTCGCCGAAGTTCGTCGCTCGATCGACTACTTCCGAAGTCGCGGTGGCGAGGTGGATACGATTCTCCTTTCCGGCGGAGGCACGAAGATTGGCGGTCTGAAAGAATTTCTGTCGAAGACTCTGGCGGTCGAGTGTGACAACTACGACCCGTTCCGCCGTCTCAATATCAACGATCGCCGGATCGCTCCTGACTTTTCTGCGGAGCACCGACAAGAGTTCGCGGTCGCGGTGGGCAATGGCCTCCACATCTTTTTCGACTAAAGGTTCTGAATGAAGCTAAACCTACTTCCGACTTCCGTCTCGAAAGGCAAGGTCACGCGCACTGCGTCTGTGATCTCGATTCTCTTTGTGTTGATCGGTGTCGTTCTGGCCGTCTTCCTCATCAAGTCTTCGAGTGACGCCGTTTCAAGAAGCGAAACCAACATACAGGCCTGGAATGACGCTTACACGAAGACGGTCGACAACTCGGCCAAAGCGGACAAGATCATCGCCGATGCGGGCGGGCTCATTAAGAACGCGACCCTCGCGACCGCGATGCTCAAGCACAACGAGGTTTTCCCGAACGAGTACGCAGACATGAGGCGCTGGATTCCTCCGTTCTATCGGATTCGGTCCATGACCGCAACGCCGCTTGACGACACGAGCTACACGATGCGGCTCGTGGGCTACCTGAATTCCTACCAGCAGTACGCGGACCTGACGTTGGCTCTCATGGCCAACCCGAAGGCGATCTCGGTGACTCGACAAGGGTACGTCGATCGGAATATGTACATCCCGGCTGTGAACCCGATCGACCAGACGGGTCGTCCTCTTAAGCCGGGCCAGCCTCCGATCCCCGACGATCCTCTTGCAAGGCTTCAGTGGTATCAAAACCAGGCGGGTGGCGATTCCTACTCGGCGGTCGGCAACTTCGGTACCGATGCGACGGTGACTCGAACCGCGATGCCCGATGAAAGCGAAGTCACGATCACGATGATCATGAAGGGCGACCTTCAGGTTCCAAATCCCAGCCAAACCCTCGGTGGGATTGAGAGTAAGGGAACGGGAGCGGGCGGCGGTGGCGGCAACGGATTCCCGGCTGGCTTCGGTGGCGGCGGACCTGGCGGCCCTGGTGGACCTGGCGGCGGTCCTGGTGGTTTTGGAGGATTCCGAGGCGGCTCGGGTGGACCTCCTGCACCATCAGGAGCGGGCTCAGCCGGAAAGTAAAGGGATTTAGAAAGACATGAAACTTAGCGCTCTTACGATCTATATCCTTGGGATTTCGCTCTTCCTCATCCTGGTGTCGTACGCCTTCATCATGGTCTATCGACCGAACATGGAGAAGGCTCAGAACAACGTCACCTATAAGGAGCAGTTGAAGGCCGAAGCCAACAAGTGGAAGCAGACCGAGACCCGAGTCAAACAGGCGAAGGCGATGGTCGACACCAAGGCGGCGGAGTGGAATGTGGTCGTCGCGACCCATACTCCTCCGACCACGGTTGCTCAGGGCGGCATCGATCTCGCGGTCAACCCGTACCAGCTCACTGTTGACAGCCAGATCTATCGAAACAACATCCAGCGAGCGGTCAACGCCCAGGTCCGAAAGGGTGGTATTCGAGTGATTACCGGTCCTTCGGTTCCCCAGCCGGATCCGAACCAGGCTGCGAACATCCTGCTTCAGAACTATTACAATTTCCCTCAGGCGACGTTTCCGATTGTCCTGTTCAACCTTGGAACGGTGACCGTACAAGGCACTTTTGAGCAGATCTCGGCAAATGTGAAGTCTTGGTCCACGATGCCGCACTATTTGGCGGTTGCCGACGGTCTAAACATTACGGGCACATCGCCGAATCTCACGGGAACGTATACGCTTTCGCTGGTTGGCTTCCTTCAAGGCAAGTCGATCTATCCTCCGGTTCCTGATGGTACGACGGCGGCCTCCGCACCAACTGGAGGAGTTCCGGGAGTTGGGACCGGACGCCCAGGCGGGGTGCCTCCTGGTGTGCCATCGTTTGGTTCGGGTGGTCCTCCTGCCGGTGGTCAACCGCCGAGCAGTTCGACTCCTCCGTCTGGCAAGCGCGGAAAGAAGGGTGGAGCGGGGAACCCCGATGATGAGTAGAAAGATGGGACGAACGATGAAAGACAGATTAATGTTCTGCTCCTTTGGAGTCGCCGCTCTGGTGATGGTCGGTTGCGGTACCTCGATTCCTGAGGACACCGATACACCGCCGACTTACACTGTAAAGGACGAGGCGTGGACGCCGCATACCAATGCGGGCATTCCGGTCACCCAGGGTGCCGATGCGGATGGCAAGGTTTTTAAGGCGCTGGCCGCAAACAAGAAGTTGCAGGCGGGACCGGCTCGGCCGGATCCGTTCGCGCTCACTGGTCTTGAGCGGCAATACGATATCAAGCAGACATCCTATCGTGTGTTTGCAGGTGTTGGATTTAGAGACGAGTTCACCCCCGAGCCGCCGCCCGATACAACTCCACCGGCTCTTGAGCCGCAGCCGTATCGACGCTTGTCCGGTATCGTAGTCGGTGATTCGATCCTCGGCATTATCGATATGGGTAACGGAACGCCTCCTCAGGTCATCCGGCCGGGGCAGCAGATTCCG
>JBBQFM010000022.1:0-76609 GCA_038321975.1 Fimbriimonadales bacterium | reverse complement strand
GCCTAAAACGTACGAGCCCGCGATGAACCAAAACTGGCCCGGCGGAGGCTACAGCCAAGGCAACCAGTGGGTGCTCTCGCCCGGCCCTTCGATCATCGGAAGCTACTCTTACGACACCTCGGGGCTTGCCGTCACCACCAGCTCCTGGTCGGGCAATGTGGGTGGCGATCCATCCACCGCGCTCACGTTTGGGCCGAACGGCACAAGCTACTCGACCTTTGTGGGGACCTATCCTTGCGATAACTCCGATCAATACGGGATCGCGTTCGACCTCAGTTGGACGTCGCCTCAAGCTGGCGATTACCTGGTGGTGACTGCAGGCGGGTATTCGATCTACACCTTGCTGGCGATCGACGGCCAATCCGCCCCAATCGGCACCACCTCAATCGCTATCAACAGCGACGTGTGGGGGTATAGCACCGCAACTCTCACGATCTACTTCTACTCGCCGTCAGGCGTCTCGGGAGACGAGGTGACGATCTCGAATTTCCAGTGGATCGCGGTCAATTCTGCCGATGGCTCGCTAGCCACAAGTCGAGCCTCCCGAGCGGCGTCGCTCCGGTAGGTTTCGAGTTGATGGGCGGATCTGATTCCAGATCCGCCCAATCTGGTTTTAGCGCTTCGTCAACGTCTGCAGGAGCGCCATTGTGGCCCAGCAGGTGCCATTGAACGACGAGTACTGCGACTGTCCGTGGGGGAATCCCGCGTCGAAGTAGTTGTTCGCGGCGATCGCTCGCTTGTTCACGAACCAAGAGCCATCGTCATCCTGCGTTCTGAGCAGGAACTTAACACCTTTCGCGTAGACCGGGTCATTGACTGGCATACCGCCAGCATGAAGGGCGCAAAGCGCCTGCCCCGTGGCATAGGCGTCGCTGTGCAGTTCGGGAGTCTGAGACCAACCGCCATCTGGTTTCTGGTCGGCAGCGATCTCCTTGCTCGCACTCTCCAAGTCGGCAGCCGTCGCGCCGGCCAACTTCAAGCCCATCAGCCGTGAGGCTCGATCTTCGCTCGAGTGGGCAGGAGTCTTCAGGAGCCAATCCTTTGCGAGATCCACCTGCTTACCAAGCGACTCTGCTTCGGACTTCGGTCCGTAAACCTTCATCGCTCGCAGAGCCAGCATCGTGAAGGTGAACGGGGAGGACTGCATCGGGATTCGCGGCAGCGAGAAGGACCAGCATCCGCTCGGCTGCTGCTGCTTTGCCAAGACCATCGTCATCGCCGCAGTCGCCTCGGTCGCCGGCTCGTGCTGAGCCGCCATTCCGGCCAAAAGCCAGCTGTAACCGGAGTTGACCTCATTAATCTCGATCAGAGGCACGTTCTTCATCACCTCGGGATCCTTTAGAGCGCCCTGGTGAAGAGGAGTGAGCGCGGTCAGCATCTCGCCGACCCGCATCTTATGCGTCTTCTGCACCTTCGCGTCGAGGGCATATCCTCTGTCGCCCGCCGTTCCGGTGGCGATTCGGCCGAGGCCTTCCTGGTGGCACGAGATGCACGAAGCGTTTTCGGTGAACTTCTCCATCGAGAACTGAACTGCTTTGAGACTTCGATCGACGGCCTGTCGTGGGTTCACCGAATGCATCGAGCCCGTCGCGCCCAGCAACTTGGCGCTTTCGCTATAGCCGTGTGTTGCCGAGTTCTGAGCGGGCGTTCGGCCCTTCATGTCGGCGATCTTCGGGTCGGCGCCACCGGCGAGAAGAGCCGTGACCACCTCCGGGTTATCTCCGAAGCTGGCCGCGAGGTTGAGCGCGGTGCGGCCGTTGGGATCTTGCAGGTTTGGCTTCGCGCCCTTATCGAGCAGCAGCTTCACGAAATCTGCGTTGCCAGTGAGCGCGGCCGCCATCAACGGAGTCTGCTTCTCGGAGTTGACGGAATTAAGCTCGGCGCCGGCCGCAACCAGCATTTCGCCGGCCTTTAGGTGGCCAGTGCGGGCGGCAAAGTCGAGCGAGGAAGACCCGTCGTCATCCTTCGCGTTGACGTCGGCCTTGCCTTTCAGCAGAGCATCCACGAGGGCAGGGTTTCCGGAAATCGAGGCCATCATCAGCACCGACTTGCCGTCGTTCCGCACCGCGTTGACCTTGGCCCCGTGGCCCATCAAGATTCCTGCGCCAGCCGCGTTTCCGCTCATCGCGGCGAACATCAGGGGGGTGCCGTAGGAGCTGTCGGCATCGGTCTTCGCGCCAGCGTCGATCAGGGTTTTCATCACATCCATCTGATAGGAAGCAGACGCGATGTAAAGGGGAGTGAAACCGAGACCGTTGCGCGAATCGACGTCGGCGCCCTTCTCAATTAGGGCCTTCACTCCGGCGTTGCTGCGGTGATCGATTGCCAGGAACAAGTCGTTGCAAAGCTTGCCCTTGGACATGCCGGGCGGGTCGGTAGTCTTCCTTTGCTGAGTCGATGCGGTGTAGCTCGACGTGGCAACCGCGATGCCGCCAACCAGGATCGTTCCGGCGACGATGCGAGATTTGAGAGATTGGTTCATTAGCAAGTTGTTCATGAGATGGGTGACCTATGGTGAACGCGGCGAAGCAAAAAACTGATCTGCAAGTGGACTTTTCGCCCAGTGAAATCTACGGTTGAGCGGCAAATTGGGTCCGAAGACTACTCCCTAAAAGTGCCGATTCCGCCTCAGTCAAAGTATCGCATACTTATATCAATTGCTTGATAATCTGAACACGCCGTCATCGATCCTGCTCGTCGAAGACAACGCAAGTGACGAAGAGATGACTCGGCGTGCTCTCAAGCGGTCCACTGTAATACGCGATGTCGCCGTGTGTAGAGATGGAGAAGAGGCGATCCGATATCTCTCCGCGCCAAACGTTGAGCCGCCGAGCCTCGTCCTTCTGGACCTCAAGCTTCCTAAGGTCGGCGGGCTCGAGGTCCTGGAGACGATTCGCGACACCGACCGAACGAAGCGATGCCCGGTCGTGGTATTCACGTCATCTCGCGAGCACGCCGACGTTCTCGGCTGCTTCGAATGCGGCGCGAACAGCTTCATCCAGAAACCCATGGACTACGACCAGTACATGGACATCATCGCGAAGACGGTCGACTATTGGCTAACCGTCAACGTGCCCTGCGGTTAGACCTGGGTGGACAACGTCCGCTTCGCAACCTTCGAAGAAGGCAGGTTTCACGTCAAAGGACCTCATGATCAAAGCGGTGCCCGAGCCCGCCTCGATGGCCGCCCTTGGCCTCGGTGTGTTGGCCGTTCTCCGTCGCCGCAAGCGCGCGTAAGTAGATCGGGCTCCGGAGATGGGTTCCCCTTTCCGGGGAACCGTGGGGGAGGGGGTCGCGCTCACCGACAAACCTCCCCGAATCGCGTTAAACTCGGACTCATGAAAGTAGAGATCCCGATCCAAATCACCCTCTTGAAACCACCCGCCAACGTTCTCTACGCCATCCAGGAAGGCAAGGCTCGACTCGCCTCTCCCGCCCGGGCGGATGGCTCCGATTTGAGCTTCAACCTCAAGCTCACCCTTGCCGGCCAGCTCGAATCCGGCGCACCGAGATTCACCGGGGAATTCGCCCAAGGACCTCCAACCGAGCGGTTCGTCTACGTTGCGATCGGCACATCCGCCGGCGATCCAACCTCGCCCTGGACGCGAAGAGCCAAGATCCACGTGTCGGGCATCACGTGGAAAATGGTTGAAGCAGTTCAAGCGAAGTCGGGATGCGTCATCGCAGCGAGTTTCGCGGGGACCGACAAGAAGGGCGAGCCATCCTGTGCCTCGATGTGGCCAGCGGACGGCGGATGGATGGTAAGCAACCCCGGCTGAGCCCTTTTTGGACGACCAAGACAAATAGCTCCGAAGGTGCATAACAAGCGCTTAATGACTGAACGCATTCTCAACTGAAGCCTGTAGCCTGGCCAAAGGCAGACCCCGTCATATTTGCTGGTGAAAAAGTCAGTTTCAATTCGGTGGGGGATCACGGGCATCCTGGTGGTCTTACTTGGGTGGACAGCGATGACCGCGATGAGCGTCGGCAATGAGGCGAGCGCAGCGGACAAGCTCCTGAAGCAAACCCTGAACCAGCATCTCACCCAACCAGAGATCGACGCCAAGCTTCACAATTTGGGTTTCGCGATGAGCGATTCTCCAGCTTCATCGAAGGGGGTCGGGCCAACCCACTCGGTGCTCTTGTACAGCACGCACCTCACCGTCGATTTGGAATTCGATGCTCAGGGCAAGAACACCTCGTACCACATCGACCGAGTTTAACTGCCGATCCTCACTCGGCCGATCAGCCCCGACGGCAGCGGTCCGCTCATGATCTGCTTCTCCTCGGGCAGCGAGAACCGGGCTCCGAATTTGGCGCGAAGCGCCTTCAGATCGTCATCCGGCAGTGCGATGAAGCGGTTCGCAGGAACATTGCCCACTCGAATAATAATGTGATTCCGCCCAGCGTGCAGGTGAGGGCCGATGTCGAGTTGGTGAGGGTAGTTGAAGATGTAGCCTGCGGGCTCTCCATTCACAAGAATCTTGGCTCCTTCGTGAACCTCGTCGAATGCCAGCACCGCCCGAGCGCCGGGGGTCTGCCAATCAAGGTCGGCCTGGTAGACGCCAATTCCTGAGAAGTAGCGGCCTCCCGGCCATTCTGTCCACGAATTCAGCACGTCTGTTTCAAGGGGCACGGGTGCATCGGGGCCTTCGAATGAGACGTGCCAAGTGGGCTTCCAATCAGCGAATTGCAAAGCGGGATGCGATTGAGATGGAGCTTGGGTGCCACCTTTTCGGACAACGACGAACATTGATCCGCGCCCCGGGAAGGAGATCTCGCCGGACGCGGGAAGCTTTGATATTTGCCCGGTCATCGCGTCCCACGCCTCCGCCGACCCGGAATTGCGCGGGAACGACACGCGGAGGCGGACCGGTTCGGTCTGCACGTTCGCAAGGAAGAAGATGTCCCGATCTTTAAGGGTTCGATGGACGAAACCAACTGAATCGGGGATAGGGGAAAATGAGATCTGCGGGGAAAGCGCCTGGGTGAGATAAGGTCCCACGCCTTCGTCTTCGCCGATGAGAACCCCATGGCCCTTCCCCGCCAAATGCGCCATTCCGGCGTGAGGCGATGCCCCAAAGATTGCCGCAATATTCTCCCTAAACCGCACCTGACTTGCCCGGAGGCCGGCCGCTCGGTCGGGCACCCTTCGCACCGCGATCACGAGGCCGCCCGCCTCCGCGAATCGCCTCAGCTTCTCAGCCGCATTCTCCTCCAACGCCTCGATATTCGGCAGCACGACCGCCGAGTACTGGGACGTGCCCGCAACGAGCTGCGTTCCACGCAGAGACGTCATCTGGTTGAGCGCCCAGAAGTCGATCCCGTCGTAGTCGAATCCGTGCGAGAAGATCCCCTGGATCAGCGCCGAATGGTGATGGAGGGAATTCTGCAGACCAAATTCGCTCGTCGCCTTCCCAGTCACAAAGTGGTCTCGGATGAGAAAGTCGAGCTGCATCTGCTCCATTCCACCGCGCGGAAGCTTGTCCTCAACCGGTAGATAGAGTGCCACGCTCACCTTCGGATCGCCTTGGCGCAGCATCCATTGGCAGCGATTAAGGTATTCGACGAGACCCGGAAACGCCTCCCATTGCGGGTTGTTCTCGTTCATCGTCGGCCCGTAATACGGCACCCAACCCGGCTGTCCCGCCGACCTTGGCGAGTACGGGTAATCCACCCCGGTGAGGTCGTTGGAGCCGCACAGAAACTCCATATCGCTCACCAGCTTCAGGTCGGAAAGTGTGTCGGCCAACCGATTCGGCAAGCCCGCCCAAGTCCACGCCTCGCATCCGATGATGTTTCGGCGTGCCATATGAGCGGCGGACGCGACGTACTTCTGGATCGCAAATCCCCGCCACTCGTAGTGCTCGCCCGTCGGCACATCGATCGACCTGAACGCGGTCATCGGATTCGGCGGCGTTCCGTACGCTTCCATTTCGAGCTTTACATTGTGATCGGCCGACCACTTCGCCAAAGGAATCGTGAACCGCTCTTCGGTCAGTTCCATCAGCGTTCGCCAATAGTCGAACCTCACCGGGTTGCCCGCGTCGTTTTTGGTGTCAAAGATTTCGGGCAGGTGAGGAGTTAGATCATAGCCACGACGCTTTTTGAACTCTGCGGGCAAGTCTCGCGCCCAATTTGACCCGTAGACTTCCAGGCTATCGCAACCCAACGCCTCGGTGAGTCCGGGGGCCGCTTTCAATATGGGCTCGACCGTGGACTCCAACCACCGATTCAATGCCGGCTCGTTGAAGTGGTCGAGCACCGGTCCCTCGGCGCCGTAAGAGGCCCGCTTCACGTTCTGCCCGGTGGGCGACTCCACGTAGAGGTGCAACGCGTCTTTCGGAAGGTAGCCACCTTTGAGCGGAAGGTCCAAGGCCCTTCTGCCCTCAAAGGCGGCGATCACGTGGTCCTTCGGAATCGGCTGACCCGGCTTCACCACGACTTCCCTCAACTTGTGGGCCGCGTCCTCGGCTGACACCTTCGCCCCGCCAAACGGCCACCCCGTGCCCCCGTTGACCCCAAACCGCAGCCCCACATACTTCGCCTTACCCGCCGCATAGGCATAGGTCTGCAAGAACTCGTCGGAAAGAAACTTCTGGTTAACAACCCCCTTCGCTGGATCGTCCACCGCGAACGGATACATGAAGTAAGCCGTGAGCCCACCCAGCCCCGCCGCCTTCGCTTGCCCGAGTTGGTAGTCAATCTCCGACGGTTGCCAAGCAGGCCCAAATATCCGCCAATACATCCGCAACCGAGCATCCCTCGGGACATTCAGGAAGCCATCCGCAACCGGGTCTCTTGGAAGTAGGGCCATGCCGATGAGTAGCGAAAGCATCAGTAGTGAGCGTCCACCGCCACCGAACCACTGACCTTGATCAGCTCGCGAGCGGCGTCAAAGTTCTTCCATTTCTTGCCGTCCACTTCGACCCACTTGATGGGTCGTCCCTCCGGATGCCGCAAGCGTAAGCTGATGGCGCATCCCGAGGGTGCAGTGATGCGAGCATGAATGACCCCGTGATCAACGTCTGACCGGATCTCATAGTCAACTACGCCAAACCGGGTTGGCGACTGCTTTACCGATACGTGCTTCCCTTGCTCCAGCCATGCTCTTGGCGTCGCGCGAGCTAGCCACAAGGTGTCTCCGTCTTCCATAACAAGAAGGTTCCGGAAGCGCTCGAGGAAGGCTGCTTCTTCAAATATCTTGTCGGGCGGACCGTGGACCGCGTGCTCGTTGAACGTATAGCCGTCGTTGGGAAGGATATCGACCGCGTAGCAGTTGAGGAACGATCTTAGGAAGACCGGAACGTCATCGGCAGTGAGGTGCATGTTCGCTGTCCGCTCGAGGCCGCCCTGGTACTGCCATCCAGCACCAAACCAATCCCGATTGCCCACGTTCGGATTCTCGAGAAGCAGGCGATCTTCGAGCACATCCAGATTGCCCTGCACACGCGGATCGTTGGCTGGCAACAAGCCAGCCGGGCTAACGAGGGCCGCCGCGCTCTGTACGGTATCCCAATAGAGCGGTCCGACATGCGCCCCGGAGCCGTCGCGCTGCCAACCCCATGCGTTGGTCGAGAGGCCGCGAACATAGCAGGCAAACGGAATGACGGAATGATAAGTGCCGTCCCTCACCGGCACCACCGGCGAGAGGGCAATCGACCTTTCCACTGCCGCCTTCAGATCCCTTTGATAAGCCGCCGCCTCCTTCCTGAGACGAGCCCCATTGACCGAGTCGACCACCGCCACCGTCTCGGCAAGCCTCGATATGGACGCCCAATAGTAAGCCTCGCACTCATAAAACTGCATCCAAAGTCCACCGCTATCCGGGGTCACCTGAAGCGGGGGCTGAAGGCCATTGCACCAAAGCTTGCTGCCGCCCGGCACCGAGTCAGAAACGACTCTTCGTTGACGCAGCATCCAATCCGCGTTCGCGATCATGCGAGGGGCGTTGGCTTTGAGCCATGCCTTATCGTGAGTTAACCAGTAGTGCTGGGTCAGCGCCCAACCGATCGAACCGGGGCCAAACGAGTGGATGCCATCCATCTGCCCGCCGTAGCCATCGGGGCCGACCGCGTTGGTGAGGGCGCCTTGTCCATCCGTGAACAACCCAACCGGGTGGTCGCGCTCCATTGACAACGAGAGCCACTGATCCAGTCCATCGGCGGCGGCATCGTGAGAGCCCATTTGATCCAGCACGCTCAGGACGAGGTAAGTCTCGGCCGCGAGGATGCCGTACGGAAAGTCGTTGAACCAGAGCTTGCCCGTAGTCGGGTTTGTCGCGCAGTGGCGAACGAGGTGCCAAGCTCCCAAGTTCCACTGAGCATTGAGCTCAGGCGAAGGAACCTCGACTTGCATCGCTGGCTCGGTGCCATGAGGCGGTGCCGGGATCGCGGGCAAGTTCGGCCCTCGAGTGGCCGTGATCGCGCCCAGCCAAGTCTGCTCTGCATGCTCACGCGTCAGCTGACGGATCGTCTTTTGCTTCTTCGCTGCGAGCTCTCTAAGAAACTGTTTAGCCGTGGTTGCCTTCGATGCGAGGCTGATAGGAGGTTCCGAGGCAACAAACGCGGGGCGAGACCCGAAGCGCCAGACATTGGGGTTGCCGAAGCCATCCCGGTGCGGGTTACTTTCTTGAAGGTTGGAGCCGACGTCCTGTCTCAGATCCCACTGACGGCCGGTGGTCGCATCTCGAATCGTTAGCTCGACGATATTCGTATCGCAGCGGTAGTCGGTGTTTGCGCCCACGATAAGCGAAAGCAGGTCCCCGCGATTGACGCTGATTTCGGCTTGTTCAATCTCTCGGCGGCCAGTCCCCTTGGTGGTCCCGTGCTGCAACGCATGCGAATTCTTGTTAACCCACCACTCGATCCCGTTGCTGCCCGCCTGAGCGTGAGTGAGGGCACCGGCAAGGCTCACTTTCCCGTCAATCGGACTCCGCCATTCGACGACCACGTCGGTACTGGAGCCTGGGTGCATCGCGACGCAGCCCGCCGGAAACTGGATTCCTTGCACGTTGACTACGTGATCCGTCGGGTTCGAGCCAAGCCAGGGTGTCTGATCCGACCCCCAAGCCCTGAGGTTCGAATCGCCCGCGACCTCGGTCATTTTGGTCATCATCGCGGTGGTTGTCGAGGCCGACGCCGAACTGGGATAAGCCTTCGTGCGGTGGACAAAGAATCCGTACTCAGGAGCATAGATGGGGCCGTTCTCGAGGTCTGCCGCGAGAAACGAGAAATTGCCCGCCTTGGTCCACACCGTGACTATCGTGCGGGCAACGTCTTCGGCTTGCGTGGTGTACGGCTGTTGTTTCCGCCACCGCGAAGTGCCCATGTACAGGAGGCTGAATTCGGTGCTACCGCGCCCCTTTGACGTCCAAGGTTTGCTCGTCGTGCGGCCATCGTACGCCTCGACTCGTCCGCTATAGTCCTTGTCCGCCCGATCGAATCCCCACTCGACCTCGACGTCCATCTTCTTCCACGCATCCGCCACAAAGACGCGTGCCTCGGGGACTTTGGCCCCGGGATCGCTCGAACTGACGACCAGGCCGCAAGTGTTGATGCCGAGCTCGTACGTGAGGGTGCATCCGCCGTCAGAGACTATCGGCTTAACGTCTTGAGGAACGCTCCTAAGGTTGTTCCACCAAGAACTCGACCCCCCGTCGTTGATCAGCGCACTGACCTTGATATCTCCTGGGGTCTGTTCTTTGGCCCAAGTGAGGACAAGCCTCTGAACCGGCCGAATCTCTTCCCACAGGAAGCTGCGAAGACAGCCTTTCGCGGCCTCCGGGCTCAGTGGTTGATTGAGGGGTTGATGGGCAAAATGCTTAAGCGCAATAAAGCTCTCCGGCGGGTTGATGGTTCGATCCGCTCGATACTGATACGCGCTCGGCGCGATGTCCACCGGTTGCCCGACCGAGTCTGGAGCAGTAAGTGCCAAGCAAGCAATTAAGAAGTTCATGTTGCCCTTCCCTGGCATTTAACCTGCTATCTGCGTACACATTGGCTGGATTCCCCGAGCCGCTTGAGCAAGTTTCGCTCTAAAGAAACCCGGGTTCGAACCAAACCTTAGGATTGCAGTCGCCCTACCCCGTGTTTTTGCGTGGTGAGTTGCGCTCGGAACGACCTATGACTCTGACCAACTCGCCTACCCGATGGGAACTGATGTTCGACGAGCCGCTTCGGGAGCGCGTCGGGCCGGCTCCTCAGGAGCTGGTGAACTCGGTAGCCCATTTCTATGCCGCCACCGGAAGCTCTGGCCAACCCAAGGCTGCAGAACTCTCCACCGACATGCTCGTGGATCTGCATGCCGCGATCGACGAACTACCGACAGTCGTTAAGAACCAACTCGAAGCGCGCCTGCTGGGCATCTTTTTCATGTCGGGGCTCGACTCATCAGCCGCCGCCGATCTCGTCGCATACGTAAACGGTGAGATTCTTGGCGCGGTCGTGATCATTGATGTGGACGTGTTTTCGAATCGCCACGCCAACGATTGGGCGACTTGGCGCGAAAACACCGCCTTTGCTTCCACACCAGATATCCGTCTTGACGTGCTCATCGCACGCCCCGAGGATGACTGCCGCAAGGCGGCCCTTCAATACATTCTCCTTCACGAATTCGGACATGTGATGGCGGCAGAAAGCGACGTGATGCCGAACTGGTGGGCGGGGAGCATTTCTCGAAACGCATACAGCTTTCCCTCGCTGAGTTGGGAAGCCGCAGCGGACGGAGCGTTCACCCCCAAAGCAGATCAAGACTTCCCTCACCGAGACTCGATTTCGCTCTACACAACTCCGCGGCTGTCTGGCGATCAAATCCCCGCGATCTACGAGGCTCTAAACCACACCGATTTTCCGACCCTCTATGCGGCCAGCGATGTGCAAGAAGACTTCGCCGAGTCATATGCCACCTACGTACATTCCGTCCTTCTTGGCAAGCCGCACGAAGTGCGAATCTACCTTGGCGAGGAGCTCGCTGCTGCATACGAAGCCTTCTGGGAGAAATCCACGAGAGCCAAGTTCTTCGAGGCTTACTTTCAGCGTCCGGCCACGACTTTTCCGCGACGCGAAGCGCATGCCGCCACTGCCGAACGATGCAAAAACATCATCGCAAGGTCGGACCGGGAATTCCTCGGTCTCGCCCCGTTCCTCCGTTTGAGCCTGGAAACGGGCGACATGTGCCTCGTTGCTCAGGAGCTGCTGCAGAAAGCTTTTCAGGATTTGGACAACGCAGTTCTTTGGATGAACCTATCCACTGCTTTTTTCTCTATCTACGAGCGGACTCACGGCTTGGCAACCCAAGAGCAAGCGTTGCAGGCTTGTCGACAGTTTCACCTTCCCGCAGTGCAACAACCCGCACGATGCCGCGTCCTCATGCTCATGGCACCGGGTGACCTAGCGGAAAACACGCCTCTCGATTGCCTGCTCGAACTCAGTGCCGTGGACATCACGTTGTACTACTCAACGCTGGAAGCGCCTTTGCCGCCCGAACTTCCCTCCCACGACGTGCTCGTTGTTGGCCTTTCCGAAACCGACTCAAGCCGCCCGATCCTGAAAGCGTTAGAAGCTTTGCTCATCGGTTGGGACAGGCCGATTGTCAACTTGCCGGCATTCATCCCGAATGTCGAGCGAGGCACCGCAAGCAGACTGCTACAGGGCGTACCTGGGCTTCTGATGCCACCTACCCACCCAATTCGGCGCGAATGCCTTGGTGACCTCGATTCCGAATTTCCGATCATCATCCGCCCCCTCGGGTCGCATGCGGGCCGAGGCCTCGCAAAGATCGACAACGCCCAGGGCTTGGATTCCTACCTGAGCGAAATTCAAGAAGACGAATTCTACATTTCGCGGTTTATAGACTACAGCGGTGAAGACGGACAGTTTCGTAAGGTCCGTATCGCCCTTGTCGCCGGCCAGCCCTTCGTTGCTCACATGGCGGTGTCATCTCACTGGATGATCCACTACGTGAATGCCGGCATGTACATCGACCGGGCAAAGTGCGCCGAAGAAGCCGCCTTTATGGAGAGCTTCCCCGAGTTCGCCAATCGACATCGGGCGGCGCTTGATGCCGTCTATCGACGTTTTGGCCTTGACTACATCTGCATCGATTGCGCCGAGACCCGCGATGGCGAGCTACTCATCTTCGAAGTGGACCACGCAATGGTCGTCCACTCGATGGATCCGGAAGACCTTTTCCCCTACAAGAAAGCCCATATGCAGAAGATCAGCCAAGCATACGAAGACTTTCTCTGCAGCTCAATGGCGAACCAGCCGCTAACCGTTTGACCTATGATAACCCTCTCTGCCCTCCATCCGAATCAGCTCAACTTCTCCGGTGGCCCGGGCGTGCTTCCCGAGCCGGTTCTTCAGCAAGTGCAGGAATCCATCCACGCCGTGCCGGAGGTCGGGCTCTCCATTTTGGGAATAAGCCATCGATCCGATTGGTTTGCATCGGTCGTCAACGAGCTTAAAGCCAACATCCGTGAGTTGATGGGTCTGCCGGACAACTTTCACGTTCTGTTCTTGCAAGGTGGTGCCACTCAGCAGTTCTCGATGGTGCCCATGACCCTGCTCGCGGGCAAATCTCACGCGGCCGAATACCTTCACACCGGATATTGGAGCGGAAAGGCGCTTCCCGAGGCTCGCCGAGAAGGCCCCGTGCGAGTCGCCTGGAGCGGCGAATCGTGCGACTTCCGACGCCTTCCGCGAGATGAGGAACTCGAGTTATCGCCCGATGCACCATATCTCCACTACGTTTCGAACGAGACGGTAGAAGGCCTTCAATTCCATCGAGTTCTTGGCCGCGACGACGTGCCGCGCGTATGCGACATGTCCTCAGATTTCCTGTCCTGCCCTGGCGAGTTCGACAAATTCTCGGTGATCTATGCCCACGCGCAGAAGAACGTCGGACCATCCGGAATGACCGTGGTGCTGGTGAAGGATGAAGTGCTGCAAGATGCGCCCACCAACCTGCCGGGATTCCTGGACTACCGCACCCAGATCAACGCGAATTCCATCTACAACACCCCGCCCGTGTTCGCGATCTACACCGTGCTTCTCGTCTCGCGCTGGTTGCGAGATGAGATTGGCGGTCTGGAGGCGATGGACCAAATCAATACGGCGAAAGCCGATCTTCTCTACCGAGAGATCGACCGGTGTCCGGATTTCTTCCAGGCGAATGTGGTGACCGCGGACCGGTCAAAAATGAACGTCGCCTTTCGGCTCCCGTCCGTCGAACTCGAGCGCGAATTCCTGGCCGAGTCCGCCAAGGCCGGCTTCTCCGGTCTAGACGGCCACCGCAGTGTAGGCGGCCTTCGCGCATCCCTCTACAACGGAATGCAACTCTCCGCGGTCGAGAATCTCGTCGAATTCATGGACGACTTCCAATCTCAGCACATTGACAAACGCCCTGCCTTGGCGGCGTAACACTCTATTGCTCATAAGCGTTCTATATTCTAGAATTTAGAATGCTAAGAGCTCAGGACACACTTGTGCTTCTGAAGATTCAATCTGTCTGGAGTCTGCCGGCAAGCGACAGTGAAGAAGACTTCGGGAAGCGCCCTGACTTTCTATTGAGGTATTCGGTGCTAGGCCCTTCTCTTGGTGTCAGCGGCTCGCAGGCACACCAAGCGGTGAAGCGCCTCAAAGATTCCGGGCTCGTGGATGGGAAAATACGACTGAACAAGCGAGCAGCGACCGAGTGGCTTGTTCACGGCGTTAAATATTTTCAACCTCCGAAATTCGGCGGAGTTACTCGAGGGCTCCCGACCTCCTATGCGGGCCCCCCACTTAGCGCCGAACTCTCACCTGGGACTGAACTACCTCCGGTTTGGGATTTTGCTGAAGGAGTCCGGGGGATCGCGCTCGAACCTATCTACCACACCGTTCCACTTGCCGCCAAAAGGGACCCAATCCTTTATGAGTACCTGGCTATCTTGGACGCCATCCGCTCTGGCAGGAGTCGTGAAGCCAATCTTGCTTCAGAGGCAATGCGGCAAAGGCTCGGTGAATCTTGAGATTGACTCCCCAGATTGAAAGCCTCATGAAGGGGGCTGAAGCGCTTGGTAACTTGGTAGATCGCTTCGTTTTCGTGGGAGGAGGCATTGTCGACCTGCTCCTTTCCGATCCACATGCGCCTTTGGCGAGGCCAACCAAAGACATCGACCTCATAGTTGAACTCTCAACGGTGACGGACTACTTCAAGCTGACAGATTCACTGCGGGCAAAGGGTTTTAGAGAAGACGACCAATCCTCGGTCATCTGTCGCTGGCTGATTAATGACCTCACCGTCGACATAATGCCGACAAACGAATCTATTCTTGGATTTGGCAACCCATGGTATGAGTCAGCCATCCAGCATCAGTATCGCGTGCGACTGCCCAACGAAATCCAAATCTCGGTCATAAATGGCCCCCACTTCGTGGCCACAAAACTGGAAGCGTTCTCGTCTCGCGGGGGCAACGACGCCTTTCTAAGCCCATGACCTTGAAGACATTGTCGCAGTTCTTAATGGTCGACCGGAACTGACTGATGAGTTGGTGGACGCGCCGGCCCTAGTGCGTCGATACATTGCGGAATGCTTCGGTTCACTCTTGGCCAGAAGCGATATTCGCAGCGCCATAGAGGGACATTTGGGTTCGCTGAGCGATTCCAAGACGCGAGCGGAACTCGTATTGGACCGGCTCAAAAGAATGTCCTCCGTTGCATCAAATGAAGAAACTTGCTAGATCGCTTTGCCATCTCTCGAAGCTCTACCGCCAATCTCCCATCAACACAAATGGCGCCCAGTAGTAGGGGTGTCCCAGCCTCGCGTCTCCCTTCCGAAGCCCCAACCCGGCATGCCGAAGCGCGGCGCCTACCTGCTCCCCCGCCTTTCGATTCGAGTAAAACCGAGACATAAGCGACGCCGTCGCCTCGTCGTCGACCGACCACTGGCTGATCACCTGCGAAGGCACGCCGGCAGCGACCAAAGCCCAGCTCAAGCCCACGACTCCCTCACCCGATGTCTGCTCACCTCGCGCTGTATTACACGCCGAGAGGACCACCAAGTCCGCGTTCAATCTCATCTCGAAGATCTCGCGCGCAGTCAAGAACCCATCCTCAACCGAATCGTTTGGCTTCGCCAAAACGATGCTGCTCAGCATCGGGGAGGCGTCGTTGAAGAACGCGTGGGAGGCGATGTGGAGGTTGCGGTAGTCGCCGGCGACCTTCTTGAATGTCGCCTCTTGGGCCTTGTCCCGGGTGAGAACGGTAGAGGCTGGGAACTCGCGCTTAATTGCATCGGCCTCGGTTTGGGTGCCGGGAAGATCTGGGGCACCACCACGGGTTAGCTGCTGCGCGAGGTCTCGCGAACCTGGCTCGATCGGTCGCGATCCGGGCTCGATGGGGCGGGAGCCGGGTTCGATGGGGCGCTGACCGGGGATGAGCGGCGTTCCCCCAAAGCGGGCTAAGCCCCCGATATCGGGATTCGCCAACACCAACATCCCGCGGGAAGCGCGTTCCCTTTTGTGCATCCAAGTCGCGCTGTGCGCGGTGGCACTGAACGCATAGTCGATCTCAAACCGCTCGGCCAAGAAGCCTTGCTTCGAAGAAAGCGCGGCAAACGGAACGTCCCAAAGCACGCCGTCTGGACAAATCAACAATCGTCTCTTTCCCCCAATCTGCGCCGCGAAAGGACCAATCAACCGGTCATAGAGCGAGCGCGAAAGGGGTGCATACGCCTTCGAAGGATCCGAGCACGCCGCCCGAAAAGCGGCACAGGAACGGCCCAACTGCGACAACCGGAAGGCATTAACCTTCCCCGAAGTCACCACAAACGCATAGGGCGTTTTCCCGGAGGCGAAATACTCCACCAAGGCGGTGTCCTTCGGGATGAACGGACCAACTTGACCCAGGGTGAGCGTCGCCGCCGACCGCTTTCTCGCCAGCTCCGGATGCCTGCCATACAGCAGAGTCTTGAACTCGCCGAGCTTGGTGTCCGCCTGCTTCAGCTCCACCTTCAGCGCTTCCGAGCGCTTCTTGGAGCCGACTTCGTTCTTCGCCCCCTCGCTCACAATCGCCGCGTTCAGCGATTCCGACTTCGCGCGCAGCATGTGCTCCTCCTGCCGCTCCACCGGAGTCATGTCCTGCTCGATCGACACGTTGCCTTGAGCAAGCAAGTCGAGCAGCACCCGTCCCTTGGTCTTCTGAACCAAGTCGAACGACTCCGCCACCTTCTTTCGCTCGATGAGCAAGGCAATTAGCTCGTGATAGGCTCCAAGGTTCGTGTCGAGAAAACCCGACTTTGCGTCGGAGAACGCTCCCAAATCGGCTCGACCCGCCTCGAACATGTTCACGCTCTCTCGGTAGCTCGCTTCGGCTTCAGGCAGCTTTCCTGCTTGCTTGTAAACCTTCCCCAAGTCGGCCAAAGCGGCGGCCATCGTGTCACGATTGTCAAGTCGGCGACCAATGGCGAGGGCCTGTTTGAGGGTGGTGATTGCTAGATCGAACCGCTTTTGATCGAGATACACCAAACCTATTGCCTCTAGAGCTTCCGCCTCGCCCACCCCGTGCCCCATGGCGCGCTCAATGAGAAGGGCCTGATCAAGGTAGTCGAGAGCCTTTCCACGTTGGTGTTTCGCGGCCGCAATCTCTCCAAGCGCGCAGATACACGCCGATTGACCTTCCCTAAAATGCATGTCCCGGTCTAGCGCGAGCGCCTCCTTCAACTTGCTCTCCGCAGTGTCGAAGTCCCCCTTAATCTTGGCCGTCTCGCCAATCCGATAGAGGACCTGAGACTCGTTACGTCGATCCCCGCCTTTCTTGGCAATGTTGTAGGCTTGCTCCAGCGTGTCGGAGGCCATGTGCTGCTGGCCCATTCGGTTGTAAACCACGCCAATGCGCTCCAGGGTTTGGCCCACTTGGCGAACCGCATTCTCGTCCTGGTAACCCTTCAACGCCTTCTGCAAGTAGTCCAACCCTTCGATTAGGCGTCCTTGCTGAGAGTAGAGGGCACCAAGGTTGACCTGCCCAGTTGCCTTCGTGATCGCGAGTTTCGGGTCCTTGCATTGGGCGATTAGCTCTAAGTAAGTCTTTTCCTGTCGTTCCTGGTCGCCCGCTTGCTTGAAGGCGCTGGCAATGACGACCATCGACTCAAGCTCCCAGCGATCATCCTTGGCAAGGTGAAACGCGACCCGTGCCTGCTTGGCATAGTCCGAAGACTGCGGCCACTGATACAGCCCATCGTGCACGATCGCCAAGTTGAGCAACAACTTCCCCAGCTCATCTTGGTCGCCAAGTTCTCGAGTGAGAGGCAGCGCCTGCTTGTAGAACTCGATCGCCGCCTCGGGATGCCCCGTGTTGTCGTTGACAACCCCAATGTCCATCAACATCCCAACCGTGGACTTCTTATCTCCCGCCGCCTCGAAGAAAGGTTTCGCCTGAATGAACCCCTCGAGCGCCTTGGTCAAGTTTCCGAGCGAGTAATAGGCGATCGCAATGTTCTGCAAACAAACCCCTTGCCCCTCCAGATCCTTAAGCTCTTCCGCCTTCTTAAGCGCCCCCTCGTACGCCTTCACCGCCTCTTCGTACTTGCGGGCCCTCGCAAGGTCCCTTCCGACCTTGATCAAGGCCGCCGTCTCGGGCAGCGGCTTAGGCCCAGGGTTGGGTGGGGCTTGGGGCGCGAACGCGCTGAGAAGAAGAATGCAAGAGAGTGCCAACAAACCGCGCATTGCGGTTATAGGATAGGCGATAGCGGCCCTAACCGGGCGATTCCGTTTACGGAACTAGGCGGCGTTGCGTTGCAGATTGCGATCTCCCATCCGGCAATCCAGAACTCCCGCCTAATCCTCCCGAGTGACCGTTGGACCCATCGACCTACTTGCGCAGTCATACAAAGACCAACCGGGTGCACCGCGATGTGGCGATTCAACGAGGGGCGAGAGAAAGATGAAGAACTTCAAAACGACGATCCTTCTTACGGCATTACTTGCTGGAGTGGGAATACCGGTTTCGGCACCGGCTCAAAATATGATTCAGGAGCTCGCCGCGAAACTCTTGGGCGACAAGTTTGGGATTCCAATAGACCAAATCCTCAGCCTCTCGGGCTCGAGCCATCAGGATGTGTACGAACTCGCCCCGGTCTATTCCCTATCAAAACAGACCCATCGCCCAGCAAATGAGGTCTGGCGACTTCGGCAGGAGGGACTTGGCTGGGGTCAGGTCGCCCACAAACTCGGCATGCATCCCGGCACGTTCAACAAAATGAGGAACGCCGGCTCGTTCGACCGTGACCGAATCTGGGGCTCGATCTACCAGAACCGATACGGAGCCAGCTCAACCGACATCGCCGCGATCCGCAGACGTGGAGGCTCCAATCGAGACATCCTGCCCGCATTGGTCATCGCAAGATCCTCGCGAACCAAGCCGGTTTCGATCTACGATCGATATCGAAAAGACCGAGATTGGAACCGAGTTGCCTCGACCTACAAAGTCGACTTCCATAGGGGCGCCCGCGGCGGCCCATGGAACTCCCCTCCCGGGAGGTGGACCGAGGATCATGGATCCAAAGGCAAGGGCCACGCTGCCATGAAAATCCATGGTGCGGGCAAAGCCAACGGGAAAGGCCACGGCAGAGGCGCCGGCCCCGGCAAAGACTGGGGGCAGCGTCACGGTAAAGGAAAGGGACAAGGTGGCGACAACGGCCATGGCAACGGTAAGGGGCACGGAGGCGAGAAGGATCACGGACAAGGCCATGGTCATGGCGGCGGGAAGGGTCACGACAAAGACGGCTAGTCGTACCGCCCGAGGTTCCTTCCGAGCACCTGTTACACGGTGTTTGCGTTTTGGCTATGCAATTGACTCCGAAGGGTCACTCGTGTAGGCGAGTGGAGTACGTTTAGAAGCATAGTTCACCCATGGACCAAGCCGCCGACTCGGTCCTGGGCGTTTCTCTCCGCACACTCCGCCAGGCCCGCAACTTGAGCCTGGACGAGACTAGCCGACGGTTCAGTGGCTTCCTGATACTATCAATACAGTCGTCTCCTATTCCACTTCAAGACTCGCCGCACCAGACTGGAATATATTTCGCGCCCCAGTTGGGGCCGAAAAGCCCTAAGTCGATTGAGTATCTTCCGCGAGCCGACGGAGTCCATTCATACGTGTAGATTCTGTTTTTTTGACCGGAGAGTCGTTGACCGGCGCTGAATCTCTGGAAGATCTTCGCGCCGGCGGCATCTTTGACCTCCATGTCGACGATCGAGGAGTGCGCGGCCCCGCCAGAATTGGCCACTGACACAGTGATCGTGATAGGCTGGCCGACGACTGCCTTCGGGGACGAGACGCTCACGGTGGAAGCGAGGATTAGAAAGGGAACGACGGAAACCATAGACGACCAGTATTACGCGAGTCAAAACGCCCTGAATTGGACGAGAATTGCGTTTTAAGGGCGATTCACAGCAACTGAACTCAGCCCCGAAGGTCCTGGTCGAGAGAGAGACTGGGCGTATGATTCTGCGTACGATGAAGGAACCCGTCGCCCAGATCATCGACTCCCTATCAGTTGGCGACCCCCGGTTTGAGACGGTTCATGGAGATCCTGGATGCAGCACGCCCTGGCACGATCATCCCGTGACCTATATCGATCTCTATCTGGAAGGGGTCGCGAAAGCCTCTTGGCACTCGGACGTACACGCCTTCACCGCAAGTGTCTTGCCGGCGGGCGTGATGCACCGGTCTCTCGCACTTACCCCGGTCCGCACCATGCAGGTCATCATCCCCGAAGCATGGATCAGTGATTCCGGCTCTTGCCAGTTGGGTCCGAATACATTCGACAGCAGCCGCCCCGTGCACATCGCCGGCAAGATGGCCCATGCCCTTTCTCGCCGAGACGAGCTATCGCCCATTGATCTTGAAAGTCTTCTCCTTGACTTCTGGGCCGCAGCGACTAATTCCGTGCTGCCGCCACTTGAGAGAAAGGGCTGCCACTGGCTTATTCGGGTCGAGGAGTATTTGGAAGCGCACTACTCGGAGACGATCTGCTCCCAGGCGATTGGCCGCGCCGTCGGGGTGCACCCAGCTCACATGATGCGGCAGTTTCGCCGCGCGCATCGGTGCACCATTGGCGACTACGTGCGGTCCCTACGCATCGAACGAGCCTGCCAAATGATGAGGTCATCATCCCTTACTCTCTCCGAGATTGCCCACGAAATTGGCTTTGCGGACCAGAGCCATTTCAACCGAAGTTTCCGGTCGCAGATGGGGGTCACGCCGTCGGCGTACGGTCTGGCCGTCGGGAGTTCGAGTTTTGCCGGGGCATCTTAGCCAGGGCCTCGTTGACAACCTAGTACGGTCGAACGCTATCCAAGGATAACGAAGATGGCGGCACCCGGGTCATTGCGCGGCCCGCCCCCAAAGGGAGGCGAAAGGTCCGGAGCGGACTACGGCGACGGCCCTGCTCCCAATCCTCCCGATGCGATGGCGGCACGGGGATACCCAGCGCTTCGCGAGCCATGAGTCTTGGTAACTACAAAAGGAATGTCAATCATCTTAAAACGTAAGGGGCACTGGAAGGAACTTCGATCGAGATTCCCGATCATTTGAGTAGGTCCCGAACTCGGTCGTCGCGTGCGGCCTCGATCACGGTGCGACCGCGTCGATCTCGGCTTAGCGGGTTCGCGCCATGCTCGATGAGCAGGCGGACAACGTCCGCCTTCCCGCAGTTCACGGCGCGACGAAGCGGAGTTTCGCCATTCGAATCCCTGGCTTCGATTTTCGCTCCGGCCGCTAACAAAGTTTCCGCGATTACTGCGGTTCCTCGTCTTGCCGTCATGTGAAGAGGTGTCATGCCGCCGACGCCGGTGGTTTGATTCACGTTCGCGCCGTGGGCAAACAACAGTTCGAGCGCTGCCCGTCCGTCCCCCTCTTTGCCCGTGCCATTGGCAACGCGATAGAGGGGATTGTGTCCGCCTGCATCTTTGGTTTCAATATTGGCTCCGAACTCCAGAAGCAAGCGCAAGCGAGGGACATCCCAAGCCATGGCGGCCGCGCAGATCAGGTTCCGGCCATGGTCATTCAACCGCGCAAGAGATGGGTCTCCCTCAAGTTTCTGGCGTAGGGTTTCTATGGAGATGCGATAGAGATGAATCAGCGGATCGGCCAAAGTCGCGGCAAGCTCGGTGAGATTTGGCAGCAGTTGGGCTAAGACTGCGTCGCTCACCTCTTCCTCCTCAAGCGCGGCCCTCATGTGCGCCATCCAGAGAGATGCCTCCTCTGACCCGATGGCGAGGTGGGCATGCCTACAAATAAGGCTCGTCTTGCCTCGTGCACTCGTGTAGGCCGCATCTCCGCCGGTCCGCTCGGCCAAGAAAAGCGCCAGTCGCTCCTCCAAAGCGGCCATGTTTTTGGGGAAAAGCTCCATCAGCTTAGGGTCCGATTCGACCTTGTGATGGAACCTCTTGGATATCCGTCGGAACGCATCGATGCCACCAACCGCATCGCAGACACCTGCCATCGCCTTGTCATAAAAATGACTCTTCATGTCGCGTTGCTAACCCGCCCCGAATCAAATACGATTCGTCGAGAGATGCGTTTCATTAACGAATTGAAGCACGAGTAAACTCGCGATCAACGGTTTAGGAATAACCCAAATGGCATCTATCTCTGGCCTCACCATATGCGGCGTCTGCTTGCTGACATTCCTTTTCGATTGCGGGGCGCCCTCGCACCGTTCCGAGGCAAGCGCTTCTCCACCCGCTATCGCTACCTCCAGCGGCACCGGATCGAAAGAAATCGTCTTACGCGATTTTCCCGAGCACCCGCTCCTTTGGATCTACGGTGTGGACAATCATCCAACCGACAAAAAACTCCGACCTTGCATTTTCATCGCCCCGGCTGGATCTCCCATGGTTACGGGCATGAAACTGGGGGACCGGGACCGCGATGAACATATCCCCTATGTTCGGGCCGGATATGTTGTCGTCGCTTACGAGGTTTCTGGGAGCACCGACGATCTGAACCCGGTGGCGTTAAGGCTGTTTGCAAAACGCGATACCGGCATTGCCAACGGGAAAGCGGCGATCGATTACGCACTGCGCAACCTTCCCATAGATCCGAAGCGGCTCTATACGGTCGGCCACAGCTCAGCCGGAACTCTGGCGCTCCAAGTGGCAGCAGCCGACCCACGAATCGGAGGTTGCGTTGCCTACGCCCCAGTTACTGATGTAGTTGCCCACCTTGGCGCTTCTATCTCCCAAATCCCGCCGGAATTAGCTTCGGCCGTCCGCCGTAATTCACCGCTCGCCAACGTTAAAAAACTTCGCTGCCCAACGATGCTGTTCAGCGCCCAGGACGACACAACCGTCGACCCCTCCGGTGTTCGCGGTTATGCGAAGGAGCTGTCGAAGCTTAACCACAGCGTTGAACTGGTCACCGTGGAGAGCGGCGGTCACTACGACAGCATGATTCACGAAGGGATTCCGGCTGGACTTCGGTGGTTGAAAGGCAAGAAGAAGTAGCAAACAGCAAGAGCTGGAGCTGCCTGTGGTCCACGTCGACGTCCCGCTTCGCCCGAGGAAAAACGGATCGGATCATCATTCAAAGCAGTGGCGGCCTCGGAGGGACTCGAAGTCCCGACGCCCTTCTTACAACGAATCCCACGAACCGGCCCACAGCGGATCCCTCAGCCAAGAGCCGCAACGCGCTGCGCCTCGAGCGGCGTGACCGACATTCGCGAAGCTCGTCGCCCCTGACCGGCCGCCTTGAGACGGCGGTCGGCGAGACCCCGGTCACCCTCGAGCAGGAAGAGCTTCGCAAGGAGCTCGTCGGCATAGACGCCGAATTGGGTCGCGCCGACGGCGTGACAGCGCTCGGAAAGCTGCTCCAAGCCGGGGATAGCACTTCTGCGTTCGCCTTCGGCGGCCAGCATCGCCTCGGTCATCGCGCAAACCTTATCTGCACCCGTATGGCCCAACTTGAGCGCTTCGTTGGTTCGGAATTCGAGCGTCGCTCGAGCCTTCTCAAATTGGCCCACGGAGGCTTCAATGAAGGCCCTGACACCCAATGCAAGGGCGTGGTCGACGGGGTTTTGGATGAGATCCTCGGAGCGGTGGAGGAGAGCAAGGCCCTCCTCGTTACGTCCACCGTGGGTGAGAACGATGCCGTTCAGGCGGGCTGAATTGAACCTCGAGCTTCGCGAACGAGCCTCGCCCGCTACTGCATTCCCAATCTTGCAGATCTTCTCCGCCCGAACGAACTCGCCCGTTCGGGCATACACCTTGCCCAGTTCAAGACAGGCCTCCGAAGCCAACTCCAAGTCCTGGGTTCTTTTCGCCTCACGTAGGGCTGCTCGCAGCAATCCGGCGCACAGTTGAAGATCGTCCTCGGCCGTGCCACGCCAGTACGCGGACCAGCCAGCGGTCTCGGGACTCACCCCCGCCGTTTTGAGAAGGTCCAACATGTCGCGGAATTCGATCCCGCGGTTAAGACCAGGTGTGGACCGAAGGAGTGCGAACATCCCGACCGGATCGTGGAGGGCGTACCATCGAAAGGTCTCCAGCAGATGCGAGAGAACGCCCGCCTCGGGCGCAGTGTCCGCGACCTCGGTGCGGATCTGTTCGAACCACTCTCCGTCGTGGCCCGGCATGAAGCCGGCGCCATCCGCCCGCTGGGTGTCCGTGCTTAACCGAAACGAAGCTTTGAGGCGACAGTGGCTGCGCGAGTCGTCGAGAGCGCCTTCCCCGAGGATCTTTCGTAGCAGCATGAGAACCTGGCGAAGGTTTGTGCGCTGATTCGCTCGCGGCTTGCCGGGCCAAAGAATTTCCCCAGCCCGGTCCCGCTCGATCCCATATTGCCGATGCAACGCAAGAACGGCCAGAAGGCCCTGGACCTTACGGTTCGGCAGCGCAACCGCTCGACCGGCACTATCGAGGAGTTGGACATCGCCGAACATCCGCAGGCTCCATTCGCCCTGCAGCTGGTCGTTGTGATTTTGAGGTGCACCATCGTCCGTAGCCATCGCATCCTAGGTTCACCTAGAGTTTACGATGGATTTCCTTTACGCTCACACTCGAGTGACCTAGAGGAATCGCCTGGTTGTCAACGGCGACCCCGACGTCGACCAAGGGCCAGCAAGCCAAGAACGCCAAAGCTGACGAGCGTCGATGGCTCAGGAACGGCCTGGGGAGTCAGAACGTAAACGAAACCGTCTGTGCCAATGGCGGCGATGGCTCCGTTATCGTTGATGGCATAGGCCTCAGCTATCGAGGCACCGCCAGGCAGGGCGCCTATCAACAGTGACGTCAGGTCATACGAGGAGCCACCATCATAGATGAAGGCCCTTGTACCTTGGTTGGCGGTGTAGAGGCCGACCACTTGGTCGGTCAAGTTCAGATCCATCGCCAGGCTGTCGGTGCCGCTCGGACCTGCTATCGGCGTCATGACTCCGCTGATATCGAGGAAGCCTCTGGATAAAGAATCGCCGGGAAGCGTCGAATAGCCCACGATGTCGCCGTTGTCGTTGACTCTGGTCGCCACGCTGAAGCTGCCTCCAAGACTTCCGAGGTCTACCATGCCGCCTCCGAAGGTCCAGGAGAAGGCGTGGGAGGTGAAGTCGGCCCGCGTCGAGAACCCCACGACCTCGTCGTCGTTGTTCACGCCGTACGAGCTGCTGGCGAACAACGAGTTGCTCCCCGCGAGGGTGCCAAGTCCCATGAGCGGACCCCCAGAAAGGGCGATATAGGCCTGTCTTTGATTCGTAACTCCGTCGATGGCTTGCCCGACGACATCGCCGTAGTAGTTGATGTCGAAGGCATTCGCATACGCGCCTCCATTAAGCGTTCCAAGGTCGCTTAACGGACCCCCGCTGGATTTGTAGGGATGGTAGTTGGTCGCGGAGACATCGGCAGAGCCGGCAGCCACCCCGAAGTCGTTGATTCCATGAGCGTTGCTGGTCGGGCCACCAAACGTTCCAAGATTCTGCACCGACCCTCCTGAGCTGATGAAGCCGATCTTGTTTGAGGTCTGACCAACCACTTGGTTGCTTTGGTTGATGTCGAGTTGGGGAAGGCCGAGATTGGCGATGTTGGCATGCACCGGCAGCTGCTGCCACGCGTAGTTCGATTGCCCGTAGGCGCAGGTGATTATCGCCAGGGAGCCGGCTAAGAGACGGTGAGTGAGTCGCATGGGGAACTGTCCTTTCGGTGCAAAGTGCACGATTGGCCCAGTCTAAGAGGCGGCTGTGATCTATCGTGATTTACCCTCGTTGGGACCTCATTGCCGTCCTGAACACCGCGAACAATCAAGTTCGGGTTTCCCCGAGCCAGCCAGTCTGGTCTGCCGCTCAAGGAGCAACCGCGAAATGCTCCCAAGCCCTCGATCGCACCCTGCACCCAACACGTATCCAATCAGCCCAGCAATTCCTGAAGTTTGGAAAGCCGTCCGTCCCAGCTTTCCTCCATATGTTTCATGAACATCTGGGTCAAGTGCAGGTTGTGTTTCTCCAGCGAGATGACTTGCTCTCGACCCCTCCGAGTCAGCGATACGAGGCCCGCATTCCGCAAGACGTTCACGTGCCTCGCCCCCGCTTGGCGCGTGAACTCCATACCCTCGGTGAGCCGGACCATCGACTGGGGACCTATTTCCGCCAAGCGGCGGATCATAGTCAGTCGGTGAGGGTCACCGAGGGCAAAAAACGTTCTCCAAAGCTCGTTCACGCTTCCACGTATTTGCGGACATTCTCCAACTCCTCGTCCCAACCCTCCGTGTTCAGCCCGAGCACCCTAAGGCGGCGCTCGTCCGGAATGTTTTCAAACCCCGATTCGGTAAGCGCCAGTTCGGTTCCCTCCGGGACCTCTCGAAGGCGCATCGTAACCGTAGTTAGTTCGGCGGAAGGATGGTCGGAGAGGTTGTTGAAATCTCCCGGATGCCACTGGTAGGCAAAGAGTGACTTGGGCTGGATCTTGGTCAGCAAAATCTGGTTCGAGCTGCCACTTGGCCAGAAAAGAAGAATGGACTCGCCTTCCTTCCACTTTCCCTCCACTCGTGGGGAAAACCACCCCGCAAAGCCCTCTGGCGTCGCGATCGCGTTCCAGACCTTATCGAGCGAGGCTTTCAGGACGAGGGTTCGGACGACTGAGTTTTCTGCTGTTGTGCTCATGATATGCAACCTTTACATTGCCTATTGTGTCGCATGTTTAACCAATACGCAACAAATAGGTTGCGTTTCTGAACACTTTGGTTGGAGTTCCCTTCAACAGCCGCTAAAGATCCGACCGAGAGTCTCGCGAAGGCTCAGTGCGGCTCACCGTTTCTCTTCTGTTGGAGAGACGGGCGCTGGCGCATTTGTATGCGGCCCACGCCGCTCACTAGACGGAAGATTCCCGGATCTGAGTGGCCGTCATTCGGTAAGCGTGACGCAGCTTCCTGCCTAAATGGCTGGAGGAGCAGTAGCCTGAGCCGCGGGCGACCTCCTCGATGGCCAGTTCGGAATGCTTTAGCAGATACAGTGCATGCTTCAACCGAATACTGTCGAGTACCTCTAGGGGCGTTCTGCCAAGCGCCTGATTGAAATAGGCGTAGAGCGTCGACCTCGAAATATTCAGGTCACGGGCGACCTCTTGAAGACTGATCTGGTTGGGAAACTCGCGGCGAAACCGGCCGCACGCGGCTGCCACCAAGTTGCGGGCCACGTGGGATTCCTCTGAGTGGACGGCACAGCGTTGCATGAGGATGTCAAGCATCGATGCGCATTGCCGGATGAATGTCTCTCGGTGGATTCCACTGCTGTACCACTCGCGGACGACCATGTCCAGAATCGCGCGGATCGGCTCCCCATCGAGATCATTGCCGGAAAGCGGCCAGTCGAGCGGCTCGGGACATGTGATGAGAATGTGATAGAGGAAGTACCGCTCCCTCGCGGAATCGCCGTGCATAAAACCCGGTGGGTGTACGACGAACGTGCCGGGTCGCATCTGGAGCGCTTTTTTTCCGCACCTTTCGGTGATGGTCCCCTCAAGAAGGTAGAGCAACTCCCAAGCGCGTTCGTGACGGTGGTCTGGAAAGTCGCCAGAACCCTGGTGGCCCCCAGCGTAGACGATCTTCGGCGCCTCCCCGCGGCTCATATCCAGCATGGTACCGATCTCCCAGGTCGCCCGTTTGTTTGCTTTGAGGCTTGGCACGGAAGGGGCAGCGGCGGTGGGCCTAACCTCTATCAATATCTTCGCCAGCATAGCGGCCGTTGGCTTGGCGAACAAGGCAAGTTTGTCGACGCTTGCCCGGTGCCCCCATCTCATTTGGTGGTCCAAATTGCGCTGGAATCCAGCTTCGTCACCGTCGTCGTTTAGAGTGAGGCTCGTTAGCGTGGCTGAAGACTCTTTCGGTAGCACCAGAGTCTCAGAAAAGCCGTGTGGGTGCGGTTGCATGCTTCGCTCAACTCGCCAGCCAGCCGTTCAAAAACCGGAACATACTCCTCCTATGGTCTCGATCTCGAGGTGCGTCGTTTTTTGCGCGGCTGGCGTGATGATTTCCGTCGCCGATTGTCAGGTTCTCCCGGTGGCCTCCGGCCCGTTCAAACCCACGATGGAGTCACTCCAAAAGTACGAGAGCCCGAATTGGTTCCGGGATGCGAAGTTCGGAATATGGGCGCACTGGGGGCCACAGTCGGTTCCGATGGACGGCGACTGGTACGCCCGAGGCGTGTACGAGCAGGGGAGCGGCCACAACAAGTACCACGTGTCGCACTATGGCCCCCCTTCGAAGTTTGGATACAAAGACATCATCCCCCTCTGGAAAGCAGAGAAGTGGGACCCGGCAAAGTTGATGAAGCTTTACAAGAAGGCGGGGGCACGATACTTCGTAAGCATGGGCTCGCACCACGACAACTTCTTCCTCTGGAACTCCAAGCTGCACCGGTGGAACGCGGCGAAGATGGGGCCACATAAAGACGTGGTCGGCACTTGGCAGCGTGAGGCAAAGAAAAACGGGATGAGGTTCGGCGTATCCGAACACCTCGGAGCGAGCTTCACATGGTTTCAGGCGAGTCACGGAGCGGACAAGACTGGGCCATTTGCTGGGGTTCCGTACGACGGCGCAGACCCGCAGTACGCCGACCTTTACCATGAGAAAGCCGAGGCGGGAGACACCGCCTGGTACAGCAACAACCCGAAGTGGCAACGCGAATGGTATTCCGAGATAAAGGAGCTGGTCGACAACTATCACCCGGACCTCCTGTATAGCGACGGAGGCGTGCCGTTTGGAAACGAGGTTGGGTTGAGCATGATCGCCCACTTCTACAACTCCAACGCCGCCCAGCACGGCGGAAATGTTGAGGCGGTCTACAACTGCAAGCAGACGTCTAACGGACGTTGGGTCGAGGACCTGGAGCGCGGCAACATGTCCAAAATCGACGCGCATCCCTGGCAGACCGATACGTCGATCGGCGATTGGTTCTACAACCGCAACTGGAAATACCGGCCCATCAATTGGGTCGTGGATACGCTTGTCGACAACGTCAGTAAGAATGGCAACCTCTTGCTCAATGTGGTGCAGCGTCCTGACGGCTCGATCGACCCCGAGGTCGAGACGATGCTGGAGCAAATGGCGGACTGGACTAAGATTCATGGTGAGGCGATCTACGGTTCGCGGCCCTGGCTGGTGTACGGCGAAGGAGCGGTGCGGGCGAAAGGGGGCTCGTTCAGCGAAGACTTCGGCTACTCCGCCCAGGACATTCGATTCACGACCCAAGGACCGACGCTTTACGCGATCTCGCTAGCATATCCCTCCAGCAACGAGCTGCTGATTCGTTCCTTGGCGAAGACCGATACCCCGTCTCAGAATCAGATTGATAACGTGAGTCTCCTTGGCTACAAAGGCAAGATCGAGTGGACTCAGACCAAGGACGGCCTGCTCGTGAAGCTGCCAACGAAGAGAGTCTCCGACATCACGGTTGGTCTCAAGATCAAAGGCCGAAACTTAAAGCCAGTGCCGATACCCGTTGTGGTCCAGAAAGTCACGGCGGATTCAAAGGGTGTGCTGAACCTCGAGGCAGGACTGGCCGAGATGCATGGAGACACGGTCCAGACCGAATCGAAGGACGGCATCCTCAACATTGGCCAATGGTTTAGCGCTACCGACTGGGTGACATGGACAGTGAAGATCCCCGCCTCGGGAATGTACAACGTGAGCGCTCGAGTTTCATCAATGGCGGATGGCACCGAGTTCACCGTCCAGGTTGGATCGCAAACCCTCGCCGGAAAAGCTCCGAATACCGGTGACTGGGCGCTGTTCAAACCGGTTGAACTCGGCACGTTCAAGTTCGACGCACGTGGCGATGTCGTAGTATCTGTCCGTCCGAAGGACCCAGCGGCCTGGAAGCCGATCAACATTCGCTCGGTCGTGCTGACTCCGGTCTCGAGCGCGCAAAAGTGACTTTGGCTCTCCAGGGCGGAATCACCCTTCCCCAAAGAGGAGCTGACCTGGTCAACTAGTAGTGACCTGAAAGACGGACGGGGCGAATAACCAATGCAAAGACAAAACATAACAAGACTGGCTTCCACGCTGCTTGCATGTGCAACGATGCTCGCGGTGTCAATCGTAGATGCGGAAACTCTGTCGGTTTCCAACTACATGGCAACGCTATCGCCTGGGATCAACCTTGGGAATACGATGGAAGCGATCCCCGCTGAAACGTCTTGGGGCAACCCGAAGCCGACATACGCGTACTTCAAAGCGGTGCGGTCGGCAGGCTTCAAGAGCGTTCGAATACCTGTAGCGTGGAGCCAGTACACCGACACCAGGCAGGGCATCGATTCCAAGTGGATGGCCCACGTGACCGACGTCGTGCATATGGCCAATCGGGCGGGCCTGTACGTGATGGTTAACGTCCACTGGGACGGAGGCTGGATTCAGGCGACGTACGCGAAGCGGGAGGCGGTTAACGCAAAGCTCACGCGCTTTTGGACCCAGATAGCCACGAACTTCAAAGGAGACGACGATCGAGTGCTCTTCGCGGGGACGAACGAGATCGGGGTCGCGGGAGTCTATGGGCCTCCAACGGCCGAGAACACGGAGGTTCAAAACGGCTACAACCAGACCTTCGTAAACGCCGTTCGCGCCACCGGTGGTAAGAATCGGACGCGGTGGCTAGTCGTGCAGGGCTACAACACAAACATCGACGACACCGTGAAGGTGAATGCCACCGTGCCGGTGGACAAAGCAAAGGGCCGGCTGATGATGGAGGTCCACTACTACTCTCCCTACAATTTCGCGCTGAACGATAAAAGCGACATTTGGCAGTGGGGCGCACAGGCAACCGACCCCAAGGCCACTGAAACCTGGGCGAATGAGGGGTACGTCGATGCGGAGTTTCAGAAAATGAAGGAGACATTCGCCGACAAGGCCGTTCCCGTGATCCTGGGCGAGTACTCCGCTGGCCTGAAGCCCAAATTCCCTGGCATGAAGCCGTTCCGAAACGCCTGGGACCAATACGTTACGAAATCGGCGTTTGGCCACGGGATGGTGCCGATGTTCTGGGACACCGGGAGTTTGTTCGACCGCACGACCGGCACTCCCCAAGACCCAGAGCTGATCAAGATCATCGTTGGGGCCGCACGATGATAGGTTCGGTGGTCGCCCTCGCCTGCACGCTTTTCCCCGCCCAGTCAGGAGCAGAGATGCGCCACATCGACATCGACGTCAAAGCCGCGATCGGCCCCATGAGCGACGCTTTCACTCTTTGCGTGGGCGCAGGGCGCGCCAATGAGGGTCTGCGCGCCGACTGGCAGCGGCAACTTCGGCAGGCGAAACTCGCTTGCGGATTCAAATACATCCGCATGCACGGGCTCCTCACCGACGACATGGCGGTGTACCGAGAGGAGCACGTCAAGCCGGTTTACAACTGGCAGTACGTCGACGAGCTCTACGATTTTCTCGTCGACCTTAAAGTCCGCCCGTTCGTCGAGTTCGGCTTCATGCCCAGCGCGTTGGCGAGCGGCACCAAGACGATTTTTTGGTGGCGAGGCAACGTGACGCCGCCAAAGGACTATGGCAAGTGGGAAGGCCTCATTTCGGCGATCACGAAGCATTGGTGCGAGCGCTACGGCATGGCCGAGGTCAAGAAGTGGTTTTTCGAGGTCTGGAATGAGCCGAACCTCGATGGCTTCTGGGCCGCCGACCAAAAAGAGTACTTCAAGCTCTACTCAGCAACTGCCAAGGCGGTCAAGGGCGTCGATTCCTCCCTCCGGGTCGGTGGGCCCGCGACCGCGGGCGCTGCGTGGGTCCCCGCGTTTCTCCAGTATTGTGCTGAGAGCAAGTCTCCGGTCGACTTTGTCTCCACCCACACCTACGGCGTGGACGTCGGATTTCTTGACGAGTTCGGTGGCCGGGGAACCGTGCTCAGCAAGAATCCCGATTCGGTCGTCGGCGATGTTCGGCGCGTTCGCCAGCAGATCAAGGAATCGTCAATGCCGAGTCTCCCCCTCCACTTCACCGAATGGAGCTCGTCGTACACGCCTGCGGACCCGGTTCACGACAGCTACGTAAGCGCTCCGTACATTCTCGAGAAGCTGAAGGGTGCGGTCGCCGAAGCCGATTCGATGTCCTATTGGACGTTCACCGACATTTTCGAGGAGGCGGGACCACGGGTTACGCCATTCCATGGCGGCTTCGGGCTCATCAACTATCAAGACATTAAGAAGCCCGTCTTTCGAGCCTACGAGTATTTGAACAAGCTGGGCTCCAAGAGGCTGCGCAGCGACGACACTCGCTCGCTCGCCGCAACTGATGCAAAGGGCGGTGTCCAAGCCTTGTTCTGGGACTTCACAAACCCGATCCCCGAGAAAACGAACAATCAACAGTTTTTCATCACGGACGTTAAGCCGAAGCCTAAAGGGAGAGTTCACCTACGCCTGGCGAATCTGAAACCAGGCAGTTACCGAGTCTCCGTCTATCGCGTCGGATATCGGGTCAACGATCCATATGCCGACTACCTCGACATGGGCCGGCCGAACCAGTTGACCCGCTTGCAGGTGGCGAAGATCCAGAAACGTAACTCAGGGGCACCGGTGAGTCAGGAGATGGTCACTCTCCACCGAGGGGATACGCTCGTCCGAGAATACGCACTAAGAGAGAACGACGTATATTTGGTAAGTGTCGAGCCGTCTCGGTGACCTAACAGCGCAGGAGCATTTTCCATGATCACCTTATTCGCTCTCAGCCTTTTAATGACGCAATTGCAGTCCAAGCCTCCGGTGCTCGGACAAGATGACAAACCGGCTTTTCCCGCCGCTACCGCCGGTTTCGATACACCGAAAACCGATGCATCCCATGGAAAGGTGGAGGAGGTTGAATACGATTCGAAGTCGGTTGGCGTTAAGCGCAAGATGGTTGTCTACACACCGCCGGGCTACTCCTCCGACAAGAAGTACCCGGTCCTCTATCTGTTGCACGGCATCGGCGGCACCGAGTGGGAGTGGGTAGGCGCAGGAGCCGCCAACGTCATCCTCGACAATCTAGTCACCGGCGGCAAAGCCATGCCGATGATCGCGGTAATGCCCAACGGACGGGCTCGACCGAAAGACCGTGCCGAGGGGAACGTGTTCGAGAGCGCTCCCGCTTTCGGCGTGTTCGACAAAGATTTGATCGGAAGTGTGATTCCATTCATCGACTCTCACTATTCCACTACCTCGGATCGACGGCATCGCGCATTGGCAGGACTTTCAATGGGCGGCGGCCAATCGCTAAACTTCGGCCTGGCAAACGTGGACATCTTCGACAACGTCGGCGGCTTCTCGTCCGCACCGAACACTTTCCCCCCGGAGAAACTCGTTGCAGATGTGGCGAAGGCAAAGGCCCTCAAAGTCCTCTGGGTCTCCTGTGGAGATAAGGACGGTCTGCTCGGTATCAGCCAAGGCGTGCATAGATACTTGAAAGAGAAGGGCGTTCGCCACACCTGGCACGTCGACTCGGGCGGCCACGACTTCCCGGTCTGGAAGAACGATCTCTACTGGTTCGCCCAGCAGATCTTTCGGCGATAGCGGGCCGTGTGCAGGCAGAGAGTTGGTGGGGCCAATGCATAACAAGCTTAGCCAACGCACTTAGGCTCAAAATCGTGGCGCCCTCGGAGAGACTCGAACCCCCGGCGCCTCCACTACCGCAGACGACCTCAAAGACGGCGACGATGCGGCGTCATTCAACAACGACGGACAGATCCGCGGGGATATCAAGCGCGGCGGCGACCAGAACTTTGATGGCACGACGTTGGCCGGAGGTCAGTTCAACCCGAACAACCTGCTGTTCCACACCGTTCCGAGCCGGTTGGGTCTCCGCAAACGCTAAAGAAGAAACGGGCTGCCGCTCTGAATGAGCGGCAGCTTCTTTTGCACTAGTGGCCCTTGCGGCCCATGCGAACCATGATCGGCATCGAGGCCCCCTTTGCGCCTTTATTGTCGATCGCGACAGCCCAGAGCATGTAGTCTCCCGCCCCCAAACCCTTTAGGGAAACCCGGAACGGCGCCTTGGTGGCTCGGCCCACTTCGATTTCCGGCGATGTGAACGAGGCGTGGTCCATCACGAAGAATCGAATCTCCTTGATCGTTCCGTCGACGTCGGTCGCCGTTGCCGACGCTTGCACGTCGTCACTCAACTGGAACGCAGTTCCCGTAGTCGGGCTGGTCAGTTCGACGCTGGGAGGCACGTTGGACATCGTGAAGATGCTGGCGTACTCGCTCGACTCCCTCCCCGCGGCATCTTTCGCCACGACTCGTAGCCGGCGGTCGCCAAGCGGTGGCTTCCAATGAAATGTAAACGGAGCCTTATTCACCGTCTGAACCAGTTTGTCGTTGGCATACAGAGATACCGAGGCCAGCGGGTCGCTGCCGGGTAATGCTTGAGCCACGATTGCCGCGTCACGCTTAGCTGGTAGCGGCTTTCCATCCCAAAGGGAAGAAAACTGAACAGCCGGCGCCAAGTTTGGGTCGTTCCAGTTGGCATCGACCTCTGCGTCGAAGTTCATCCCTTCAGAGCCAGGAGCTCGGCGGACTTCGACAGCAAGGACATTTGTGCCCTTGACGATCAATTCCGGATTGAGTCTAACAATGTGAAAGACATTTCCCTCCAGACCCTTCCTTGGCCGCATCGCACGTAGCTTCTTGTTGTCCGCAGGAAGATTGTCTCGGAAGATCTCCTTGCCATTCAAGGATGCAGTCGCGCCGTCCGCGTACTTCAAGAGCAGGTGTAAGCTCCTATAGAAGGATGGGTCTTCAACTTCGAAAGTCTTCCGGAAAAGAGTCGTTCCCAGTTGGCGTTCCTTTCGGACTCGCGCCTCTGGCGCTTGGCCGGGCTTGGGTCGCTCTCCAAAGCCGATATCCGTCTTTCGGTGGGACCAGCCCTCGGCACGGAAATCGGCGGACTTCCAATTCTCGTCGGCTTGTTGATTCCCTTCTCTGAAATCCCAGACGCTGCCTCGTTTGATGAGGGGCAGTTTTGTCAGATCAAGTTCAAATCGTTGTCCGCCAACGACCTTGTCTCGTCCGTCTGATCCGGTCGCGAACTGGACTACGTCGGCTTGCAGTCGCCCAGTCTGTTTGTTTGAATAGTCCTTGTTCAGTTGGAATTCAACCGCAACCGAGAAAGTCTCGTTTGGCTTTAGCCGAAGGCCCCGGATGACCGCGCGAGGTCCCGAGAGTCGGACGAACGAGGAACCCTCGATTTCGTCCACTCCCTCACCCTTCTTGCCGCCGCCCACCCATCTTTCCATGAGCTCGGGACCGAGGTTGACTCTGATCGAGCCGGCCCTAAAGAAATCCAGATTTGCCTCCCGCGGGGGCCTTATGGCAAGTCCGGCCATCATTTCCTTGCCCGTTAGGTTGGCGACAAAGAGGTGAACCTTCTTGAACGCGCCCACAAAATTATCGACGACGCTGATGTTTCTCCAAGCAATGTTATTGTTCTGAACCGTGTTGAATGCAATGTCGTTCGTCTCCGGCACCGTCATTCCGTAGGGAGCGGACAGCGAAGTTTCGATTCGTGCCAAGAGGCAAACATGCTCTGGATCGACAATCGCTCCGAAGGCCGCAGGATTCGGCGGGTACCACGGAATCTCGAGAACGACTTCCTGTCCAGGCTGAAGAATCGGGACTCTCAGAGGCGACGTGTCATAGATCGGCGGAGACAGAATGGACCGGTCGCTGCCCGTCTTGCTCACCGCGAAGAGGCCGGCGGTCCATGGCGAAACTGGGGGCTGAATGATCGCATTGCTTTGCCAGGGATCCGCCCATGGTCCCATTGCGTGGCTCAGAGGGTAGTAACTCGATCCATCGAATGCGGAGGCTGGGTCGGTTCGGGTCACCAAGTCTTGCCGCTGCCACATCGCCCACAAACGATCGACATTTGCGTGCAAGAAGTAGAAGTAAGGGTCCTTAGCAGAGATCGTAGGATTGCTCATTGTCGGCCCGATTACCGGGTGCATTGAGTCGTGTCGACCGCTTTGCTCCAGCGCAAACTGAAAGGGTGCGTAGGTGAGAACGTTTGGCAGCAAAAGTGGCGCGTCGGACGGACCCGAGGCGCCGCTGTTATTCCTGGATACGGTTCCCGTATTGGGGTTCAAAGCTGGAAAAAGTGGCGCACCCACAACTCCCGATCCGGTGCCAATAAAGCTTGGATAGCCAAAAATGCTGGCCGCGCTGCCCGCCGAACTCCAGTCCCAATAGAGCAGCTTGACTTTGGGATAGTACTGTTGTAGTACGCCCTCAAAGCGATTCATCATCTCGCGATGCCAACAAGCGAAAGAGTCTTGATGGTGCGAGAAGCTGCGGAAGGTCGTGTCGGGAAACTTCGAGCAGGCGTGGGTGTCCTGTTGGAGGAGCCAGAATGTTCCTGAACCAGGAGCCCCGGGGTGCTCGCTGGCGGGATTTGCGATGGCAAGAAGGGCATCCCGATAGTCATCGCGCTCGGCCTGGGTTGCCGTGGTAGCGTTGATTCTGGGCTTGGTTACTTCTTGTCCGAACAGAACCGGCTTTCCCGCCACATTCTGAACGTTGTCGCTCCAACTTCCGGGCCAGCTCAGGCCAGTCGAGGCGCTGGCCCAATAGATCTTTAGCCGCTCGTTGCCGCTGGAGGCCGAGGTGCCGACATTCTTGACCTTGACGTACACAAAGTTAGGCGTGCTGTACAGCGGATCGCGGTATTCCGCGCTGGTTGAAGCCGCCTTGCTAGCGGTAACCCAAGCTGGCTCTGCTCCGGAAAACGGAACCGCATTATAGCCAGGAGCCGGACCTGTATTCACCCAAATCGAGGGTGACAGCCACATTGGGTTGATGTTGTACGGCTCTGCTCCAACATCCATCGCGTCGTCTTGAATCATCAAATCCGGCCCGACGAATTTAACCTTTGCCGCACGCTTTGCCGGAGCGGCCGCCAGCACCTTGGCCGTGGAAACAGCCAATAGGCCGGCCACCAACACCGCAAAACCGAAGACCCACCGACCTTGCTTGGCCGATTCCACTCCCTTATACGTAGCCATCAAATGCACCTCAATCCTGTCAAAACTACAGGCAACTACATTACTGTATCACGTAAGTAATTATATTGAGATTGTTACCCAAAAAGAGACTATCCCAATGGTGAACAGGTGCGTGACCGGCGAGGCGACGATGATCAGAAATCCACCGATGGTTAGTTTGCCCGCACGAATCCAGGGAGAGGCTGTTCAGAACTTGAAGGCCGCGCTCACCAGGACTCTCCGGCCCTGCTGAAACCGAGTCCCACTGAAAGCCGATTGGAAGTTGATTACTTGCCTTGAGTCGAACACGTTGAACACCTGTAAGCCGAGGCCTCCGGCACCTCGAAAGAGCTTCGGACCCGAATTCAAAGAGAAGTCGACTTGGGTACGAGCCGTTCGGTTCTCGCTTGGGGGCAAGACGCTGCTTGCGAGGCCACTGCCGTAGCTGATTGTCGCCGCCGCAGAAGCGCCGTTCTTGAGAGTATAGGCGAGGCCCAGGCCAGCGGTGTGCCGCTGGTCGTGATCGTTGAATTCGCCGACCTCTACGCCTGTGTTATCTACTCCTTTCGGCTTCGCTGCGGAAAGCGTGTAGTTGAGATAACCGTCCCAACCCACGCCCTTAGGCGCGGATATATCGTACGAAAACTCAAGCCCGTGGACGCCGCCATGCTCTAGATTCACACCTGTATAGAGGCCGATTTCGCTGCCTGGGATAAGGAGCCCGACGTCGATCTGGTTCTGGATCTGCTTGTAGTAGTAAGCGAGCTTTACCGATTGGTACTTGCTGACCTGCTTCTCCACCCCAAGGTCGAATTGGTCCACGATCGGAGGCTGGAGCGGTTGCCCGATGATCGCTCCTTGGGCAAGCGGCGGCGTATTGAACAGCCGATTATAGGAGGCACGTAACAACGTGCTTCGGCCCAGCTCATATCCAAAGTTCAATCTTGGACTGAGCTTGAAAGTATCGACGATCGGCTGTCCGAGGTCCTGCGCCTGTCGGAACCAATCGCCGCGCAGTCCATAGTTCACGGTGAACCGCTTGCCAGCCTTCCAGGTGTCCAGTGCATAGAGGGCATAGTAGTGGCCGTCTCTTTTGACATGCAAGGTCGGTGAAGTTGCCGAGTCCGCGACGTAGACCGGGTTTCCGTTTACGTCCGTGTCGCCGGTGACGTGACCCACCGGGGCCAGATTCGGGGCGGACGCCGCAAGCGCGTCCAGGGCAAGTTGGCTTGCGGGAATGATTTGGTAAGACTCGTTGCCACTCTGCTTGTCGAGCAGGAATCCCGCCTTGAGCGTGTGGCTCCCCTGGCTTTGTGAGATGCTTCCACTCAACTGAACGTGGTGGATGTTCTTAAAGGCGGCCGGGTTGTACTCGATGCTGCTATCTACCGGGAGGTTCAAAATATCCACTGCCGGATTGTTGTTCGTTACGTCCTGGCCAGAATGCAGAACGACGAATCCGAGTTGCCCCACCGTCTTGTCGTTGACCTGATGCCGCCAGGAAAGTGTCGCGAATTCGTTCTGCTCGCGCTGGTTGATGTCCATTCCGTCGAGTTGTTGGCTGGACAGGAGCATCGGGTCTGACCCGAGCCCGCCGGTTTCGGCGTCCGGCCTCGTGCCGTCCCGGTTGCGCATCCCGAGGAAGCCATACCCTTGGCCGTCCGCGTAAAAACGGTCGGGAAGTCCCGTCCTGTTGCCGATCTGGGAGTGGTCGGGATTGAGGCTCATCGTGAATGCAAGTCGATCCCGCGGTGAAGCTTGGAACGTGAATTTACCGAACACGTTCTCGTCCCACCCTGAGTTGTGCGCGGTCTGTATGTCGGGCTGCTGAGGCTCCTGGACGGCGTTCGTTCGGTTACCTGCAAGGTCGAAAACGTAGCCGAATCTCTCCCCGATTGGTCCCACCGCGGTGAAATCGGCGTTGATCGTGCTAAAGGTGCCGTAGTCGATCAAGAAATCGTTTGACGCCTTCTTAGCCCTGGGCAGGGTCGTGATATCCAAGATCGCCGCGGTCTGACCGCCGAACTCCGGGGCGAACCCGCCGAGCAAAATGTCGACACTCTGGATCGTCGACGGGACCACGATGGCGCCCTGACGCCCGCTCAGCGTGTCCGGCAGCGGAATACCGTCCACAACATACGAGATCTCCGTGTGCTCGCCTCGTACGTGAAGCTGCCCCGCAGAGTCTTCCGCGACGCCTGCCGTCGACTTCGCCACATTCTTGACGTCCCCGCCGGGTTGCCCACCAAACTTGCCGATATCGGCCTTGCCCTTGGTCGTCCCGTTTGTCGTATCGTTCGAAGGCCTCTTAAGCCGGCTGGACTGAACCGTGATATAGATGTCGCGAACCGGCGTTTGGCCCTGGTCCTGCATCATCAGCGTCTCGCCCAGCTTGATGAGTAGCGTTTGATCTGCCTTGTCACTAACGCACCAGGATCTGATGTCAATTGCTTTGCCAGACCCAACTTCCAATGCGGGAACAAGTCCGGTGTTGTTCGCGATTCGCACGAAAGCATCCCGAATCTGATTGCCCCTAGCGTCGACGACTACGAAACGAACCCGTGCTGCCGACGCCGACGAGCATACGGCGGCAAGGGCCAAGAGCGAGAGGGAGGGCCTAGTCATTTGCAGTCTTTGTCTTTCCTTGAATTCGTCTTAGTCGACTTTGAATTGAACGTGTAGCCGCACGAGACTCGCTATTGCTTCGCCGTCCTTTGTTGCGGGTTTGAACTTCCACTTTTTAGCGGCACCTATAGCGAGTTGGTCTAACTCCTCGACTCCGCTCGAGGATGCAATCTTTACCGAACTCGACGAACCATCCGCGGAAACCGAGATTTCCACCACGCACGTTTTATCGATCGCCTCGCCCCGGAGATCGTCGGGAACTTCCGGTTGCGGCTGGTATGTGGGCTCGGCCATCGCCATCACCGGCACATGCGGTTTCGGAATCTCCGGCTTGGTTTCGGGCTTCGTTTCTGGCTTAGTCTCGGGTTTCGTCTCCGGTTTGGTTTCCGGCTTAGTCTCGGGTTTGGTTTCCGGCTGGGTCGTCGGCCCGGTAGGTTTTCCCGTACCGGTTCCACTATCCTTTGGAACAACGCCCGCTGTTCCGGTACCGACTGGGTCGATGGTCGGTCCAGAATCCCCAGCTCCCGTCGTCGGCGCGTTGCTGGCAACGACTGAAGGGTGGGGCGCGTTGCTCCGCGATTGAGCTTTCGATGCGCCCGAAGCCTTCGCTTTCGCTACCTGCTTCTTCTGCTCTGCCTTTCGCTCAACCGGTTTTTCAGTGTCGGGCGGAGGAGGAAGGATCGTGACCGTGTTGGTCATGAACTGACGCCGGATCTTCTCGAATGCACCAAACCTTGCAAGAATTGGGATCGCGATAACGTGCACGACGACCGAGATCAGCAGGATTCTCGATAGCAGGTTGTTACCCTTTCTCCTTCGTCTGCTCATGGTCTCATTTCTCTGTCGCGAAGGTGAATCGGGTTATCCCGGCCTTTCCAGCTTCCGAAATAGCGGAGATGACATACCCGTAATTCGTGGCTCGGTCGGCGTTGATGATGATGAGGTTGTCCGGAGTCGCCCCGATCTTCTTAAGCCCTTCGGCGATCTTGTCAAGAGTGGTCTTCGTGGTGTTCAGGTACACATCGCCAGTCCCGGTCAGCGTGATTGTAATGTTTTGCGACGAGTGCTGTTGGGCGTTGCTTGCCTTTGGAAGATTCACTGGCAACCCGGCCTGAACGACCATCGCGAGGGAGGCCACCATGAAGAAGAATAAGAGGAACATCATGACGTCGATCATCGGAATGACGATGATTTCCGGCTCGTCGACTGCCCGACGCTTGCCGATGCTGACTCGCTTGCGCATGGTCGCGGCCATAGGCTAGCTCACCCTGTCGGTTAGGAAGTTGACCAACTCTGCCCCGAAGAACTCGATGTCCTCGACAATCTTTTTCGATTGGTTGGCGAAATAATTGTAAAAGAGGAACCCGAGGATCGCGAGGGTGATTCCTGTGGCCGTCGAAATCAATGCCTCTGAAATGCCACCCAAGATCTGGGTCGGGTTGCTCAAGCCGACGGCGGCCGCCGCGCGGAAGGCAGTGATCATGCCCGCGATCGTGCCGAGCAATCCAAGCAGGGGCGCGATGTTGACGATGGTTTTTATGACCGGGAGGTTAGCGTCGAGCGACGGCAACTCGCTAGCCGCTTCCTGCTCCATCGCCATCTCAATGGCGTCGGGCGTTCGCTGAGCGTTCTTCAGGCCCCGTGCGAGCACGCGCCCAAGTGCACCGCCGTGCTTCTCGCAGTAGTCGATCGCCTCATTCGTGTTGGCGGGATGAAAAGTCTTTACTTGGTCGAGGAGGTCGTCTCCGTCGCCATTAGCCCGCCGTAACGTGACAAACCTCTCGATTCCCAGTGCGATGAGCAGCACCGAGCACAGGATTAGGGGATACATCATGATCCCGCCGCCTTGAATGAATTTGAGAACTGTATCCATGAGCTTCGCGTTGTCTTATAGGGGTACCCGGTATCCCCATAGCAAAAATCAACTATACTCTACTCTGTGGGTGGGGCGTTGTTGAAACAAAAGATAAAGGATGATGCGGCCACGAGACTGTCACGAATGTCTGGTCCGGTGTCTGGGGTTCGATGACTCGCACTCTTTTAGCCTCCGTCCTAGCGACGGTGCTGGCTGTTGTGGGCTCCGCCTTAGGGGTCCATTTTGGCAAAGCGCTGCGCACGAGGCTCGAGCTTCTGGTCCACCTAGCAACGGGTGTTCTGCTAGGGATCACCGCTTTTGACATTCTGCCCGAGGCCAAGGCAGTTCTCTCTTGGCCCGCCTTCCTCGCCTCAGGTTTCGGCGGTTACTTGCTGCTTTGGGTGATGGGACGGTTCGTTTTCTACGTGTGCCCGTCCTGTGCAATCGCCCATATCGATGAGTCGACGGCGCTCGCCAAGAGAAGCAGCATCGTGTTGCTCGCCGCCGCCCTTGGCACCCACTGCCTCCTTGATGGAATCGCAATTGCGGCAGGAAATGGGCTGTCTTCCCGGGCCGAAACGGGCGCGCTGCTTGCTGTGGCCCTGCACAAACTCCCCGAAGGAATCGCGCTCGGGCTCCTTCTGATGAGCGCAAAATGCCGACGCTCGACCGCATTTTTGGTGGCTTTAGCCATTGAGAGCATTACCATCCTAGGGGCGGTGGTCGGAGCGACGGTGTCGAAAACGCCAGGGCAAACGTTAATTGGTGTTGTGTTCGCGATCGTCGGTGGGGGATTCATCTACTTGGTCTACAACGCGTTCGGGGGTATTTTTGACCACAAGATCCGGCTCCCGAGGGCCCTGGGTATCGGTGCCGAGGTTCTCAGCTTTCTGGTCACGGGACTCCTTTTCTGGATGTCTGGCCGATAGCCGGGCACGGCAGAGTAGATTAAGCTCAAAAAATGTGGCGGCCTCGGAGAGGCTCGAACCCCCGAGCCCTCCTTAGGAGGGATGACCGCTGGCTCCTAGGGTGGGTTCTGGCCCTTCTGTTTTGGGCAAACTGGTGTTCACAAGGGTCGAGATTAGAGCCAAGTCCTTCTGCCACTCCGAAACGATGATTGCAGCGCGATCCGCCTCATATTCTTAGCCCCTCGGATGCCAAGGGCTAGACTTGAATTATGTCGAGCGTCTTTCGGTCCGTCTTTGGGCTGTTGCTCCTGGTCCTTTCCGCACCTTTGTTCTCACAGGTCACGGCGGCGCCATTGCCGGAGCGACCCTATGTGCCGAACAACCGATGGGCATTGGTCATCGGGGTTTCCGGCTATTCGGAACAAATCGGTGCGCTCAAGTACACCGCCTCGGAAGCCCAAGAATTTTCCGGCTTCCTCACTCGCAACCTGGCATTTGAACCGGAGAACGTTCGTCTCTTGGCGGACAACGGCAAGTCGCAGGTGGTTCCAACCTCCGCAAACATCTTGACCGCCCTCGACTCGCTCCTCGCGGACAAGAGGCTGGACAGGGCCAACCTGTTCGTTTTCTACTTCTCCGGTCACGGCGTCGGAACGCCTAAGGGCGACTTTCTTCTCCCTGCGGACGCTGAAAAAGGGAAATTCGAGGAGCAAGGGGTTCCGGTCCGAGAGGTAATTGGCAAGATCGTCAACGCGGGCTTGAAGAATGTGCTCTTCATTGCCGACGCTTGCCGCGCGGGGACGCAGAACGACTTTGGCGAAGACCTCACCGCCCTTTGTCACAAGGCCAACATTGCGGTAATTCTTGGCTGCTCGCCCGGAAAGAGGTCTTACGAGTACCCGGAACTTAGGCAGGGCGCATTCACGCACTTTCTCTTGGAAGGATTGAAGAACCCCTCATTGAGAGACGCTTCCGGGGCGCTATGGGCGTCTCGATTAGGGCAAGACGTTCAGACCAAAGTCCACGACTTTACGGAGCCCGACCATGGGAAATTCGCTCAGGTGCCTGCGCTTTGGGCGGAGACGAGCACTCTCGACGTCCTGCTCGCGGCCTATCCGCAAGAGTCGATCACGGCAGAGTCCGTGAAGCAGTTCCAGGTGACGGCTTCCCGTCTGGACCGGAAAGATTACGCTTCAGCGTTGATTGCCTATGCAACGGCGCTCTTCGAGAAGGATCGCCGAGGCGAGACGGTGGAGATGCTGAAGACGGTTGATGCGCTTGGCGAACTCACGCCGGGTGCGAGGTTCGACTATGCAGTTGCGCTTAGTATGCTCGGCCGAAAGGGTGAAGCGGAACGGAATTTCGAGTCTATGGCGACGCTTGAGCCTGGGTTCTGGCGAGACATGGGTATCGCCATGTCTTCTTCTCGGAAAATCCCCCCAGAAGCCCGGATCCAATCGGCGGCCAATCTCTTTGCGACGGCAAATTCTTGGGGGATAGCGAACGTTGCCTACGACGTGATCGACCAGTGGGGGACCAGCGAGCAGCGGCACCACTACGCGGAGCTTCTTACCAAAGTGGACCCGACATCCGCGCGGCACCACAACTATTCTGCGGGGCTCCTCGCTGCGTCTGAGGGTCGTTGGAGCGACGCCGTGGCAGCTTACGATAAGGCTTTCCTTGCTCCTGGAGAGCTTCCTTACGATGAAACGATTGAGGCGCACGAGTTTCGAGCGGTCGCGACCTTGCACAACGATCAGGCACTCGACGCCTTTTTCGCTCGTCACCCTGTGGAAGGCCTCTTCGTTGGCCTGGATGACGTCGCGAGGGCGACTCAGGCCAAGGTTCGAGGCGACCGCAACGAAAGGGTCGCCAGTCTGAAGCGTGCGCTGGCCAAGGACGTAAATCCAGACATTCTGTTCTTGGCGGCGCAGACCGCAGGACTTTGGATCGGCGAGCTCGACAAAGAATTCTCGGCGGCCGCCGCTCGACATCCCTACTCTTGGCGAGCCCAATGCGTCCTTTACATTCTTGCCACGGTTCGCGATGACAAGGTGGCCATGAAGGACCATCTTTCCGCCATCGACAAATATCTTGACGATCCGATGACATTGGAGATGTCGACCTATGCCTTCATGGACGACTTCCTCAAGGAAGGGGTGGATCTTGGCCGCGTTCCGGCGACGGTCTACCGGTCACAACTTGAGTTTTATTTCTTCCGCTTACGCAATTATCTCGATAAATTTGGGTTCGACCCGGATGCCTGGGAGGCATTTATCCGATACGGCATCCAATGCGACCGGAGCGGACAAACCGAACAAATGGTGGCGGCGTATCTTAAGTTCACTCCAGAAACCACGCCAAAGGCGCTACGACCGATTCTCGCCACGTTAGCCATCAACCGCGGCGATCCGGCGTCGGCGAAGCGCTATTTTTCCGCAGGCTATGCGGCTGACGAAGATCAGATCCCAACTTGGAATTACGCGATGTTTCAAGTCATGCATGGCAACGACAAGGAAGCCGCCAAACTGGTCAAAGGTCTCACCGTCCCCAAAAACCTCACGGGGGTAAGGGTAGAGGCGCTACGAACCTATCTGCTTGCTGCGGGCGGAGATCGAGCGCGCGCAAAAAAGAGGCTAGCCACCCCGTCAAAGGACCCGATTGCCCAGGCCATTGACGGCTTGACATGGGTCTGTCTTGGGGATTGGAGCCGCGCCGAACCGCTCCTCGCAGCCCAAAGCAAAATCAAAAATAACTTCTATCTTTTCGTCCAGGAACACGCTCTACAAGTTCTGGACGCCCGCTACCGTGCGACCAACCGGGTCGCACTTGCGAAGCGATTGGCGTTCTTTGGCTCAGTTGAAGAGCCGGGGAATCCGCTCTTCGACCATTTTGTGATTGGCGACAAGCCGGGCAAGGCTCAATTCGCGGGTCGGCTCGTGATGCCGTGCTCGCTACGTGACGATGCCGCAGCCATTGAAGTTAAGGGAACGGTCACTTTCACTTGTGACAGCGCCGGCGTCTTTACGGCTCGAATGTTGGGCTCTGGAGGTGAGACCGTGACGTTGACGGGCAAGGTCGATGACTACGGAAACGTCCGCGGATCGGGAACTTACAAGGGCAAGCGGTACAAATTTGGGGCAAAAATCGCTTCGGCAAAAGAGTATCGGTCCTATGAGAAGTCAGGAGCGGCGGCCCAAATTATCCAGATGATCGATGACGATGGCTTGCGGGTCGACCTTCTCGGTTGGCCGCGAGGCTGGCCAGCGGGCATCACTGCGCCGTGACTAGGGCTAACCATCCGTTGCTGATTTGCGCCCCGGCGTCCTTCGGGCCCTGGCTCGCGGCGAAGGTTCGCTTCGGCGGCAGTCCACTTATTCAAGTTCAAAACAAATGGCGGCCTCGGAGGGACTCGAACCCCCGACGCCCTCCTTAGGACGGAGGCGCTCTATCCCCTGAGCTACGAGGCCGCGGCTGGGACTCGAATTATACCGAGCGGCTATGATGGAGGCCGTGTTGAGACCCAATCGGATGGCCCAGGCGATCGAGCGGAACCCGGACAGTTTGTGGCGACTCCTCGCCCAATATGCAAAGGGAGCTTCAAGCGAAGTGAGATACGGAGTGTCGATGGTTGCCCTCGGCACCCCCCATCAGCTGTTCAATTTGGCGTCCTGCACCCGTATCCCATTCGGGCAGGAGGATGAGGCGATCGCTTACACGATCGAGTACTTCGCCCAAAAAGGCAAGCCCTGGTCTTGGCAAGTCAACACGATCTCCGAACCTAGGGACCTGAAGGAGCGACTGGTGGCAGCGGGGCTCGTCCACTCGCACGACAACCCGGGAATGGCGTACGACCTCCACGGCTACCGTCCACAAGCAGACCAGGGAGACATGCGCGAAGCCATTGACGCAGGGACCATGAACATCTGGCTCGATACCGCCCTGGCCGCCTTCAACATGCCCAGAGAGTTCGGACAAACGATCGCCGACCCCTTCCCGAACGGCGGCACCCAGGTAGCGCGCTTCTTCTACGTGTGCGACGAAGGCAAGCCGGTCGCCTGCTCGATGGTCTACTTCTCCGACGGGGTCGCCGGGATCTATACCGTGGGGACCCTCGCAGACGCTCGGCGCAAAGGGTTTGGGGAAAAGGTGATGCATTCATGCCTCGCGGCAGCGGTTGAGGCAGGCTATGATGCGGCGATCCTCCACGCGACTAAGATGGGCGTCCTGCTCTACGAGAAGATGGGGTTTGTGGAGTACTGCACGATCTCCAGCTTTGTCCCCGCACCGCATGGGGAGGCCTAGTAATTCCCACAAAAAGACACAACCTGGTACAATGGGCTCGTTACGCTTCGAGTCTTGGTTTTCGCCTTTGTGACTGATGCCTCCGGCCCGGTTCCCAATCTCGATATCAGCTTCGGAATGGAACGCTTATAGGAGTCATCACATGGCAAACAAAACACTTTACGTCGGCAATCTGCCGTATTCGGTTAACGAGCAGGAGCTTGCTGAGCACTTCAGCGCATATGGCGCCTCCAATGCTCGAATCGTCGAGGGTCGCGGCTTCGGCTTCGTCGACATCGATGGCGAGAAGCTCGACCAGGCAATCACCGACAAGAACAACACCCAGCTTAACGGTCGAACCCTGACCGTAAACGAGGCCAAGCCTCGTGAGAACCGCAGCAGCGGTGGCGGCGGCGGTGGTGGTAGCTACGGCGGCGGCGGCGGTGGCGGCGGCCGATCGGGCGGCGGCGGCGGTTATGGCGGCGGCCGATCGGGCGGCGGCGGTGGCGGCGGCGGCAACCGCTGGTAATTCAGCGATAAGCTGAAAAAGAGGCGTGTACTTCAATTGGAGTACACGCCTCTTTTACGTCAGACCTGTAATTTTGCATTAAGGAAACCAACTATTCATTCTGCAGGATGAATGGATGACGACTTACAAAAGACTTGGAGAGCTTCTGGTGTCTGGCGGCGCCGTAACTAAATTGGAGCTGTCGATCGCACTTGCGGCACAACAGACCTCTAACCGACGACTTGGAGAGATCCTCGTAGAGCGCGGATTCGCGACCGAGGACAAGATCGCCCAGTGCCTCGCCGATCAGTACGGCTGCCCAGTAGAGGACGTCAAGAGCCTCACCCCTACACGGGCCGCTCTGGAAACGATGGCCCTATGGCAAGCGCTCGAACAGCGCATCCTTCCCGTCGAGATCACCGACACCGAGATCTACTGCGTGGTCGCCGACCCACTCGATGTATCGATCACCGACGAACTCGGTGCCCGCCTTCGACGAAGGGTGAAGATCGCGGTCGCTCCGGCTTCCGCCATCGAAGCTTCGATCAGAAGGTGCTACGGAGTGGAAGAGATCGAATCCACTGACGTCATCGCGATTCCCGAACTGCCGAGCCGTTACACGGACGTCGAATTCGCCCACCAATACGGCGAACTCATTGCGTTCTCCGCGATGGATGACGACCTCCGGCGCCCGGTCTGCATCATCGGCGCTCCTCAAGAGGATGCCGACGATTTCCATTTTCCCGCCATTCGAAATGCATCCAAGGCGATCAGCGCCTGCGTCTGCCGCGTCTACGACACGTTCACGATGAGCGGTTGGCGATGGTCCGTGGTCGAGCCCTTTCAAGGGGAGAGTCTCGCCCGCACATTGCAAACCCGCGGCAAACGCACCGCGTCTCAGGCGGCCGAACTGGTCTCCGCAATCGCTGAGAGCGTGGATGTCCTCCACGAAAGCGGCGGCTACCTCGGTTGGCTTTGCCCCGAGAACGTGGTGATGTCCAAGCGCGGTCCCATTCTGGTTCCGTTCTCCGCTCCGCGCGGTACGTACGGACAGGGCACGCGATCTATTGCTGCCGACCTGAGCGCATTGGGCACCCTCTTATGGCAGTGCCTCGCCCCGGACGGCGAGAAGAATGCATCTTGGAACAAGCAGATGGAGAACCTGCCTGATGCCATGCAGCGCATCATCTCGCGATGCACCGGAGTGGGCACCACCGAGCGATTCTCGTCCGCGATCGAAGTCGCCAGCGCTCTGCGATCGTACAATTGGTCGGTCCAAGCCACCGCGCCAGGCAAGAAGATGGCGACCGAACGAGAAGAGCTGCTCCTCACTCTCAACGTGGTGGATGGCCAATCGCAGGCTGCTAAGCCGGGCTTTTGGCAGCGCATCTTTGGGAAGGCGGCTTGAAGACTTACGCGGTCACCAGTGGAAAAGGCGGAGTTGGCAAAACCAACCTCTCCGCCAACCTCGCCATCGTCCTTTCCTCGCTCGGAAAACGAACCATCGTCTTCGATGCCGATATCGGTCTGGCTAACCTCGACGTCGTTTTGGGCTGCAAGGCCGGAAACACATTGCAGAACGCGATCTCGGGCGATTGCCCACTTGCCGACGCCGTTCACCAGGGTCCCGGCGGAATCCGTTTCATCCCCGGTGGCTCGGGGGTCGAGTCTCTTTTGACGATGTCGGGCTCTCAGAGCGAGCGCTTTCTTACCGAGCTCCGAGCGCTAGAGAAGGATACCGACGTGCTCATCTTCGATACCGGCGCCGGTATCGATAATAACGTGATGACGTTTTTGAACGCGGCCGACGAGGTCCTCCTCGTGGTCACGCCCGATCCGTCGAGCCTCACCGACGGCTACGCTACCGCCAAAGCCCTCCTCATGCAGAATCCGACGGCAGTGATTCGAGTGATCCTGAACATGGCGGACAGCGAGGAGCATGGAAAGTCGGTTTTCGGAAAGCTCGCCGCGGTCGCACAACAGTTCCTAAACGCGAAGCTCGAATACGCTGGCTCCGTCCGCATGGACGGCCATGCGATTCCCTACATTCGCAAACGCGTGCCGTTCACTATTGGAGATCCAAACCTGAGAGCCTCCCAAGACGTCAAGGCGATCGCCCAAAGGCTGAATGGCCAATCGGTGACCGTGACCGCTCAGAAAGAAGACCTCGCCACCCGCCTCAAGTCTCTGTTCTCGTTCGGCAAGAAAGCAGCGTAAGCCAACTCGAATTCGAGTGGCGCCGACCCGACCTCAGCGGCAACTGGTACTACTCACCGACCCTGGATATGGAGGGCTGGCTCTGCCCCGCCCTCTTCAAATATTTCGAGACCGCGCCACCGAAGATCTACGCTCAGGCGAAGTCGAAGCAAAATCCCGCCGTAGGCGTGTAACCGACGATTGCATCGCCGCAACGACCGCCGGATTAACTAAACGACCCAAGCAATCCCACCAGCAACGCCGCTCCCGCCGGATTCCGTCCAACCCCAGCAGGCTGGTTACCCAACCCACCGAACGGCCTGAGTGTCGTCGCGATGACCGTCCCCTTCGTCTTCGCCCGAACCAAAACCGGCGCCTCCGCGTAAGTCCGCACATCAATCCGATTCATTGAGACTTCGAAATCCAACCCATCCAAAGCCAGCACCCGATCACCCGAGACCGCCAACAGCCGAGACCACTCCTCCACGAACGGCACCTTATCCCAGAGATCTCCAGAAAACTGATAGGCCGATTCCCGCCAAAACGGTGCCGGCACGGTTCCCTCATCGGTCAAGAGCAGCAGAACATTGGCCCCCGAATCCAACTTCTCTTTCAGATCAGGTAACAACCGCGTTGAGACGATATTCGGACCCTCTCCGAACTCAACCCCATCCAACAGGCCGAGCGGATCGACCTTTGTCCAGCCCGAAAACGTCGGGCGAGAAACCACCCAAATCGGCCACTCGTTCTTCGTATCCCCGAACTCGAGTTCCAGCCGATACTCGCCAGGCACATCGCATTGCCAACTAATCTCCCCAACCTCGACCGACTCAAGTGCCGAGACTGACTGAGTCGGCAGGGCTCCCCTAGCAGCAACCGACCCATCGGCCGCCGTCACTTTCCAAACCAAACCGCCCGATAAATCGTGCTCGCTGTGCACTCCGATCCGCCAGAAGACTTGGCCGGTGAAGTGGTTGAGCGGGTCCACGTAACCCATCCGGTTCCCACCGTTCGTCCAAGGCGGTCGGCGGCTGGGGATCAGAAACAGAACGGTAGGACCGTTCCAACTCGCGACCTCGGAAGGCGAGAAGCGCGGCTCTTCCCAGTCGTCGAAGAAGCCCGCCGAGGAGATCGGAGTATCGCGCCACCCGGTGATCACGTAGCCACCGATTGGGTCACGCGCACGGACCCATTCCTGAATCGTCTTGCGCATGAACAGCGCCTTCCGCCGAGAAGATTCCATCAGAGCGGAATGGCCCGACTTCGTCGGATGATTGGCGAACCGACACGTCGCCATCACGTTCGGAAGATCGTATTGCCAGCGCACTCCCTGCCCATTCAACTCGGGCAAGCTGCTCGCCCAGTAGGGCATTTCGTCGCCGATGCGAGAGAGGTCGCGGTGCACGTCGATATCGTTGAACTCGCCGAGCAAGATCGGCTGTTTCTTGCGCGGACCGGGCATCAGCGAGTCGAGGACTGCGGGATAGAACGGGGTGTCGCAGTAGGGGTGGAAGTCGTAAAACTCGCCGAACTCCCGCAAGTCGCCCCCGTACATTTCGGCACCGCCCGAATTGTCCTTGACCAATGGGCAACCGGTCAGGTTTTTGATCGTCTGGGTGAGCACCTGTCGATACTCGGGCGAGGTTGAAGCGCTCAGTTCGCAGCCCGCAGTCCAGATGATGATATTGTCGTGGTGACGATACTGCCGCACGATCCGCTCAATCTCTCGCGCAATGTTATCTTGGTGCTCCGCCTCCGGAGTCGGGTCCCATAGAGGCAATTCCATCCACGCCTCTAGGCCCTCTTCTTTCAAAATCTCGAGGTACCGATGAGGTGGAATCCAGAGGCAGAACTTGACCAGATTGAAGCCAAGTTCCTTCGCCGCGCGAACCTCACGCCGGATCGTCTCCTCTCCCGGATTCGGGTGCCCCAACTCGGGATACCAACCCCAATGAAGCAATCCACGGACGTAAAAAGGCTTGTCGTCAACAAGAATCTTGCCGCCCTCAACCCTTACTCGGTTGTTCGTAGGAGCTTGCTCATCGTCGCCGGTGACAAGCTCAACCGCGCCAAACAAACCGCCAAAAGTGTGAAAGACGAACGGCAGAAACCCGCTCGCCACGTTCTTGACGGGATAGGTCGCGCCACCATTCTTAAGGACCTTGACCTTCACATCGACGCGCTTGCCCTTCCAAGGCTCTAGCGGCACTTCGAAGGCATCCCAAATCCCAGAGTGGCTCGCTACCGTCACGTCGTTGATCGAAACCTCGGCCGAATAACTCACCCCGTGGAACACGAGGCGCGCAGGCTCGCGCGGGACTTCGAGGAAGGTTTGGTAAGTGACGGGGCCTTCGTATTCCACCGAAACGTCTTGGTTCCATGCATGGGGAATGGCCGCGTCTCGAGACGGACTTCCCTCCCCGTAGTTCACGGACCATAGCGAGATCGACTTCCGTTTCGCGCCGCTCATGTTCTGGATTGTTGCACGGAATTAAGCATGCCCTGGGAACCCGGCCAACCATGTCGAGTGGTACCCTTCCCAAATGCCGGAAGAGTTGACGTATCGTGCGGCGGGTGTGAATATCGACGAAGCCGAGCGGGCCCTGAGAGGGGTCACCGGGGAGATTCAATCCACCTACAACGAAAATGTCCTCGGCGGCGTCGGCGGATTTGGTGCGCTCTACAAAGCGAATTTTGAAGGCTATGCCAGCCCCGTCCTAGTCAGCAGCGTTGACAGCATCGGCACCAAAACAAGGGTCGCCGCGATGGTCGGCGATTACAGCGGGTTGGGTCACGACATCGTCAACCACTGCGTCAACGACATCCTCTGCCAAGGCGCCAAACCCCTCTTCTTCCTCGACTACTACGGCACTTCCAGGTTCGAAGGCACCCTTTTCGACGCCGTTCTGCGAGGCATCGTCGCCGCCTGTATCGAGAACGAATGCAGCCTCATCGGCGGCGAAACTGCGGAGCTTCCCGACGTGTATCACCACGACGAAATCGACGTCGTTGGTTCGATCACCGGCATCGTTGACCTCGACAAGAAACTACCGCGCGGAAAGATGAAGGCGGGCGACGCGGTGATCGGCATCGCATCCAATGGTCTCCATACCAACGGCTATTCTTTGGCTAGACGAGCCCTTTTTGAAGTCGGCGGACTCTCGGTTCGGGACGCAGTTCCGGGTCTGAACACCACGATTGGGGAGGAGCTTTTGCGACCGCACAAGTCGTATTACAAAGCCGTCCACCCCATCCTCCAGGAAGTCGAAAGTGTGCACGCAGTTGCCCATATCACGGGCGGAGGACTCTACGACAACATCCCTCGAGTCATGCCCTCAGACGTTCGGATCGTGTTGGAACGACGTCAATGGACGCCGTTGCCGATTTTCCAGTTGATTCAGGCCGTTGGCAATGTTCCGGACAGCGAGATGTATCGGGCATTCAACATGGGCATCGGCATGGTGTTGGTGGTGGATCGGTTTACGGCACCGGCGGTTGTGCAGCGAATTCGAGAGGGCGGGGAGTCGGCGGAGATTATTGGGACTGTCGAGAATGGCTCGAAAGATGTCCAGATTGTCTAAATAATCGTAAGCGTGCTTATTATAAGCGTACTTATAATTTTCCGCCCAAAACGTCGATGGCCGGAAGGCCACTTCCCTTGTCGTCAAAAGTAGCAAAAACGCTCCATCCGCCTAGACGACCATTCGTCGGAATTGACATCGGCGCCCAGTAAAGAATCCCCTTGCCGCGGCCCTTCGGCACCCCTTTCACGATCTCGGTCACCTTCGCCAAAAACTTCGCCTGCCCATCTGGGTTGGGGGCGTATCCGGGTTCGAGTTTGGACTCGAGGATGCCAAAGCTTCCCACCGCCTTCTCCGTCCAAGGGTAGGCGGTCTCCACTACGTACACATCCTTCCGATACCTTTCCGAAACGACCTTCAATGTATCTACGAGTGCGTCTAGGTGGCCGTGCCACCAGGGGTAGTAGGAGAGGCCGATGGTGTCGAACTCGATTCCTCGCTTTTTCGCCTCATCGAACCACCAAATTGCGCCCGCCTTGTCGCCGCCCCGATCGAGGTGGATCATTGTAAGAATCTTCGATTTTCCGGCGGCATCGTGAACTCCTTTGAGGCCGGCCTTGACGAGCAAGGCCAGGGTGTCCCAACCTTCCGAGCCCTCCTTCAATTTGCCTTCGGGCCACAGCATTCCGGCGGTGATCTCGTTGCCCACTTGCACCATGATTGGCGGCGTTCCTTGCGCGATGAGTGCGGAGACGACGTCAGCCGTGAAGTCGTGCACGGCGTCGGCGAGCTTATCAACGGGGAGGTTTCTCCACGCAGCGGGTTTGGGCTGTTTGCCGGGATCGGCCCAGCTATCGGAGTAGTGGAAATCGATGGAGATTCTCAGACCCGCGTCCTTCGCCCGTTTGGCCATCGCGAGGGTGTGAGCTTTGTCGCAGTAGCCGTCTTTCGGAGCGTTCCAAACTCGGAAACGGACGAAATTCCAGCCCGCTTTCTTCATGATCTGGAAAGGATCCATTGCTTTCCCACCGTAAGAGAACGCTTTTCCAGCGTCCTCGATTTGGGGGATCTCGGAGACGTCTCCGCCTCTTAGAAACGGGTCTTTCGAACTTGAAAACGCGGGAAGGACGACCATGAGAGCGAGGAGGGTATTCACACCACCTTCATGTTGCGCGCCCCTTGGGGTTTTGTCAACCATGTACACTCTTGCCTCCCCACCCCCATGACAGACCTCTGCCAAATTCGCATCCAAACCCCCAGCGCGACCATCGAGTTTGTCGTGACTCCCGAGGGGAGGCTGCTGTGTGGCGAGGCGCCAGGCATACCAACAGCGGGCAATGGGTGGGTGTTTGAGCCGGCGCTCACGGTCGTTCACTCCGATGGCAACACTTCGACCGATCTAAGGGTCGCGGGCTTTTCCGCCGAAGGTGATCTCACGAAGATCGAACTGGAGGACGACGCTTACCCCTTCCAAGTTTCCCTGCTCTTCCAAACCTATCCTGAAGACGACGTCATCGAGACCTGGACAGAGATCCGGCATGAGGAGACGGGTGCGGTGCGGCTGGACAAGTTCGCATCTTCAGCCCTCCACCTCGGGAACCAGCCATTTTGGTTGACGCAATTTCGAGGGGATTGGGCGGACGAGGTGCATTTGAGCGAAGAGAAGCTGACTTACGGCGTCAAGACGCTGGATTCGAAGCTTGGCGTACGCGCCCACCAGTTCCGCGCTCCGTGGTTCATTCTTTCGGGGGGTGGCCCGGCTCAAGAGGATGAGGGGCTGGTGATTGGCGGATCCCTCGCTTGGTCGGGGAGTTTCGAGTTTGATTTTGAGGTTGGCCCCAGGGGCGAGACTCGAGCCATTTGCGGGATCAATCCGTTCGCTTCGACGTATCATCTCTCGCCGGGAGACACTTTCCAGACTCCGAAGATGGTGTGGGCGTGGAGCAAATCAGGCAAGGGCGAGCTTAGCCGGAAGCTTCACCGGTGGGTGCGCACAAGGGTTCTGCGAGATGGCGATCGACCCCGCGACATCCTCCTCAACAACTGGGAAGCGACCTATTTCAGCTTTAACGAAGCGAAGATCGTCTCCCTGCTAGACGGGGCCAAGGCGCTCGGGATGGAGCTGTTCCTACTTGACGACGGGTGGTTTGGACGCAAGTTTCCGCGGGACGACGACACTCAAGGGCTGGGCGATTGGATGCCGGATGCGGAGAAACTGCCGCACGGGCTTGGGATTCTCACCCAGGCGGCGAAGGAGCGGGGACTGCGCTTCGGCATCTGGCTCGAGCCTGAGATGGTCAATCCGGATAGTGAGCTGTTCGAGGCTCATCCGGATTGTGTGATTCGCCAACCGCACCGCGAACTGGAACTGCAGAGGAACCAGTTAATCCTCGATCTGACCCGCCCGGAGGCAAAGGAATTTGCCTTTCAGGTCGCGGATCGTACGTTGCGCGAGAACCCCGGGATCTCCTATGTGAAGTGGGATTGCAACCGGTACGTCACCCAACCGGGGTCGCCGTATCTCCCGGCGGATCGTCAGTCGCACCTTTGGATCGAATACGTGCGGGCACTCTACGAGATTTTCGCGAGGCTCGCCGAGGCACATCCGAGCGTGGAACTCATGATGTGCTCAGGCGGGGGCGGCCGGGTGGACTACGGGGCGATGAAGTTCGCCCACGAGTATTGGCCGAGCGACATGACGGACCCGGCGCGGCGAGTCTTCATTCAGTGGGGATATAGCCACTTCTTCCCCGCGATCGCTTCGGCGGCGCATGTAACGGAACTCGGGAATCGGCCCCTGAAGTTCGCCTTTGATGTGGCGATGAGTGGGCGGCTTGGGATGGACATGGATGTCGATAAGCTGTCCGACGCCGATCGGGCGTACGCGGCTTCGGCGGTGGCGGCTTACAAGGAGATTCGGGGGGTTGTCCAGTTCGGGGATCTGTATCGGCTGGAGTCGCCTTACGACGGGCCTCGGTCGACTTTGCAGTACGTCCTGGGTGACTCTGCGGTGGTCTTTGTTTACAGCCTCGGGAACTCTCCGGCTTTGGCTTTGGACTTGAAGGGGTTGGGGGCGGGTCAGTATCGGGTGTCCGAGGTGCTCGGCGTTTTTGAGGCGGAGATTGTTGGGGGCGGAGCGGTTTTGCTTCCGGCGCTTGGGGCGTATGAGAGCATGGTTCTGCGCGTGGATCGACTTTAGGTTGGCGTCGGGATACTCATGCGCCTTGCCTAAGGTCTTCGACGCTCAGCCAGGAGTATTGACCGCTCCGCGGTCGGGATTTGGCCGGCGAACGTCTTTTGTTCGTCCGCTTCGCGGCTGAGATTCGGGCTTCGAAGTCAAGTTGTCGCGCCCCTCCCCCACGGTAAAAGGGGCATCATCTCCGGAGGTCGGTTCCGGCTAGGGGCCGGCGTTTACTTTGTCGATGGCGGCTTTCTTGGTGTCGGCGGGGGCGGCGGAGGCGTTGATGGCGGCGATCTTTTCGGCTTTGGTCGCGGGGGGCTTGAAGGGTTTGCCGACGTCGGGCGGGGTGGCCATGGCGGGTCTCTCGGGGGTCGAGGTGTCGTTGCAGCCGACGACCATCGAAAGAGCGGCGAGGAGGGGCAGGATAGAGAGCTGTTTCACTTGCATGGTTTTCCTTGGCAAAAATCTAATTTCCGCAAATCTTGAATTCTCATGATACAATGATCGCGTGTACAGAACACGCGTTCATTCCAAAAATGGAAACCGTCCGACTCGCGACGATGTGGCAAAGATGGCCAACATTTCGGGAGCTACGGTGTCGCGTGTACTTAGCGGCCGCACCGATGTCCCGATCTCTGAGGAGGCTCGACAGAAGGTCCTTGACGCGGTCAAGAAGCTTGGCTACCAGCCCAACCAATCCGCTCGCGCCTTGATGACGGGACGCACGGGCCTGATCGGCTTTTGGATGTGTCTTCAGTATTCGCGATACCGGAGTCAGGTCCTGGACAAAATGCGGATACGGCTCGGCCAGACCGAAATGGCGATGGCGATTACCGACGTGGACGAGGAGTACCACTGGGACCGCTCGTTCTCGCGGGCCCTTCGCGTTCCGGTAGACGGCATCATTGCTTTTGACGCCTCCGACTCGATCGAGGCGTTTGCTCAGAACTACGATCGACTTGCCCCGAATACCCCGTTTGTGAGCATGGGCGCTTATTGGTCGGAGGCGAAAAGCTTTGTTGGCATCGACCTCAAGGCGGGCACCGCCGATGCGATGGATCACTTGATCGGCATTGGCCGAAGAGATGTCGCGTTCATGGCGCCGATGACATCGGGGCTTCTGACCAAGGGGCCTCGCTTTGAGGGCTACCGCGACAAGATGGTCGATGCAGGCTTCGAGCCCCGAACCATAGGTTCTCCCGACGACACTCTCGTGATGGTCCGGGAGACCTTGCAAGAGCAACTGGATGCGGGCACGATGCCGGAAGCGATCCTTTGCATGAACGACGACCTCGCCCTCGCGGTAGCGTTTGCCCTGCAACAACTCGGGGTGAAGATCGGCTCGGACGTTGCGATTGTCGGCTTCGACGGGATTGAAGAGGCGGAGTTCGGACCATTCCCGATCACGACGGTGAAGCAGCCGATGGAGGAGATGTGCTCCCTCACTTACCAGTTCCTGAAGGCGCAGATGGAAGACCGCACGGCTCCCCTTCAGCAGAAAATTTTGAAACCTCAACTCGTCATCCGCGACTCATCTCGCTCTTAGTTTTTTCGTCGGCATCTCAGTAGATTCCAGTCGACCAAAGAAGGTCCGCAATCATGACTCGAAAAGCATTTACACTCATCGAACTCCTCGTGGTCATCGCGATTATCGCGATCCTAGCCGCGATTCTCTTCCCCGTTTTCGCTCAGGCCAAGGCAGCTGCCAAGCGCACCGCCGACCTTAGCAATGTCAAACAACTCGTCCTAGGCATGATCATGTACGGGGGCGACAGCGACGACTGTGTGGCGCCAGTCATGCAGGGCTTCTGGGATCAGCCGCGATACAAGCTGATTCTCTGGAAGGACTCGGTTCTGCCGTACATCAAGAACGGCGGCAAGTATGTGAAGCCGGACGGCACTCCGTACACCGGGCAAGACACCCACGACGGTGGCATCTTCGCCTCGCCGGGTTACAGCGGCTCTTGGGCGGCACTTCCTGCCAACCAGGGCTCCAACATCTTCGGAGACACCACCACCCGATTCCCGCGGTCTTACTCGGTGAATACGGATGCGGGCATCAACGAGGGACAGAAGGGCGAGCAGGCGGAGGGTATGTGGCCGTGGGTTGCTTACTGGTCTTGGGAGACTCCACGCAACGTGGGCGGTAGCGGCAGCATGACGTCGCTCGATAAGCCGGCGGGCACGATGATGATCGGACCGACGCGAGATCCGTATCCAAATCTCTACGTCCACCAGATTTGTTACGGCTGTGGCGGCAACGACTGCGACTCAGTGAACAACAACGTTACCGTCGTGCGAAGCCTCGGCAACAAGCAGATCAACTCTGGCTTCTTCGATGGCCACGCGAAGGCGATCAACGGCTATAAGTCGTTGGATGACGACATCTGGGGTCTGTTCTCGAGCCCGAACTACAACATGGACGCTTGGCCCGGCCGAGGCCAGATCGAGCGCTATATGCGCGAGTATCAGGAGTGGAAATAGCCTGAGCTAGGCGGTGGGCGAAACCCCCTCCCCCACGGTTCCCCGGGAGGGGAACCATCTCCGGATTTCCTCATATGGTCGCTCTCATACTCCCGCTCGTGCTCCAGTCGCCGTTCACCTACACAAACGGTAAAGTGACTCTCACAGTTGACCGTGGCACGGGTTCATTCGATCTCGACTTTGCGGGGGCGTCGATCAAATCGGCGTCGGGAGAGGTCAGGTTTCAGGACGGGCGGGTGGTTCGGACGACGGATTCTTCCCCTCATATCGTAAGCCGCCAATCGGTACACGATAAGTTTGGAAAGGGCGTCCTGATTCGGGTGCAGCATGGGGCGCTCACTCAGTCCTTGTGGGTCTATTCGGGACGGGCGGAGGTTTTTACTCAGCTCTCGGCGACCTCTAAGGTTGCTTCGAACTACATCGCTCCGATAGTGTCGACGAGCGTGAGTCTCAGGCACAAGGATCCGCTGCAATCGCTCTACGTGCCGTACGACAATGACGCCTACGTTCGCTACCGCTCGGATGCATGGAAGGAGCCGGAGGGGAGCTACGAGGTTGGCGCGCTTTATGACGACGGGTCGAGAAACGGTCTCGTGGTCGGGTCGATCGATCACGACACTTGGAAGTCGGCGGTGCAGTTCATTCCCGACGAGTCACGGCTGAAGGCGTTCTGTGGGGCGACGGGAAAGCAGACCCGCGACCACGAGCCGCACGGGATCTTGCCGGGGCCGGTGGTCAAGAGCGCTCGGTTCTCGATCGGTTTCTACAAAGACTGGCGGAATGGGATGGAGCGGTTTGGCGATCTCAATGCGATCGTGAAGCCGGCGCTCCCTTGGACCGAGCCAGCGCCGTTTGGGTGGAATTCGTGGTCGGGACACAAGAACAAGCTGAAGGACAGCGACGCGAGAGTCGCGACTGACTTCATCAAAGACGATTTGCCCGAGTATCGGAATGGCGGGGTTGCTTACATCAACCTGGATTCTTTCTGGGACAACCTCACCCTGGACCAGCGGGTGGCGTTCGTGAAGCGCGTTCACGCGAAGGGTTTGAAGGCGGGCATCTACTACACGCCTTACGTGATCTGGGGCGAGCTTAAGGATCGGATCGACAAGACTCAAGACCACTACTCAGACATCGTGCTGCGAGACAGCAAGGGCGAGCCGTTGCCGAGGCTCGACGGCGGTTACCCTATCGACCCGACCCACCCGTTGGCGGTCGCCCGGATCGATCGGATGCTGAACGAGTTCATTCGCCTCGGCTTCGATTTCGTGAAGTTTGACTTCATGACCCACGCCGCTCTTGAAGGCAAGCACCACGATCCGGAGGTTCTCACAGGGACTCAGGCGTACATCGCGGGGGTGAAGCACATCGATGCGAAGCTGGCGAAGTCGAAGATGTTCATCAGCCTCAGCATCGCGCCTCTCTTCCCTCATGGCTACGCCCATAGCCGTCGCTTCTCTTGCGACGCGTTTGCGAACATCGGCTCCAGCGAGTATTTGCTGAACTCGGCGACTTACTGCTGGTGGGAGCACAACCGGCTCTACCGATTCAACGATGCGGACAGCGCCTGCGTCTATCAGCCCCTTGGCGAGCCGCCGGTTACCCTCTCGGAATCGAGGACGCGGTTCACCGCGTCGGTAATCGGAGGCGGAATGCTGGTCGAGGGTGACGACCTGACAAAGCCGGAGGCGCGGGAGCGGGTGAAGGCGATCTTTAGCAAGAAGGCGCTGCTCGATTTGGCCCGGAAGTCGATCGCATTTCGTCCGGTTGAGGGGGCTACTGGAGATAAGGCGGGCAGCCTTTTCTATCATGTAGATGGGTCGGTGGTTTACCTGGCTGCATTCAACTATGACAAGGAGCAGTCGGTGAACCGAGACGTTCTCTTGTCTCGAATGGGGCTGCAAGGTAAATGGACGGCGACCGACCTTTGGAGCGGTTCGCGCGCACCGGTTGGCGACCGTGTCAGTTTCAAGCTTTCTGCGATGGACTGCGGCCTTGTCAAACTTACGAAAGGCCGCTAGCCCATTCGAGAGGCGAACAGAACTCCGAGCTCGCGGGTTGCGGTGGGCAAACTGCGGACCAGGAAGCCTGCCTTTGTGAGCGATTTGACGATTTGCTGCGGATCGAGTCCGGTGAACGTGTGGACTTCCATCACGAAGGCCTGGATGGAGCGAAGTTCACCCGTTTCTTCGAGTCTCGCAATGATGTCGTATTCGGCGCCCTCGCAATCGAACTTCGCGAGGATCGGGCGGCCCTTTGCCTGAGCAACGACTTCCCTCAGGACCTCGGAGGCATCGCGGATTTCGGCTTCGACGATCGAGGAGCTCTCGGTTCCTTCTGAACCCGCTTTTCGGTAAAGCCCGTTGCTTCCTCGAGTTTCGAGAAAGTAAGGCAGCTTCAACAGATCGTTGGTTCGACCCACTCCGGCAACGGTCAACGAAATCCGATCGGACAGCCCGCTTCGCTCGATATTATTCTTCGCTGCCGCGGCAGTCGTGGGGAATAGCTCGTAGGCGGCAACGTCGTAGCCAAGAACTCCGGCGAAGTATAGGGAGGCGACACCCACGTTAGCGCCGACATCCCACACGAACATTTGCTCGGGCGACTCGACTTGGTAAAGTTTGTCGCAAAAGACCTCCGAGACAATGCCCAACTCCTGGGCGGTTTCCGGTGCGATTCGGACCTGCCCGACTTGCACTTCGACCCGACCATCGGGAAGGTGATTGAGCTTGGCATTCACTTCCTTGACGAGCTTGGCGACATAAATCAGATGCCTGACGAAATGGATGTGGTCTTTCGTGTTGAACGCGAAGTTAAGCCCACTTACATGGGTCTCCCCATTCTCGTTGCGGAGAGTCCAGCCTGCCTCGTCGAGTTCGTTCGTCGGCCGCAGCTGCGAGATCATGTAGTCCTTTTGGATATCCAGTTCGCTGCGGAGGAAGAGTCGGAGGCGGCGGCCAAGAGCACCAAGCATCAGATGTAAGTATCCATCATCACAGCGGCTCTGGGATCGAATGGACTGACTTACGAATTTCGGGGCTTAGCCTTGTCTGGCTCGCGACTTAGGAGGCAGGTTGCTTCCTCCCCTCACCCGCGGTTCCCCTGCTGTAAAGAGGACGCTCTAGATGTAGCGCTTAAGATCCGGAAGAGGTTTGTCATAGGTTCAAACCATGGACTTCACCGCAGCCGGCAGATCATCGGCGGGGGCGCCGACGCTACAGTTGGGCCGCCTCCTTTATGATGGACACTCTCCTGACGAGGGGAACCCTCTGTGGGGTCAAGGGGATCATGAGGTGCGTTCCAATAAGTGATGCACAATTAAGGCAGTGTTTTTGCCTTTGCTTTTAGTGCTTACGAGGGGATCTACGGTGCCGACTTACAGTGCCGACGTGGCGACGATCCTCAACAAGAGCTGTATTTCTTGCCACAGCGACAGCCATGTTGCGCCCTTCTCGCTGGCTGGCTACGAGAATGCGAAGGCGAAGGCGGCGATGGTGGCGCTGGTGACGGGGACGCGGCGGATGCCCCCTTGGAAAGCGGTCGATGGGTACGGGGAGTTCGACCATGTCGCCAAGCTCACCGACGCGGAAATTCTCACGCTGAAGAACTGGTCAGATGCGGGCGCTCCTCGCGGCGATACCTCTAAAGAGCCGACTCCTCCACCGGCGGTTGAGGGCTGGCGGATGGGTAAGCCGGACCTTATTCTCACTACTAAGAAGGCACACCGGATTGAAGCGGAGGGTGCCGATTCATTCCGTGACTACCTCGTTGAGCTCAACTTGAAGGAGACGAGGTGGGTGAAGGCGATCGAGTTTCGACCCAGTGGGAAGAACACGGTTCACCACATCATTCCGATGCTCTTCCACAAGGACGACATCGCGAAGCTCAAGAAGGTCCCGAGTTGGTGGGTCGAAGGCTGGAATCAGAAGTTGCTCGACAAATTCGATCCGTACGGGGTCCTAGGAATGTGGTCGACGGGGGCGCCGCCATTTGTCGCGCCGGAGGGGACGGGATTCAAGGTCGAGGCGGGCGACGCGGTTGTGCTGGATGTGCACTACAAGGCGACAGGAAAGGTGGAAGAGGAGCAGACCGAGGTTGGGATTTACTTCTGCGACAAGAAGCCGGAGCACGATGTTGAAGTGCTAACCGCGGGCTCGGGGACGTTGCAGGTGAACCCTCGGGTGCCGATGTACACCGCCCAGACGCGGATGCTGGTGAAGGACGACTGCACGATCTACATGGTGTGGCCGCACATGCACTACCTCGGCACCGGGATGAAGGCGTGGGTGAAATATCCGCTTGGTTATGGGAAGCCCTTGGTCTGCATCCGCGATTGGGATCCTGATTGGCAACTGGTTTACAACTTGAAGCAGCCTTTGAAGGTGCCTAAGGGATCGTACGTGATCTTGACGGGGACTTTCGATAACTCGACAGCGAACGTTCGGAATCCGAATTCGCCGCCGAAGAAGGTGAAGGCCGGAGCGTCTTCGAAGGACGAGATGCTGCTTATCGATTTGTATGTTGTTAAGGATCCGAAGAAGCCGGCGGTGGTGCCGGTTAGGGGCGATAAGTAGCGGGGAGGGGGAAGTTTTCGGTCGGCGCGACCCCCCTCCCCACGGCTCCCCCTTGGGAAAGGGGGACCATCTCCGGACATGACCGTTCGACGGGCGACGTAGTAGGAGGCAATGCTAGTTGGTTTGCTCCTTGGCGCTCAGTTCACAACGACGATCGACGTTGCTTACACCGAGAATGTTGCGAGTCCGGAGCAGAAGCTGGACCTTTACTTGCCGAGCCATCGGAGCAAGAAGCTGCTCATCTATGTGCATGGTGGGGCTTGGGTGTCGGGGGATAAGCGCGAGTATGCGGCGATTGCCAAGAGCTTTGTGGCCGAGAAGCTAGCGGTGGCAGTGGTCAACTATCGGCTTGCTCGGCCGCCCAACCGATTTGCTCCGACCGATCCCACGGAGGATGTGACGGCGGCGATTAAGTTTCTTGGGGCACGGGCGAATCGGTACGGGTTCGATGCCAAGAAAATGTTCTTGGTCGGGCACTCGGCGGGCGCGCATATTGCAGGGATGATTGCGAGTCGGCAGAGTTCGCTGACGGGAATTGTGGGGATCGAGGGGATTTACGATATTCCTTCGCTTTCGAAGGTCTGGCCGACTTACGATAACTGGTTTCTGAATCGCGCGTTCGGCACCGATCAGGCGGGACGGGTGGCGGAGTCACCGACTCGTTTGAAGGGCTTTTCAAAAGTGCCGTGGCTTGTGATCCATTCGAAGAAGGACGAGCTCGTGGATCTCGGGCAATCGATGGACTTCATCAAGCACCTGAAAGCGGAGAAAGTGGCGGTCTCGATTTACGAGCCCGAGAGCACGAGTCACTTTGGGACGGTGGCAGCGATTGCGGCTCCGAAGAGCGAGATTCGGGAGAAGATCCTGGCGTTTATTCAAGCTCACTAGGGAAACGGAAGTAGAAGCTGGCGCCGTGTCCGAGTTCGGATTCGGCCCACACTTTGCCGCCGTGGCGCTCCATGATTCGTTTCACGTTGGCGAGGCCCACTCCGGTGCCCGGAAACTGTTCGTCGGAGACGAGGCGCTCGAACGGGACGAAAAGCTTTTCCGAGTAGATCATATCGAAGCCGACGCCGTTATCCCAGATCTCGATTGTCTGTTCGGAGCACGTGAGGGAAACGCGCGGGTTCTCGGTCTTGGAGGAGAACTTGGCGGCGTTCTCGAGTAGGTTCTCCAGCGCGAGACGGATGAGGCGGGGATCGGCCTTCACGGAGAGGTTCGGCTCGATCGAGAACTGGGTGCCCGCATAACGATCCCGGAGGTCCTCGACGATTTCGGTCGCCATCATCGAGAGGTCGCAGATCTCTTTGTGAACAGGCTCTCTCGAGAGGCGAGAAAGGCGGAGGAGGTCGTCGATGAGCCGGGCCAGTTTGCCCGCTGCCTTCGCCTGTCTTTCCAGCAGGACTTCCATGTCCGACGTGACGTTTTCGCCGAAGTCTTCGTTAAGGATTCGGCTGGTTGAGAGGATCGCGCGCAGAGGGCCGCGGAGGTCGTGACTGACCGTGTAGGTGAAACCCTCCATCTCGCGGTTGGCGGCTTCTAGCTCGGCGGTGCGGTCTTTGACACGCTCTTCGAGTTCGGAGTTGAGGGTTCGGATCTCTTCGTTGGCGCGTGCGGTTTGGGCGGCGAGCCAGGCGAGTTCGCCGGCTTCTTGGGCGAGGGCAATGATGTCCGGCTCCCATTCGCGAGCGGTGAAGCTTTGAACGCTTAGGATGCCTTCGAGGGTGTTCGCCTTGAGGATGGGCACCGTGATGAGGGCACCGATATTCATGTCCCGATATCGCGGGCCGTAGTAAGAAGAGGTTGTGGGATCGGTGCTGGTATCGGTAACGACTCGGGTGATTCCCAGTTCCAGCTCGTGAAGGACGTCCCGATTGCGTATCGGCTGGACTCCGATGGTGGAGGCGACTCCTTCGGCCTGGTATTCGTGAACGATGTTGTAGATGCCCTTCTCGAAGTCGATGATGCCGTAGTTACACCGGCTGAGGTGAAGGTGTTCGCCAAGCGCCTCGACAAGCCCTTGAAGAACCTCGTCGGGGTCGGTGACGAGGCGGATACGCTCGTTGAGGTTGAGGAGGAAGCGGCTGCGGTTTTCCGCGCGGCGCTGTTCGTCCACGTCGGTGACGGTTCCGACCCACTCGCGGATCTTGCCTTCTTCGTTTCGGAGGGGGACTGACTTGGCGACGATGTGGCGGTAGCGCTTCTCGCTGGCCGACCAGAGTCGGCCTTCGGCCTCGAAGATAGCGCATTCATCGTCGTCCGCTTTGTGCCAGCGTCGCGAGAAGGCGATCCGGTCGCTGGGCTCGAGGCTGTTCATCCAGAGATAGCCCTGATGCTCTTCCCATGGCTGGCCGGTGTAATCCTCCCACGCCTTTTGGGGCTCGACGAATTCGCCGGCGGCGTTGGCCGACCAGACGAGTGACGTGGTGGCGGAGACGAGGGAACGGTATCGCTCTTCAGCGATTTTCCGCTCTTGGCTCTCGGCTCGGGTGCGCTGGAAGAGGGCGGCGTTGCGGCTGGCGGCGGCCATTTGGATGACGATTCGCTCGAGGATGCGGAGGTCGTTTTCGTCGTAGGCCCTCGCGATTGGGCTCATTACTTGCACGACACCAATAACCTTGTCCTCTAACTTGAGCGGCACCATGAGGATCGATTTGGTGTCGGTGTTTGACTCCCCGTCGGGGTTGACCTCGCCGTCTTTTTCGACGTTGTAGTAGGTGGTGCCCGGTTGGGACATCCGCTCGGCGACGTTGAGAATGAGTTCGGATTTGCCGGAGATGATGACCGAGCTTTGCATTCCCTTTCCAGTGCGATCGAGCTGAACTGCCGGAAATTCGGAGACGTCGGGCTTTTCTCCCTCGATCCAGGCGTATGCGCAGTGGATCTGGCCGCTGGACGCGTCGTATTCGGAAACGATCAGGTTCTCGCACTCCATGACCTCGGACACGAGGCTTTGGAGGCTATCGAAGATCGCGCTCGGCTCAAGGGTTCTGGCGAGGAGGCGGCCGGCGTCGTGCAGGAGGCGAAGTTCGCGCTCGGCTTTGATTCTCTCGTTGATTTCGCCTTGGGCGGCAGCGAATAGCAGGGCATGGTCTGCGGCGAGGCCGGCTCTTCTACCAATCTCCACTGCGAGGGCGAGGTCCTCTTCGTCGTATCGGCCGATTTCGCTCGCAACGAAGGTGAGGGCTCCGATCAGTCTTCCGCGACTGGTGAGGGGCACGAACATGATTGAGTGCATCTCTACGGCGAGATATGCGCGGTAGTGTTCTTCGTCGTTGGAGACTTGACGAAGGGCTTCGTTGGTCATGCGCGAGTAGAGTTCCGCGGTGCCGGTTCGCATCACGAAGCCGATACCGGAATCGGCATCCATCTTCACGGGATACTTTGCTCTGAGCTCGACGGCTAGATGAGCCTTTGCCGGATCGCGATGGACCACGGCTTGCCGATCGACCTCGCCGTTTGGCAGGAGGACGTCGAGGGCAACCCAGTCGGCAAGTTCGGGAACAGCGAGGCGGGCGATGTTGGCAAGCGTCGCTTCGAAGTCGAGCGATGACGAAAGGATCTTTCCTGCCTCGGCGAGGAATCTCTGGGCGGAGACCGCTTTACTTCTTGGCCCTTGGTCTCGGATCAGGGAGGCAGCTCCGACCAAGTTGTGGGCGTTGTCGAAAACGGGCGAGACGGAGATGGAAACGGGCGGAGTTCCGCCGTCGCGCGCGAGCAGCGTTGTATCGAACGGAGAGCACGCCTCGCGGCGTCCGATCCTGTCCATCGCGTCCCGCATCTCGTCGGCGCGGTTTTCGGGGATGATCAGATCGATCGGGCAACCGACCGTCTCTTTGGCGGAGTAACCAAACAGGGCCTCCGCCGCTAGGTTCCAGGTCGTGATCGTGCCGGACAGGTCAGTACCGACGATAGCCTCGGTGAATGAAGCTACGAGGTTCGCGCAGAAGTTATCGTTCGTCGGCTCAGAGCCGCCGGAATTCAAACTGCTTTCCGCTACTAAAGGGTCACTCTCCAAGCAAGCGCTAGCTTACTCCCCGGCCACTTGAGCGGGTACGGGGTCCCGATTCTCTGAGACCCCATAAGTGTGGGCGAGGACACTTCGCCCATACTGAAAGTCCAGCCAACCGGCCCTCTTTCCGAATGGACCAACTCGTTCACATTCTTGACTTTTTCCGCCACCTCGACAAGACCATCGGCGGTTTGATCACCAATTACGGAGTCTGGGCTTACGCAATTCTTTTCCTTGTCGTTTTCGCGGAGACGGGATTTGTGGTTACGCCCTTTCTCCCTGGCGACACGCTGCTCTTTGCGGCGGGAATCTTTGCCCATCCGGTGGGAGATCAGCCGGGATTCAACATTTGGCTTCTGCTGCTGATTTTGACGGCGGCACCCATTTGCGGCGACACGGTGAACTATCACATTGGCAAGTGGCTCGGCCCGCGTATGTTCAGCAATCCGAAGGCGCGATTCCTGAAGCATTCCAACCTCGACCGTACTCATGCGTTCTTTGAACGCCACGGTGGCAAGACGGTCATTCTTGCTCGCTGGGTGCCCATCGTTCGGACGTTCGCTCCGTTTGTGGCGGGGATGAGCGAAATGCCGTTCAAGAAATTCATCTCGTTCGGGGCGATCGGCTCTTTCATTTGGGTGTGGGTCTGCGTCGGTGCGGGGTTCTTCTTTGGCCGAATTCCCGCGGTTCGAGAGAACTTCGAATTCGCGATGATCGGGATGATTGGGGTGACGGTTATCCCGCTGATTGTCGAGGGTTTGCGACATCGCGCAAAACAGCGAAAGAGCAAGGGCTAGCTAAAGCGAGCTAATTGCCCTATCATCTTCAATGGGATAGGGTGAGTGAATGACAGCGGGTAACGATCTTCAGGAAGCTTCCATCGACCTTGCAGCGGTGCTGAACGAGGAAATTGAGGGCGCGCGCAAAGAGCGCCGAGCGGTCTCTCGTCAAATGCTGGCGAAGGTGGTGCAGATTAAGAGCGATTTGCCGGCGGCGGAAGCGATGGACTACGTCCAGCGCTATTGCGACAACGAGTCACTGCCTATTCCCGAATACCTCGCGGAAGAGTTCGCGATTCCGTACTTGAAGGTTTTGGCGGTTGTGCTTGTCGCGGTTGCGATCGGAGTGTTCTATTGGGCGATGCACCTTAGAAGCGCGGGCAAAGAAGCTTGGCCCGTATTCATCCTCGGCGTTCTCACTTGCGGCATCGCAGTTCTTCTCTGGGTGCGGAGCCTTGAAAGAGAGGCCACGACCCGACTGCGATGAGTTTGGAAGCGCAAATCGTCGAGGCTTGGCAGATTTCGAATCGGCTCAATCTGTTCTTTCTCGCGGCATTGAAGCCGGAAGCCCTTGAGATCGCTCCGACAAAGGGCAAGACGGTTGGTGGACAGTTCGCCCACATTCACAATGTGCGTCTTATGTGGCTGAAGCCGGCGGCACCGGATCTGCTGGGCGAGCTCCAGAAGATCGAGCCGGGGGCTTCGGTTGAGGAGCTATCTTCTGGTCTCACCGCTTCGGGAGAGGCGATTGCGAAGTTGCTGAATCGCGGGTTGCAGGAGGGCAAGATCAAGGGATTCAAACCTCACTCGGCGGGATTTTTCGGCTATCTCATTGCTCACGAAGCGGACCACCGTGGGCAAGCGGAGCTCATTCTGCGGCAAATCGGTCACCCTTTGGATGACAAGACGGCCTACGGCTTGTGGGAATGGGGCGTCCGCTAGACGTCTTCTTTTTCGCGCAGATAGCTGCGGAGCTCGTTCGCCGCGACGACCACCACGTTTGGGTTCGCGAGCCGCACAAATTCTTCGAAGGAGACATCGGCGAGTTCTCCGGTGTCGTTGAATTCCTCGAAGAGGGCCCTGAGCACTTGCACATGAGTCGGCTGGGTGGGATAGGCATCCACCCAAACGCCCGGTTTGTGCTCGCCACTGATGTAGGAGACCGAGGCGACGTAGGCGGTGTCCAGCGGGTCTTCGGCAACGGGTTCGGGGATTGAGATCGCCCATTCACCGGTCATGAGTTCGAAGCCGGCTTTGCTTAGTTCGCCCTTAACGTCTTCGGGGAGGGAGTCCGAGCAACTCGCGATCGAGATGTTCTTGTCGGGAGCGGCGGCAGTGATAAGACTGCCCTTGCCGTGGGCTCGGACGAACGCGACTTTGTGCCCCAACATCCTTTCGGCCGTCTTCGCGAACTCCTCGAACGGTACTTGCAGTGTCATGGCGGTGGGCTGAGGCAATTGTGCACGATTTGAGGAATTGGGACGGTGGAACGTGGGCCCGGTTTCGCACGTTGTGGAAGAATCGGATAGAAGATTTGATATTTGCACGCAACAAAAAAGAGACTCAGACGGTTGCTTCTCACCAGGCAAACCTCACCGTGAGTTGGGGAACCTACTTGCGAACGAACCCGCGTTTGAAGTGGGATCTCACTTTTCACGTCTTGTTTCTGCTCACTGCGGCGGCAATGGAGCTGTGGCTGCTGGCGGGAATCTGGCTCGTGATGCTGCTTCCCCAGTGGCGTCGGCTTGCGAACGTCCGCCGACATTTCCGGTTTGGGGACGTGAATGCGGCGAAGGTCGTTTCGACCGAGCCGTACATGCTGGCGGCGTTCGCCGACCTTTCCTCTAACTCGGAGCTGTTCTATCCGGCGATCCGCATCATCGAATTCCCGCTGCAGCGCATAGGGAAGGGCAAGTACGACACGGGGTTCAATATGGCAGCTATCGCGACCTACTCCGGTTCGCTGAACAGCTATAAGTGGGATAACTTCTTGCCCTTGGTCGCCCAGGCGGCGACCGAGGACCAAGCGGAAGTCGAGCGGACGCTCGATATGATTCCGGAGTGGCAATGGGCGTTGCTGAACGAAGGTCTGTTCCAGATCCCCAAGCCGTACCGGCCGGGACTGTATCCGGTGTCGATGCCTCAGGAAACGACGGTGGAAGAGTAGGGTCCGTTTTCCGTTTTCCGTTCTCCGTTCTCCGTTCTCCGTTCTCCGTTCTCCGGGTGCCGGGTGACTGATTCAGGGCGGATTTTCCCGTTGTCCCTTCTATTCGCTTGAGTTCCGGGTAAGACCTTCGCGGAATGCTGAATCCTATCGCGGTTTCTTCTTGGGCGCTTCATAAGACGATTGGGGTGACTTATCACGATTCGCCTTCGGCGGGGGCGCAGGAGGAGAATCGGCATTCGTCTTTGGTTGTGCCTTTGCTGGAGTTGCCCGCTTTGCTGGCCCAGCATGGGTATTCGGCACTGCAGCTTTGCCATTTCCATCTGCCCAGCTGTGAGCCCGCATACTTGCAGTCATTGCGTTTGGCATTGGCGGATGCGGGGGTTTCTCTGCATGCGCTTTTGATCGATGAAGGCGACATTTCTGATCCGGTGAATGGCGATCGAGACGCCGAATGGATCGCCGGTTGGCTCAGACCGGCGGAGTTGTTGGGCGCCCAGCATGCGCGGGTGATTGGCGGAAAGCAGACGTATTCTCGCGAGGCGGCGGACCGCAGTATTGGGGCTCTTCGACAGTTGGTCTCGGGGTCCACGGTGCGGGTTGAGATCGAGAACTGGCATGATCTGACTTCAACGCCAGCGGCGGTGATTGAGATTCTGGATGCGCTCGATGGGCAACTCGGCCTTTGTGCCGATTTCGGCAACTGGCCCAAGCCGCGGAAGTACGACGACCTGCCTTTGATTTTGCCGCGGGCGGAGACTTGTCATGCGAAGTTGGAGTTTGTGTCGCCTGCCGAGCTTGACTTGGATGACGCTTCAGCTTGTCTCGGATTTGCTCGGGACGCGGGATTTGCGGGGACGTTTGTGTTAGTGAATGGTGGGATGGGCGGTTCGGAGTGGGACGCGCTGGCGATTCAGCGGGACGCGATTGTGGCGTTTTAGGAAGGGTCAGTCGTTCAACTTCAAACCCGGCACGAGGTCGAGCCAGTCGTTGTCTCCTTTGCCTTCAGCGAAGAGCCAGGTTTTGTTGAAGGCGATTTTCTCGTCAGCGGAGTCTTTGACCTTTTCAAGTGCGGCGAGATGGACCTTGTTCTTGCCGAACTTGGCGTTCACTTTGTCGACGGCCCGGTTCAAAAGCGTCCGTTGGAGGGTTTCGTCGAAGAGGGAGGGGGTTACGATTTCGGGGGTTCGGAGGTGGGTGAAGTTGATGCCGACTTTGTGGGGTTGCTCAAAGTCTCGTTTTTCCCAGGCTCGTTGAATCGGGCGTTGATGAGGAGGCTGTCTTGGGTTGGGGGGAGGACGACTTCGGCTCCCCAAGGCTTCTTCTTCGAGCTGACGCCGATAGATAGGCGCTCGGTGAAGAGGTCTTCTGAACGGAGGCGTGCCGTCCCTTTTTGAAGCAAGCGCAAGAGGACGTCGCGGGCTCCTTGGTCGGTGCGAAGGTCAGGGGCGAGGACGTGGGAATGGCTCAGGGATTTGCGGGTCGTCTTCTCTTCCTCGAGGTCGTAGCCGCGCAGGAGATACCACCACTTCTCGCCGATCACCGAGCCAAAAGCGTTGTGGAGGTCGTTTTTGTTGGCGTTGCACATCGCCTCGGTGCTGAAGATGAGGCTGGCGTTGAGGCGGCGCTCCATCTTTACGTTAATGCCCGGGAAATCGCGGAGACCCAACTCGAAGAGGCGGTGAGGGAGATCTTCGGATCGGATAACGACGAGGCCGTCCGGCTTTTGCAACTCGGTGCCGATCTTGGCGAGAAAGCGGTTTGGGGCAATGCCGATGGAAAAGGTGAGGACGTCGCCGAGCTCCTTGGCGACCACCTTCTTCATCTCTTTCGCGATTTTTAGCGCGGCGTCTGGTTCGCGCTCGACTCCCAGGAGGCGAAAGCTCATCTCATCGATGCTGTGCACCTCTTCGATGGGAAGCACCTTCTCGGCGGTCTCCTTGATCGCCTCGTGGTAGGCCTTGTAGAGCTTGAAATCAGCGCCGACGATGATGAGGCCGGGGCACATCCGCTTGGCGTCGCCGATGTTGACGCCGCACTTCACCCCGAATCTCTTCGCCTCCTTGGAGGCGGCGACAGCGACGGTGGAATCGGAGTCTAAGGGGGCGACGGCGACGGGTCGGTCACGCAACTCGGGGTGCTTCTGTTGCTCGCAGGCGGCAAAGAAGCTGTTGACGTCGAGGAAGAGGTATCTCAGACGCCGATCCATATTTGGTAGATATATGTCTACTATTTGTTTAGTATATCAGTGTTCTGGGGCCGGAGGGATAGGAGTTTAAGACACGCTCCATCGAGACCTTCTGAAGGAGTTCGGCGTCGAACCCCCACCCTGCCCTCAGGCGCCCAGGAATTCATCGGGGTCGACATCAGCGAGGTGATGCTGGGCTACGCCAAGCAGAAGTCGGACGCGCTTGGAGCCAACGCGACTTGGATCCGGTCCGACGTGTTGGAGACGCCTTCAGAGTTGGATGGGACGGCTGAACTTGTGTACTCGGGTAAGGGCGCGACCTGCTGGATGATGGATTTGGACGCTTGGGCGGCGGTGGTTTGGCGGCTCTTGAAGCCGGGTGGAAAGTTCTTCTTCTTCGAAGGGCATCCGCTGGATTCCGCTTGGAACGAAGATTCGGAAAAGTACGAACTCCGAGAAGGTGGGACTTACTTCGAGGCTTCCTCGATTCGTGGGCGTGGGTTTCCGTTCGAGGCAGCGGGGCGGACCGAGCCGGAGAAGCCAGTGGAGCTGACTTCGCGGGTCTGGACAGTGGGCCAGACGGTGACCGCCGTGGCGAACGTGGGAATGCGAGTCGAACATCTGGAAGAGTTTCCGGAGCCGTTTTGGGATCAGTTCAAACACATTCCGGTGGGCGATATGGCTCGGTTGCCTCATACGTTTGGGCTGGTGGCGACGAAGGAGTAGTCATCTTGCTGACATGGATCGGGCTTCGCCCGCGTCGATGACATCGCCGACTACACGCTTCGCGTGGACGTTCCTCCGGGTTGGGAACCATCTCCGGAGTCCTGACTGGTACGCCAGCACCGGCAGGTAAACTGCTCGCTTCCCATGGACTTGCGGAGCACCCTCAATTTGCCCGATCAGAACTTCACGATACCGATGAAGGCTGACCTGCCCACGCTTGAACCGACCATTCAGGCCAAGTGGAACGAGGACTCGATTTACCATGTGATTCAGGAAGCCCGGAAAGGCGCTCCCTCGTTCGTGCTTCACGACGGGCCTCCGTACACGAACTCGCCGATCCACATCGGCACCGCCCTGAACAAGATCCTCAAGGACTTCGTGGTCAAGTCCCGCACGATGATGGGCTTTCGGGCACCGTATGTGCCCGGGTTCGACAACCACGGACTGCCGATCGAGCAGACCGTCATGCGGGCGTTTCATGAGAAGAAGGAAACGCCGGACACGGTGACCCTGCGAAAGGCTTGCCGCGCACATGCGGCGGAGTACATCAAGATCCAGAGCGACCAGTTCAAGCGCCTCGGCGTTTTCGGACTTTGGGAGCGACCTTACGCGACGATGGACTACGGCTTCGAAGCAGAGATCGTGCGTGTGTTCAAGCGCCTTGTTGAAGGCGGCTACATCTATAAGGGGCTGCGACCGACCCTTTGGAGCCCGACTTCGCGGACGGCGCTTGCGGATACGGAGATCGTCTATCACGACCATGTGAGCAAGGCGATCTACGTCAAGTTTCCTCTAGGGACCGACCCGAATCGCCTGTTCGAGAAGTTCGATCACTTGTCGACGATCATCTGGACGACCACCCCTTGGACGATTCCAGCCAACCTGGCATGCGCGTTTCATCCGGAGTTGGAGTACGCCGTCGTACTCGTGGATGGTCAGCACTTCTTGGTGCTCGATGCTCTGGTGCCAAAGATCGCGGCGAAGCTTGGCTGGGAGAACCCTCAAGTCGTTGAGCGACTGGACGGAATCAACATGGAGGGGATGACCTTCCACCACCCGATTTACGGTCGGCCTTCCATCGCGGTGATGGCGGATTACGTCACCACCGAGGATGGAACGGGCGTTGTTCACACGGCCCCTTCGCACGGTCGGGACGACTTCTACACGGGTCAGAAGTATGGGTTGCCGGTACCGAACACGGTGGACGAGCGCGGGTATCTCACGGCGGAGACGGGCGAGTTCGAGGGAGTGCTTTACAAAGATTGCGATGTGATCGTGGTGAACCGACTCCGGGAAGTCGGCGCACTGCTGCTCGTCGAGGATTATTCGCACTCGTATCCTTATGCAGAGCGCGACGATCGGCCGGTCATCTTCCGCGCCACCGAGCAGTGGTTTATGGCCCTCGACCATGCCGAGTTGAGAACTCGGATGCTGGACGAGATCAAGGAAGTCCAGTGGTTCCCGGCCGCCGGTCAGAACCGCATCGATGCGATGGTACGGAACCGACCCGACTGGTGCATCTCGCGTCAGCGACCGTGGGGCGTGGGCATTCCCGTTTTCTACGGCGTCCCCAGCCGAACGCCCGTGCTTGATCCCGAAGCGATTGAGTCGGTTGCCCGCCTGATCGAACGCGAAGGCTCGGACGCGTGGTTCTCGTACGATGCGAAGGACATCCTTCCCACCGGTTACATCCACCCAGAGACGGGTGAGACCGAGTTCACGAAGGAAACCGACGTGCTTGACGTCTGGTTCGACTCGGGATCGACGTCGGTTGCGGTGCTTGAAGGGCCATTTGAGCCGCGTTGGCGAGAGCATGTTCCGGCGGACGTTTACCTTGAAGGTTCCGACCAGCACCGAGGATGGTTCAACAGCTCGCTGATCATTAGCACCGCGATCCGTGGAGTGGCTCCTTACCGCCAGGTCGTCACTCACGGATTCGTGAACGACGAGGCAGGAAACAAGATGTCGAAGCGGTCGGGGAATTCGGTCGAGCCGGTGGCGGCTTCGAATAAGTACGGGGCTGATGTGCTTCGCTACTGGGTGTCGAGCGTGGACTACGCGAACGACGCGCCGATCTCCGACGACTTGCTGAAGCAGGTTGGCGACAGCTATCGGGGCGTGCGGAATACGCTGCGGTTCCTCCTCTCGAACCTGTACGACTACGATCCTTCGGCGGCTTCTGGAGCGCTGTTACCTATAGATGAGTGGGTGGTGGAGCAGATCGATCTGTTGACTGCGGAGTGCGTCGAGGCGTACAAGAACTTCGACTTCGGCGCGGTGATCAACTCGGTGAGTCTGTTCTGCCAGAAGGAGCTTTCGCGGTTCTATCTGGACGTGATCAAGGATCGCATGTACTGCGACGGGGCGAGTTCGGCGGAGAGGCGATCGGGGCAAACGGCCTGTTATTACGCGCTGACTCAGTTGGTCAAACTGCTCGCGCCGATCCTCGTTCACACCTGTGAGGAAACTTGGGCGCGCATCCCGGGCGTTGAAGGTAGCGTGCACATTCAAACCTTCGATGTTCCGGACCAGGCGAGGCTCGACCTGATCGAGGGGAGCGACCTTCAGACCGGGTTCGCGGATTTGATCGACCTGCGTGGTCGAATCTTTACCGAGTTCGAGCAGTGGAGGGGCACCGACGAAGTGAAGGACAGTCAGGACGCAGTGCTTTACTTGACCCAGCTTGCGGCGGATGTCGAAGTGCTGAATGGGTTCTCGCTTGAGGATCTGGCCACGTTCCTTAAGGTCAGCTGGGTTCACCTGGATTCGGGGGACGAGGCGATTTCGTTTAAGAAGAGCGCTTATCTCAAGTGCGAGCGCTCGCGACTTCGGCGTCCGGACGTCGTGGAAGTAGAAGTCGAGGGGGCGATGGTTCCTCTCACCGCCCGCGACCGAAAGGTGCTCGGCCTATGACGGTGGCGAAGAACCGCACCTGGATCTTCTTCGCCTTCTCGATCGGCTTTATCTTGATCGATCAGTGGGTGAAGGCTTATGTCCGGCACGCGATTCCTCCCCACGGCGCTCTGGGTGGCCTTCCTTGGCCCGGCGTTTTTGAGATCACGCTGAACTACAACGAAGGGATCGCCTTCGGGTTGTTTCAGGGCGCGGGCGTGCTGCTTGCCCCAATCGCGGTGGCGATCGCGGCGGCTTCGGGCTGGTACAGCCTCAAGCATCCGGAAGAATCGGTGGTTGGGCATATCGCGATGGGGCTGCTAGCGGCGGGTGCGCTGGGCAACTTGATCGACCGGCTCGTGTTTCACCGGGTGACCGACATGTTCTATTTCCGCCCGATCAACTTCCCGGTTTTCAACGTGGCCGACTCGTGCATTACGGTCGCTACGGTCCTGCTGATTTTCACTTGGTGGAAGGATGCGGCAAAGAAAGAACAGGCCCAAAAGGCCCAGGTGGCTGCGGCTCCGCGCGAAGAAACCGAGAATCCGGCCTAGGACCTTCTTTCACAGACTTGCAGTCAGTTGTAAAGTAGGCAAAACCATATGAATGCACGTGGATCTATTCCGTTCGGTCGCGCAGGCGTCATCGTCATGGCCGCCGCCCTCATTCCCGTCGTGATCAAGAAGGCAAGTCCGTTTGCGAAATTGATCGGCAACGGCTTCATCACGATCGGCAAGGTCATCAACGAGATGGCGGATGCGCCGGAGTCGGGAACGGCAGCCAAAGCCGCGCCGCCCAAAGAGGAAGTGAAAGAGACCACCGCCACCTCGTCAAAGAGCGCCAGCCCGACGGGCAAGCAAGAAGTTGAGGCTGCGGCTGCGGCCGCGTCGACAGAGCCGCTGAAGGCAAAGCCAAAGGCTAAGCCGCGCCCGGCTGTGAAGAAGCCGACGGCCGCCGTACAGCCGAAGAATCCTAAGCGCACGAAACCGGGCGCCTAGCCTGCTCCGCTCGGAATTTGGGCGCTTCGCTTTTGTCGCTCCGCGACGGGGTGGGCGCTTCGCGCCCTGTGCGCTCCGCTTGGCCATTCCCTCTTCGGGCGGTGCCTTCGTTGCGTATTCGCTCACGGAAGCCCGAGGGACGCAAACTCACTTCGTTCAAACAGTGCGTCCCGCGATTCGGGCTTCTGTTCGCTCATGCGAAGGCAAGGCCCTCAGAGGGAATTGGTTGTGTTCTATTTCCGGAGTAGAGCG
>JBBQFM010000021.1:0-77046 GCA_038321975.1 Fimbriimonadales bacterium | reverse complement strand
CTTGGCTATCGTCCACCGTCGATCGCCGCCCAAGATTGGAAACCTGCTCGGGCTACGCCCTCCCAGGCTTCCAATCTTCTCGTGTTAGAATGCGCAGAAGTCTGAGGTTATGAATGGCCTACCAAATGGGGGCAGACCACTATGCCCCCTAAAAGTAAATTGTAAATGTCCATGAGTTCTGACCGTTTGAAAGATGTCGATAGCATTGCCCACCGCCTCCGGTGCAGGCGACCGTCAGCCCGACGGGCAAGAAACGATTGAGACTACGGGGCAATCCTTTGGTTGTTCGCTTGTGGGTTTGATCCAAACAGTCGACCAAGCCAGGCGGTGATTTGCTTCAAGAATCTGAATTTCGAGTGAACGCGAACGGGAGCAGACAAACCAAGGGGCGGAACGTGTTGGCCTGTGCTCACAAAATTTGTGTTCCTGCCCTGAGCCATTTTCTGAACAACGGCGTATGCGTTGTCACTTCGCTCAAGCAACTGCTGTCGTAACGCTTGGAGTTCAGGGTTAAAGCGAACCGAGGGATGCTGGAGATTGGAAATGATCTCACGGAGAATCGGCTCATGGGCTTGTTTGATCGAAACGACCTCAGCTTGAGCCCGATCAAGGTGAGCTTTGATAGTAGAAGCGAGTTGTTCGAGGCCCGCAGCTCTTTTTGTGTCCGGGGACTCCAAGTACGCTTCGATTCTCGCGGCATGACTTTCCGTGGAGATTCGTTGTTGGGCATCGCGGGTGCCGAGAGTCCTTTGCTCCAAGGCAGCCTGAATTCCTCGATTCCAGCCTTCCCGAACGGCGTAGTAAAGGAAGGCCGCTCCAACCGAAAAGCTAAGAGCCCAATTCATCAACTTATGCTCAGAAGTCTCACCCCCATTAGCTAAGTTGGTAAGGGTCTCGACAGACAGGAGCCCGGTTCGCGTCATGACCGTATCGATAGCGAGGAAGCACATGCCGACTGCTATTGCTATCGCGAATCTCCCTCCCCATTTCTTTTCGAAGAACCAAACTTCAGCCCCCGCCTGGAAAGAAGATTCAACGTTTTTTTTCATGAAGTGAAAGAGAAAAATCCCCACAGCCGCCACTGCCAAGGTCATTCCAGGTGTTCGAAGCGGGGCTTCAATCCGCACCCATTCCTGCCTCGCTGCAATCGATAGTCCATAGAAAGCTCCGATGAAAAACAGGCCTACCTGGCCAAGCCAATAGTCTGTTTCGCTTGCCGTGCTGTTCACAACGCCCCGTTCGTTGGCCAGCTCGTCTATGGACTTCGGAGGTGTTGCACGGAGTTCAGGAGCTTTGAGAGCACCAGTCGCAAAGGCAGCCGAGAACGTGGCCTCATTAAAGGCGCGGCGAAGATACGAAACCTCGAGTGTCGGCATCGCAAGTTCAGCATCCATCCGTGCCTGTACTTCATTCAGTCTCCTCAAGACTTCGTCATTGTCAATTCTTATGTCTTCTAGAGCTGACCGCCAAGCGTTATCGTTTTCAAATCTGACAGTGCTGAACTGGTGGATTGCATCATCCAACAAGTCATGAGCATGAAGAAGATCTTGGGCATAATCCGCCCGACCGGCCGCATGAAGTGAAGCCACGCGCTGGACAAACGCTTCGCCTTGTTCGAGGGCAACGGCCATTTCTGAAATACCTTCAACTTGAGCTCGCTTAGAACCAAGCGCTGGAATCGGGTGCTTTTGCGACTCTGGATCTGGAACTTGGAAGATGCTCATTGCTTGTCTCCAATGAATGTAGCGATCTGATCAGGCACGTCTCGGTACTGCCTCACGTTGGCAATTGTGTGGAGCAAGTGCTTGCCATCAACAGCTGCCATCGTGGCGTGAATCTCTGGGTCTGCCCCTGGTGCTATTCCCACGTAGATTGCCCCAGCAAAATTTGTGAGGGCACATAATTGCTTATTGGCCTCCGCAAATACGCTTGATTCCGAACCTTCGGAGAAGCCGTCGCCTATCAAAACGCCAATCACTCTCTGGTCAGGGTGGCTTGCGGCTTCGCTCGCCACAATCTTCCAGAACTGGTCACTGCGTGTGCCCTTCACCGAAGACGGTTCAGGAAAGGGCTTGAGGTCTCGCTTCCATTCGGTCAAAGCGGAAGAAATTCCTAGCGGGATTGGGCTCTCAGAAATTGCGATCTGAGCCTGACGGTAAACCTTCACGAGTTTATACGTGTCGGAAGTGGGCAATGAGCAAGCTAGGTTGAGAGCGTTCACTAAGGTAGGCATATTGTCCCCTCGGCTTGTCACACTGTCGCTTGCATTGATCCCAATCACCCATTCAATGGGAACCTCAGGGCTAGTGGTTTGCGCCGAGAAGGACGCTGCGGCGAAAATCAGTGCTCCTCCTCCTAAAAACAACTTCAGTTTGTGTTTCACGACTGCTAAAGGATCGCACTGAAATTATCCAGAGGGAAAATTTGACATGAGATTTGAGTGAGTGTGTAAAATCCACGTTCAAAGTGCCTAAACCAAAACCCAGAAGAGCCTTGCAGAGCGATGAACGTACGTTTACTTCAGTCTCCGAAGCACTCAATCTGGAGGTTCAAGCTGGTCGTTTCATGCAAAAGGACTTTCTGGGGCGGCTTGTACGTGCCGGATTTACTTCCAATCAAGCTCGAACCAGGTTCAAGAACCTAAGCCAGCTGGGGTGGTCGGGCGAGGTCGGAACGCTTTGGGAAATCATTGAATACTGCAAGGAACAGAGAGAAAACCCCTACGAGACGGATGCACGTCAAAAGTCAGCTGACAAGTTACGCCGCGACATCCTTTACCGATTCACCTCGATGGGCATGCTTGATGGATATTGCTGGAATCCATATGGCGGCGACATGGGGGTTGCCTGCATGTTGGAGTGGCTGCAGTTCCCAGAGCTTTACAACGACGTGGAGCTTTCCTTGGCTGTCGAAAAGTGGTACTCCGAATGTCTGAACGGCAATGATGAACTCTATCGGCACTCTGTCGTGTTGCTGGAACAATACAATACTTCCCACATCCACGACTCGGTCCGCAGCCTGATGCTTCGAAAACTCGGACCCCTCGCTCTGACCTACGGAGACTACGATCTGGCATTGGAAAAGGCCCAAGAGCTATCTCAACGTATAGACCCCCTGGATCAAATTCAGGGGCTAAAGCATACAGGCACGGCAATCGCACATATTGAATTCGACGGCATCGCCGAGAAAAGCATGCCGAGCTTCAACCTTGCGAGAAAGCTCCTCAGCAAGGCGAAACTGGGAACTGAGCGTTCGATACAAATTGCCTTGGACATAAGTCGGAACGTCGTGAGAATGCTCACGAGAGCATCGATCGTGAATGGGTTCTCAATTGATTTGGGTAGCTCTGGGCTTGACGCTACCGCCGAGTTGGACACTTACAGATCGCTACTAAGGCTCGCTGGGTCTCACGACCCAAAGGTTCGCGCACTTGATTACGACACGCTCGCACGTGGAATAGCGGTTCTCACTCAGAACTGTAGGACAGCACGGATGTATTCTGATTTCGCCGCCATGCTCTATGGTCGTGATGCCGCCGAGCGTGGAGAGGAAGGATGGGCTCAAATCGACCTGTATCGCCATTTCGGAACGCAGGCAGTAATCGCTGTGGTCGAAGGAATTAGGGATGGCAACTCTGAGAAACTAACCGAGGCGGATAATTGGCTCGATGACCTTATCGATGAAATCGGGGCTGCTCAGATGAAGCATAGCCGGGTATTTTGCCTGAGCGTCCGACTCTCAGTTGAGAATATCCGCCGGGGTAGGCTTGGTCATCTAGACTAATGGCACGAAATCTGTGAGGATCGATATCGCAACTTCAACGGACCATCAACTGCTGCTCACCAAGATTCGGGCATTGACACAAAATCGCGCCGGATCGGATGAAGCAGGCGATAGTGATCTGATTGAAGACGCTCTCAAATTCAGAATTCGTGCACTAGAAATGGATAAGTATCAAAACCGAAAGGCACCATGGAAAAGCGAAAGCCCTTCGGCCGGGGCAAAAAGACCGAGCGACTACTTCACGCATAATTTTCGCGACGATGTTCTCGCCTCTGGGGCCTTCGATAGAACAAAGCTGATGCCAACTCTTAATCCCAGCGGAGAACCCCTAATATTGTCAATTGACGATGATCTGAAGTCAGCTCCTCACATCGAAAACATTCAGGAATTCTTGGATGGTCAGGTTGCTTCAACTCCGAATTCGGAAGAGTTGGAAGAGAAAGTTGCTGACCAAATCGCAGCATACACGGAGCGAAGAGACCGTTTTCGTAAGCGGAGCCGCTAACGCTTCCGCTGGCTATGTCATTCAGAGAAAGCAGCAAACGACGCCTTGAATTCCCTATCGATTTGTTCAGCCAATCTTAAGTGCCGCTGAGATCAAGGCAACGATTCGAGCTCAAAGAGCCTGCCAAGAAACGATGGATAATCTGGATAAGCGCCTCAAAACATGCTAGAACGTCTACCGGTCGACGATGTTAGAGTAAATCCAGCTCTCATTCTAGCGGCGGGACTAGTCAAAACGAGCCCAAGCGTGAACGAAGACTTCTCTCGGCCGGAGGGATCGTGTTTTTTCGTCTCGTCCACGCACATCGCGACTGCTCGCCACAACGGTGAGATCCTTAGAAGTGATTTGCGCGAGGAAGGATATCTCCCTCAAGGGAACGTGCAGCCCTACGGGCAAAATGTCTTCAATCCGCGCCTCGACCTCACTTGGAAGGCGGGGAATGAGTTTCCTTTTGCGGCAGGGGATATCTCTATAGTCTCAGTGGTGCCTGAATTTGGCGTTGAAGCCACTGAACGGTATCAGCTGTGGCTTGCTGCAATGAGCGATCCAACTGTCGGACTAATGCCAACCATTCGAATGACACCGCTTGTAGAAGGGGAACCGCTGACCTTCAAAGGTTTTACCTACGTAGAGTTTAGCTTCGGCAATCCGCGAGGTCAACACAACCGCCTACAGCATGGAACACGTGCCGTAGGAATCGTCGGGTCCGGTTTTTTCCGCAACCAAGTTAGAGAATCGGATCGCGGAATCGAGGTTCGACCTACGATTGATGGCGTAAGTTGCCTTGGGCAAAACTCTGGTGGGCCGGTCTTGGATAGCGTAGGCAGAATAGTGGGGGTAATAAGCAATGTCGCCGGGGGCCGATTACACGATCATCGCTCCGTTCCATGAACAAGAAGTAGGGCCACCGAGAGGGGGCCGCATGCTGAGCGATCTCAAACTTGTCTCCGACGAAAATGGCGCAGAAGGAGTCGTCCGTCTCCTCTGCGACTTTGGCCCTAACTAACCAGCTGGCGGTTTGGTCAGTTCGACTGCTTCGTTTTCACAACCCCAAGCTTCATCCATGAAAGTGAACTTCGTCGGGGACAATTCGAGCATTTGGCAACGAGACCAGCAAGAGTTCTCAGTGCAACGAAACTAGCTTGAGAGTTGCAGGATCTCAAACGACGTGATCTTGAGCGTCGAAAGTTCGGTTGCACCAAATTGGTGGATCTCGAAGTAGGCGGCGCTCTCAGGTGGAATCGTCAAAAGGCATTCACGAATCTGCGACTTGCCGGCGTCAATTTGAACGAAGCGGTAGTCGAGGATTTGCCGATCAAAATGGCTCACTGTCGCGATCTTAAGTCCACAAGATCCCGATGATACAGAGGCTTTCAGCTTCACTAACAGAACTCGGGCATTAACGGACGGCGACTCCGCCTTTGGTATGAAAGGCGTGGAGCGTCCATCAGAAAGAAATTCCCGCACTTCGATGACAAAGCTTCCTGCCTGGTTCTGACGCTCTACGGTGAGGCCCTTTTTTGATGCTGACAGCCGTCCTCGACCAATCGTCTTGGTTTCGTCCACAACCAAGGTCGATCCGATTCCAGCATACGCCGATCGAGGATTGACGATTGCTAGGCTATGCACGAGTATAGACGGAGAAAAAGGTGGCTTTACGTTCATAACCGGGCTTTGTAATTTTTGAGCCCCGACCATAACAAATCTCTCCCCTCTAAGCCAGTCCTGGCCCTCCGTGTCACAATCACAACCGGCCCTCCTCAGCCGTTCCACAAGCGCGTGCTTAGAACTCGCACTGTCGGTGAGCCGAATGACATGCCTCCCCGTCACATCGCTAAACGGCCGTATGGCCGCCATCTCAACCAATAGAGTCCTTTCCGGATGGCGACCAAAGGCCATTCCTGCTTCGAACAGCACATTGGGTCGAGGCTGTCCAGTAAGAGTTGTTTCGAATTCGGGATCCCAATCCTCGACTAGCCCAGGACGAAGCCGCGCCTCATCATCGGGCGTGAGCATAACTATTACGGCCTGGACATGTGAAAAGGCCGCATCCAGCACGTCCCCGATGTATGGAGACGCCGTCTCAGTGAGATGTACGGCCTGTTCCCATTCGAGAGGTCGAAGCCCAACGTCGCGCAGAAATCCAAACAGTGCTGTCTTTGCCAATGAGTCCCGGCCATAGACGACGAACACCATTTGGGCTTTGGATGACGCCACAAGTTATCTTAGCCTACCAAGAATCTAAAGCCTTGCAAATCAGACATGGCTATGGTCGGAGCTCTCAGTGTTCAACCATGTTGAACTGTCAAACTTGGACATGCGTTCGCCTCGTAAAATTGAGACTTTTGAGGCAGGATCAGCAGGTGAGGTTTTCGAAGTACTCCAAGCGGCTCACTTATCGGGGCGAATATTTCGCGGACATGAGCCCAGCACGCGGCATCTACAAACTTCTTTGGGCCGCTTGTTTAGCAGTTTTGCGAGAGTGGATCCGGGGCTTGCCGATCCGGTGGAGTGCTTAAGGCGAGAGGTCCTCGGTCAGAACGATTTCCGTGACCTCACCGGTGTCATCGAAGGAACCAACGACTATGAAGAGCCGAATTGGCTCGAACCTCAGTTTAAGATGCAGCATTTCGGCGCTCCGACCAGGCTGCTAGATTGGTCGTAATCGCCGATGGTCGCACTTTTTTTCGGTTGCAGGGACGCTTACCGTTGTCCTGAGCCAACTGATGGGCATGTCTGGTACGTGAATGAAGTCGCCCTCGCCACCAAGTATGTTTAGGACTTGGGGACTATCGACCGCACAAGAATTCAGCAAGTTGGGACCGAGATTCCAATAATCCAAATAAACGCGAGATGGTTTGATGTGCAAGGTGAGCTCACCAAGCACATGCTTGAGACAGGCGAGTCTTTGCCGTTTCCCGTGCGGCCGCGTCACTATGACGCGCGGATGCTCGCCCAATCCGCGGCATTCACATTTCACCCTTCGTCTCTTACGCCGGAGACATGGGAGTGCCCCAAACAGATTTATGATGGCTCCACATGGAGCCGGATCGCACCTTCTTTACTTTCGGATTTGAACTTGCCGAGGGTGTTTTCGATCGCGACGACGTCGATGCATTCGTCTTTGAAGGTACCAAGTGATTTGTGAGGCTTGTGTCTTTGACTTCGTCTCGATCTACGGATCAGCGGTAGAAGGATTTATCGAGGCGCATCATACCTTCCGCTTTCGGAGTCGAGCGGAGAGGTGATCCCCAAAGCCCAAGAGCCGGGATTGCTATGCTCAAATTGCTACAGCATTGTCCACAGAATTTGCCTATGGCTCACCGTCGAACAGCTTCGGAATTTGATCCAGAAGTTAGCAAGTTGGTCTGAGTCGCCACCAGCAGAGGTTCCTAAAGGAGTTCCTAAATGAGATGGCACGGCATGACAGAACATGACCGCACGATTGAATCTATACGGAGCCTTTGAACCAGAAATCCCTTCGTTCACACCGAAGGGGTCGTAGGTTCAAATCCTATACCGCCCACCAGCCCCGTGTGAACCTGAATCGCTTCTTTTACGCGCGGTTTAGCTGGGACTAAACATCCTGCGTCTCTCAATTCGTCTCTCAATTGAATCCCGTAGACTCGATCGGTGGGTTCAAGAGCAGACAACAAAGACGGTTCTTGCCGCGAGGTCCTGACCGGGCGCCACGCCGGCAAATGGCGCGTCCAGCACGTCCACGAAGACGAGTTCTGTCGCAAGTCGCGGCTGTCGCGCCTCTTTCCGACCAAGACCGAGGCGAAGGACTTCCTCCGGTCGTTGCAGCGTGGGGAAAGGATCGAACGAGCCCGGAAGGACAAGGATCTGACCCTGGGCGCCTGGTTCGACTGGCTCGTGGAAAATGATTGGCCCGAGTCGATCGCGAGCGCAACGCTTGGCTCCCGCATAAGCCGGTTCAACAAGCATGTGAGAAAAGAGTGGGGCGACGTCTCTCTCCTCAGGCTCGATGCCCTCGCCATCAAAGCCTTCTACCGTGGGCTCCAGGAAAGTGGCGTCGGGGCGGCAAGCGTCTTGGAGATCAAACGTGACCTGGTGAGAGTCTTCAATCTGGCCGTGAAGCCGTACCACCGCGTGCCGTGGAGTTGCGGCAATCCCTTCACGCTTTACGTTCCGACCCCTCCGCGACGCGACGCCGTGGCGCTCGAGCCGCGGCAAGCGGTTGCTGCCATCCGTTCGAACAGCCTTACGGCGAAGGAGCGGGCGCTCTTGGCCACGTTTCTGCTCGCTGGCCTCAGGCTCGGGGAGCTGATGGCCTTGACGAGGGGCCAGTTGCAGTTCGACCAAGGCTTGATCCTAGTGGATCGGGCCGTGAGGCTCGACCGAGTGGGCGGGCAGGGCGTGGGTCTCCCCAAAGGCAGCAAGAAGCGCCTCGCCGTGATGTCTCCGACATTGAAAAAGATCCTATGCGGGGTAGCAAGCGATCTTCGGCCCGACGAGCTCATATGGCCCGCGAAGGACAAGGATAAGCCGAGGCTCAAGCGCAACGTATACCGCTCATGGAAGATCATCCTGGAGAAGACAGGGTTGCCATCCGACATGTCTCCGCATGACTGCAGGCTGTCGCACGTCAATTGGATAGAGAAACTCCTTCCGGAAGTGTCTCCGACGACGCTCAAGGAGCATATCGGACACGCCTCCGGCCGATCGGTCACAGAGATCAACTACACGAGACCCTTGTCGGATTCTCAGGAGATCCTTCGACGCGGCTTGGAAAACATTGTTGGCTTCAATTAGCGCGATGACCCCTACAGTGTCATGGGAGTTCTGGCAGGTTCGCTGGATTGAATTTGAATTTACGGACGTCTCAGGAAGTCTCAGGTCGTCTCCTCCAATTGAGAGACAATTGAGAGACGGATGCTTCTCCGATGGCTTTCTGCCGGCTTACTCGCACGGGGCTCGAGAAGCTATGCCGAGGAGCGATCTGGGTAAGGTCGCCCCGGTTGACAATGACCCGGTTCGATGAAGCCACCTAGTGAGCCGGCGTTTTTGATCATCCCACTGCAATTCAGTAATGCGTTACATCTCTTCCGGCCAAATCGTGGGACGAATACGCCCTCCCATCCCGGGCTCTGGCCGATCACCCTCTGCGAGAAGCTTCGTGAGCTTTGCCTGCACAAAGAGATGACCGGCGAAACCATCCTTTGGCATCCACTGAGCCTCTTCGAGGGTAATTGGTCGCTCTACAAAGTTTGTTGATGGGTCCTCCGCATCGTATCGACGCCCGAACGCGAGGTTGGGATCAACCATGTCAATGTGGCCAAATTCGGGGATTTGGAAGAGAGCACGCGTCTCACTCCAGACCGAAAGACGGGGAGTGAGTGGCCAGGAATCGTCAACAAGACCAACGTCGCTGAATAATGCAGCGTAGACTGCGTCAGCAGGACGCAGTCTCGACCGGTGGGCCTCGCTCGGCATCTTATCAACCGCAGGTCCAAAAAAGTATCCAAACAAGTCTCCGTAGCGGCCCACTCTGGCAACAAGGCCGACGCCATACGCTCCGGGCAGTTTGTCCAAAGGGACGAGGAACCAATCTCCCTCAAGGTAAGGTTTTTTGCGACGACCCATCTCTATAGTTTTGCTCCCTCGCGTAGGTAGTCGTCCCGGAGCCGGTGATTCGGATTGATCGGATTCCTCTTATTCATGATTGGCTCGTATAAGTCGTTAATTATTTGCTCTCGCCCTCGGATTGCGTCCGCGTCGATGGACTGTCTGTCAATGACAAACTCCAGGTCTGGAAAGCGTATCGCATGTTCAACCTTTCTGAATATCCAGTACCTACCGGTTCGACCCGTGCGGATGACCGAGCCCAATTGTGTCTGAAGTTTGTAGGTCGTGTGAAGAGCTTCCGACGACCTGATGATTGTCCCGGCTTTGCCTGCAACTGAGACTGCTTCCACCCCGACTCCGGCAACCGCTACGGCGTCAAGGAAGGCGGACGGCGCGTTTTCCCATGTCGGTTGGGACGAGAAGCGCCCCATGCCGCATCCGGTCCTCATGAACCCGGAGCCGATGCCACTTACGAAGTCGATCCCGGTGTTCAGGGCGCCACTGGCGATCCAGTTGTCGCCCAGCTTTTCGGCCCAGAACTCCTTTGCGGTTTCGGCGGATTCGTCCATGGCTGAGGCCATTTCTGAGCCGAACGTGGGATCGAGTCCCGACGGGTCCGGAACAAATGTCGTCGCTTCGACGGCCAATCCACTCTCACAACTCCTTACGTGAGAGGCGTAGCTCCTGCCATCTCTGCCGTCCGTGCTTTTACATTCCAATCGAAATTAGGAGGGTAGCAATCGCCAAGGGGTCTTTGACGCTCTGTTCCTATCTCTTACGGAACAGGGCCTCAGCGATGCACATCTTGCTCACACTGGCATCTGACAGGGCGAGCCGTTCGGCGGCGCACTCTCAGGCACGGCGATGATCTTATCGCTTAAGCGCATGTAGTCGTAGTCCACGAAACCGCCTGCCATCTTGGTTGCAAAGTTGAACAGACCGAAACGGTAGCCCATGAAGTGCGGAATGTCGTAGACCATCTGCAGTGGCTCGCCGATAGCGATCCAGTCTTTGCCGTTGAGACTGTAGTAGAAATACGCCTTGTCTTTTCGAGCCTTGAAATCGCAGTCGATCCTCAGAAACACTTTCTTCTGTTGAAGAGGAATACTGGCGAGTTCTTCCGACTTGTTTGAGCGGGCGCTAGTCATGACGAAAGACCAGACATCGCCTACCCTCTTGACGCCGACGAAGCCGTACTTCTTCTGAAACGCCACGATTCCAGCATAGTCGCCGTCTTTCATATGGCTCACGTCAATTGCGGTCGTCGCCGAACTCTCGGGGCCGAATGTGCGTTGGGTGAGCGTATTGCGGGCCTGTGTCAACTCCGTATCAACACGGCTGGTCGTCAACCGTAAGGTGCCGGGATGCGCGGTGAGCGACCAGTTTGCGTTGTCCGGGTTGTGGTTCCACTGCCACGCCAACGGCAGAGGGCGTTCGCCGGGCCTCCTATTGAATTCGTCGGACGTCACGATGCCCAATAAGCCGACGCTACTCGCCGGGATGTCGAGCGTCTCCGGAGCCTTGCCATCGACACCAAGAACGGGCCAATCGTCCACCCATTTCACCGGAACAAGATAGGGAATTCGACCAACCGCGCCGTGATCCTGAAACAAGTAGGCATACCACTCTCCCCCCGGCGTATCGATCAGACCTCCCTGCGCGATACCTCGGTCGTGGAACATCACTCTGCCTTCGTACGGGCCGGTGATCTTGTCTGCCCGGTGGATGATCTCGGTGCGGATGTCGTTCTTCGGCCAAGTGATGTTGCAGAGGTAATACTTGCCGTTGATCTTGCGGAATTGCGAGCCTTCCGCGGGCAAATTAACAATTCCCCCGTCCACTTTATTGGCATTGGGGATGATAACCTGATCCACGCCACCGGGCTTTACGCCCGTCAGATCCGACTTGAGTTCGGTCACCCGCATTTGGCCGCCTCCGTAGACCAGGTAAACACGACCATCATCATCGAAGAAAAGGGAGTGGTCACCAAACAATGGCGTGAACGACGTTGCCTCCCACGGGGTCTTATTGGGGTTCTTCGTCTTGTAGATGTATGTCTTGCCGGTGGAAAGAGAGAACGTCGTGGCGTAAAACGTTCCGTTGTGGTAACGCAGGCTGCTGGCCCACGAGCCCCTACTGTAGTCGTTCTTTCCGTCTTTCAGGTTGAGTTCATCCGTGTCCGCAAGCGTTGCGTAAGCATAACTGGCGATCTTCCAGTTCACCAGATCTTTAGACTTCATGATCGGCAATCCAGGACTCATATGCATTGTCGTGCTGCTCATGTAATAGGTGTCTCCGACCCGCACAATCGCAATGTCCGGTACATCTGCCCAAAGAATAGGATTCTGCGCCTTCTTGGTCGAGTTAGCCCACTGAGCGTGAGCAACCGCCGACAAGCCAAGGGTTATCAAGGAAAGCACCGCCAGGCCCAGCAACGACTTGGTCATCATTGTCTTATTTTGCCTGAATGGCCAAGACCTCATCCGCCGAGTTCCTTCCCCCAATCCTCCTGACATAACCCCTTCAGTATCCGTGGGTGCTGAATCGACGGCGCGCGGCGGTGAGTACGCAGCACTGCTCACTGAACCTCGCCTAAACCTCCTCTGTCTTGCAACCGATCTACATTGCGTAAGACCCGGTCGGCCGTTCGCGCCTTCTGCGGCGCACCGTTCTTGTCGTTCACTAAGTGCTCCGGCAGGCGTTACAAAGTCTGGTTGTGCGGCAAATCGATTGGAGATTGGTCTCTCAAATGTCTCTCAATTGGCAGAGCAATTGAGAGACCTCCTGAGACGATCTTAAGACGATCTTAGACTCGTCTTCCTTGCCGTGAACCTGATATTATTTCGTTCACACCGAAGGGGTCGTAGGTTCAAATCCTATACCGCCCACCATTTTTTAGGATCAAGTCGAGAGGGGCCTAGAGTTTTTCATAGCGCTCTAGTTGCAGCAGTGCTCGCTCACTCCCCGTTCCCGTAACTTCAAGGGTTTCCGAACATTCGAAGAGGTATTGTTGATACATCACAACCCCTTCAAAATCCGGACCTCCGTCGGCAGTTTTGCCGCTCCTTTCGCCCTCAGCAGTGCTAAGAAGCCATCCACCGGTTTTGACGTTTGCGTCAAGCACTTGGCCACGTAGTTTGACCGTCTCTTCAGTTAACCTGTTGACCATGTTTAAGCGCAACTTGATGTTCTTGGCTTCAGAAAGGGTCATTCGGTAGCTTGTCGCTCGTTCCTGCGCTGTATCGGCCCAGGCAATTTCAAATCTTGTTTCCTGAGTGATCAGGACGTCAAGAAGGTCACGATAAGCGCTGGCAAGATGGCCGCGATACTTTTCCGCGATCAATTTGCTTGTGGCGTCAGGGTCGCCGGCATGTGAGAACAGTTCACCGATGATTTCAAGGGCTGGCAAACCCTCGAACGAGCCAAACAAATTTTCTCTCTCAGACGGCTCAAGAATTATTTGAAAGGATGTGGGCCTCCATCCGCAGACGTCGAAGATGTGCCCGGATGGGAAAGCAAATTCCTTGGCGTCGCGGGCCCATCGAGCGTAAGCGTGCTTTATTAGCCGCTGGAGGTTGATGAGCAGCTTCCCAAGGCCATCGGAGTGCACGCGATGGTTCTCGGCTTCGGGGGGTTCCACAGTGATGGCAAGGACTAAGCTGTGATCTTCGCGGGCCTTTTCCACCAGCCAGTCAACGTCGTACGTGTTCTGAAGGAAGAAACCGCGATCGGGAAGATAGTCTGGCGGGATATCGTCCTGCCGCTCATCTGACAGTAACATCTCAACCGACCCATTCTTAACAAATTGCGCCATTCGCCAGCCGATGCCTGCGGGCCTCTCTGTCAATAGTGCGAGTAGGTCAATGTCGCCGGCCTTAAACTGTCTTAGACAGTAGGGGCTGATCCCTGCGATCACATAGTCGCCGAGACGAGAATCCCCGCCCACGTAGACTCCGACATAGTGTCCTCCAATTTGATCGCGCACTTCGATCACCTGGGGTACGTCGTAGTACGCGAGAATCTTGTACATCTCGGCGCGCGCCACTATTCAACCTCGCAGTGTTCGAGGATGGCGACGTCATAAGGCCACCACGTTAGGTGACTAGCGCCGCCGGTCGGCTTGGTTACGCCAGACTTCGGCATGACCGTAACTTTGCAAATATGAGCGCGCTTTTTAGTCGGAAGTTTCAGGATGGACCCCCTGAAAAGATCGGCGCGATCCGTAAAAATGGAGAGGCCCCTCGCAAGACACGGCAAGGGAAATAGCTTTGTCGGAAACACCTTGTATGTAGAGTCGAAGTCCGACTCCTGCACTGGGTTGTTGCTGACGTAGCGATAAGCCACGAACGAGATCACCGGTTCAACGGCATCCGACGGGGGGCACTTATCTGGCAGCTCTTCGCGAAACTTCACCGAACAGCATGCTACCGACTAAGAACTGCAGCATGCAAATTACTGAGGATGGACCTATTCATCAACCTCTGGCTGGGTTGCCTGAGCCTCAGTCGTATTCGCCAGAAGATGCCACGATGACATTGACGGCAATGGGAGGGACAGCGACAATCGGGTCGTCTCGATCCATCACCTGAGGATTGTCTAGCTCGACTGGCACGTCGATGCCCTTTTCGTCCTGGTTGGATTCCACGATCGGGTCAGGACTTCGCCATCGAAGCTCAATACATCAACTGGCCGATTCTCCTCTGGATTGGATTCGTCCTCGCCCTGCTTTGGCGCTGGGCCGAGAACCGCCCTATGCGACAGGAGTAGGGGCTGCTCTTACCGAATGGATCAGGAACGAATCTGTCGGACAATGGGTTCGTGGAAGAGAGGCGCTGGACCTGGTTCGAGAAGTATGTCTATTCGAGGCATAGGCTTGGCTATGGCTACCTGGGTTCGGCATACATGGCTTCCACCACAACCGGAATCTTTCTGAAGTTGATGATTCGAATGCCCCGACGTCCTCACCACGACGTGATAGGACCATTGAATGCGGCCGTCGCGGGCCATTTCGGCGTGCCTTCCGTGATCGCGACAACGATCTTGATTGAGGTCGACGACCACAAATTCAAGGAATTGCAGGCAGGGAACTACGAGGCGGTGAGAGACCTCGCCGAGTACTACCGTGCGAAGTGGAATGCGATACCGGCAGAGGATTCGGACTAGGTGTGTCTCAAGCGTGGACTCATCGCCTTGGCACTACTGATCTCGGCGATTGCGATCGGCTGCACCTGCTATACCCTTCGGTACGAGCGAGCCGCGACCGGTCGGGTCGGCGAGCTCATGGATGCGCGAGTAAGAGGGGGTGCCTCTGACGGCATATTCAAAGACTACGAGGGACTAGGTCGGCCCACCGAGTGGAAACTGGACGGGGTCGATTCCGAATTCTTCACGATTCCAATGGTCGTCTGGATCCACTTCACCCGCAGCGGCAAGAGGGTGAGCGCCTATTTCGTCTTCCAAACCCTGCCACCCGACGGTTACCTCGAATACCGAGAGTTCCCGTGAGGTCAGCGGGACAAAGTGCCGGAGTCGGACTCAGCTTCTTGTACTCGGTCTCTATGGGCGAGTCCTTGAAAACATCCGCCGTGAGTCCCGAGATAGCTTCGTGCGCTCCATCGACCATGCCGTCACTGCGGAATGTGGACGAAATGATGACCGCCTTTCGCACCGTGTCCGGATGGCGGATTGCACATTGCATCGCCACCATTCCGCCCATGCTATAGCCGATAACGTCCGCTCGTGGGATCTTGAGATAATTGAGCAGTGCGGCCACGTCATCGGCGAGGTTTTCGTAGGTGATATCTCGTGACACGTCCGCCGTGCGGCCGTGACCTTGCATTTCGATGGCAATGACTTTCCGCGTTTTGGAGAGCTCACTGATCCACCCGTCCCAGTTGTTGGTGATGGTCATGAACGCGCCGTGAAGCAACACCACCGGTTCGCCGCTGCCGTGGACTTCGTAGTACATCTTGAGCCCGTTGACCGGCGCGTAGCCCGTCTTTGGCTCCTCCTGCGCCGACGCGATAGTCATCACGAGCGTCATTAAAAGGAGTGCAATCTTGCGCGTCAATTTGTCTCCGAACTCGATCCCAGGCTGGCGAGAAGCTCGTCGAGTTGGGCGAGCGACTCCGGTAGGGCAGCCGTCGATCCGAACTCGACCGCCTCCTTCGAGGGATACAGGTCGTGGACAACCAACAGGGTCTTGCCATCTATTTCGTCGAAGGTCACGGTGGTGACGGTTTGTCCGCCATCTTCCTCGTTGGTCCAAACAAGGCGCGAGTTCGGTATCACCTCGAGGTAAGTGCCAAAGAACTCCATTGTCGAACCATCGTGGAGAAACGCGAGACGATACTGCCCTCCGACGCGGACATCCATTTCGCAGGAAACCAGGTTCAGCCCAAACGATTTTGGTACCCACCACCTCCTGAATAGTTCTGCCTTGGTCCACGCCTCGAACACGATGCGCGCAGGCGCGTTGACGGTGCGGGTGACGACGAGTTCGCGGTCGGATTTCCGCTCCACGGTGGTCTCATTTCCTTTACTTACTTCCATTTACGTTCTCCTTCCGTTTCAATTCCTCGACAACCATGTCCAACTCGTCGAAGCGAGCGGCCCAGAGCTGGCGGTACATCTCCATCCATGCCACCTCTTCCTGAAGTCCGCGAGCGCCGAGCTTGCAGGTCCGCACGCGCCCGATCTTCTCCGTGGTGACGAGCCCTGCTCGCTCCAGGATCCCTACATGCTTCTTCATGCCCGTGAGGGTCATGTGGAACCTCTCGGCAAGGGCCGTGATCGAAGCGTCCGCACGCCAGAGCTGCTCCAGAACGCCGCGTCGGGTGGCGTCCGAGAGCGCGCCGAACGAGGCATCGAAGTGGCCTTGGCTATACTGTACCATGTGGTTCAGTATACGACATGGTTGACGGCATTGCAATGGAAAGGCTGAGCGCCCGCTGCGCTGCCCGGGCGATCAGGGACCGCTTTTCTCCGGTTTGAGCCGGTCACAAGGCAACAAAGTGAGCATACTTGCCCTTGAGTAACCGCTATCTGCGGCTCTTGAGGACAGATATGCGACCTATCTTATTTGCGGGCGAGAAGCGCCAACTGAATTTCAGGGGCGTTTTGAAGTGGACTCCACCAGCACTAGGGGTGCTCGGGCTACTCTTCATCTTAGTTGGCGCAGCGTCGCTGAAATTCCAGCGAACGCCAGTTCTCGTCACCGATTGGACGGTTTCCGAGTTTCAGCCAGCTATCGACCGTGCTGGACGCATCAACGGTATCGCCGTCGCGTGGCGAGATGACCGAAGCGTTCTCGTGAGCTCCGATACAGGTGGGCTTTTTGTGAGCTCAGACGGCGCGGAATCCTTCTCCCATGTCGATGCGTTGCCCGCAATCAATCTTAGCGACGTAAAGTACGTCACCCCCGATGGGTCTGGAATCGTGGTAACCGCCGAGAAAGATTTCGGGAGCCCCGACTCGGCTGGAGCGTGGTACAGCTCAGACGCCGGGGCTAGTTGGAGTCACCTGCCCGACCCGCCCGATGTGCCATCTCAACCGCGCCCGATGCGTGCGCTTGGAATAAGCGGAGACCCGGGTAGTCGCATATTTTTAGGGACCTCACGGGGAGTTTCAACCTCGGACGACGGCGGTGCCACGTGGACCCACCGAAACGTCTTCACCCTTCCAGGTCAGGACCCTTTGGTCGCGTGTGTCGGCTCCCTTGGCGGCGGTGTCATGGTCGCGGGGGGAATCGCAGGCGTGGCCAGGTCCATCGATAACGGCGTCACCTGGTCGCCGATCGCGCAAACGGACATCGGCCCCGTCTTCTCAAATCACGGCATCGATGGCGATTCAGAGATTTCCGCTCTGATTGGAGCTGACGACAAACTTCGTATTTCACAGGATGCCGGGCTCACTTGGCAAGGGATAGATAACTTCAGGCTCCCCGGCACCAGCGCTGGCGGGCGCGAGTTTGTGAAAATCCACCGGATCGGATTCGACGAAGTGGATGTGTACTTTGGCGATCGCCTCAGCCTTCTCCGAGCCCGAGGAAGGCGAACAGCGCCCGGAGGAAGATTCGATTTCCCAGATCCACCCGCCGTGATGGCCCTTCCGCACGCTGACACGCGCGCTTTTGCGGTCAATCACCTCAACGTTCCCTACTTGTTGGCTACCGACGGAGGTCTCCACAAGACGCGAGACGGCGGCGCGACCTGGCCCCTTACGGCGGGTTGCCAACACGGACTCAGCGCTCTCCAGGTCACTGAAGTTGCTGGCCAACGCGTCGTGGGTTCGGGTCGACAGGACCTCTATTTTCTGACCCAAGACAACGACCTCTGGAGTTCTCCAGATAACGGTGCCCATTGGACAATGGGCGAACGTTTCGAAGGTTTCAACTTTGAGTGTTTGCCCTGGGTCGCCTCGGACGCCTCTTCAAAACTCGTATATACGGCGTGTTTTGGCTGTTTGAATAGAAGTTCAGGCCCGCTTTTTTCAAATCCCATAGATTGGACCAATCCCGCCGGCGTCGCCTCGACCTCCCCCGCCATTCTAGGCGCCAATTCCTATGTTCAAGGCACCGTCTCGGGGCCCTTCGGGGCCGGAATGTCGGTGACCGACAACTTTGGCGCCACTTGGCGTCAGTTGCTTCCTTACAGCGAGTTCCCGTTCGGCCTGCCAAAGGTTGTAGCGGGTGCGGTAACCACCATATATCAACCTGTCCGCGCAGGCGCCGCGTCAGACGGCATGCCCCTCGTCCAACTGATTCGGATCACCCGAGGGGGGGATGGGAGCGCGCATGGCAGGCTACCAAGGATGAGCGGTTTCGGTGGGTTTGGTGTCACCTCAACCATGTTTGCCCAATACGAGCAGGTGGCAGTAGATCCCGGAAACGCGCTACATCTAATCGCCGTCGATGCAACCGATAGGCGGATCAAACAGTCGATCAACGGAGGAGAGGATTGGACAGAGATCCCCCATCTCGCGAGCATGATCCTCGCCCGTGGAGGCGTCCAATTTACTCCGTTCGGTAGCATGGGGGCATCCCGACGGGCAACCATCGCCACTCGCATTAGCTTCTGCCCGATGAACCCTCAGTTCATTCTTCTCGGAACCGCCCAAAGCGGAATATTCAGTTCGAGCGATGGCGGAAACAACTGGCAAGCAGTTCCTGGATCGGAGATGGCAAAGCCCGTCACGTCCTTCTACTGGCGGAATTGGAACGATGTGATCGTCGGCACTTACGGCAGGGGCATCTGGAGGATGCATGGCGCAATGCGCCTCAATTGGCAGTCGCACTATAGCCTCACCACAAACGTGATTCCGGTTAACGTCGAGTCGATACAAACCGCCGCCCCTATCGCGCACCTCATGTTCGGCGGGGGTTTGATGGGTGCCGAGATGAACGATGGCAGGCTTACGAAACTGTACGTCGAGCCCGGCACCTCGACGTTAATTGCGTGCGACGACCCGAAAGGGGGACGAGACGTTGAGATCGTCGAGGCTAGAAAGGACGCGGGATACCTTGGCTTCAAAGAGCGGCCCAAACCGCCCAAGGATGGATGGGTGGCGGTCGGCATCCGCCTCGACCCCAAGGAAGGGGCAACCGTTCTATTCGCACCCGCGCCGATGGATTTCCCCGGGGTTCGAGACGAGACAATATACGAAGCGCCGAAAGAGGCTTTTGCGTCTCGCGTGGCGTCGATTCCCTACCTGACCGTACACCAGGTGGGGGAGGTCGAAAAATCCAAGCAGGTTTCCGACGGACACTTCGAGGTCGGGGAGGTCGTTATTGTGCAGGGCAATCGGTTTTCTCCAGATGAGGAACTCATCGTTAAACTCGATGGGATCCAAATCAAAGCCGCGCCCAAGTGGTCCAAGGACACGTTCGAGTTCCGAATCTTTGCTCCCAAAGATGTAGGCGCACACACCGTATCGGTCCTTCAAAAGGCAAAGCAAGGAGACCACTTCGACGCCGCCCCGTTCATCGTGGTCAACCAAGACCCCCACGAGGAAGGGCACGATTGAAGCGCGGGTCGTGCGCCCCAAGCGTCGGTCCTGCGAATTTACTCTGAATATATAATGGCGAGTACGCCATGGAACCAGATCGCCAGAGCACAAGCGTCGAGAAGACTCCCGAGGGGCAAATTCGGATCAACTACGACTATTTCGCGGGCGGCGTTCAGATGAGCAAGTGGGGCATGGTGTTTGAGGCTTCCGCCGCCGACTGGGTCATTGAACGCCTTGAGAAAGCCGCGAAAGACGAACTCCCGGAAGAAACCCTATCCGCCCCTCCCGACCACCTCAAAGTCTACGTCGCAGGCGGCCAGCGATACGACGACATCAACGTCAACATCCATAACGAACGGGAAGAGACGGCGGTTTACGGCAGGCTCTACGTAGTCGGCGGGATGTCGCGGGAAGTGGCGAACACATTGGCCGAGCAACTGAGGAAGGCGATTCAACCATAGAGATCCATAGCCGAAGGCTGTAGCCGCGACCGCAGTGTCGCGCCGATTGCAAAGCGATCGGATTATTTGGTAACGTAGACGTATGCCTACTGTTGCCATCGAAGCACTGCTGAAAGAACATTTCGGCTTCGACGACTTCCGCGTGGGCCAAAAAGAGGCGATCGCCTCTCTCCTTGACCACAAAGCGGCGCTCGCCGTCTTCCCGACGGGCGGCGGCAAATCGCTTTGCTACCAACTCCCCGCCCTCGCTGTCGATGGCATCACCCTCGTCGTCTCCCCCCTCATCGCCCTGATGAAGGACCAGATCGACTTCCTCGCCAAACGAGGCATCCCTGCTGCGCGACTAGACTCCAGCCTCACCGCCGACGAGGTGCGGGAGATCAACAACCGACTGAAGAATGGCGAACTCAAGCTCCTCTACGTCGCCCCCGAAAGGTTCAACAATGAGCGATTCTTGGGCGACCTACGGCGTCTAAAAATCAGCATCTTCGCGGTCGATGAGGCGCACTGTATCTCGGAGTGGGGGCACAATTTTCGGCCCGACTACCTGAAGCTGGCCCAGATCGCAAAAGACGTAGACGCCGAGCGAATCCTCGCCCTCACCGCCACCGCAACTCCGAGTGTTGTCAAGGACATCTGCGAAGCGTTTGGCATTGCCGACGAGGATGTGGTCCTTACCGGCTTCTACCGCCCCAACCTCACCCTCCTCACCACTCCGTGCCTTCCCGGAGCGCGTAGCGCGAAACTCGTCGAGCGTCTCAAAGAGCGCCCCGCGGGGTCTACCATCGTCTACGTCACTCTTCAAAAGACCGCCGAAACGGTCGCCGCCTACCTCATGCAGCACGGGCTCACCGCCGAGGCGTACCACGCCGGGATGTCGTCCGAAGAGCGGACCCGGGTGCAGGATTGGTGGAAAGGCTTGCCCGACGGCATCGTGGTCGCGACCATCGCGTTCGGAATGGGAATCGATAAGGCCGACGTGCGATACGTGTACCACGCGAACATGCCCAAGAGCCTGGAGAGCTACAGCCAGGAGATCGGGCGCGCGGGGCGCGATGGGATTCCGTCGATCGTCGAGATGTTCAGCGCCGCCGCCGATCTTCCCGAGTTGGAGAACTTCGTTTACGGAGACACCCCAGCCGATGCCTCAATAAAGTCTCTAATCGAAGACATCCTCAGCCAGCCCGAGGAGTTCGCCGTCTCAACCTACGACATCTCGAACAAGCACGACCTGCGCCAACTCGTCTTGCGCACTGCCCTCACCTATCTAGAACTCCTCGGAGCCCTGAAACGAGGGACCCCGTTCTACGCCGGCTACGAGTTTCGCCCCTTGAACCACATGGATGCGATTGCCGACGCCTTCCCCGGCGAGCACTCTAAGTTCGCGATGTCCCTCTTCAATATCGCCAAACACGGCCGCGTCTGGTATTCGCTAGATCCCGAGAAAGCCGCCGAAACCCTGAGAGTCGAACGCAAACGCGTCGTCCGTGCCCTCGACGTCATGTCCGAGCGCGGCCTCATCGAGCTTCGCTCGAGCGATGTCCGAGACCGCTACACCCGCCTCGTCGGGCCAGAAGATACCGAACGGTTGGTACGGGAGCTGACCGAGCGCTTCCAGCGCCGCGAGAAGCTAGAAGTAGAACGGCTCTCCCTCGTCCCCGCGCTGGTCGAGCATGAAGGCTGCCAGGTGCAGTATCTCGTCGGCTACTTCGGAGAACAACTCCCCGCCCCCTGCGGCCATTGCACCTTCTGCCTCACCGGCCAAGCCCAGCACATGGAGCCCCACGGCGCCTCAACAACCATTTCCTCGAAGGCTCCCGGCGGAGAGGTGAAAACGATGCGAACCGAGTTCCCGGTCGAGCTAGCTTCCGACCGCCAAACTGCCCGCTTCCTCTGTGGCCTAACCAGCCCCTGGTTCACGAGGGCCAAGTTGAGCCGACACGAGTTGTTCGGCAGTCTAGAGGAGTTCCGTTTCCAAGACGTCGTCGATTGGGTCGCAAGTCTTTAAAGTGGTGCCGGCTTCCCAGCCGGCATATCAGCACACTATTGAGACGGGCGAACCAACAGACGCTTTGCAGAGATGCCGCCTGGGAAGGCGGCACCACTACGACCCCACCTTCCGTAACCGCAAATCCTGATAGTCGTAGCTGAAATCCACCTCCGGCGAAGCCGGAAGTATGCGCGCCTCCGTGACCTTCCCGCTCGGCGACATCGTGAATGTGATGTACGCATCCGCCAGCAGCGTCCGGTCGGTCCAGCGGACTAGGAATGTCTCGTACTGCCAGTGCACCAGCGTCCCAACCAGCAGCGGGGTGTGCCCGAACTGGATGTTCAACTTCCCATCTTTCTCAGTCAAGGAAACCCGCCCATACCAAGGATCTTCATAATCCCCTGCGTAGCCGGCAAGGGGAAGGTGTGGCTTCGAAGCCGCATCCTGTTTGGCCGCAGCTCCCGCTTTCAAACGCTGCAACATAGCCTCGTTGCGGGCATCGATCTTCGCGTACACGTCCACCCAATCCTTGCCTGAAGCCCCCGCAACGAAGTCGAGGAAGGCATTTCGAATGGCGTTCATCCCGGATCCGGACTGGGCATTCGTCAGGATTGCGATCCCCGAGTTGCTTCCCGGCAGCAGCGAGATGACGGAGTAGAAGCCAGGCAGCCCGCCCGTGTGGCTGATCAGTTGCCGTCCCCGATAATCCTGAACTCCGACCCCAAGCGCATACGATTCGTAGGTTTCGCCCACATCCTTGAAGTCCTCCGGAATCTCACCAATCGGGATCGGGGTGACGGGTGTGATCAGATCCCGCGCCCGCTGAGCCGAGTAGAGCCGACCCGAAGAAAGGGCGCCCCGGTTAAGGCGAACCAGCATCCACTGGGCGAGGTCGTTGGCGTTCGAGTAGATGCCGCCCGCCGGGCTCACAACGTCTGACGTATAAGGCGCCAACGCCTCCAACTTGCCATCCACCCAGCCGTAAGTCGAGGCCAGCCGACCCGATTTCAAGGCTCCGTCGTGAGTCGTCTGAGTGTCGTCCATCCCTAACGGCTTCAAGATCCGGCTATTGACAAACGAGCTCCAATATCCGCCCGAGATCGACTCGATGGCTGCTCCCGCCACCAGGTACAGCACATTGTCATAGGCGTAGGAATAGCGGAAACTCGTGGCCAGCGGCACGTATTGGAGCCGCTCGATCACTTCGGAAGGGGTGTACGTGGTGGACGGCCAAATCAAGAGATCGCCCGCACCGAGCCCAAGTCCGCTGCGGTGGACGAGCAGATCTTTGATCGTGAGTTCGGACGTCACGTAAGGATCACTCAGCTTGAAGGCGGGCAAGACCTTAGTGACCCGATCATCCCAGTGCACCTTCCCGTCGTCGACGAGCACGGCGAGAGCGGTGGCTGTAAACGCCTTCGTGTTGGAAGCAATCCCGAACAGGGTCCGGTCGTCGACCTTCGACTGCTTCACCAAATCGGAAACGCCGTACCCCTTGGCGAGCACCACTTTTCCATCGCGCACGATCGCGATGCTTACTCCGGGGATATGGAAAGTGGCCATCGCCCGCTCAACCGTCTTGTCGAAGTCGGGAGGAACCTGGGCGGCCGATAGGGCTGGCAGGAAAAGAAGGAGCGTGGTGGCGCGCATCGCCACCTCTATATCAACTGCATCAGTGGCCGAGTCGCTTGAAGTCGAAATCTTCCGACATCTTCTTGCCCTTCTCCTCTCCTTCGATGTGGCAGAAAAGCTGGCCGTTGGCGCGGAGGGAGTAGGTCATCTTCGAAGGGAAGTCGTTCGCCGGGTTTTCGAATACGGCAACCTTGCCTTTCAGCGAGGTCATTTTGAACGGCACGCCTTTCTTATCTCCCTTTGAAGGGCGACCAAGCAGCATCCACATCGTGATCCCATCATCGTTGGTCTCGATTGACATGAACTCCATGAACGCGGTGTCCTCCGCTTTCAGGTGTCGGCCAACCCCCACCATCGCACCAGAACGAGGCGCCAGCCAATGCTCTTCGAACTTGCCGCCCCAGATCGAGCATTCCCAGCCGCCCTGCATCCAACCCAAATCGTCGATCGTCATCTGCTAAAGCATATTCATTTCGTTGTCTTTTTGTTACCAAGGAAATTGTAAGTGCACTTATGATTTTTTGACCGTTTTCATAAGCGTGCTTATGATAAGCGCACTTATTGTATTTGGTGGAAAGTCGGGCCGGAATGGTTAAAGACACGCGGTACCGCCAACCCATCCCCTGCGCAGAGAGAGCGGTTCCCGGAGGCGGAACCGGGTAATTTCAACACATGGGTTTCCCCCGCTTCACCCTCGGCCTCACCGCTCTCGCGCTTTCCGCGATGACCCAAGCCCAGAGCGTCAAGGTCGATCGATACGTGCTGCCAAACGGCTTGAAAGTGATTCTCAACGAGGATCATTCATTGCCTTCGGCGGTGATCAACATTTGGTACAACGTGGGGTCCAAGGATGAGCCGCCGCGTCACTCAGGATTTGCCCACCTGTTCGAGCACCTTATGTTCATGGGCACTGCTCGGGTGCCGAACGGGCAGTTCGACAAGATCATGGAGGCGGGGGGCGGGAGTAACAACGCGGACACCACGGAGGATCGAACCGATTACTACTCGGTGGGACCGGCGAACCTGCTGCCAACCCTGTTGTGGCTGGATGCAGATCGGATGGAAGGGCTGGGGAAGGCGATTGATCAGAAGAAGCTCGACCTTCAGCGGGACGTGGTTAAGAACGAGCGGCGGGAAAACACCGAGAACACCCCGAACGGTAAGGCGTATGAGGCGATTAATGGGCTGATGTTCCCCGAGGGGCACCCCTATCACACCAGCGTCATCGGCTCGATGGACGACCTCGACAATGCGAGTGTGAAAGACGTCAAAGACTTCTTCGCCACCTACTACGTTCCGAATAACGCATCGCTGGTGATCTCGGGCGACTTCGATCCGAAGGTGATTAAGCCCCTAATCGGCAAGCTCTTCGGCACCCTTCCGAGGCAGAACGACGTCATTCGCAAGCCAGTACCTCCCGTTGGGCTTCACCAGGTGAAGCGGTTGACGATGCTGGACAAGGTGCAGGCCGAGAAGACGATCATGGTTTGGCATAGCCCCGCTGCCTACAAGCCGGGCGATGCAGCGATGAAGCTGACCGCCTCGATCCTCTCGGACGGCCTGAACAGCCGCCTCTATCGGCGATTGGTGGTCAAGCAGAGCTTGGTGAGCGACATATCGGCCGGCCAAGATTCGAAGTACTTGGGCTCGATGTTCTCGATCGACGCCACCGCATCCCCAGGGGTGTCGCTCGCAAAAGTAGAGAAGGCGATCGACGAGGTCGTGGCCGACTATGTGAAGAACGGTCCCACTGTCGCGGAGCTTAGTCGTCAAGGCGCGAAGCTCGAATATGGAATTCTTGCGGCCCTACAATCGACGCAGGCGAAGGCGTCGCTACTCAACAGCTTTGAGTTTTACTTCGGGCAACCCAACTCGTTCAAGCGAATTCTCGATGAGTACCGAAACGCAACTCCGGCGAGTGTGCGAACGACCGCGGCTCAAGTTTTGAATCCTCAATCAAGGCTGATTCTGCACGTCATTCCTCAGGGCGAAGCTCCCGCACTGAGTCCCCGTGAGAATCAACCTGCGATTGGGGCGGAAAAGCCGTTTGTTATGCCCGTGCCGACCCAATTCACTTTGTCCAACGGGGTGAAGGTGAGCTACTGGCGTCGGCCCGAGATCCCGCTCATGTCGCTTGGCATTCAGGAGATGGTTGGGGCGGATACGGACCCGAGCTCGTCGGCGGGGCTCTCGTCGATCATGGTGGACATGCTGGAGCGGGGCGCTGGGAAGCTGAAGTCAAACGAATTCAGCAACGCAATGGATGAGCTTGGCGCTAACTTCGGGGCGACGGCGGGCCACCTCACGACTTCGGCGTCGCTGTCGGTAACCACCGCCAACTTCAACAAGGCGTTGCCACTTTATGCGGATGCCGTGTTGCGACCCCGCATGGACGCCGACGAGTTTACGAGGCTCATTCGCCAGACCGTTTCCGACCTGGCTCAATCCTATGACGAACCCAAGACGGTGGCGTCGCTCATCGCCAATCAGGAGTATTTCGGGGCGGTGAACCCATACGGTCGACCGACTTCGGGGACTCCGGGCACGGTTCGTGCGATTTCGCTTGAAGATGTGAAGCTGCGGTACCGTCAGACTTTCCAGCCTAAGAACGCAGGCATCTTCGCCGCGGGAAGTTTGCCGGTGGCTGACCTCAAAGCAAGCCTCGAGAAGGCGTTTGGTGGTTGGAAGAACACGGGCGAGAAGATGGAGACGCCGACATATGCGGAGCCGAAGAACAAGCAGCTAAGGGTGGTGGTTGTGGACAAGCCGGGAGCAGTGCAAACCACAATTCGCTTCATCATGCCGGCTCCGGTCTATGGCGATCCTAACCGAACGAAGCTGGAGGAGATCAGCACGATCCTGGGCGGCTCGTTCACCAGTCGGCTCAATCAGAACATTCGTGAACTGCACGGATACGCCTATGGGGCAGGGGCGGGGTATTCGCTTGAGCCGCAGCTTGGGTACCTGGCGGCCGCGTCCGATGTTCGTGCCGACGTCACCGGCGCATCGATCAAGGAGTTTCTCGCTGAGTTTGCGAAGATTCGGGGAGGAGACATCACGGATGTGGAAGTCACCAAAGCGGGCTCGACTCTCAGGGCGGGCACCGTCGACTCGGCGGCCAGCCTCAACTCGCTGGTCAGTTCGGCGATGGATCTCGCCGCGGTTGGCAAGTCGCTTAGCGAACTGAATGACGACATGCGCGCCTACTCCACCATCAAGAGCGCCGACCTCAACGCGATCGTGAAGAACGCAATCCCGCTTGAGGGTGCGCTGCTGGTTCTGGTTGGCGATAAGGCACAGATCATGAAGCAACTCGAGGGACTTGGGTTGCCCAAACCGGACGAGCTGCCGCTTCCCAAAGGCGACTAACATGTACGTCCCGAACTACATTCCCGAGCCGCTAGAGGTGCCGTCGAACGTCACCGAGCAACCGTACTTGGTGCGGCTTCGGTTTGTTCGTCGGGTCACCCTTTTGCATCTGATCTCGCTTGGGTTGGTGGGATTGATCTCCCAGGTTCCCCTGCCCCAGGTGGGGTTGATGAGTTCGCTTGTCCCCTTGGTCGTGTTGTTTTTGGCGCTCGACCTCATCCGGATTCGGACGAGGGGCCGCGACTCGGAGACTCGGCTTTCCGCAGTTCTGTTACCCGTAGTGGTGCTGACCGCGGCATGGAATATCCGGGAGATCGCCTTCATGGACTTGCCAGTGTGGCCGTTCATCGTTGGCCCCGCTGCGGCGATGATCTACACGTTGCTTTGCGGTCGCGACTACAGCTTTGTAGGATGCTGGCTGCTGTCGCTCATCAGCAGCACGGTGATCGTCGCCGCGATAGCAAATCAGTTTGATTTGGGCCCGCGACGATCCGCGTTTGCGCTGGGAGGAAACGGGGTGTTCCTCACGTACGTGCTCTACGATCTCGCGTCGTTACAGGCGAGGCGCCGAGTGGGGGAAGAGCTTTCGGCGGTGACCGACCTGTACCGCGACGTGTTTAACATCTTTGGCTACATCTCCCGTGTCATCGGGCACTGGAAAAAGCATAAGATCTGGGTAGCGCCGCGATGATCCGAATTACTTGTTACATCCGCCCCCACCGGCTCGAGCCGGTAAAGTCCGCGATCGCCTCCCTCGGCGTGAACGGGATGACGGTTTCCGACGTTCGGGGCACCGGCAACTCGCCGGAGACCAGCCAATGGTTTGGGGGCCAGGAAAGTCTGGTGGCGATGCCGATTCGATCGAAGATCGAGGTAGTCGCGCCCGACGATCTCCAAGAGCAAATTGTGGATGCGATCCTTGAGAACGCACAGACCGGAGAGCCGGGCGATGGCAAGATCTTTATCTCGAAAATTGAAGACGCGGTGAGGATTCGCACGTCCGAACGCGGCGATGCCGCAGTCTAAGTGAATTCCTGAGCGATTTGATCCGTCATACTTCCTCGTAAGGGTATTGGATTCATGAGCTCACTTCTCCTCGCTTCTTTGTTGCTACCTATAGTCGCTCCTCATCGGGCCATACAACTCAACGTCAACGTTGCCGCCAACGATGTCATCGTCGGCGAACGCTCGTTCAAGGTAACGGTTATCGCTCCCGATGCGGTCACCCAGGTCGAGTTCTATGTTGGAACCGAGCGTCGCGACCAGGACACGAGCACGCCTTACGAGTTTCGCTTCGACTCGCTGAACGAGAACGACGGGCCTCTCACTCTGAAGTTCAAGGCGTACACGAGCACCGGCGAGACTGGTGAGAAGACGGTTACCGTGAACGTAGACAACGGCACCAGCAAGGGTGTCGACTTTCACATTCAGGCAGCCGAATCCGCGCTCACCGAGAGTAAGTGGGACAATGCCCTTACCGAGGGCCGAATCGCACTGAAGATCGATCCGAAGTCGAATGCTGCTCGCCGCGTGATGGCTCGAGCGAACCTGAAGAAGGGCATTTACGACAAGGCCCAGCAGTATGCGGAAGACGCGGTGGCTCAGGATCCGAAGGACCTGCGATCACTCGACCTGCTTTCCTCGATCCAGCTCACCCGGGCGTTTAATACGGTGAACACGGGCGGCGAACGATCAGAGACGCTGACGGTCATTCGCGAAGCGCTTAAGAGTGCGGTGGGAAGCCGGGTCAAAGTTTTGAATATGCAGATCGACGAACTCGGAGCGGCAACCGATGCCAATCTGCTTCAGTTCGCGGATGCAAACATCGTGGCGGCTCGGTATTCGATCGCCTCTAGCGCCCTCCAACCGGCATTCAATAAAGACCAGCGACGCAACGACCTCGCGAATCGCCTGGCCTATTGCCAACTCCGACTCGGCCGTCTGAACGACGCGCTTGCGACCCTCAACACGCTTAAGAAGTTCGGAACCCTGGATGCCTACGGCTTCGCCCTGGTCGGCGTGGTGCAGGTCGGACTCGGAAACGATCAGGCTTCCGACGACGCGATTCGCGAAGCGGTCTTGGCCGACGGCGAGGACGTGGGCGTGCGAACTGCACAGGCGTTCATCGCGCTGAAGCGCAATCGAACAACGGTTCTCTCCAAGCTTTCCGACGACCTCGCAAAGGATAATAGCCAGCGAACGGAAGTCAACTACTTCCTGAGTGCGCTTGCGAACCGCCAGTCGCGATATTCGGACGGCGAGAAATTCTTCGAGCGAGCAGTGCTTGCCGAGCCGACCAACTACGATGCGTACATCGAGCAGGGCAATGAGTCGATCGCGATCGCCCAGCGCTCGAAGCTCGATTCCAAGGAACAGGAGCAGCAGCTGAACTCGGCCCGAGCGATGTTCGAAGCCGCTCTTCAAGCCAAGGACAACTCCTTCGAGGCACTGACTGGATTGTCGATCGTGTACCAGATGTCGAAGGCTCCGGCTGACGCCTTGAAGTACGCCCAGGCGGCGGTCGGAGCTGCTCCCACCGTGGCACTCGCGCACTATACGCTCTCGTCAGCCTACAGCTCCCTGCATAAGCCTGGTGACGCTCAGACGGAGAGTCTGAAGGCTGGGAAGTTGGACGTCAAGAATCTCGGGGGCCGAGAGCTTCCAAATGCGGCTGCCGTCTTTCGCTACTTCAACACCGCCGGGCGAAGCCCAGTGATTTCGGCGCCGAAGTAGTCCGTAGGAGATTAAAGAGAATCAGGGGTCGAGCGAAGCTCGACCCCTGATTCTCTTTAATCAAGAACGTCTAGTTCTCGTACTTGGCGGTCATCGAGATCTCGGCGTTGAGGACTCGGGAGATGGGGCAGCCGGCTTTGGCGGCGTTGGCGGCTTCCTCCATCTTTGCGAGGTCTGCACCCGCAGCTTTCACAACGACGTCGAGGTGGCTTTTCGTGAGAGTGAGGTTCTCCATCGTGACGGTCGCAGTTGTCTCGATCGAGTCGGCGGTGATGCCTCGCTCGCCGAGCTGGCCGCTGAGGGCCATGCTGAAGCAACCGGCGTGGGCGGCGGCGATGAGCTCTTCGGGGTTAGTGCCCTTCTCGTTCTCGAATCGGGTGCGGAAGCTGTAGGCGGTGTTGTCGAGGACTCGGCTGGTGGAGTTGAGCACTCCGCTGCCGTCTTTCAGTCCACCCTTCCAAATTGCGCTTGCTTTTCTATCCATTGTTTGTTCTCCCTAAGGTCACCCTAAAGGGTACCGCCCTTGCTCGAATCGCGGCAAAATCCCGAGTTGGGGTAGAGCCGGTTAGGTTTTAGCCAAGACTTAGCCCATGAGCGAAGGGGAAGAAGTGTGCAAGCGGGGATTGTTCGGGGCGGCCGGCATGGCCCTCTTTGGAACGGTCGGCAGCACCCTTACCGACGGTCATTTTTTCCATCGGCTCGATGCCTTTTGGATTACCGTGTTTGCTTGTTCGATCCTCATGCTGAGTGGCGCGGCGGTTAATTTCGATCCGCGCCGCTGGCTGAGATAGGCGTACCAATACATTTGGCCCTTCCGTCTTGCGGATGTGGTCGCCCGCTCGCGATAGGATGAGCAACGATGTTCACGTTCCTTCTCGCGATTGCCCCTGGCGCCTCCACCCACGTTCATTGCCCGATCGGGGATCAGGTCGTCGATGATGGCGGCTATCCAATGGAGTACAAGGGCGTGCGGTTCGCGACTTGCTGCGCCCATTGTGGAGGGCTCTTCCAAGCCGATCCCGAGGCGGCGATCAAGCGCGATACAAACGGTCACACGATCGGAATCGGGCTCTTCGACCCGGTTGATGGAAAGCGGATTGTTGCCAAGTCTTCGGTTGGGTCTTCCGAGTACAAGGGGGTTCGCTATTACTTCCACTCGAAGGCGAACCGGGTCGCGTTCTCGATGTCGCCTCCTTCGTTCTCGGGCGGCCCCTTGGCCGAGAGTCTTGTCTGTCCCGTCGATGGCATCGAGATTAAGCGGCAGCACGATGCATTTGGGTACCTCGATTTTAAGGGGGTTCGGTATTACGCTTGTTCGGCCAAGTGTTTGGCTTCGTTTCGGGCAAACCCTGTTGTCGATTTGAAGGTTACGGTCGCCGCGGTTCAGATGCCGGAAGCGGAGTTTAAGGTCACCAATACGAATGGGGAGGTTTGTCCGCTTCCGAAGTTGTCTGGGAAGGGGTAGGGACGGACATAAGGGCCACTCCCCGTCATCCTAATCAAATTCGGTCCTCCAATCGGAGCTTGATAGGCTGATGTTAGAGATCCTACAGTTAGCCCCGGGTCGTCTCCGGACGCCCCGGGGTAAGCGCCACAGAACCCCGACCCCGAAGCGAGTCGAAAACCCTCTCGGATCGCTCGTCCCATTCCTACTTGAACCTCGGCCAAGTTTTGTCTGCAGCACTAACAGGTTAGTGCAGTAAGGGCGCGAAGGGCTTCGCGCAGTCCCAAAGCGTGCCGCTGACCGGAACGGGCTACGCGTGCATGTTAAAGAGTGACCCGGCATAGACGCCAATCATCTACTAGGTCGGCCCCCATGGCTTTGTAGAATTCGATTGCGGAGACATTCCAGTCTAGGACAGCCCATTCGACTCGGCCATCGATTCGGCCTTCGGCGACTTGTAAGACGTGCTGGAGGAGGGCTTTGCCTAAGCCTTTGCCTCGATGGGTGGGTTGGATGTAGAGGTCTTCTAGCCAGGTGCCAGACTGGGTTTTGAAGGTGGAGTAGGTTCGGAAGCGGAGGGCGTAGCCGACGATCGTATCTTCGTCGACGGCGAGGGAGATTTCGCACGTGCCTTTCGCGATGTCTTCGCGGAGTTTTTCGGCGGAGCCGGTCACCAGGTGCATGAGGCGCTCGTATTCGGCTAGCTCCAGGATTAACTCCCAGATTCTTGGGGCGTCGTCGATGGTGGCTTCTCGCAGCATGAAGGGAAGAGCTTACTTGCCGGGGCGGAAGAATTTTTTGTCTAGGGAATAACGGCCGGCACCTAAAAGCATGAGCGCGATGGCCGCAGTGCCGAGCATCAGGGGAAAGCCGACTCGAGGGATGTCAGCAGGCGAACCCTTCGTGAAGATATCGTTGAGGAGGCCGGGGGATGAGACGTTTTCGTAAGTTGCCATTAACATCACGCACATCACCCCGAAAGCGGCGATGGGGGTGAGGAGTCCGACGAGGATGCCGAGCCCTCCCGCGAACTCGGCGAACATCGCCAAGGCGCCGAAGAGGGGCGGGATGCCGAACTTGTCGTGCATGAAACCGATGGTGCCGGAGAAGCCGCTGCCGCCGAAAGCGCCGAACAGCTTTTGGGAGCCGTAAAACATCATGATCAGCCCGAGACTGATCCTCAGTACCAATAGCCCGACATCACCCCGCTTGGAGTCACGCATTTTCGGCTATTGTACGCTCCCCGGGGCTTATCAGTGTCCGACAACTGTTAAGACTTAGATGTCAAGCGGGTCGCGATAGGGATAGCTGCCCAGGATGGTGGTTTCGAGGGCATAGCCGCGAAGCGTTTCCATCGCGGTTATGAGCGCGCTATCGGTGCGGTGGCCGTTGCAATCGGCATAGAAGATGTACTCGAACGTGGCCCGCTGCGCGGGGCGGCTCTCGATCATCATGAGGTTCACACCGTTGGCTTCGAACGCGCCGAGGGCGCGGACGAGCTCGCCTGGGCGGTTGCGGAGGTTGAACATCACGCTCGTCTTGTCTTTGCCCGTTTTGGCGGGCTCGTTATAGCCGATGATGAGGAAGCGGGTGCGGTTGTGCGGGTTGTCCTGGATGTGCTCGATGAGGACGGGGATGCCGACGGTTTCGGCTCCTAGCTTGTTTGCGATGGCGGCGCCGTTAGGGTCGCTGAGGGCTCGCTCGGCCGCCTTCGAGGTGGGCATGGATTCGACGATTTGGGCGTTAGGTAAGTTGGCCCGAAGCCACCGCTTGCACTGACCCGCAGGCTGGGGACCGCTGTAGACGCGCTCGATCTGATCCAACGAAGTGGCCACCGAGAGCAGATGGTGGTGAATGGGGATGTACTGCTCGGCGCAGATCTTCACGTTCGTTTGGGGGAACATGTCGAGGGTCTCGGGCACGATTCCCGCGACCGAGTTCTCGACGGGCACCACGCCGTAATCGGTGTTTCCGTGCTCAACCGCTTGGAACACGTCTTGGATCGAGTCGGCCGGTTGGTAGGTCGTGCTCATGCCGAACGTGGCGATCGCGGCCATGTTGGTGTACGTTCCGGGAGGTCCCCAGTAGGCGACGTTGAGTGGCTTTTCAGCGGCGCGCGCGGCGCTGATGATCTCGCGGAAGATGGCGACGAGCTGCCGGCTCTGTAGGGGACCAGGGTTGATATGGTCCAGCTTTTCAAAGATCGCACGCTCTCGCTCGGGGGTGAAGTAGGGGCGATTATCCTTGCCTTTCACCCGTCCCACTTCCTGGGCGAGCTCGACGCGGCGGCTGAGAAGCTCTACAAGTTTCTCGTCGATCGAGTCGATATCGACGCGAATCTGTTCCAGGGGTCTTGGGGTTGGCTCGTCCATGATCGTCTTCGGGGAAGATACATTATGACGCGTCTAGCTTCCAAAGGCCCAAAGCGAAGCATCGGGAAGGCGGACAGAGATAGACTAGTTCCACTACCCATTGGAAGACGTCAGCCGTCAATTTACTACGCTTCGCGACTTGTCGCCCTTGCAGATTGCCGTTCAAGTGGTCGACGTCCTTCTTGTCGCCTACTTGATCTACCGACTCCTACTTCTCGTCCGAGGAACCCGGGCCTGGCGCATCCTCATGGGCGTCCTCGGCTTTGTCATCATCTATTGGCTCAGCGACAAGCTTCACCTCGCGACCTTGCACTGGCTTTTGGATAAGGCGACCTTGCTCGGCCCGGTTGCGCTCGTCATCCTCTTCTTCCCTGAATTGCGCCAATACATCGAGGGCCTTGGTCATTGGACCACACCCTTGGTGAACCCGAGCAGCAGTAGCGAGCGGGCCGAGGCGCGGACGGTGGAGGAAATTGTTGCCGCGGTGGCGGAGCTTGCCTCCAGCAGCATCGGCGCGCTCATCGTAATTGAGAAAGGGAACAGCCTTTCTGACATAGCCGCGAACGGGGTGACATTGGATGCGAAGGTAAGCGCGCCCTTGCTGGTGACGATTTTCTACGAAGGCAACCCGTTGCACGACGGGGCAGTGATTGTGAAGGCGGATACGATTACCGCCGCCGCCTGTCGATTGCCGCTCTCCGAGTCTTCTCGGCTGGATCAGAACGTGCATATGCGTCACCGCGCCGCGGTGGGGGTCACCGAAGGGCTCGATTGCATCTGCGTGGTGGTGAGCGAGGAGCGCGGGACGATCAGTTTTTCGAGCGAGGGCCGCTTGCGACGGTTGGCCTCTCACATCGAGTTGCGAGACATTCTCAATCGCGAGCTTCGAAACAGTCTCGACGAGAACGTGAAGCCCAAGTCTCGACGAAACAGCAGGCGGAAAGCAGTGCTTCCAACGGAGATGAAGCGATGATTCCCGGTCGCTCTCGCGTGAACGTACTGTTGATGATCGCCTCGCTGGTGGTATCGATGATTCTTTGGGCGGTTGTCTATCCGCAGAGTCAGCCTCCCGAAAACACGAGGAGCTTTAATGCGAGGCTTTATGCGCAGGGCCTCGATTTCACCAAGTTCGCGGTGACGGGATCCGTACCAACCGTTCATGTGTACTTGCACGGACCCGACGACGCGATGGAGCCGCTGACCGATCGAGACATTGAAGCTCGAGCGGATCTTTCGACGGCGACGTCGGGCAAGAACTACTATCCTGTCCAGATCTGGATTTCGGGCAAGCGTCCTCGCCTGATTAAGCCGGAACCAGTGCCCAATGTGCAGTTCGAAATTGAGCCTGTCATGACTCGCACTCTTTCCGTTTCGGTCGAGAGCACGGGGAGCTTGGCGGACGGCTATGTGCTGGATGATAAATCCATTGAGCCGAAGCGCGTGAAGGTGGTGGGGCCGAGGTCGCAGGTGCTGGGGATTCAGTCGGTTCGCGCGGTGTTGGACCTTGATATCGTTGACACGAAGAACCCGCACAGCCAGCTTGTGGAGATTCAACCGATCGCAGAGAACAGTCGTACATCGATTGAGATGGTTCGCACGGAGCCCACCAACGTGACGATCACGCCGGTGGTGAATTTGCCTCAGGCCGAGAAATCGCTCTACGTGACACCCGACTTAAAGGGCAAGCCGGCGCCGGGATTTGAGATTGTCAGCTACCAGACCGAACCGAATCCGATCACCATTCGAGGCAAGAACATCGTCCTCGCCGCGCTCACGAAGCTCTCCACAGTCCCGATTAGTATCGCGGACATCAAGACGACCACGACATTCCTTTCGGATGTGAAACTTCCGACGGGCACCACGTTGAAGACTCGACAGGTGGTGAAGGTGCGAGTCGTGGTGCAGGCTACGAAGCTTCTGGGTGCCGCCACGGGTGGTGGATGACCGAGATTCGGCCGGTGCGGCGTGACGAAGCCGACGACTATCTTCATCTCCTCTGCGATGTGTTCGGCCTCGACTTCAATCGGGCATACAGCATCTTTTTTACCGAGCCGATGTTCGACTTGAACCGGAAGTGGGCGCTGTTCGAGGGCTCGCAGATGGTGTCGATTCTCACGACCACCCCGCTTGTTTTCGGGTGGGGAAGAGCGATTGGGATCGCGGGGGTTGCGACTCGGTTCGAGCGTCGTGGCGAGGGGTATGCCTCTCGGCTGATGCAGAAGGTGCTGTCGGAATCGGAGAAGCAGGGCGAGGGTCCCGCGATGCTGTTCGCAAAGGAGACGACGGTTTACGAGCGCAACGGTTTCGAGCCGATCGATCGGGTGATCCGGGCGCCTTTGCATTTAGTGGAGGAGGGGCTCATTCCGGATTCGCTCTTGTTCGGCGAGGTTCGTGAACTCTATACGAAGTGGTCGGAGGGGCATCCAGACCGGCTGGTTCGCGACGAGTATCGCTGGAACTACTGGCGCTGGCACTATCGGATTTGCACGCCTTACGACACGGGCTATTTGTGTTGCGAGGGGAGTACGTTTCGGGAAGGTCTCTTCTCACAGCCGGGGGCGGGCTTGCCTTTGCCCGAGCATACGGAGTGGTTTGGGACTGCCTTCATGGCCGACCAGGTCGAGATTCCGCTGCACGATCCGGTGGTCGAGTTGTATCTGATGGGTCGCGGCGTCCCGGGCATTCCGCAGATGTTCATGACCGATCAGTTTTAGTTAGGGTGCAGGGTCCAGGGTGTTGGACGATTCCGCCGAAGGCGTGTAACCGACGATTGCATCGGCGCGGCGCTCGATCTGGTTCTACAATGTCGGAGATGGTCGAGTTTGATCGAATTCAAATTGATCCAAAGCGGATGAATGGCCAGCCTTGTATTCGCGGCACCCGATTGATTGTTCGCCGTGTACTCGAAATCGTCGCTCTCTATAACGACAAGGCTGAGATGATGCAAGAGTTTCCGGAACTCCAAGGTGAAGACATCCGCCAGGCCCTTCGTTTTGCTGCAACCAATGTGTGCGGTGGATTATCAGAGATTGGTCGATGACACCTAATCCCGGGTTTGTTGTCTTTCGCCAACTCGCTGATGGCACGTGGGAGTTGGTGGGTGAGGCGGAGCGGCAGCCGGGGTTGACGGCGAAGCGGGCTCGGCAGAAGGCGGTTGTTGATGCTACGGGTTGCGAAGTCCGGGCTGGCGAGGTTTATGCGGCGGTTTTGCGGAGTGAGTGGCGTGTGTCCTTGGACATCTGAAACCGAGGGTAAAAACCTCTCGTGATTGCTCGAATTTGGAAGGGATATGCATCTCCATCGACCGCCGACGCTTATGAAGCGCAGCTGAAGCCCGAGCCATTGCCTGGCTTGAGTGGGGTTGATGGTTATCTGGGTAACTTGGTTTTGCGGCGGGATGCGGGGGCGGAAGTTGAGTTTATGACGATCTTGTTTTGGGAGTCGTTAGAGCGCATCAAGGCGGAAGGATCTCGTCCACATTTTCGGAACGTCTAGCCGTGCGTCCGAAATCCTCGCCGGCAAGAGACAACTCACGATCGACATGATTCGGCAGTTACACGCCGAGTATGAGATTCCTCTCGTGAGTCTGCTCGAGCCGTCCAAGCAACGGGAGCCGGCCCCCCGCGGCCGACCGAAGGAAAAGAAGGACTGACGGGCGTTGTCGCTCAATTTGCAGCCGTCCAAGGGAATTCCCCAGACGGCTAGCTCCATGTCAGAGCCTCCAGACGACTCTGAGACTCACTTGGGACCGTGGCGAACAACCCAGGTGAATCTTTGAATCTTGTGCGGATACACGCCCTAAGAGCGTACGGCCATAGCTCTAGCCCACTCCCAGGGGACGCCACGCGATTGGTGTTCTTTGGCTTCGATATAAGTGTTTCTGACATACGAGCTGAACTTCGATTTTTCGTTGCAAGTTTAAGTAGACTGATGTATAGTTAATAGCATGGATTTGATTGATGCTTTGCTTGACTCGTGGGACCGTCAGTGTCGGATTGTGGACTCGGTTGCTTCGCTGATCAATGAGTCGAACTATGCGGCGAAGCCATCTGCGGATGGGTGGCCGCTTTCGATTCATTTGGCCCACATGTTTCGCGTCCGCAAGTATTGGTTATCCCAGTTCTCGCCCGCGCATGTGGAAGGGTTGGAGAAGTTGCCGGTGGAGGACTATGAAGTTCCGCTGGCGAATCTTGATGAGATTCGGGCCTATTTGAAGGCGAGTGCGAAGGCGGTTCGCGACTCAGTCGAGCAAGCCTTGCGAAATGGTACGGGGGCTTCCGGTGGGTATGACCATCCGACCCTCTTTCTCCAGCACATGATCTGGCATGAGGGGTGGCACGTGGGGCTGATCTTCTTGGGGCTTCGCTTGGCTGGTCAGGAGCCGCAGGAGGAGTGGGAGGAACCGAACGTTTGGGGGCAGTGGCGGACGGAGTAGGTCACTCCTTGTACTGGAAGAGGAAGCCTTGGGGCATGAGGCGGGGCTTTGGGCCTTCCAAGTCGAGACCGTACTGGATGCCGGCGGCGTGCTCCGGCTCGACCTGAGGGCACTCGATACTGCTAGGGCCGTTGTTGATGAAGAAGGTGATGAGGGTCTTGCCTTCGCCATAAGAGAAGATGAGCATGCCCGGCTTGGCGTCGGCTCGGATGATCTTCGGTTTGCCGGTGACGAGGTACGGCCTTTCGTGGCGGAGCGATAGCATGGGGCCGAGGTAGTCGTTCATCGCGAGGATCCAGCTCTCTTCGGCGCCGGGACCGGGGAGGTAGCGGCCACCGCCGGTGTCGTCCGCGGTGAGGCACGGCTTGCCGGGCCAACTCGTGAGCAGCATCTCAGCGAAGACAGACGGGCGGCTGTTCGTGCCTAACTCGACGCGCAGCTTTTTGGTTTTTGGGCTGCTCAGGAAGTGCACGGTTTCGTGGAGGGCCTTCGTTTTGTCAAGCCATGCCTTCGGCGAGATTTTGCCTTTGACGAAATCGATGGTGAGGTTCCGCCATTTTAGGTTCGCAGGAGTGTCGATGATGGAAGGCTTGATGAACTTGATCTTTCCGAGGGCGATCTCCATGGCGGTCTTGCTCGGCCGGGGTTCGACGCAGTATTGGTCGAAATGATCTTCTTCCAACATCTCCGCGAAGAACTTTGAATCTGCTTCAGCGGTGGAGCAGCGAAAAATCGAAGGAGTTCGCTCGGTCGGATCGTGGAGCATTGCGGCGAGTGCAATGAGAGTCAGCATTTGTTGATGATGAACGAGGGCGGGAAACTATGAACGATGAATGTCATTCTGAATGAGGCTCTCCGAGTGAAGGACCCCTACCTCTACCGAACGCCGATCGATTGGAGCGCCTGCGTTCGACGCTGGGTGACCTAACTGGAGAGCGCCTCAAGCGGTAACGTGACGCTCGCCATGTAGACGGGGTTTTGGCGGTAGTTTCCGTCCGGATGGAGGCATTCCCAGGGGGCGCCTTTGCTTTGTTCTTCTTGGAAGTGGGCGACCATTTCTCGCACTACTTGTCGGGCGAGGAGTTTGTCCTCTTGCCAAAGAACTTTGGCGAGCCAGCCGCTGGGGACGTGCCAGTAGGCTCCGTTTTGGTATCGGTTGAGGCCCTCGCCGGCAGTTTTCTCCCAGGCGGAAGTTGGGGAGAAATCGTGGTCGGTGGGGACGTGGCGGACGGCTCCTTTGTGGGTGATTGTGCCTCGTCGTACGGCATCAGCTAGGGTTTTGCGGATTCGCTTGGCGTCTTGGGGGGCGAGGATGCCGAGGTAAAGGGCGTAGGTGGTTCCCCAAACGTCGGGTTGTTGGCCGATTTCGGTGGCGGCCTTGAGCCAGCCTGCGTTTTCGAAGGTTAGAACGATGTTCTTCTTCAGTTGGGCGCGTTGGATGTTCCAGTCGACGGTCTTCGCGGATTGGCCGACGGCAACGGCCATATCCCCCATCTCCTTTAGCGCTCGATACCGCAGGAGGGAAGCGAAGAGGAGGGAGCCGGTGAAGTAGATGCCATCGCAGAAGCCGAATCCGACGGCGCGGCGCTTGGCGTCGGTCGTGACGAGCTGGGTCTTGGGGTCGACGGCAGGGCACTCAAGGGCGCGCACGAGTTGGTCGAAGGCTTCGACCTGGTTGGACTTCTTCCAAAGCAGATACGAGAGGTGGATGAACTCGTAGTGGTCGTCGACAGGAGGCAATACGCCCCAGGGTTCTCCGCCTTGATCGTCGCCCGAGGAGTAGGTGCCGGGATAGAAGACGGCACCGGCTTCGTAGTTGATGTGGTCGGGGACGGCGTAGGCCGGGATGATCGCGCGGTCTCCGAGCCTCCTTTCGGTGGGTCCGTTCTGGACTTTGATTGCGAGTTGGACGTGGTTGCGGAGGGTCTCGGTGGAGATGAGCCCGCATCCAGCGGCCATGGAAAAGTCGCGGATCCAGAAGGAGGGGTAATCGCCTCCGGGGGTGACGAAGGCGAACCCGGCTTTGTCGACCGACGCCTGCTTGGTCGCGGATTCGATGGTGCTGGTTGCGAGCGCGGTTAGGTAAACGAGATCTTTTGTGGAGATCAGCGGCTCTTCTGGGCGCAGCAAAGGGGTGGCGGCGAGGGCGCCGCATGCGGCGAGGAAGTCTCGGCGGGTTGGGTTAGCCACGAAACAGTTTCTCCGAAACCCATCCCTTCAATGACGAATACTCAAAGGTCTTTACGCCCTCCATATCTGAAGTCCGAATAACGGCTACGTCAGAGTCACCCTTAAAGCTCACGCGCTCGCATGCCAAGAGAGAGGCACCGGGCGACCACGCCACTTTTGTGGCCCTGATGTACTCACACTTCACGCCGCCTTTCCGCTCGTAACTTAGCAAGTGCGGCACGAGGCCCTCGAAGTTGGGTTTGGCTAAGCAGATGAGAAGGGAAGGGATGGCCATGTCCAGTCAGAGGTTGGCACAAATTCTGCCGTCTTCCGTTCTCCCGCCGAAAGCCTCCCCTTGCGGGATGGTTCGTGCCCAGAGGGGCGAGGACAGGGTGGCCAGCCTATCGCGACCTGAGCTTGTCGGCTGCTCACCGGTCCGTGTTAAAGCCATCGTCCAAGGTACAAATACATCGATCGTGGGGCCCGAGCGCATCCTAGTCGCAAAATGGATCCGCTCCCAACCCTCCCATGCCAACACGTGGATCGCGATGGTCGTGCCTTGGCCCAACACGCGAGAGTCCTTTCCGGGCCTGGAGAAAGAGATCAACCACTTCCTCCAAATCCCCCTCCGGACCGACTCGCTGTGATGGCTCCCCTCGCCAGGAGAGTGTCTGATTGTGAAGAGGACGCCTAGATGTAGCGTTGGCGTCCCCGCCGACGATCCGGTAGGAGTTTGGCGCGAGTTCAAATCTTGTGGATTCACCGCGACCTGCAGATCGTCGGCGAGACGCCAACGCTACATTTGGGCCAGGTCTTATAATCCGACACTCTCATAGCGAGGGGAACCCGCTGGGGGAGAGGAGGCAGCAACCTGACTGCGAACCCCGAACCCTGAACCCGGCGCGAAGCGCCCGAAGGTAGAATCTCCCCCAGAATGGACTATCGGCGAACCTACGTCCGCGACCTTTTCAACCTGTCGCCTGGAACCCAAACCTCCGCCTTCGGCTGGGTGAAAACTCGGCGGGATAGCAAGGGGCTTTCGTTTGTTCAGTTGAACGACGGGTCCACGTTTAAGGACCTGCAGATCATCGTCAACGAGGGCGTTGTGGACGCCGAGACACTGAAGCTCATCACCACCGGCGCATGCCTCCGATTCGACGGACAGATCGTCGAATCCCCCGCCGCCGGCCAAGCCGTCGAGATGCAGGCCACCGGAGTCGAGATCTTCGGAGCCGCCGACCCCACCACGTACCCCCTCCAAAAGAAGGGCGCGACGATGGAGTTTCTTCGCGAGATCGCTCACTTACGCGGTCGCGGAAACACGTTCGGCGCGGTCTACCGAGTCCGAAACCAAGCCGCCTGGGCCATCCATTCGTTCTTCAACAAGCGCGGATTCCAATACCTCCACACCCCCATCATCACCGCCAGCGACGCCGAGGGTGCGGGTGCGATGTTCCAGGTCACGACCTCCCTGGCGCACGAAAACGGGGCTTACAAACTCATCGATAAAGACCCGGCGAAGGACTTCTTCGGCAAGCCGTCGTTCCTCACCGTGAGCGGCCAGCTCGAGGCAGAAACCGTCGCTCTCGGAATGACCAACGTCTACACCTTCGGTCCCACCTTCCGAGCGGAGAACTCCAGCACCAGCCGGCACCTCGCCGAGTTCTGGATGGTCGAACCCGAGATGGCCTTCTGCGACCTTGAAGGCGACATGAACCTCGCCGAGGAGTTCCTCAAGGAAGTCATCGGCCAAATCCTCGAGACCTGTGGAGACGACCTCGCCTTTTTCAATCAGCGCATCGAGCCCGAACTGCTGAGCACCCTACAGCACGTGGTGAGCAGCCCCTTCGAGCGGCTCACCTACACCGAGGCGATCAAGCTGATGGAGAACTCCGGCGAGAATTTCGAGTACCCGGTGTTCTGGGGCGCTGACTTGCAGAGCGAGCACGAGCGGTGGCTCACCGAAGTCAAAGTTGGCAGGCCCGTCATCCTCACCGACTACCCGAAGGAGATCAAGGCCTTCTACATGCGCGGAAACGAGGACGGCAAGACGGTACGCGCGATGGACGTTTTGGCCCCCCGCATCGGCGAGATCATCGGCGGATCGCAACGCGAAGAACGGCTGGACGTACTTGAAGCGCGGATTACGGAGATGGGCCTGCCCCTGGAGCCCTATTGGTGGTATCTCGACCTGCGACGGTTCGGGTCGGCGCCCCACTCCGGGTTCGGCCTCGGCTTCGAGCGACTGCTGATGTATGTAACGGGAATGAAAAACATCCGAGACGTGATCCCCTACCACCGAACCCCCGGCCACGCCGAGTTCTAATTTGAGGATCGCCAACCCGTTCAAGTCGTTCGACCCGCGCCTCGCCGCGGAGCTTCGCAGCCAGAAGAAGTCCATCTACGCGGGGCTGGCGTGCACCATTGTCACCGCTTCTCTCACCGGTCTCACCGTCTGGATCATTCGCAACACCATCGATTCCATCGAGACCCTGGCAAGGCTCTCCGACCGAACCGGACCGGACTCCCGGTTCTATCGAGACTGGGCAATGACGAATCTTTGGCACATGTGTGCCGTGGTGGTCGTCGTGTTTGGCGCCAAGTACTGGTTCACGCGCGGGCAAGTTTTCTACCTCAGCCAAGCCGCGAACAAACTGGCCGCCGACCTTCGGGTTCGAATGTTCACCAAGCTCCTGCGACTCCCCGTCAGCTACTTTAACGAACGTCGCTCGGGAGCCATTCAGAGCGTTCTCACGAACGACGTCAACGTCTATCAAAACGCAGTTGGCATCATTCGTGACAGCATCGACGGACCGATCAAGTCGATCGCCTCCCTGGTCGCCATCGTCATTATCCAGTGGCCCCTCGCCCTCCTCAGCATCCTTCTCATCCCCGTCATGGGTGTGGTCATTCAGCGCAACTCCAAGAAGATGAAAAGGGCGCAAGCCCAGGTGCAGGAAGACCTCGCAACCGTCAGTGCGGAGACCCAAGAAGTGCTGCAGGGCACTCGCGTAGTAAAGGCGTTTGGCGCCGAAGATCGCACCGTTCAATCCTATTCGCAACTGGTAAACCAAAGCTTCCAGAGCCAAATGACTGCTGTAGAGCGGATGGCTTCGCTCCGCCCCCTGGTCGAACTCATCGGAGCGGTGGCCCTTTCCATCTTCTTCTACTTAAGTGGCCGCCTGGCCGCCGCCGGCCGACTCCACGTCGCAGACGTTGCCGCCCTCGTCTTCGCAATGGACGCGATCAACCAAGGGTTCCGCAGCCTGAGCGGAGTGAGCAACACCTACGCCACCGTCCAAGCCGCGAGCGAGCGAATCCATTCTGAAGTCCTGGACGTGCCCGAGCAGCACGAGGTGGTTGGCGGTCGCTCTTTGCCCTCGCCGTCGGGCCGGGTTGAGTTCGAAGGCGTGTCCTTCGCCTATCCCGACGGTACCCTCGCCCTCACCAACGTCTCGTTCATCATCGAGCCCGGCACCTCGCTGGCTCTGGTCGGCCCCAGCGGAGCCGGAAAGACCACCATCGCCGACCTGCTTTTGCGCTTCTACGACCCCACCTCCGGACGGATCACCCTGGACGGAATCGACATCCGAGAGCTCGATGTCGCCTGGCTCCGCTCCCACATCGGAGTCGTCCCCCAGCACACCTTCCTCTTCGCCGGCAGCATCGAAGACAACGTCCGCCTCGGCACCCCCGATGCCAGTGAGAGCGACGTGAAGGAAGCCCTCGCCGCCGCCCACGCCACCGAATTCTCCACCGAGATGGCCCAGCGCACGACCTCCGAGCTAGGCGAGCGAGGCGTCCGCCTCAGCGGTGGCCAAATGCAGCGCATCGCCATCGCGCGGGCGTTGGTCCGCAAGCCGACGATTTTGCTCCTGGACGAGGCCACTTCGGCTTTGGATGCGACGAGCGAGAAAGCGGTCACCGAAGCCCTCGACGAGATCATGAAGGAGCGGACGACCTTGTTTATCGCCCACCGGTTGACGACCGCCGCCCGAGCCGACCGGATTCTCGTCTTGAGCCGTGGCGAGGTGGTGGAGACGGGCTCGCACGGCGAGCTAATGACCGCGAATGGTCCCTACGCGGGCCTGTTCCGTGCCTTCAGCGGTGGTGTGCTAGAAGGCTGAGGTATCATTTCCCTTCACGCCGTCGGGGCGTGGCGCAGTTTGGTAGCGCGCTTCCATGGGGTGGAAGAGGTCGCACGTTCGAATCGTGTCGCCCCGACCAGAGATTTGACCAGGGTCAGAGTTATCAGACGCTGGGGTCGGGTGGAAGTTGCACCATCATTAGCTTCGACCGAGCAAGAGCGGCACGTTTAAGGACGCTCAAATTGTGATTGAATACTTGGATGTTGCCCGACTTCTCCATGCAGGCGGCTTCCAATATCCGATGGTGTTTCTAAGCTCAAACACTGCGGACTTTGCAACTGAAAAGGAAGCTCTGCAATACATCCCGACATCGCCCCGTTGTTCACTGGGGTAAACGTGAGTTACGCCAACCACTGGCCTGGCACGCGGCGCTGCTTGGCATATAGGAAGGTCGCACTGTCGTGAGTCCACCAAATGGAGGGTTCTTAGAGCCTTCAGATTCGAGATAACCTTCGAGAATATGCGGTGGAGTGGCGAGGCGCAAATCCGTCAAAAAAGCGTCCCCTGAACTACCGCCCCCGGATCGAAGAATCCACTCAACCCAACACCCACCAGCCGTTTAGTCGTCGAAGGATCAAGCTCGACTCGATCTAACAGCCCACCGCGATCTCGACCAACTCCTCCGAAGACGAAATCACCCCACCCGGCGTAGAGCTCCGCGTGAAAAGGCGGAAGTCGCCCGGGTTCAGCTTCAACACCACCGTCCGTGACCAAATTGTGGAGAAGTTTATAGAACCGAACCGTCCGAAGTAGTAAGCTTATGTCTACTGGACTCGCTCTAGCGGATATCAAGGTAGCAAAAGAATGAAGGGTTTCGTTCCAACACCCCATCAAACTGTGGACGCGATGGTCAACTTGCTCTTTCGCGACGCTCCCCCTCGGGCAAGCGATTCTGTTCTTGATCCAGGATGCGGAACAGGTGAGTTCATTGACGGGGTCATTCGGTGGTGTATTGCACAGAACCTGCAACTGCCAAACATCGTAGGCGTTGAGTCAGATCCCCGACATATGCCGACGCTCGCAGCAAAATACCACCGGGTACCTGAGGTTCAAATCGAACTGCGCGACTTCCTCGTCCCAGATGCAAGACAGTTTCAGTATGTGATCGGAAACCCCCCATATGTTCCGATCACTCAACTCTCAAGTGAAGAGAAGCGCCGCTATCGGGCTCTATATGCCACCGCGCGTGGCAGATTCGATCTCTACATCCTCTTCTTTGAGCAAGCAATCAAAAGTCTTGCCGATAACGCCCGGCTCGTTTTGATCACACCCGAAAAATTTCTATATGTTGAGACGGCTGGAGTACTTCGTAGTTTGCTCGCCTCGATTCATGTGGAGGAGATCCAGCTCGCGAACGAAGCCACATTTGGCCAGTTGGTTACCTATCCCACCATAACGGCTCTTAAGAAAGCCGCGCCGAACCTGACTAAATATACTTCGCGCAGTGGCTACTGTTCGACCGTCCTCTTGCCACGGGGAGTTGACTCCTGGCTGCCGGTTTTGTCCGCACCCAGCGACCATTCGGGCGAGGCTCTATTGAGTGATTTCTGTAGCAGGATCAGCTGTGGGACGGCTACGGGGGCAGACGGCATATTCGTCCGACCAAACTTTACGTTGAGTCCATCCCTTCGGGCCTTCGGCAAGCCGACAATTGCGGGCCGTGATATCAAGGCAGGGAACGACACTATTAATTCTCAGTCGTTGATGCTACTACCGTACGACGAATTCGGCGACCTCCTGCCCGAAAACGAACTCGGCGCATTAGGTGAATACCTTGGCCGAACGGAGAATAAAGTTCAGCTACTTGCTCGAACTTGCGTAGTTCGCAAGCCCTGGTATGCGTTTCACGAGACACCGATTCTCCCAGAAATCCTTCGCCCCAAGATTCTGTGCAAAGACATTTGCGAACATCCCCAGTTCGTCCCTGATTTTGCCGGCGAAATCCTACCCCGCCATTCCGTCTACTACGTTGTGCCCCACGATCCGGCATTGATTCCCGACCTGCTAGACTATCTCCGTTCCGATGCCGTTGGGCGTTGGCTGGAAGCCAATAGTCAGCGCGCCTCGAAGGGATTTTTCCGAATGCAAAGCCGGATTCTACAGAAGCTTCCAGTTCCGGAAGGGGTACTCGGTGTGCCTAAGAAAGTGGAAAGGTTGCCGTTGCCGGCGCGAAATCAAAACCAATATCAACTGGCGCTTCCCGTCTAGCTGGCCCATGAACACCGCATTCGACGACGTTATTGCTTCGATTTCCGAACGGCACTTTCATAACCATCGATTAGAGGGCCACTCCGCCGCAATGAGCCGCGGAATCCTGCGTGACGTTCGCGCGATCTGCCCACCATTGGAAGATGCTTTTGCTTCTGAACGCCTCGGTGAATGGCTCGACTATCCGTCGCCAGCGGGAAGGGCGCGCAAGCTTGACTTGGCAGTGGCAGAGCGCATAGATGAATCTGGTCTGCCCGACTTGTCTCGCTTGAGGCTGTGCATCGAGAACAAGTCGGTCGTGACTGCCCATCGGAACCGAACGAATCGTTATGACGACCTGAGTGATCTGCTTGGCGTCCTGCACCGAACAAGGCCGGACGCTATCCTCGTCGCAACTGTCCTTGTTGGGTTGTGCCCAAGAGTCCTGAACATACCGGATCGGGTGAAGCCTTTTTTGGACGAATCTCACTTTCTAACCGAAGTGTTGCCGCGTCTATCAACGGGTGACGGCCGTCTCTGGGCGGAGTTTCCGAAGGCGATAAGCACAAATAGCCAACAGGATCCTCGGCTCACAATTGATAAATTTCGGCAATTGCCGGTTCGGCCACCCGGAAGAACTGACTTGGTTGCCTTCGACTTCGTACTCCTCGTCCCGGTCCTTGTCGATAACGTAAATCCACCCACGATAGCTCGCTCAAATAGTCTTGGCATAGACGTAGATGCGGACTATCAAGCAATGCTGGACAAGATATGCCGAGCGTACACGGCCAGGTGGCACATATGACCCCGCTGATTTGTGGCGGAGGCTAGCCTTAACGGCGACGTCCCTTCTTGACTAGATTGCTCTGGCGCGACATCAATCAAAACAGTGGCAACTGAACCATCACCCCCGGGATCAAAAAAGCCGCTCATCCAACCCCCACCAGCCGATAAGTGGTCGAAAGATCGAGCTCTACTAGAGCCAGCAAGCCCACCGCGATCTCGACCAACTCCTCTGAAGACGAAATCACCCCACCCGGCGTAAGACTCCGCGTGAAAACCCGGAAGTCGCCGGTCTCTAACACCCCCCGTCCGTGCCGGACGCCCCACCGCCATCCAGTGACGCCAAGCAAAAGACCCACCTACAGTCGCCGAACGGAATCCCGTTCGTAGAGCCTTATCGGCGCTTCTACGCAGCACTCTTCAGCGCTCTTCCCCTCGATCCGGGCGATCAGGGCTTCGACGGCCAAGCTGCCGACTTCCTCATAGGTGAAGCCCATCGTGGTGAGGCCCGGCCGTTCGCCAATGATTTGATTGTCGATGCCGGTCAGCGAAATGTCGTCGGGGACTCGGAGCCCCAGAGCCTCTAGGGCGTCCCAAAGCCGAAAGGCGAGCCAGTCATTCGCGCAAACGACGGCGGTGGCGCCGGTGGCCACGATTTGCCTTACCATCTCATCGGTCAGGTCCCCCTGCCCCACGACGATTCCACCATCTAACAAAGACAGGTTCGCCCTTTCAATAGCGCCCGTGAACACATGTTTCCGCATTCTAAAGTCGAACTGCGTATCCAAAAAGTAGGTGAGGTGTGCGATTCGGGTGTGCCCAGAGGCGACGAGAAGGTCGACGGCGCCTTGGATGGCCGCCTGGTTATCAGGATCGACCCACGAGATTCCGGGCGGAACGGCTCGTTCGGTACAGAACGACGGTAGGGGTTCCATGCTGGGCAAGCGCCTTAGCGGCCGACCCGTCAAATCTCAAGCAGCTTTCGCTCGGAATACACCAAGAAGCTAGTGGGCAATTTCGGATACACCGGAAGGCGTCTATGCGAGAATCGTGAACGGACGGACTCTGTACGTCAACACTAACTACGGGCCAGTGACTATTCCTATTGAGAGGGTGTGCTGTCCGGAAAGGTCTTCGACGGTAGTCTCACTATCGCCGCCAAGGACGCCGAGTGAAGCGGGAGGCTGGCTATCGTCTGCCCCAAAAAGGGGTCCCCCCGCAACATTCCGTGAAGACCCAAATATTTGATCATGCGTCGCGTTCGATCTTCGCCGAACTATCCCTCAGAGTTATCTCGCCGAGGGGGAGTTCCCCGTGCGTCCGTCGTCATTTCTATGGAAGCCACGCGCCGTACGTCAGTGAGTGTCCATGAACTCACCGACAAGAAACAACAAACCACATAACGCCAAAATTAATACAGGCGCACCCTAGGGATGCAAAGGCCCCGGGACGACTGGCCAGACGCCCTCGGAGCCAGCCTTCGATGTTGCCGAACGAAAGGGAAGCAGCAGAGATCGCCCCTCCTCCAGGCCTGGGAAAGAGGGGCACCCATGGCTGTTATTGCGCGTTTTGCGGGCCGAAACAACTGGGTTCGAACCGCACATCTAGCGTCGGAGTAATGTTAAAGAGCGTGCCCCCGATAACCGAGCAAGATGGGCGGGACGGAAGCAATCCCCCGCCGACTCCTGTAGTGACGCCCCTCGAAGTTGACGAGGCGTCGATTCGTCGCGCCGTCGAAAGCTCAACCGACTGCATCAAAATCCTCGACCTCGAAGGGAACCTCATGTACATGAACGAGGGCGGCATGTGCACGATGGAAATTGACGACTTCGGTCCGTTCCGCGGCACATGCTGGCCCGATTTCTGGCAAGGCGAGGAAGTCGCCAAGGTCCACTCGGCCCTCGAAGCGGCGCGTGCAGGCAGAATCGGCCACTTCCATGGGTACACCGCCACCGCTAAAGGCAATGTCCGGTATTGGGACGTAACCGTCTCGCCAATTCTTAACGAGCTTGGCAAACCCGAGCGCCTTATGGCGGTATCGAGAGATGTCACCGAAGCCCGCGAGGCGGAAGCAGAGAGAAATCGCCTACTCGCAGAGTTGGAGGCAGAGCGAAGAAAGCTTTGGGTTCTTTTCGAGCGTTCACCTGCGGCGGTCGCGGTGCTTCGTCGAGAGAACCTGGCTTACACCTTTGCCAACCGACGCTATCGAGAGCTCTTCACCCAGGGGAGCGACGTGGTGGGTAAGACCCTCAGCGAAGTCTTGCCAGAAGCATGCGAGCAAGGATTTGAGGCAATTCTTAGCGGGGTGATGGAAACCGGGATCCCTTTCAGCAACCCCGAAACTCCGTTCACGATGAAGTCGTCGGCGGGCGATGAACTTGAAACCTTTTACGTCGACCTCGTATACCAACCCATCGAGGAAGCGGACGGCACCATATCCGGCGTGTTTGCCCACATTGTGGACGTCACCGAGAAAGTCCATTCAAGACAGGCCGTGGCCGAGCGTGGCGAGCTCTTCCGAACGGTGTTCCAACAAGCTCCCGATGACGCCATCGTCGTGATGGATGCCGATCGAATCATTTCCGCCTGGAACCCGGCCGCCGAGCGCATCTGTGGATGGACAGCCGAGGAAGCAGTAGGAAAGCACGCGAACCTCATCTTCACCCCCGAAGATCGCGCTGAAGAGGTGGCGTTCGAAGAGACAATGGAAGCCTCCTTCGACGGCAAGGCACCCGATGAGCGTTGGCACGTTCGCAAGGGTGGCGAGAGATTCTGGGCGAGCGGCACGATGAACGCACTGCACGGACCTGAAGGCGCTGTTCGCGGATACCTAAAAGTCTTCCGCGACGCCACCGCCGTTCGAGAGGCAAGCCAATACTTGGAGGACCGAGTCGCCGAAAGGACCCAGGAGTTGGAGAAGGCGGTCCACGAAGCGGAAGGCTTTAACTACTCCATTTCGCACGACCTTCGCACCCCCCTCAGAGCGATGGCCGCTTCGTGCGGCATTCTCATGGAGGACCTGGGTCCAAGGCTCAGTGAAGAAGATCGAAGCCAACTTCACCGCCTAAAATACAATGCCACCCGAATGGGTTTGCTCATTGATGACCTCCTGCAGCTATCGCGGCTCTCCCGGGCCAACGTGCGCAGGGTCCCCATCGACATGACCGAGATGGCCCGTTCCGTGGCCACCCACGCAGAAGGCGGCTCGTCTTTCGAGATCCAAGAGGGAATGACCGCAATCGGAGATCCTGGCCTCGTGAGAACCGTGATGGAAAACCTAGTCGGGAACGCTTTCAAGTTCTCTCGCGGAAAGGGAACCGTGCGTGTCGGACAGGACGGACAAGCCTTTAAGATTAGCGACGAGGGAGTCGGGTTTGACCCCGATCACGCGAAGCGGATTTTCATGCCCTTTGAGCGCCTCGTTCAGGATCACGAATTCCCCGGCACGGGAATCGGCCTCGCAAATGTCAAGCGAATCGTCGAGCGCCACGGCGGCCAAGTGTGGTTTGAAAGCAAGCCCGGTATGGGCGCGACATTCTTCTTTACGCTCGGTAACTGAGCTGGTCGATGCCGACTTAATATTCACCTTCCCCGAAGGCAAAAATCCCCTCACCGTCACCTGCCGTCGAAACGTGGGCACTGTCCACAATTACTACGACATTACGGTAAATTGCGCTCTGGAGCGCAATTTATGATATACTAAATATATAGATGGGTGACCCAGAAGGACGAAGGAGAGCCGTCTAGAACAGTCGCCCGCCAAACAAAATCGGGAAAGTGCCGCAAGGCAGCGACCCGGACTCTGGGGAGAGCAAAATGTATAACTTCGAAGACGACGCTTGCCTAATCCGCCGTTTCCTTAAGGGAGATGAGGCTTCTTTCAACACCCTCGTCAGCCGCCACATGGAACAGGCCTATTCTTTCGCCTTTCGACTGACCCGAGACCAAGAAGTTGCTTCCGACGTGGTCGCCCTGGCATTCACCCGAGTCTACAAGTCGGTCGAGCGGTTCGAAGGTAAGAGCACCTTCACCACCTGGCTGTACCGAATCATCACCAACTGTTTCCTAGACATCAAGAAGAAGGAAACCCGCCGACAGGCCGTAAGCATCGACACGCCGAACGAAGTCGATGGCAAGGGCCAAGTTCACGCCCTTCAAATCGAGAGCAACGTGCCGAGCGCTTTCAGCACCGTTATGTCTAACGAGCGAACGAAGCTCATTTGGGATGCGATCGCTCAACTGCCCGAGACTCAACGAACCATCTTGGTGATGTTCCACGCCGAAAACCTCGACTACCAGCAGATCTGCGACGTCCTCAACGTGCCGATGGGCACTGTGAAAAGCCGATTGAATCGCGCTCGACTCATGGTGCAAGAAGCCTTGCGGGGCCAGTCCAGCTACTTTGTGGAAGCCGCCTAGAAGTTAATCCGGGAAGGGCGATCCTGTCGGGAGAGCAGATCGCCCCTGCCCTTAATACCTTAGGCCCGATTCGCCACCCAAGGTTCCTACTTCATTCTTGTTGTGAGTGCTTGCTACTCACCGATTTTTCCTTTGATCTCCTCAGCGAGTTGAAGGGCATCGGTGGCCTCTTCCAAAGCGATCTCTTCGGGAGAATCGTAGGCGATCTCGAAGTGGTCCATGATCTGCCTCATCATCTTGAGCATCTGGCTGCTCTCCTGTTCGGCAAGCATATTGACTTGGAGGTCGAGATGGTTTCGCTGGTCAGCAACACGCTGCTGGTGGTTCTGCCTTACCAATATGAAGGTTGAGAGGAAGATTGCCTCCAGCGATACAGCGAGCGCCAGGCCGTTGAAGGGAGCCGGGTCAAATTGCATCCCTTTGGGCAGTAGGCTGTTCCAGGCGAGCCATCCCCCGAACAAGCCTATGTGCACGTAAACGAACATCATGCTTCCGCAAAAGCCTGCGATCGCCCCGGCAATTCGGTCACCGAGAGTCTGACTATTTTTTGCATCCTCTTCGATCTTTGAGATTGCCTCGACGTTCTTCTCTATGAGCTCGTCGAGCCGAGGCCTCACATTTGAGCTTTTCGTATCCATATCGTTTCTCACACGTTTCTCTCGAATGCTGGGGAACCGTCGCGCACACAAATCGAGGCACAACAACGCAGGTTATCGGGCAGAGCTCGACCCTGGCGGTGAACGTCTCTGCCCGAACGTTTAGAATGAGTTGCCCCCTGGCTTAAATCGGCGACCGTCTGCCTCGAAGCATCCTCAAGATAAACACAATGAGTGCGATCACGAGGAGGGCGTGTACGAAAGCGCCGACGTGAATGACGAAGAACCCAAGTGCCCATAGCACGACAAGGATGATGATGATGGTTTCAAACATTGTTAAACTTTCCCGGGCGAATCTCGCCGCCCGAAGTTAGTGGCCGGCGACGCAGCATGTGTTCCCCGGGACCCAGAGGGATTAGAACTTTTCACCCGCGCGGAACCACCGATTTGCGAAGCTCGTCCAGTCAAGATTGGCTCGTCTAACAGGGCCGAAGGAAAAACATGAACGAAAACTTAAGCGACTCGACAAAGAAGGCGGTGGACTCTGCCGCCGGTGCCGGAACCGCCGACAAAGCGGAAGGCAGCACCAAGGAAGCAGTGGGCCGAGGAAAAGAAGCTCTTGGCGCCCTAACCGACAACGATTCCTTACGGGCGGACGGTTTGAAGGACCAAGCCGAAGGCAAAGCGCAAGGCTTGATCGGCGAGATCAAAGAAGTCGCCGAGAACCTAAAAGACCACATCGTCGATGCCATTCACGGGCATTCGAAGAAAAAAGACTAGCCGGGACTCTTAAACTTCTGAAGCTGCCTATCAAATCCTGCCAAGGCGACCGGATCGACCTTTAGCTCCTTCATCCCATCTATGAACTGCTGATACATTTCGACCGCCGTCGCAAACTCACCCAGGTGGAATAGGCGTCGGAATTGCGGCTTGTACTTCGGAACGGGCTACGCTGAGCCCAAGGTAAACCAAAAAGTGGCCCCGTGCCCTAGGTTGGACTCCGCCCAAACCTTTCCGCCGTGGCGGACTACGATTCGCTCGACATTGGCCAAACCAATGCCCGTCCCCGGAAACTCGGAGTCAAGGACGAGTCGTTGGAACGGCAAGAAGAGCTTTTGATGGTAAGCCATGTTAAACCCGATCCCCTCATCGCGGACGAAAAACGCCCCATCCCTAAACCCAACCGAGATCGTCCCGCCGTTCGGAGAGAACTTGGCCGCGTTGTCCATCAGGTTCTGAAGGACGATGCGCGTGGTGGTGAGATCGGCGTCGGCCGTCAGTCCCTCTTCGAAGTCAAACTTCAGCCCTCGCCCAGGATATTCGTCCTGAGCGATCCTCGCCGACTGCTTCGCCCATGCCGTGATATCCACTGGTCGCCGGCGCACCTCGTGATGCGCCAGTCGGGCAAACTCAAGCAGATCGTCAATCAGGTCAGAAAGTCGCGAAGAATTAAAGATCTGCCGACGGAGCAGGATCGTTCCTTCAGCGGCGAGTCCGGGACCGACTTCCTCAATGAGAATCTTTGAGGTGGCAATGATCGCGCGCAAAGGGGCTCGCAAGTCATGGGCGATCGAATAGACGAAGCCTTGCATCTCCCGATTTGAGCTTTCTAGCTCCTTGGTTCGCTCTTCCACCCTCAATTCGAGCATCAAGGTCGACTGGAGCAGTTCAGCTTGGGTCTCTTCGTGGGAAAGGATCTCGCTTGCCAAGCGAGCGTTCAACGTTTCGGATGCCGCGCGCAATTCATGTTGGTGAAGCGAAGAAATAAGAAGCGCCTCGTTCATCGCCACCGAATCGTCGAAAGTAGCAGCCGAGATGTCCGTAAGCTGGACCATGGTCCCAAGCCGCTCTTGATGCTCACCCACAATGGTCCAAGCAGAGCACGCCCACCGATCATCGGAACCGACGCGCGTCTCGCCGGAAGCCCCCGCCAGTCGGTCCATCGACGCAGCCCAATCGTTTGAGATGTCTCCTGGCAGAACGTCCTCTAAGAGACGTCCGACGACATCGCCCAGTAACAGACCTAAAAGATTATAGCAAGCCGGGTTCGCATATCCTAGGATACGCGTCACGCCATCCACCGCCAACATCGGATTTGGCGAGTGGTGGGCAAGGGGACTGCACACTTCCCGTAGCCTTTGGCCAAGTGCGTCATCCCCCGAAATTGATACCGGGCGTCTAGTCACAATCTATTCTAACCGACAATCATCCCTCGTCATCTCTGGATTCCACTCCTTGCGTGAAAAGGCGCTTGAAGAACTGTCATGCAAATTGCCTACAGAGAAACGATAGCGTCGGGCAATCTCGCATCCGGGTTCTCTACCCATGGACCGGGAACTCCACTAGTAAGGCCACGATAGCCTACTAACTTTTCACCGACAACGATTCCACTGTCAGTGATTTCATATTCGCGCATATCGATACTGTGCTTACCACTTCTCATCTTCACTACGATAAGCATCCGGCGTAGCTGACCATTGATCGATACATAGCGCAACCGCAAAATATCGTCACTCAAGAACGAGATTGCAAAGTTGGAGAGTCCCATCGAAGTGAAATTCTCTTCGACCTCGACGGTAGACATGATCGTCACTCCCAAACGTGTAAGCGCCCCAACCATCCGATAGAGGGACTCTCGGAAGTCGGCTCGAAAACCGGGGGCTAGAGCCATCTCAAATCCCACAAGGGAATCAAGCACCACTCGCTTAGCCCCATTCTTTTGAACCGCGCATACAATTTCGCTGACTGTCTCGTCAACCGACAAATCCAGCGGTCGCAAGTAAATGATCTGGAGCTCTCCGCTCCCTCTCGCCTCGGTAAAGTCGACGCCCATTCCCGCCGCGCGGGCTACGTATTCGTCGGGCAGTTCTTCAAACACCGCCACGACCCCCGGCTCGCCCTTCCGAAGACCCTCCGCGATAAAGTGAGTCCCTACAATGGACTTGCCCGCTCCCGACGGCCCCGCGACCAACATGCTGTGGCCCGTAGGAATTCCCCCCCCCATCATTTGGTCGAGAACAGGAATCCCGGAAGCCATGCGATGCAATCCCTTCTGCGGCCCCGCGCGGTTGGTGAAACCGAAGGTACGAGGGAAAACCTGCAGGCCGCTTTCCTTGATGCGAAACGTGTGCAAACCGGGCACCGACTCTTGCCCCCGAAGCTTCATGATCTGCATTTTCCGAACGACCGAATTGCGTTCCACCACCTGATGAAGCCAAAAGAGCCCGTCGGCAACCGTAAAGACGGGATTGTCCCGGACCTCATTCTCCGTGTACTCTCCGACGAGAAAGGTCGTCGATTCCCAACTGGTGAGGTGCTGAGCCAGGCGCTGAATGAAAATCTGCAAGTCAGACTCCGCATCCCCGGCGACCGCCTTTCGAATGATCGTGCGAAACGAATCCACGATCACAACTGCGTGGTTTCCTTTCTCGACTTCTCTCACGATTTCCGCCAACACCGCCTCCAGGTCCCCTTTCAGCACAACCTCGGTCAGGTTCACAAATCGAACGCAGCTCTCAAGCATGCCCATGTCGAAAAAGCTGTACTGCTGCTGGTAGCGCAGCATCTTGATCGCCGGCTCTCCCAACACGGTGAAATACAGGGCCGGAGATTCGGGCGTGGCATTGGCGAACATGATCTGATGGGCAAGCGTCGTCTTGCCCGAACCCGGTGCGCCCGCAATGATGTTGAAGGAGAACTCCGGCAGACCTCCACCCAGCACTTCGTCCAGACCTGGCACCCCAGTTGAGAGCTTATGGATCGTCACTTTTTCATGTTGGGTCATTGGAATTTCCAGATTGCAAAATGGGCTCAGATATCTCTGGCCAGATACGCGTAATCAAATTAAGGGTTAACCCCTCTCCTATGAAAGTAGTAAGTAAGGATAAGAGATGAGCAAGCAGCAGGATTCCTCCTCTGGTTGTCTCTTCAAAACTGGGTTCTTGCTCCAACTGCAGCTCCAAACTGCCTTCCTCATTCACCCGGATCGAGCTAAGCCATGGCTCTTCGTCGATCGACAAATTGAGAGCTCGTGTGAGGAGCGACCTAAACCCCTGTGCGCCCGCAAAGGTCACAAGCGGGTCTCGTAGCTTCTTGAAGGTTTTGAGAAGCGACGAAATGCCTTTCTCGGGCGAATGGGAGTCTAGGCCCTCATAACCCAGGAGCCGCTCAGCGAGCGCACTCATTTCGGGCGTAACTACGCCCACTTGTTGGTGACTCCAAGATCAGCGAATCGTTTGATTTCGCTCCATACCTGAAAGCTACCCTATTCCATATAATCGCGGATGGGACTTACGAAACTTTGTAGGAGCTCCGAAAGATAGGAACCACCTAAATGCAATCGTTTCACTGTATCGGAACATCAGTTACACGAGAACGGTCCTTGCTTAGCGAGGTAATGGCACTTGATGACGTTGAATGACCGACAACATTCAACATGTTTTGAAGGCATGCTGTACAACGAAGTATTGGCTTACGCAGTCTGAGAAGGTTAACGCCCCTCCCAGGAATCTGAAAGGGGTGTTTATCTGCCGTACCAGCGTTGGGCCGGCATCAAGGTTTGGCTTCTAGATCGTCAAAAAGTCGATCCGCGGCCGTTGCATCCAGGGATGCACCTCGCAATAGTTTGGGCTTTCGGCTCGACTCTAGGCTGTCGTCAAGTTCTATGACGCCGGCACCCGAGGGTTATCGCTGGATCTCAATCAAAGGCACGCGACAGAAATGAATCTATCGATGAAACAGCTCCAAATCGTCACTTGCGCCGCTGCGGGACTTACCGACAAGGAAACGGCCCTTAGGCTCGGAGTCACTCACGCTACAATCAGCACCCATTGGGTAAGGCTTCGCGGAAAGATGGGGGCGACCAGCCGAACTCAGGCCACCTGCATCGCATTCGGGATTGTCGTCGACGTCGATAAGCTCCTGGTGGCCTCCTAATCGGAACACCCCACCTGTCGCATGGGTCGAAGATTTTGGGCGCACTCATAATTTGCAACAACGGTAGGTACCGCTCTGGCTGCGGAGCCCTCTAGGGGGAACCAAATGCCATCTACGCTTTCAACCGCTCATCAGGCTACATACGAGACAATTTTTCGTCATCCCGTGTCCCACAATCTCGAATGGCGTAGCGTCATTGCCCTCTTCAGCGAGCTTGGGACCCTGGAAGAAGAGCCTAACGGAAAGATCAAATTCGTGCACAACGGTCTCACCCTGACCTTGTACAGCCGAGGCAAAGACGTTGAAGTCCCAGAGCTGATGCACATCCGGCGCTTCCTCGAGAACTCAAAGGATTTGACCGCCGACCCCGTGCCATCGAAGGACGTTCTCGTGGTTCTAGACCATTCCGGAGCACGAATTTTTCGAGCGGGCGAAGAGCTCGCAAGTGCAACCCACGTCATCCCCCTGGACCCCACTGGACACGATCAGCAAGTCCACAACCCGAAGGGAGACTCCGGTGGCAAGCAAGGCCCATACCGCAAACTCTTCCACGAAGCGCTCGCCGCCAAGCTTCAACTAGAAGAAAGAATCCTCCTCATTGGTGACGGCCAGGGCGCCAGTAGTGAAGTTGAGCACTTTATAACCGAGCTCAAAGAGCACCACCACGAAAAACTCGCTTCCCACATCGTCGGCACCGAAGTCGCCGACATCAGCCACATGACCGACGGAGACTTTGTAGCCAAAGCCCGCGCGTTCTTCTTAGGTTAAGCACATTTGCAACCGGTCGCCCCAACCTTCTGAGGCTGGGGCGCCTGCGCTTTCACCTTTTCTGGCGTGTTTGAGCCAACATCACGGACAGCTGCTCGAACTTTGCGGTCGCCTCAAGTCCAAGCTTTTCGCATTCCTCGGGCGTCCCAACTGCCATCTTTACCACGAGCCCTCGGAGCTCAGCGAGGAGCCGACCGGAGAGGTCGGAGTGATTGCGCCCTTCTGGGTCAAACACTTTCGACCAATATGCGATTTCCGCATCCAAGTCTTCGGGACGTTTATATTCGGTAGGCACCATATCAGCCTACACCCAACAACCCAGAGGAAGACGCCTTGAAGCACTATCTCTGCCGCTCAATCTTGTCGTCATATCCATTGACGCGCCGCCTAGCACCCAATCGCGATCAATCGAAGAGCGGTGGCTGTAGCGTCTCGAGAGGATCGAAGAAATTGCTTAAACCAACCCCCACAAGCCGATAAGTGGTCGAAGGATCGAGTTCGACTCGATCTAACAGCCCCACCGCGATCTCAACCAACTCCTCCGAAGAAGAAATCACCCCACCCGGAGTGTGGCTGCGGCTAAGAATCTTAAAGTCGCTGGTCTTCAGCTTCAGCACCACCGTCCGTGCCGGACGACCTTCCGCCTCGGCCGCCATCCACACTCTCTCGGCAAGGCCAACCAGCGTCGACGTTGTCTCCTGCAGAGAGACATCGATAGAAAACGTGTCTTCGGCAGAAATGGATTTCGTCGGACGGTCGGCAACCACCTGGCTATCGTCAATGCCACACGACAGTTCAAATAGCCGAGCGCCCGAGCGGCCAAACGCATTCTCCATCCCAAGCTGACCAAGACCACGAATCTGCCCCACAAGCCTGATCCCGAGTCGCTCGAGCCGCTCTTGAGTGACCTTGCCAACCCCCGGCAGTTTCCCAACTGGCAACTCCGCCAAAAACGCCTCCACGTCTTCGGAGAGGATCTCGGTAAGCCCATCCGGCTTCTGCCAGTCGGAGGCGATCTTGCTGAGAAGCTTGTTCGGCGCAACTCCTGCCGAGGCGGTCAGGTTCAGCTCTTCCCGGATCTGGGCTCTTATCGTCTGGGCGGTCTCGAGACCGCCACTCCTGCCGGAGACGTCGAGATACGCCTCGTCGAGCGAGAGGGGCTCGATAAGGTTGGTATGGCGGAGAAAGATCTCGCGGCAAACCTTGGAGACGGCTCGGTACCGCGTGAAGTCCGGAGGGATGAAGACCGCGGATGGGCAAAGGCGCTCCGCCGTCACCGCCGGCATCGCCGACCGAATCCCGTACGTCCGCGCCTCATAGGAGGCTGCGCAAACCACCGATCGATTGCCACGCCAAGCCACCACCACCGGCCTTCCCCGAAGGCTTGGGTCGTCTCGCTGTTCGACCGAGGCGTAGAACGCGTCCATATCGACATGCACGATCTCCCGCCTCATCGCTTTTGAGTATCACTCAACAAGCGATCAGCCGGTCACCTAGCCCCAAAAAGGTACGGTCGGTTCCGCCAAGCCTACGTTGTAGTATTGGGACGTAATGGCAAATGCGCAGAGAAGCACCGCCGGTGACGGCACCCGTAACAACTTCGAGAACTGGGTGCTAAGCCACGGAAAAGGGTTTTGGCGGCTGCTTCAGAGCAACGAGGGAATCCACAAGTGGCTCAACAAGATCATCGTGAACAGTGCGGTGGCCAAGATGAAGCCACGCCCCCACCAATTCAGCCTCTTCGGCGACTACGTCAGCTGGGATTCGCTCACCAACCGTCAATTCAGCAGCCGCCACATCGCAGGTGCTCCTCCCGGATACACCGAGAAGCTGCCGCCGCTCGAAGACGTCATCAAGCTCTTCAAGCGCGGACCCGAAATGCGAATGTCGAAGAAGTCGACCGTGATGTTCGCCCAATTCGCCCAGTGGTTTACCGATGGCTTCCTGCGAACCGATCGGCAAGACTGGCGCAAGAACACCTCGAATCACGATATCGACGTCAGCCCGCTCTATGGCCTGAACGCCAAGTACACCGACATGCTTCGATCGCATGTGGGTGGCAAGTTCAAGAGCCAACTCCTGGGCAAAGACGGCATACCAACCACTGACCCGAACCAGGGGGAAGAGTACGCGCTTTTCTACTTCGACGAGAGCGGCAAGGTGCGAGACGAGTTCAAAGACCTTCCCATCGTCCTCCCCGACGACGTTCCCAAGGAGCGCTACCCTTGGCTGTTCGCGATGGGCGGCGACCGCTCGAACGTGCAGATCGGCTACGTGATGCTCAACACCCTCTTCCTGCGAGAGCACAACCGCATCGCGACGGAGATGGCCAGGGCGAATCCAACTTGGGACGACGAGCGCCTCTTCCAAACCGCTCGCAACGTCATCACCGTCCTCCTCATCAAGATCGTGGTCGAGGAGTACATCAACCACATCTCGCCCTACATGTTCAAGTTTCTGGCCGACCCGGCTCCCTTCGCACAGGTCGCACACTGGTACCGCACGAACTGGATGTCGGTCGAATTCGCGCTCCTTTACCGATGGCACGGGTTGGTGCCAAGCACCATCGACTTTGGCAGCAAATCCTGGGATACCTGGGACACCCTGTTTAACAACGAACTCCTTATCAACGGGCAACTTGGCCCGTGGTTCGAGGCGTCGTCCAGCCAGACCGCGGGCGAAATCGGGCTTCACAACACGCCCGACTTCCTGATCGAGGCCGAGATGGCCAGCCTTCGTCTCTCTCGCGCCGCAAACCTGCAGAGCTACAACGAATACCGTAAAGTCAGCTCCTACCCACCCGTCACCTCTTTCGACCAGATTTCGGGCGACCCCAAGATCCAGCAAGAGTTGAAGGACCTGTACGGCCATGTGGACAACGTCGAGTTCTACGTCGGCCTCTTCGCCGAAGACCCCATCGAGCACTCGCTCGTCGGCCCAATGGTCGGCCGAATGGTCGGAGTCGACGCCTTCTCGCAAGCGCTCACCAACCCGTTGCTGTCCTATCAGGTCTTCAACGAAAGCACCTTTTCACCCGTCGGCTGGAAGATCATTCAGGACACGAAGACCCTTGGAGACGTGGTGAACCGGAACTGCAAGTCCACCGGCCAACCGTTCAAAGTCACAATGACCCTGCCCGGGCAGGAAGTCGGCTAACTAAGCTCATCGCGAGCCCGGAACGATCGGAAACGAAACCCTCGTTGAGGTGGGGTCAAGGGGATCGGCGAAGCCGATCCCCTTGCCTTCCGGAGATGGTGCCCCTCGTCTGCGAGGGGAACCGTGGGGGAGGGGAGGCAGTAACCTGACTTCGAAGTCCAAAACTCATCCGAGGCACAAAATGCGAAAGCCTAGAGTCAACTGGCCCACCGCCACATTCTTCGTTTGAGTGCGATTGAACCTAATAATGTGGGTATGTACAGCTCCGAAGTGAGTCGCAGACCTTTCCGGTCGCGTCGTGCTGTTCCCATTCAAACCTAGACTGACTCTATGTCCTTAGGATGGAGCCCTAGCGACTGAGGAATCCCTTCCCTCACCGGCAGACCCTCAAAGGGGCCGATCTCCACCCTGGTCTCCGGGGAACCTATTTGACCTCACCTCAGCTCACCCGATATCCAGTGAAACCGGACGACCCTCAAACCTGACCGGGTGGACCCTTCCGTTTAAATGCACTTCGATGTCCCGCGCCTTCGCCCCTAACATCTTGGACCCTTTCGCCAAACGAAGGCTCAGCGACTGCCGAGCGTCGTTCCAACCAACCTCGATCCCCTTCCAATCCCCATGTCGGCATTCAAACGACTTGCCGTCGTCCTCATACAGGCTGTACAGATACGGCATCAGCCGATACCGGCCCGCGTCGCTGGCTCTCATGCCAATTGGAAGCGCCCTTTTGGCTGCCGAGCGTAGCCATGGCCCTGCATCTCCATAATGAATCCATGCTCGCGCAGCTCTGCTTGTGCATCGTCGCACTCACCGCCCACGCCGGAGCGCCCGCTGAACCAAACTATCTCGTGAACGGCGATTTCGAAAACAGCCTCAAGGGCTGGACCGTGGAAGGGGACGCCCGCCTAGAGGCGGACCACCCGATCACGGGCAAGGGTGCGGTGCGGCTGGGCGCGAAGGAAGGCAAGGTCCAGCAACGATACGCGGTGGGGGGCGAGCGCATCGTCTATTTCGGCGCTTTCCTCAAGGCAAGCGCTGCAAATGTGGTGGGGAATGTGCGGGTGCGGTGCTTTGACAAGGCGAACCACCTGCTGATGGACCTCGCGCAGGATATCGATCCGAAGAAGGGGCAGGACCCGAAGGGGTTTAGCACGGGAGTCTATTTCAAGACCCATTCCCTCACCAACTACCTCGTCGCCAGCATCGAGAAGCCCAAATCGGGAGGCACCATCATTGCCGATTCGGCGTCTCTGCAGGACTACGACAAGGACCGAAAAGAGCACGCGCCAACCTGTGACCTGGACGAGTACATGGCACCCATTTGGTCGAGCAAGACGACCTACAACGAAACGGTTCTCCTGCTATCAGAGAAGGGCGGCCCTGCGTCTGGCGAGCTTTTGTACAACCCCCAAACCGTCTTGAAGGTGCAAAATAGCGCCCTCACCAAGACCTTCAAGGAAGGTGTGGACTTTGCGATCGAGGGTCGCAAGATCGTCGCGATGGGAAGTGCGATCTCAACGATGAAGGACTCCGACTTCCCCACCACCGAGTACCCGTGGCTGGATATCGGGGGCAAGAAAGTAGTGGTGACCTACACCCACAACGACACCTGGCACGGCCCCACGCCGACCTATTCGGGCGACTTTCTTCCGCGCACGATGGCGAAGCTGAAGGCGAAAAAGCCGCTCAAGATCGCCGCCTTCGGAGACAGCATCACCCTCGGTATCAATGTCTCCAGCTACCGTCAAGAAGCCCCGTACATGCCCACCTGGGCGAACCTTTTTGCTCGCCAGCTTGGCAAGGTTTACGGCAGTCGGGTGACGATGTTTAACGCAGGCCTCGGTGGGATGACCGCCCAGTGGGGCAAGGATAATGCGCGGCAAGCCGTTGGCTCGCTCAAGCCAGACCTCGTGACCATCGCGTTTGGCATGAACGACTTCTGGTCTTATGGTCCTTCCGACTTCGCCGAGAACGTGCGCGGGATGATGGCGGAGATCCGCAAGGAGGCTCCGGCCTGTGAGTTCATCCTCATTTCCACCATCAAGTTCGACCCCGCCTACACTGCAGACCCCACCTATGTCGGCCACATCTTGGGATACCGAGACGAGCTTCGCAAGATGGTCGGCAACGGTGTGCAACTCCTGGATATGACCGAGATGAGCGACGCGCTCTATAAGGCGAAGAAGGCAAAAGACCTTGAAACCGACCCCATGCACCCCGACGATTTCCTCGCCCGTTGGTACGCCCAGGGGCTGGTGGCGATGCTGGATAATCGGCACCCGGCGGCCACTCGAACCTTCCATCTAGACCCCGCCGGAGACGATGGGAACGACGGCATTTCGAAGCCATGGAAGACCCTGGAGCATGCTTCCAAACACCCTTTCCAACCGGGCGATCACCTAGTACTCAAAACGGGTGCAACCTTTCACGGCAGCCTCAACTTTGGAGATAGCGCGGGGACCCCGACCGCTCCGATAGTAGTCGACGGCTCCTCCGCCATCATCGTCTCATCCAAGGCATCCGCAGTGGTCATCGGGCGTGGTGGCTTCGAGATTCGGAACCTGATTTTGAAGGGTGAGGCGACGAAGGCACTGGATGGACACGACGGGATCTCGCTTCTTTCAAGGGGTGTGAAGGAGCGGTACATCCGCGTCGAGAACGTGGATGCATCTGGTTTTGGAGGCTCCGGCATCGCAATTGGATGCGACAAGGGCGAACCGAAGGGTTCGAAGATGTGCGGATCACGAAGGTCCATTCGAACGGCAACTTCGGGTGCGGAATCATCTCCAACGACGGCCTCGCGTGGCAGAGCAAAGGCTACGGCAGCGCCAACTTCCTGATCACCGACTGCGAGTGCGCCAACAACAAATCCGGCTCCGGAATCATCATCTCGGGAGTCGACGGCGCCGTAGTCGAGTACTGCCGAGCCATGGGAAGCATCGGCGCTCATGGGGGCGTTGGGATCTGGGCATGGTCGACCAAAGACGTCGTCTTCCGCTACTGCATCGCCCACAACACCCGATCAGTTGGTGGCGATGGAGGCGGTTTTGACCTTGATGGAGGCTGTGTGGGGTGCGTCATCGAGCATTGCCTATCCTTCGAAAACGATGGGCCAGGCTACATGCACTGCGATTATCCAGAGTCACCACCAACCGCTCGGAACGTGATGCGAGACTCGGTGAGCATCAACGATGGCCGCAAAAAGGGTGGCGAGAACATCGGCTTTGGGTTCGTGACGTGGGGTTCGGGTTTGGATGACTGCGTGGTGGAGCGCAACCAAGTCTTCGTCTCCGTAGCCCCGGATGGCAAGGATCGGTCGCCGTTTTTCGTGACTTTGATCGAGGGTTCGAAGGGGGCCAAGGACGTGCTGCACGTTCGAAACTCGGTGTTTCGAGACAACGTCGCCGTGGTTTCGGTGCCCGGGTTGGTGTTCGCAAGTTCAAATCTCACCGAACAGACGCTCAAGGATGTGCGGTTCGAGGGCAACCGAGCCAATCGAGATTTGCCGGTGGTTGAGAAAGGCACTCACTTTCCAAACCTCGACGCATGGCGAAAGGCGACTGGTCAGGAATCAAAAAAGTCTCCGGCCAAACGGTCGGTAGGTGTAACCCTTATAAAGGCGTATCGTACACTATCCCCAAGAGACCTACCTCGTTTTCTTGGGTCTGCCTCTAAGGGGTGATTATTATAAGTGCGCTTATAATAATTTCGGCGTTTTTGTAAGTGTTCTTATAATAAGCGCACTTACAATATTTGGCGCATATAGCGTGTGTGTTGCAAGTGTTGCTGAACAGCGTTTATGCTCGCGTCCATGTGTCCGAAAGGGCCTCCGCTTGTTTCAATATTTATTCGACAGCGGCGTCCTGTTTGTCGGGTGGATATTTCCACCGCTGAAGGGTTCTGCGGACGAGGATTCGTAGCCTAGAGGATGTCGATGTTGCCTTTAAGAACAGGGTGGCACGACTTTGGTGCGAATATGCCTCGATGCTGAAGGAAGAATCTTCGCGATTCTTGAAGTCCGGCAGCAGGAATTCAAGGCGCTACAACCAGACGAATTCGCTGATTTACTGGCACTCGACTAGCTTGATTGAAGGGCTGTCGGTGGGCGCAACCCTCTCCCTCACCCCTTCGTTCCTCAGGGCTTGGGAAAGGGACACCATCTCCGGACGTTAGCCTTTTACGGCGCCTAGGGCGATTCCTTTTACTAGGTATTTCTGGCCGACTAGGAACAGCACTACGGGGGGGAGGAGGGACATTACGCTGGCGGCCATCAATAGATTCGTTTGGCGGCCGTAGAGGGAGTCGAAGTACATCATGCCGATGGGGAGGGTTCTTAGGTGTTCGGATTTCACTAAAACTAGGGGCCAGTAGAAGGAACCGTAGTTGCCTAGGAAGGTGAAGATGGCTAGCGTGATGAGGCCGGGGCGGGCCAAGGGGAGGATTACGTCTAGGAAGACGGACCAGGCGGTGGCTCCGTCGATGGTGGCGGCTTCGTCGAGGGCTCTTGGGATAACTGGCGGAGGAGGAAGACTCCGAAGGCTCCGAAGCTGGCGGGGACGATGAGGCCGGTGAAGGAGTCGAGCATATGCAGGCGCACGATGAGGGTGTAGTTGGGGATCATGGTGACCACGCCGGGGATCATCATGGTGGCTAGGTAGAGGCGGAAGACGGTGTCTCGACCCTTCCACTCGAGGCGCGCGAAGGCGAAGGCGGCCATCGCGCTGGTGACGCACGTGAGGAACGTGACCCAGGCGGCGACGAACACGCTATTCATGTAGTAGCGGGCGAACGGGACCTGCTTGAAGACCTCTTTGTAGTTCTCGGGTTGGTATTTGTGGGGGACGATGGCGCCGCTTTCGACCTCTTGGAGGGGCTTGAGGCTGGTGAACAGCATCCACACGAGGGGGGCGATCGTGGTGAGGGCGAAGATCGTGAGGAGGGCGATGGCGGCGGCGTTAGAGAGTCGGGGCTTCATTCACTTCCTCCTTGGATTTTGATTTTTGATTGGGGATTGGGGATTGGGGATTTGGGATTTGGGATTGTCCGGATTTCCGGAGTCCGGAGGGATTGAAGATTGTCTGGAGGGACCTCGAAAGCCTCTTCCTGGGCGAGAGCACCCTCTCCCCCACGGTTCCCCCTTCGGAAAGGGGAACCATCTCCGGAGTTCAAAAATCGGTGGCGGCACGGTTACCGAACCTCCAGTTGAGCATGGTGGCTCCTAGCACAAACGCGAAGAGGACCCAGGCTACGGCGGAGGCGTAGCCGATTCGGAACTGTTCGAAGGCGAGGCTGTAGATGTGATAGGCGAGCGTTGTCGTTGTGTTGGCGGGGCCGCCGGTGGTCATGACTCTGGCGGTTTCGAAGCCGGCTTGGAGGCCTCCGATGATGGACATGACAAAGATGAAGAAGGTGGTGGGGGCTAGTTGGGGCCAGGTTATGTGGCGGAAGAGGTTCCAGTTGGAGGCGCCGTCGAGGCCGGCGGCTTCGATGAGTTCTTCGGGGACGTTGGTGAGGGCGGCTAGGTAGAGGAGCATGTTGTTGCCGCCGATGGCCATCCAGATGCCCATGTAGATGAGGGCGTCTCGGGCTCCGATGCCGAATTGGGTGCTAGTGAGGCCTACTTTTTCCACGTCCAGGCCGACCACGTTCTTGGTGCTGAGGAGCCACTGAGGGGTGTCGGCTTTGATGTTTAGAGCGGCGAAGACGTGGCGGAGGGTGTCGTTGATGGGGCCGAAGTCGGGGTTGTAGAGGGCCTTCCACAGGATCATCAACGCCACCCCACTTGCGAAGCTGGGGAGGTAGAGGATGGTGCGGTAGGCGCCGATCCAGCGGACTTTTCGGTTGAGAAGGATGGCCAGCCAGAGCGCGCCGAAGATGGCGAACGGCATGCCGAGCATGAGGTACAGGGTGTTGAGCAGGTAGAGCCAGAACGCTTGGTCGTGGAGCAGCTCGCCGAAGTTGGCGAGGCCGAGGAACTGGGTGGGGCGGGTTTGCTGGAGGTTCCAGTTGGTGAAGCTGACGCCGAGCGAGAAGATGACGGGCCAGGCGGTGAAGATGAGGAAGCCGGCGAGGTTGGGGAGGAGAAACCAGAAGGCGATGGTGCGCTTCTTCATGGTTTATCCAGGTCGCGGAAGCGCTTGGCGAGGGCGGGATCTTCCTTCAGGCCTTTGGCGATAGCGGCGTTGATGTTTCGGGCGGCGGCGGCCATCGCTTCTTGGGCGGACTTCTGGCCGGCTTGCACGAGGTCCATTTGGACCTTCATCTCTCGGGCGACGCTTCCGGCGTCGATGAAGGGACTGACCTCGTCGGGGGCGCTGTGGTCGGCGATCTTCTTCCACACCGCGTTGAAGGTCTCTTCGGGGTGCTTGGGGTTGTGGAGGAAGGCGTCACCTTGGTCGGCGGCGGGGAATGCGGCGATGCCGTCGGCTTGGTTATTGACGAGCTTGAGATAGTCGAGGCTGGCCATGAAGCGCTGGAACTCGAGGGCTTCTTTGAGGTGGGGCGAGTTCTTGTTGACGAGGGTCGCGCGGCCGTAGGCTCGGTATTGACGGATGGTTCCGGTGGGGGATTCGGTGACGCCGAGGTCGAGGCCTTTGTAGCTGCGGAGTTGGGAGAGCCACCAGCGGCCTCCGATAGCCATCGCGCCGCGTCGGGCGCCGAAGAAGGTGATTGTTCCGGAGCCGAATCCGCCGGCGGTGCTCATCGAGCTTTCCTCGCCGGGGGTGGGGGCGACCTTGTACTTGTAGACGAGGTCACGCATCATTTGAACGGCGGCGACGGCTTCGGGTTGGTTGACGATGCAGGTTCGACCGTCCGGAGTGAAGAGTCGGGCGTTGTATCCGGCGAAGAAGTCCATCCAGTTCCACCAATCGAAGAGCAGTCCGTATTGGAGGACCTTGCCGGTCGGGTCTCGCTTGGTGAGTTTTTCGGCGATGGGGATCATTTCGGACCAGCGCCACTCGCCTTGGGGGAGTTGGATGCCTTCTTTTCGCAGGATTTCGGCGTGGTACCAGGTGCCGTCGGCGGCGATGTTGGTGGGGACTCCGTAGGTTCGGCCCTCGAAGAAGCAGTTAACGGAGAGGCCGGGGAAGACGTCTCGCTTGAGGTCGAGGCCGTGGGATTTGAGTTCGTCGGTGACGTCCATGGCGACGCCGGATTTGACGTAGGCGGCGAGTTGGAAGCCGTCGAAGGCGTCGAAGACGTCGGGGCCGACTCCGGCGAGAGACTGGACGATGATCTTCTCGAGGGCGGAACTTCCGGGGTCGAGATTGACGGTGATTCCGGGGTTGTTGCGCTGGAAGAGGGCGGTTTGCTCTTTGCGGAGGGGGTTCTCGTCACTGACCCACGTAAGCGGGACCCGGCCTCCAGTGCTAGGAGACGGCTGTGTCATCCAGACGAGAACCGATGCCCCGATGAGGGCACCTAGGATTAGGGTGAGTAAGAGGCGCAACGATGAACCGTTTCATCATACAAGGAGGGCGGATTTTTGATTTTTGATTTTGGATTTTGGGTTTTGGATTTTGGATTGGGGATTGGGGATTGGGGATTGCCGGATGGGGAGGGGAGATTTTTGATTTTTGATTTTTGATTGGGGAGCGGGCTTCGCCTTCGTCGATGGCATCGCCGGTTACACGCTTCGCGTGGGGTTGTTGGGGTCTCTGCCCTTGTTCGCGGGTGACTTCCTGCGTGAGACCACCCTCTCCCTCCTTCGCTCTCGCGAGCTATGGCGGACTTGCCCTACGGTTCCCCCTTCGGAAAGGGGAACCATTTCCGGAGGATTGTTTCCCTTCCTGCGAATTAAGTCGTTGCGAATTGCGTCTGGAAGGACATACAATGCTAAGGCTTGATAAAGCGGTTTATCTTCTTCGGAAACGATGAATGATGAACGGGGGAGGCGGAGTTGTCTGCCCTTCACGAATTGACATGGCGATCACGATAAGAGATGTTGCGAAGTTGGCGGGGGCGTCGGTTACGGCGGTTTCGGCGACGCTGAACGGGTCGCGGCATGGGACGATTCGGGTGAGCGAGGCTACTCGGGAGCGGATTTATGCGGCGGCGGCCCAGTTGGGCTACGTGGGCAACCCGATCGCGAAGAGCTTGGCTACGGGCAAGACGAAGGTGATCGGAGTGATGCTGCCGTACGCCGACGCGTTTGTGGACCAGAACCCGTTTTGCGCTCAGGTGATGTCCGGGATCATGCGCGAGGTTGTTCACGGGCACTACAACCTGATGCTTTATACGGCGACGAGTGGCGTGGATTTGGACCGAGCGGCGATGCTCGTGGACTCGCGCATCGAGGGTCTTCTGCTAGTGATGCCTCCTAAAGATGGGGCGATTTTTGTTAAGTGCAAGAAGCGGAACATCCCGTTCGTTTCAATCCTCGAGGAGCCTCGAGAAGACCATTGGTCGGTGAATGCGGACGACTATACGGGCGGTCGCATTGCGGCGGAGCACCTGATCAAGCTTGGGCATCGGCGGATTGCTCACCTCAGCGGGTCGGTAGATGTGAACACGAGCGCTCCGCGCAAGCAAGGCTTTCTCGATGCGATGAACGAGGCGGGAATCGAGGTTCCTTCCGAGCTTTTGGTTCCTTCAGGTTTTGATTGGAAGCTTGGGTATCACTCGACGCAAAGGCTCCTTGATTTGGGGAATGACCGCATGCCCACCGCGATTTTCGCGGCCAACGACTTGTGTGCCGATGGGGCGATTCGCGCCATTCGCTCGTCGGGCATGTCGGTTCCCGACGACATCGCGGTGGTCGGCTTCGACGACACTCGGTTTGCGGAGATGACGCAGCCGCCTCTTACTACCGTTCACATGCCGATCGAGGAGATGGGCGAGCTTGCGGCGCGGATGATGATTCGCCGTCTTGAGGGCAACACCGATATCGACCCCAATCCCGTTCTTCCCGTTTCGCTAACGATTCGACAGTCGTGCGGTGCTCAGTCCGCACGCCATCCCGACGAGACATCGACGTCTCCAGTGACTCTTCAGTGAGGAATATCCATATGCAACGAACTCATCGAGCTTTTACGCTCATCGAACTCTTAGTCGTCATCGCGATCATCGCGATCCTTGCCGCCATTCTTTTCCCGGTCTTCGCTCAGGCAAAGCTCGCGGCGAAGAAGACGTCTGATCTCAGCAATATGAAGCAGATCGCAACTGGTATTGCGATCTATCAGAACGACTCGGACGATAACTTCCCACGTCTCATCCAGGGCGACTTCACCAATTGGCCTGCGAGCACGTCTCTTTGGTCGGGTGCGGGTGTCACTCAGCCCTATCTCAAGAACTTCGACATCATCAAGAGCCCCGCAGACAGCTTTAAAGTCACGGACAACGATGCTCTTTATGGCTTCCCGTCTACGCGAAAGGGGCGCGAGAGTTCTTACCTGCCGAACGCGATTTCTGACTTCGATGATGGGGGCACCAGCCGAACGGCCTGGGGGGTGTCGCACCCTCAGGGACTATTCACGATTCCTTCGGACTTCACCAATTCCACCTCGGGTGCGATGAGTTCGACTGCCGTGAATTCGCCTTCGGATGTGATCATGCTTGCCAACGGCGATGTTGAGTACTACGATAAGGCCTATGGCTGCGGTGCTTATCTCAACAACGAAGTCGACTACTGTTACATCTTCCCAGGTGTGTACGGAGACTGGATTCCTGGAACGATCCGACTCAACCTCCCGGATGCCTTCTCTCAGGCACTCGGAAAGGCTTGGAGAAAGTACAGCGGCGGCGCGAACTTCGCGATGTCTGATACCAGCGCAAAGTTCCTGAAGCCAGACGCGGTTGACGTGCCGAAGCGCTGGCTCGCCAACTATTCTGGCAACTAATATGAAGAGGCAAATTGCTCTGGTAGCCCTGTTGTCCGTCGCTCTCGTAGCCCTTGGGGGCTGCGGGAGCGGCGATGACAGCAAGCCCTCGAAGGAGACGACGCAGCAGGCCGACCGCATCACCGAGATTCGCAAGTCGACGGGCAGCGATTGGTCGAAAGTTTCCGACGCCGACAAGGCCTACCTCATTAACGAGGTTGGTCACGGAAGCGAATCGACAGCAAAGATGATCTTCTCTGGTCCCGGCAAACCAGTAATGCCTCCCGGCGTACACAAGAAGTAGTCGCGAATGTTGTTCGTGACTGCCCTTTTATTCGGCGCTGCGCCGCGCCTCGCTCCCGTCTTTTCCGTTCAAGAAAAGGCGGGAGTCTGGTCTTTCGTAGCACCTGATCGTAAGCGCTTTTGGTCGCTCGGCGTGGATTGCACGGGCACGGGGACGGATGCGAAGACTTACGATCCTAAGAATCCGTCTTACGCTTCTTATCGTCTGTTTGCGGACGATAAGGAGTGGACTCAGAAGACGCTGGCCGATCTGCGATCGTGGGGATTCAACTCCCTTGGCGGATGGTCAGATACCGAGCTTTTTCAAAAGTATGGTGGGGCCGCTCGGCTCCCGTATTTCACGGTTTTGCACCTCGGCGCTTATAACAAGGCGCCTTGGAACGACATGTTCTCGGCGGAGAACGCGAAGATCGTGGACAAGGCGGCGCGCGATCAGATTCTGAAGTTGCGCGACGACCCTTACTTGGTCGGCTACTCCAGCGATAACGAGTTGGGCTGGTGGGACGACACGCTCTTCCTCGCCTATCTCAAGATGAAACCGAGCGAACCAGGTCATCAAAAGGTGATCGAGACGCTAGCTCGGTTTTATAAGAGCAATTTCAAACGATTCCAGAAGGATTGGATCACGGATGCGCGCGACTTCAAGTCGATTGAGAAGCTAAAGCTGCGGCCGGGCGGCACGGGCCGGTTGGCGCTGAAGGAATTTATCCGGGTTCTGGCTGGGCAGTATTACCGACTGATGCAGACCACGATTCGGCGCTATGACTCCAAACGGTTGATTCTCGGCGATCGGTATTGCCAGTACTACACGCTTCCGGTGGTTGAGGCGTCGGCTCCTTATATCGACGTCGCCTCGACCAACTTCGGGGCGGATTGGAATGATGGGTCGATCAGCAAGTTCTTCTTGGATACGTTGGGAAGCCTGACCAAGAAGCCGGTGGTGATCACTGAGTTCTACATGGGGGCCAAGGAGAACCGGAGCAGGAGTCGCAACTCGGGCTCGGCGTTCCCGTTGGTCGATACTCAGGTTCAAAGGGCTCGGTCTTACGATCACTATTTGCGGTCTCTGGCGGCGTTGCCACAGGTTGTTGGCGCGCATTGGTTTCAGTTTTACGATGAGCCGCCGCTGGGCCGGGGCGATGGCGAGGACTGGAACATGGGCATCGTCGACACGCTTGGGCGACCGTACGAGCAGATGGTGAAGGCGACTCAGTCGCTGAATCTGCCGGCGCTGCGCCGAGTGGCAAAGGATCGGCCTGCGCATCGGGATTTTGTGGTACCGGCGGCTTGTGCTAAGCCGTTCGAGAGCCTGAAGCTTTGGCCGCGGGATGCTGGGTTTGTGACGCCTTCTTCGGGAGTTCCTTTTGCCGATCTCTATGCTTCTCGAGATTCTTCGAACCTGTATCTGGGGTTGTTCGCCCAGGACTATGCGGATGAGAGCTTGTACGTGGGGAACAAGATGCCGGAGGGAGAGCGGTCCTTTTGGACGTTCTCGCTTAGTGGGAAGTCTTTCGTTGTTCGGTTCGCGGGAGATAAGAGGAAGCCGACTTGCTCCGATTCACGGGTGAAGTTGAGTGTTCTGCCGGGGTTGAAGTACACGGTGATTGCTTCGGTTCCGCTTGCTCTGGTTCCGCGGGGGCCGATTCGGTTGGTGGCTTCGACTTCCACTCACTCTCGGGCGGAGACGATGGGTTGGCGGGGGATGTTGCGGTTGGTGCGGAATTGAGGGAAGCGGTTTGCGGCTACCTCCTAGAAACCCTCCCCCGCCCGAGGCACGAACATCCTCGGCAAGGGGAGGCAACCGGAGCGGACCGCTCACCCCTGCCCCTCTCCCCCGGAGGGGCGAGGGGTTCTGAGGCGGAGGCTGGTTGGTGATCGGGCTTGTTCTGACGCTGCTTGCAGGTCCGAGCTTGGTCGCCGACACTCGTTATCACCTGGTTAAAGAAGGCGGAAAAGACTGGCTGAGGGGGCCGAGTGGGAAGTTTTTCTCGTTCGGGGTTTGCTGTGTGGAACCGGGGCCGAGTGCGAAGGACTACAGGGCCGACAATACGAGTTACGCTTCGTTCCGCTATTACACAAGCCCCAAAGACTGGGCGAAGGATACGACGCAGAGGCTGACGAGTTGGCACTTCAACACGATTGGGGCTTGGAGTGGTTACAAGGAATTGCTAGAGGCGAAACAGCCGGGTTTGGTGTGCACTCCAATCCTCCACATCGGCTCCAGTGCGGGGGCGCCTTGGGTGGATATGTGGGACCGGAAGACCACCGATTTGATGGACAAGGTCGCGGCGGGGCAGATCGATGCTCTAAAGGGGCAGCGGGATCGGATCGTCGGCTACTTCAGCGACAACGAGCAGGGGTGGTGGAACGGAGCGCTGTTTGATTGGGCTTGGAAGAGTGCGGGACACCGGAAGCTTGTGCTCCGCGTCTTGAAGGCAAAGTATCCAACTTGGCAGAAGCTCCTCAAGGATTTCGAGCCGGTTGGGGCGAGCAGTTTGCAAGGGCTATCGGCGAAGGGGCGGCTGTACCTTCGACCGGGCGGCAGCGGGATTCAATCCATCCACACCTATGTCGGCAAGTTGGCCGATCGGTACTACTCGCTTTGCCGCGGCATCATCAAGAAGCACGACCCGGGGGCGCTCTATCTTGGCGACCGGTTTATCTCGAACTTCTACCCCGAGGTTGCGGCGCAGGCGGGTCGGTATTGCGACGTCGTCTCGACCAACCTGAATGCCGATTGGAACGACGGGACATTCACTCCGTTCTATCTCCCCGGCTTGCATCGCATCGCGAAGAAGCCGCTGATGATCACCGAGTACTACATGTCGGCAAAGGAGAATCGGAGCGGTAACAAGAACGATTCTTCAGGCTTCCCGGTGGTGGTCACCCAGCGGGAGCGGGCAGGGGGCTTTGCCAAGCAGACCCAGACCCTACTCGACATTCCTTACGTGGTCGGGGCGCACTGGTTCCAGTACAACGATGAGCCTCAGAATGGGCGCGGGGATGGGGAGAACTATAACTTTGGGTTGGTCGACACTTCGAATCGGCCTTATGAGGAATTGATCGATGCAGAGAAGGCTCTTAACTTCAGCCGGACGGGCAAGCCTGCCATGAAAGAGACGAAGGCGGTGCCGCGGCGGCCGAATGAATTGGGCGGGCTCTGTCTCACCCAGTCGAGCGGAGATCCCCGAGGCGACGCCTTTGCGACGTGGCGGCCCGACATGCTTAACCTCACCCTTTATTGGTACGAAGATCGTTTCAATGAGGCGCTCTATAAGTCGGGAAAGGTTCCGGCCATCGACGAGCCGGAGGCGGATGTCTTGATCTCGATTGGGGGGAAGAGGTTCAGGGGAGTTTGCAGGTTCGAGGGCGGCGTGATGAAGATGCTGGCCGAGCGTCACCCTGAAGGGGCGTCCGGACCGGACCCCTCACCCCTTCCCTCCTCCCCCGGAGAGGGGAAGGGTTCCCGGAGATTGAAGATTGCCGGATGGGGATGTCTTTCGGCAACCGACGCAACCCTCTCCCCCACGGTTCCCCCTTCGGAAAGGGGAACCATCTCCGGAACGGACCCCTCGGCCCTGCCCCTCTCCCCTGGAGAGGGGAGGGATTCCCGGAAGGCGCACCCTCTTCAGGCACTTCGCTCGGGTTATTACTTGGTGAAGGGGGTACGGAATACCGGGACCTTTATTCTCAGCGCCTCGGAGGCGCTTCATCGCGAATTGAAATCTGGCGAGCGGGCTCAATTCGATATCACCCTCAAGACCCGCGCCCGTGCATACACAATGCATTGGAAAGGCGACTACGTTCTCAAATGAAATCCTATCCACCACTCAGCCCTAAACTCCCCGTGCTTTGGCACGGAGGCGACTACAACCCCGAGCAGTGGCCTCGAGAGGTTTGGGATCGCGACATGGAGCTTATGACAGAGGCTCACGTGAACGTGGCCACGATTGGGGTGTTCTCTTGGGTTTCTCTGGAGCCGGAAGAGGGCAAGTACACGTTCGAGTGGATGGATCGAATCATGGACATGCTGCATGAGACGGGCAAGTTCGCGGTTCTCGCCACTCCCAGCGCGGCACCTCCTGCATGGATGTCGAAGAAGTATCCGGAGATCTTACGCACGGGGCCGGATCGGGTTCGGCGGCTGCACAGCAACCGAGTCAACTTCGATTGGTCTTCGCCGGTGTACCGAGGGAAGGTGCGCGAGATGTCGACGAAGCTCGCGGAACGGTACGGCAACCACCCCGCGTTGGTGATGTGGCACGTCTCCAACGAGTACGGTGGCGAGTCGTTCTCGGAATTCAGCCGACAGGCCTTCATCAAATGGCTGCGGGCGAAATTTAACGGCAACCTGGACGCATTGAACGCGGCTTACTGGACGCCATTTTGGGGTCACACCTACACGGATTGGGACCAGATCGAGATTCCTGGCGTGCCGTATAGCGAGTCAGCAATCCATGGTTTGACCCTCGATTGGAAGCGGTTCAATTCGGATGAGATCATTGATTTCTTCCTTAACGAGTCGGCTCCGTTGCGCGAGATTTCGCCAGATATTCCGATCACCACGAATTTGATGGGCTTCTACAAGGTGCTTAACCCTTGGAAGTTGGCGCCTCACCTAGATGTGATTGCCTGGGACAGTTATCCGCAATTCTCGGAAACGCCGATGGACGTGCGGTCTTGGCAGACGATCGCGATGTCGCACGACATGAACCGATCGCTAAAGGGCGGGAAGCCGTTCCTGCTCATCGAGAGCACGCCTAGCTCGTCGAACTGGTATCCGTACATGAACCTCAAGCCACCGAGAATGCACCACCTGGAGGGGATCCAGGCGGTGGCTCACGGGTCGGAGGGGATGATGTACTTCCAGTGGCGGCAGTCGCGCGGCAGCCAAGAGAAGTTTCATGGCGCGGTGCTGACCCACGGGATGGAAGACCGGTCGCGGATCTTTAAGGAAGTCGCCGAGCTTGGGTCTGAGCTTTCGAAGCTTGGGGGCGCGGTTGGCAGCGTGATCGACGCTCAGGTGGCGATCATTTACGACTGGGAGAACGCTTGGGCGGTGGAGGATTCGGTTGGTCCGATTCAGGGTGAGAAGGGCTATCACAAAACCTGCCTCGACCACTATGCCCCGCTTTGGGAAGCGGGAATCGCAACGGATATCGTGTCTTCGGATACCGACCTCTCGAAGTACAAGTTGGTCATCGCGCCGATGCTGTATATGACCAAGCCGGGGGTTGCCGAGCGACTCGAAGGGTTTGTCCGCGAGGGCGGCGTTTTGGTGGGCACGTACTTCAGCGGCTACGTCGATGAGAACGACCTCGTGCACCTGGACGGCCTGCTTGGGCCTTTGCGCAAGGTGTTTGGGATTGAGGTGGAGGAGATCGATGCCCTGTTCCCCGAGCAGAGCGTTTCGGTAGTCGCCGAGGGCGAAAACTCGATTGGG
>JBBQFM010000020.1:0-80012 GCA_038321975.1 Fimbriimonadales bacterium | reverse complement strand
AACAGCTCAAAGCCATCAAACCGATCGCTCTTGCCAAGGAAATCCTCAGACTCAGGCAAGAGCTAAGACACCACACTCGGTAGATAATAGTTTTGAGGTAACGGCTCAGTTTCGGTCGGTTTTAGTTTTGAGGCAACACGGGGCCGTCCGATCTGAGGGGTGCAGGGATCGGAAAAAGGGGGGGCGATTCAGTCGGACAATCCCGCTGAAATTTAGCTTCTTCTTCGGCGACGGATCAGAAGACCCGCGCCAAGGGCGAGACTGGCAATGGAGCCGGGCTCGGGCTCGGCAACCGTGACCAGCGCGCGAGCATTGTTTTCGCTACCCCAGTCGTTCCACTGGCCGTGATTCCCGGTGCTGCCCCAGTTCATCACGGTATTGCGCTCGTCTCCCGAGTTGTTGGGTTCGTTGGCGTACCAATTTTCGTATCCGACGGCGGCTCCGTCGTCCCACGAAAATGGGCCATCAAATACGTGGCGAGTGTAGCCGATCCAGAAACGATCCTTGTCACCTGTGCGAGAAGGGTCGATGATCCAATCCTGCTCTCCTTGGCTGAGGATGCTGGCGAGGTTTCCGCCAATGCTTGCCGCAAGATCGGATGCGTCGGATGCGTTGTAGACGTCGGTGGAGACAAAAAATTCGCGACCGTCCATCGTCCCAATAGAGGTGAGATCGACCGCATGCACGGCGCCACTCAAGGCGGTAAGACCAAGAAACAGGGTGACTTGTTTGGTTATTTGCATATTGGAATTCCTTTCAAATGAATTCCGATGATATAGCAAATAAATGGGGTTTGAGCCACTAAAGTTCTTGCCTCCAGCAGCTTAAACGCGCTAGTTACGGTGCTCAACAAATAGCGAGCAGGTTTTGGAACGTGTGAAGCCTTATGATGGAGGTAGGCCGACCAACTTACGCAAATCGTCGACTTCTTTTTTGCCGAGCAAGCGGCATTCGCCGGCCCGCATACCCTTCATCACTAGGTTGGCTAGACGTACACGTTTAAGTGACTTAACCGGATACCCAACCGCCTCACACATCAGGCGAACCTGTCGCTTGCGACCTTCGTGAATGGTAATTCGCAGGCCGGTAGTATTCGATTTAGGCTCCGCGTGAATGACTTCCACCTGAGCCGGGAGAGACTTGCGGCCTTCGAAGAAAACGCCCTTCCGCAATCGATCCAACGCCTTGTCATCGGGAATGCCAATGACGATCGCTTGGTATTCCTTCTCAATGCCGTATCGCGGGTGCGCCAGCCGCAGCGAGAGTTCGCCGTCGTTTGTGCAGATCAACAGTCCTTCGGTGTCCATATCAAGGCGACCGACGGGCTTGAGCATCACCCCGTAGTTGGGCATGTATCGCACAATGGTCAGTCGACCTTGGGGGTCGGACAGGGTAGTAACCACCCCCGCCGGTTTGTTCATCAAAATCGTGTAGTGCTTTGATTCGATGGCGGGGATGCCGTCGACGCGCACTTCATCAGTGGAAGAGACCTTCACGCCCATCTCGGTGACGATGCTGCCGTTGACTTCCACACGACCTTCGGCGATCAGCTTTTCAGCCGCACGACGCGACGCGAGGCCGGCCTTGGCGATTCGCACGTGTAGGCGGTCTAGCCCATCGTCGGTGGGTTTCTTTTTGGGTTTACGAGTACCGTCGCTTCGCCGTTCTTCGGGCATATGATTTCATTCGCTTTCGAGCGCGTCCGCGTACAAGGAAAGCCCCAACGCAAAGAGCGCCCCCGAACAGCATCGAACCCGGTCGAGTGGTGCCTTGCACGGCGGCTCGAAGGGGGGCGAGGGGGACGTCTTCGAGGGCAACAACTTGCACACGCTGATCGAATCCGTCGGCGTCTCGAACTGTTATTGTACCGAGAGCCTGACCTTTCTTGACAGGAGCCTGAATCGGGAAGGTGGCATCACCCGGCGATTGGACCAGGGTAAACGGGTTCGCTGCACCCTTTTTGTAGAGAGTTGTAACGTCCACGACGGGGCCGATGGCGACCTTCTCTTGGGCTCCGCCGGCCACTGCGGGGGACTCGAGGGGCTGATTCTGCCGAGCTAAAACGGACATCTGGTGGTTCTTGAACGCCCAGTTCAGCATGTTCTGGTGGTCGAGCTGCCAGTGCTCGCTCTTCATCACCACCGTGATCACGCGATACCCATCGCGAGTCGCGCTGCCGACATAGCAATGACCAGCAGGAACCGTGTAGCCCGTCTTGATTCCGTCTGCCGATACGTCCTTCCAGAGCCACTTGTTGCGGCTGACCATCGTTCGGTCTTTGCCGTTGATGCTTCGCTGGATCAAATACTTGCGGGTGTGTACCGCTTGGCGAAAAGGCTCATACTTCATCGCCTCTCGAGCTATAAGCGCTAGGTCGTGGGCGGTGGTCCAGTGCTGGTCATCGTTCAGACCGTTTGGATTGTCGAAATGGGTGTGGGTGCAGCCGAGGGCAACTGCTCGCTCATTCATGAGCTGGGCGAACTTCGCGGAACTGCCGGAGATGTGGGTGGCCACCGCGTAGGCGCCATCGTTCGCGCTGCGAAGCATGAGGGCGTAGAGCATGTCGTGGGCGTTGACCCGCTCACCCGGCTTGAGGTGCATGCTTGATTCCTTCACCGTCTCGATCTCGGGCGGAGCGGTGATGATCTCGCTAGGAAGGCACCGCTCGACCAGCAGCATGCCGGTCATGATTTTGGTGGTGCTGGCGGGGAAGCGGGGGACGTCTCCGTTCTTGGAGAAGAGAATCTTTCCGCTGTTGGCGTCTATCACGACGGCACTCTCGGCGGTAACGCTCACCTGAGCGAAGGCGAAAACGGGAAAAAGGGTGAGGACCGAGAGGGTAAGTCGTGAACAAGTCATAGGCTCTCCACCAGGAAAGACGAGTCTACCGGCCCGCGAAGAGCCCAAATCTGGACAATTGCTAGGACGTTCGCAAGTCTTGATGGGTGGTGTACTCAAACTTATAGACGAGCACCTCCCCGTGTTCCTGCGTGGCTTCCTTGGCAAAGAACGTCATCCCCGCCTTTTCCAGGACCCTTTGGCTGGCGACATTGTCCTTCGCGCACCGCCCGATTACTTCGGTGGCATTGAGACGAGTCGCGCCCCAAGAGAGAAGGCCCCGCAACGCTTCGGAGGCGTATCCGCGGTTTCGAAACGCCTCGAGAACGCTGTAACCGACTTCGTGGCGCTTCATTTCGCCCTCAAGTCCCGCGTGAAATCCCATATCGCCTACTACGGTGGGACCCTCTTTCGTAACGATCACCCCGCCCCATTGGCTGGAATTCGGCACTTCCATTAGACGCTTCCGAAGGCCGGGTAAATGCTCGGCAAGATCGGGGAGTGGCCACTCGGGAGGTAGCACCGCTCCGAATACCTGGCGGGCAACTATTCGGTGATTGAGAGCAGCATCGATCATCGGGGCGGTCAGGGGCACCACCTTCAGGCGCGCGGTTTCGAAGAGTACGTTACTCAACGTTTGTCGCCTCGAGTGCGGGGGCTTCTGGATTTAGGTCGGGCAACTCGCTGAGGTCGTCTAGTTTGAATTGGTGCAGGAATTGGTCGGTGGTGCCGTAAAGCACGGGACGCCCGGCGACTGGCTTGCGCCCGACTTCGTGGATGAGACGCCTGTCGAGCAGGGCTCGCACACCATAGTCACTCTGCACTCCCCGAACCTGGTCTATCTCGCCCATCGTGATCGGCTGTCGGTAGGCGACAATCGCCAAGACTTCCATGAGGCTTCGGCCAAGCCGCTGTCGCTGAGGTTTTAGAAACTCGGCGATGAGGTGGGCGTATTCGGTGCGGGTCGAGAGCTGGAAGCCGCCGGCTAGGCGGACGAGCATGAGCGGACCTTCGCGATCCAGGCGCGCCTCTAGGGCTTCCAGGACCTGCTCGACCTGACCCTCGGCCGCTGCTAGGTGAGTCTGCAAAGCCTCCATTGTCACGGGCGCTTCGGCGACGAAAAGGAGCGCCATCAGGCGGTCGACCATCGGCTGCATTTACGGCCTCGCGAACTCCACGTCATCTTCGGTGTTCCGTGCGGCCACTTGCCCGAGGCGAATGAGTTCGAGCAGGGCAAGGAACCAATAGACCGCTTCCGACCTCGTGATAGGGGCTGTAATGAGGGCGTCCAGGGTTCGCCACTCTTTTGACATCGCGCCAAGCACCACCAACATTTGTTCTTGCAGCGACTTTCTTGGCTTACTCAGGCTCTCTAAGGGCTCGGGCTCCGCCCTTCGTAGCAGCCTTTCCAAAGCGCGAGCCAGATCATTTGGTGAGACGTCGGAGAGGGTGTAGGGAAGCTCGTACGGATCGGGACCCGCCTCGGGCGAGCGGAAGAAGAGCATCGACCGCTCTTCGTGCCAGAGCTTGAGAGCCTCGATGGCCGATCGGTATTCGTGGGAGGTCGGCTCGATCAGTTCCATCGGGTCCTCCATCTCGGGCTCCGGCTCGTCGACCGGCAGGAGCAGCCAAGCTTTTCTCTCAAGGAGGTAGGAGAGGGCCACTAGCGCGGCGGCCGCTTCGTCAAGATCTGGTCGCTCGCTCTGGATCAAATAGGTGAAGTACGCCTCGCAGATAGGGAAGAGGGGTACACCGAGCAGGTCGACCTTGTGGTCCCGCACGCAGCGGAATAGGGTCGCCAGTGATCCGTCAAACGTGGGCGTCTGGACGTGAATCGGCGGCGGAGAGATCACGCCAAGGGCAGTGACGGGTCGCTCGGCAAGATCTTTGCGAGGAGCCATGTTTCTAGAGGACGGTTGGAGGTGCCGGGCGGATTCGAACCGCCGAATAACGGTTTTGCAGACCGACCCCTTAGTCCACTTGGGCACGGCACCTTGCGAAACGTTGTCTATTCTATCCCGCGAGCAGCAGCGTTTGCCGGGATGGACCTTGAACGGCAGACAAGAAGGCGAAAACTGTTGCCCGAGCTCCTTCGGAACCGCTCGGCTACAATGGGCCAGTGAGCGACTCCAAAAGGGTGTTTAGCGATCAGGAAGCTGCCGACGTCCTCAAGCGAGCGGCCCGTTTGCAAGAGGAACGTGGTGAAAGCGCTTATGCGCCGGGGGTAACCCACGAGGAACTCGTTCGCATTGCAATTGAAGCGGGCATCGACCCCGAGAACATCGAGGCAGCCATTCGCGCGGCCTCGGTATCGCCTCCTAAGCGGAGTTTCCTCAACTTGATTGAGGAGAACGAGCGTGTGGTCGATGCAGAGCTTGATCCGTCCCAGTTTGATGTGATTCTGGACGCGGTGAAGCCATCCCGAAGTCATCAGCATCCGGTCGGCCAGGTCGGCAGGACACTCACGTTTCAGACTCGCTACAAGGGCAGTCTCTACGCGATCGAGGTAGTGGCGAGGAACGGTCGCACGAGAATTCGGGTTACGTCCAACCCCTTCGTTGCCTATATCACGTCCCTCCATCCGGCGATCTTGCTCTCGATTTTTGGAGCGGCGGCGATCGCTCCCCGCGGTTACATCTCGGCCGCCGCGCTTTTCGCATTGGTGACGATGATGGTGGGAACCCTCGCCTTTATCGGATTGGTTCGAAGAGGTAACTCCAAAACGGGCGAGTTGGCCGACCTTCTGGAGCGGACGGTTCGGGAGGCGGCGGCACCGAATTTCGACCACATAAGCGATTCGGGCTCGACGGCGATAGTCGAAGCCAAGGGAACGGAGGTCTCTACATAAAGACCTCGTCTTGCGCGGGGTCTAAGAATGGTCGTTCCCGCGACCTGGGTACCAATCGACGATTTACGCCTCCCGCGCTATCTTTGGGGTACGACCGACTTCACCAAAATGCATCACAATCCGGCGATCGCTGGTTTCCAGACGTCGAGCTCTTCGGTCGGTGCAACGCGGGATGGGTGGCACGGAGATTCCCCATGGAAACTTTAAGAGGCTAATCAACGCATTGCGATCGCTTGCTTCGCGATCTGAGCAATGATCGCATCTCGAGACCTACTTGTGCCAGCCGTGGACTTTAGAAAGATCACGATCGCCAACTGTTTGCCATTGGGGAAGGTCACGATTCCGACATCATTTACCGCCGCCGCAATGCCCTGAGTGTCTCGACTGGTGCCTGTTTTGTGAGTAAGAGTGGCACCGTTTGGTAGGGCGGCCCTGAGTCGATCTGCGCCGGTAGTTGACTTCGTCATGATCGTCCACAACAGTTGCTGGGACGACTTGCTCAGAAGGCGTCCCTTGGTGAAGGAGGTGAGCAAGCTCACCATGCCGCGAGGGGTGGCGGTGTCGCGAGGGTCGGTCCAAATGGCTTTGGCCGCCTTTCGAGCGTCGTCCGGTGACACTTTGTTCATGGCCGAGGTGAAGCCGCTCTCTGTCGTAAGTTCGGGCCGGAAACGGCCGAGGCCGGCAACATCCACTTGCAATTCCCGCTCGGGGCGATCAATGCGGATTCGGGTGACGCCGAGTGCTCTCAAGCGGCGCACGACCTTGGATGGTCCACCCAGTTTCGTCAGGAGCAGATCCGCGGCGGTATTGTCGCTGGAGCCAACCGCCAACTGAAGCAATTCCCCAATCGTGTAGCTTTTGGCTCCCTTTTGGTAGAACCGTTCGTTGATCAGGCTCATTGGCACCGACAGTTGGGCTTTGCCGACCACGACCTTCTCGTCCAACCGTAGGAGCTGGTGGTCCACCGCATCCAGAACCGCGATGCCCAGCGGGAACTTGAAGACGCTCTGCATGGGAAACATCTCATCGCCTCGATAGTAAAAGGTTTCGCCCGTCGAAAGGTCGGCGATGCCGACTCCGATGTGTCCGAGCCGCATCCCGTGCTCGATGGATTTGAGAGTTCCGTTGAGCGACTGGAGGTCCGTTCGGAGCAGCAGAGAGACGGCGAGGCTAGCGATCATTGAACGAGTTTGGCAGGGGCGCATGTATCCACGCGTAGCGTGTAGGCGTCGGCTGCGCCCGACGGACCGTTCTTGCGTCGCACGTAGGTGACGGCTACACGCTACGCGTGGACAGGGGGCTGCAACCGGGGTAGTTTTAGCTTATGTCGGTTAACGTTCTGGACCTGTGGGATTTCGGCAACCCTGCGCTCAGTGAGGAGCGCTTTTGTGCCGCGATGGAAGGTGCCAGCCCAGATGACTCTCTGATCCTTCAGACCCAGATCGCCCGGTGCTTCGGGATTCGCAAGGACTTCCTGAAGGCTCGCGAGATTCTGTCGGCAATAGACGAGACAAAGAGTGAGAATCCTGAAATACGAGCGCGCTATTGGCTGGAACTCGGCCGCAGCCTGAGCTCGATTACCCACCCGCCCGAGTCCCAGACGGAGGACACGAGGAAGGAGGCGATGCACGCTTACTTGAGGGCATTCGATATCGCCAGCAAGTCGCGGTTAGACTACTTGGCGGTCGACGCCCTTCATATGAAGGCGATCGCCGAACCGGAGCGCGAACTTTTTTGGACCTCATGCGCACTGACTTACCTCGAGAACTCTAGCCAAGAAGAGGCGAAGAAGTGGGAGGGGTCGATTCGAAATAATTTGGGTTACGCCCTTCACCAATCAGGTGAAATTGAGAAGGCGTTGGTGCAGTTCCAGGCGGCGCTCGCAATTCGGGAGAAGTCCGGAAATCTCGTCCAAGTTCGAGTGGGGAAGTGGATGGTGGCTTGGACCCTACGGACCCTCGAGCGCTTCGACGACGCGCTCATGATGCAACTCGATTTGGAAAAGGAGTGGGAGGAAGTCGGCAAACCTTCGCCGTACGTTTTCGAGGAGCTAGAGCACCTGTATCGGGCCAAAGGTGACGCGGAACGCGTAGCTCACTACGCCATCAAGAGGAACGAGCCGGCGACATAATTCAGGATCCCCATTCGACTTATGTTGGGTTTTGGAACGAACCTTCCGGCCTTCGGCAGGTGTATTCGGCGATGTTATCGACGCAGGCGATGCCAGGGGAATCTTCGGGAGCGATCTAATTGTGCTGACTGCACCGTCAACCATACAGTGGACGCAGGAGCGACTGCGGGACCTGTGGAAAGGTTTCGGCAGATAAACAAGATCGAGGGAACTTGCTAAGGCAATTCGGACATCGGCAGCTGTACGCGACCTGCGTGGTCGCGCGGGACGAGGTCCCGGCCAACTCAGAACGATTGTACGCGAAAGGAACCTCACCCGGCGCGAGACTTTTGGAGAGGCCATGCACTCGTTGCAACCGCGAATCTCAGCGCCGATGCCACCATCGGTTACACCTGCCGGTGGCCGGACCTACAACGAGTAACTGTAGGTATCGACCGTCTCAAAGACGCCGGGCGACTTTTCGGCTTTGAACTCGATCTTCACGTTCTTGCCATCCACATCGACCACCAAATAGCCAAGCTTTTGCTCCACGTGCCCAGTGGCTTGGCGGGCCAGGGTCCAATCGGCGTCGGTGGCGTTAAGGGGTTTTCCCTTAACAAAAGGTGCTCCTGCAGTCCCAACGACGAACTGGTGAATCGACTGATCCTCCGACCATCCTGGCAATTTCGCGGCGAGATGATCGTACAAGTGATCGTGGCCAAAGAAGATGGACCGAGCGCCTGCGTCGTGCAGCGAATTTAACATCGCGTCGCGTTTAGTGGGAACCGTGTTCATGCCATCCACATGGTTGCCCGAGAAGAAGGCCATCTTGTGGGCGAAAGCGAAAACGTGGGGTGCATGGGGGGCCCTAAGCGTCTTGTCCAGCCAGGTCTGATTGATGCCGAGTTCTTTATCACCGAACTGGTCAACAGAAAGAAAGAGACAGTTCTTGAAGGTGAACGCGTAGGTCATGCCCTCTTCGCCCTCGGGCCCATCGGTGGGATTGCTATAGGGGCCGCTGAAGGTTTTCTTCCACACGTCGGAGGCGTGCGGGCAGTGCATCTCATGGTTGCCGCGCGCAGCCAAAACCTTGATCTTCGCGTCGTAGAGTGGCTTCGCCACTTTCATCCAGGTCTCGAACTGCGAAAGCTCTTCCTCATCCGTTTTGCCTCCACCCACGAGGTCACCGTTGAGGAGAAGAACATCTGGCTTCTCCGCGATGATCGCATTCACAACCCTCCCGAAACCAGTAACGTTGACCCCGTTCTCATCCATTCCCGGACGTGGGGAGTTGGTGCTCCAGCGGTCGTCGCCGGTGACCACAAATCGCACATGAGTCTGAGCCAAACCGGATGTGACAGTGAGGGCGAGGAAGGGTACGAGGGACCAGCGCATGGGCGCATTTTACGGTTCTGAATGTTAAGGGAATGCTATATCGCGTAGGATTTAGCGGATGGCACAAGGCGAAGGCACCAAGGAGTCTCCGTGGGTACTGAATACGCCCAGCGGTGGTTCCGAATACACGATGTACAGAGACGATTCGGCCGACCCGCCCACCCTGGTCTGCCAGGTCGGCACGACCCAGCTCAAGTACCAACTGCGGTGTATCGAAGACCTCCACGCGATGCTGAAAGAGTTTGGCGACTGGATGCCGCTTGGCAGCGCCGATGAGCAGAAGGAAGCGAAAGAGGGGACTGTGGAAGCTTGGGGTCGTTCGGCCTCGAACCCGGTCGGGGGTTGGTATGGCTTGCGCAAAGGCTACCGTGGCCGATTCGGAATGTACGTCCCACCGTTGCTCGAGCACCTCGGCCTTGCCGAGGTGGAGAAGCTTCCACGTAACAACCGGATGCGAGCGATCTAGAAGTCCATGCCAATCCCAGTGATTGAAACCGACCGCCTTGTTCTCCGAACGCTTCAGTTGGACGATGCGGAGGACATCTATGGGTATGCCCAAGATGACCTCGTCGCCAGGCCGGGCATGTGGGAGCCGTATGCTTCGTTCGACAAATGTGTGGCGCACGTGGAACGGTTGGTTGCCGACGAGCGACTCATGTGGTGGGTTCTCGAACACAAGATTGATCGACGCGTGATCGGGCGAGTGGAGCTCTCCGGTTGGATCCGGAGCGATGCTCATGCGGAGCTGAGCTATGCCTTGAGTCGACCGTACTGGGGCCAAGGTTTGATGACGGAGGCCGCCGCCGTAGCCGCGGACTATGGCTGGCGAGAACTGGGGCTGCATCGCCTGAGTGCCACGGTTCGCCCCGAGAATGTGGCTTCTGTTCGGGTCTTGCAGAGGCTTGGAATGGAGAGGGAAGGGCGGCTTCGAGACTATAGGCGGCTGTATGGTGAATGGGTCGATGTAGATGTCTATGCGGCGATCGCTTAGACGGATATCCGCAGCGATCTTAGACTTTCAACTGCAGCGCCAGTGGACGCCAACGGGACATGGGAGCCCCACGAATTGCCAGCACAGCAAGGAACAGGTTCGTGCAGGCAAGAGCGCGAAGAGCTTCGCGCAGTCCCAAGAAGCTTTGCTTCTCACCCGATGACCGCCCGAACTTCCTCTTTCCCCTTCTTGTTCACCCGCCAAATGAATGCGTCCAGCACGTAGTGGGTGAGCTGGGGCATCGTAAGAAGAGGCACCAGGATGACCAAAACGGTGGCCGAGACGGGGATGGAAAACGAGCCGAAGATGTTGCTGTGTTCTTGCCAGACGGCGCGATCCCAGACCCCTTCCTCGAAGTAAGCAAACCCGAAGAGGGCAAGGCTGTAGAGGGGTAGATACTTTAACTGGAAGAACTTCAGGAAGCGGTTCTCGGCGTGGGCTTTGTTGGCGGTCTTTCGGAACTGGTAAATCCAGATCAGGGCCATGTAGGGGATGCCGTGGGAGATGACGTTGATGAGTGTGAAGGTGAGATCGCCATTGAAGACGATGATCCCCGTCCCCCAAGCCGCTGCGGTTGCCACGAGCAGCAAGACCTTGCCCAGATTCAGATTCCCGGTCCGTTTCCACCGCATCGCCTCTTTCACCAAGAAGGCACCGATCGAAACCACATAGATCGCTCGGAAAAGGTAGTCCGGCCATACGACAGGAATTCGAAGAACTTGCGCCTCATCGAACCAGCGGAAGGTCCGCGTGTAGGTGTGCCAGTACACGAGGGGATACAGAGTCGCCATGTAAATGGCTACCTGGTCAATTCGGTAACCCACGTCTCCGACCGGCTCGCCGCGACGGTAGAGCATGAGGAAGCCGTATTGTTGCCGAACGAAGTGGTAGATGGCGAGGTAAGCCACCGCCATCCAGAAGATCCCGGACCCTCCAAAGACATAGAGCGCGATGCCGCCCAGCCAACACGCGACTGGAACCACCAGGTAGAGGGTTCGACGGCGCTGAAACTCATCCTTGTCGAAGTAAGTTCGGAAGAGCGAGCTATAAACGTGGGAGACGTCGATGCCCAAGACCAAGAAGATCCAGAGCCACGTCGGCATGTCCAGCGTAGCGAGTTTGCTGCCGTAGGCAAGGACGAACGCGGTTATCGCGACTGGCGGACCGATGATCGCCAGCAGGTCGAACTTGGCGGAATAGATCCAGGGAGTCTTGACGCTCATTTACAAAACGGGCATGTAGAGCTCGGTGATGAGCTGGCTTGCGGGCGTCTCACTCGCGTCGTTCGCGTACACTTCGAACGCCGGGTTGTCGCTGATTTGCTTGCCGAGCGGACCCTCGGTATAGCTGGTGAGCTGGGTCCAAATTGCCTCGAGGTCCTCGTACGGGCCGACGTATCGGGTGGTCACATACGAGCCGCCAGCGATCTCCATGAGCTCGAGCGGCAGCCCATCGGTCTCAGCAATCTGAAAGGCTCCCCTCACTTCAACACATGCGGCTGACCGAAGCCGTTGGGCGGGAACCTCATCGGGGTTGTCGTAGTAGATGCCGATCGTCCGCAACACAGGAATGTTGTGAGCCTCGACCCATCCCCAAAGGGTTTCGAACACCGGGCTCAGCCCGTCGTAGGGTCCAACGTGCTTAATTGTTACGACGGGAATGGGCGAGAGAAGTACAACTTGAGCGTTCATGGCCTTCGGCTTATCTTACTGGGCGCGGGCTTCCAGGGGATTCAGAAGTGTCCGCTCTTAGGTTGGGTGATCGCCATGTGCGTCTTCGTGCCCGGTGGGTCGGTGACGATCACTCGAATCGCATGCCCGTTTCGTTCGCCGGTGATCGCGCCCGCTTCGTTCTTCCCATTCAGCGCCTTCATGTAGAAGTCCACTACTTTGGCGCGTGGATCCGGCGTCTCAAGCACACAGCTCACGACGCCCTGGTTCTCGCCGTTGAGGACAATCTTGGCGCCGGGATACATCGGGACGTCGGGCAGATTCGAGTCCTTCCCAGTTCGAACGTCGCAACCGACAAGCACGACCAACACAGCGAGCGCTGCAAAGCAAAACTTCATAAGTGAAGAATTTATCACGTCGACCTGGATCTGTCTAGTTCCGACTTAAAGGGGCGGCGCAGAAGTAGCGTCGGCGCCCCCGCCGATGTGCGTTGCACGACCGGTCAAGTGGCTGAAAAGAGAGCGACTTGCATAGATACTCCAGTCACCTCGACACTGGTTCTGTTCCTCGCAGGCCAGGGATGACTGTCGCCGGAAACTACTTCCATGCTCGGTCGCACAGCGCTTATCGGCGGGGGCGCCGACGCTACATTTGGTCGTCTCCCTATTGCATTCAACAGTCTCGGAGGGAGGGTTCCGGAAGCCGAATGATGCAGAATCGAGCTATGACGATAGAGCAAGCTCTAACCGCTTTAGGAGCAAGCCAGGATCTCTTGACCGCCGATGAGAGAGAATCACTGGATCGCGATGGCTTCCTCTTCATCCCGGGAGTCCTTAGCCAAACCCAAGTCGATCAGATCAACGCTCGGCTCGACGCCATCGCCGCCGAAGAGGGAGACCGCGCGGGCGTCGAGGTGCATCAGGAAGCAGGCACCCTGCGCATGGCTAACCTCGTCGACAAGGGTGACGAGTTCGAGCCGTGCTATTCGACTCCCAAGGTCCTCGCGGCGGTCGCTCACGTTCTCAATGGCGACCTCAAACTCTCCTCCCTCAACGCTCGATTTGCGCTCCCCGGCGAGGGCCTTCAAGGGCTCCATGCCGATTGGGGAAGGTTAGAGACGGAGGGTGACTTCCAAGTCTGCAACTCGATCTGGCTGCTCGACGACTTCACCACCGAGAACGGGGCGACTCGGGCAGTGCCCGGATCGCACCGATTCGGCACCCGACTCCCAGGCGACGACATGGCGGACTCGAAAGACACCCATCCTGAGGAGAAGCTTTTGCTTGGTCCCGCCGGATCGGTGTTCGTCTTCAACAGCCATACCTGGCACGGGGGCACGACGAATCGGACTTCGCAGAGGCGGCGGGCTTGCCATTCCTACTTCAGCCGCCGACACCAAGCGCAGCAGCTCGACCAGAAAGCAAACCTTCGCCTGGAGACGGTCGCCAAGCTAAGCGAAGCGCAAAGGACTATCCTGGATTGCTAACCATGATCTCCGTCCTCGCGTTTGCTGCTCTTGCCACCAGCCAGAAGATGTACCCAACCCCCGTCGAGCACGACTTTCCGGTCCAGGACTTCAAGTTCGCCAACGGTTCAGCCCTGAGCCTGAATCTCCACTGCACGACCATTGGTGAGCCGCACCAAGATCCGAAGACGGGCAAGACGGATAACGCGGTGCTGATCATGCACGGCACGGGTGGGACCGGACATCAGTTCCTCACTCCGATCTTCGCCAACGTCCTGTTCGGTCCGGGGCAGCCGCTCGACGCCGCGAAGTACTTCATCATCCTGCCCGACGCGATCGGGCATGGCAAGTCGACAAAGCCGAGCGATGGGCTGCATGCCAAGTTCCCGAATTACCGCTATGCCGACATCATCCGTGGGCAGCATCAGGTCATTTTCGAGGGGCTCAAGGTAAATCACCTACGGCTTGTGATGGGCACATCGATGGGTGGGATGCAGACGTGGCTTTGGGGCGAGGCTTATCCGACCGATATGGACGCTCTCATGCCGCTGGCATGTGCGCCGATGGAGATCGCGGGCCGAAATCGGATGGTCCGCCAGATGGCGATCGACGCCATTCGTACCGATCCCGAGTGGGCAGGTGGGGACTATAAGGCACAGCCGCGAGGACTCATCACGGCCAACTATGCTCTGATTCTCATGGGCAGCAGCCCTCGCCAGATGCTGAAGGACGCTCCAACTGGGGAAGTCGCGAAGAGCCAACTAGAGCGAGCAGTGGAGGGCCGCATGCATAGCACCGACGCCAACGATATGCTCTATCAAATCGAGGCGTCGCAGGACTACAACCCGCGGCCGAATCTCGATAAGATCGTCGCGCCGCTGACCGCCGTGAACTCCGCCGACGACTTCATCAATCCGCCTGAGTTGGAAATCGTGGAGCAGTTAGCGAAGACGGTGAAGCAGGGCAAATTCGTGATGCTGCCGATCACCGACCAAACTCGCGGGCACGGGACTCACACGATCGCCGCAATCTGGAAGCAGCATTTGGTAGAACTCCTTGAGCGATCTCACTAGATTTGGTACAATCTCACGTCGCACAAGTCGCGCAATCTTGTTGAAGGTGTAGGGAGCGCGCGATATGTTTGCAACGCAGGAAACATATCAATGGAAAACGCATTCTTTGTCCCCATCCTTCCCGGAAAGACTCCGGCCGCCTACGCATTTGCGGAGGCGCTCAGTACCGAGCGACGAGCCGATATGGATCGCGCCCAGGTCTCGATTACGAAGGAAAGCTGGTTCATCCAGGAAACCCCTCACGGCGATTTCATGATCGTCTACTACCACGCTCCCGATGGCGACAAGGTTTCACGTGGACCTCGCCGCATCCGATGAGCCATTTGATGTCTGGTTCAAGGCGCAGGTCTTGGAAGTAACCGGCGTCGACTGCAATGGGCCAATGCCGCCCATGCCCAAGCAAGTCGTTAACTGGTCTCGATAAGACTCCAGAGATGGTTCCCCTGAGAAGGGGAACCATCTCCAGAACTTATCGCGCGGACGCCTGCCGGAAGCCTCGCTCAACCATGTCGGTTGGGTCGGTGGAAACGGGTCCGTCTCTCCAAAGCCATCGCATCATGTCCGGCATGATCGCGCCTCCGAACTTCTGCCCGTGGTTGTTCATGCCCCACGAGTAGTTCAGGTCGTAGCCCTTCTTGGACAACGCCTGCTGCAACCGGACGTTCTGATAGAACCAGTCCCAGCGCTGGTCGTACTTGCCATCCCGAACCCCGCGATTGTCGTTTCGGCCGTCGCATAGGAAGATGCGGATCGGCTTCTTCCTGCTCTTCGAGACGCGTCCGGCGTAGATGTCTCCACCGTGGATATTGGTGAAGCTGCCCACGTTGCTCAGGACTTTGCGGAACGCGTTGGGCCGTTCCCATGCGACCATGAACGCGGCGATCGCCCCTGAGCTAGAGCCGCCAATGCCTCGCATCTCAGGGTCCTTGGAGATGTTGTAGTCCTTGTCCAGCGCGGGCATCAACTCTTCGGTGATCACTCTGGCGTACTTGTCATCGGGCGTGTTGTACTCGACTCCTCGGTTGGTGAATCCATCACCCCAACCTCGCTTGGGGGAGGGTTCGTCCTGCTGGGGGGTGCGGCCGGGGTTGATGAAGACGCCGATCATCACCGGGATCTCGCGCCGATAGATGAGGTTGTCCATCACGTTCTGAGCCCGCATGTCTGCATTCTCGTCTTTGAACGCCTGCCCATCTTGGTAGATCATAAGCGCAGTCGGGGTTTTGTGGTCGTACTGGGCCGGCACGTACACCCAATAGGTGTGCTGAGTGCCCGGGTAGACGTTGCTGGGAATCACGAACGGACCCTTGATCTCTCCCTTCGGCACGCCCTCTTGGACCATTGAATCCGGCCCAAGTCGGTACTGTGAGTCGGGGTTCGGCGCCTTCGTCTGGATCTTCGAATACGCCACGATCGCTGACCCGGCCAACGCCGCACCAACCACAAAACTTGCCCAATTCCTCATGGAATGAACATTACTCGGTTTGATAACGCACCGCGCTAGCTGGAAAAGTTGCCCATCGATCGGAACTTCCGATACCGATCGGCCTGAATCTCGCACGGCTCCATCTGGCTGACTTCGCCCAAATTCCGTACAAGGGCCTCGCGGACCAAGAGGTACGCCTCGAGCGGATCTCGGTGGGCGCCGCCCTTCGGCTCGGCCACGATCTCGTCGATGATCCCGAATGCTTTGGCGTGCTGAGCGGTGAGTTTCAGTGCCTTCGCGGCATCGGGCGCTCTCTCGGGCATGCGCCATAGGATGGCCGCACAACCTTCCGGCGGGATAACCGAATACACCGCGTGCTCTTGCATGAGCACTCGGTTCGAAGCAGCGATGCCAATCGCGCCTCCCGAACCACCTTCGCCGATGACGATGGAAACCGTCGGAACCGTGAGCTCGAACATCTTGAACATTCCGGCCGCGATCGCCTCCGAGATTCCTCGGGACTCGCTCTCCACGCCGGGGTCGGCTGCAGGGGTGTCGATGAAGGTGATGACCGGCATTCGGAACCGCTCGGCCATGTCGAACATGCGAATCGCCTTTCGATAGCCTTCCGGCTTCGCCATTCCGAAGTTGCGGAACTGGCGATCCTGGATGTTTCGCCCCTTCTGGTGGCCGACCACCATCACCGGTTTGCCGTCGAAGGTCGCGGGACCGCCGACGATGGCATGGTCAACGAAACCTCGCCGATCACCATCCAACTCGACGAAGTCATTAAACATCGACTGGACGTAGTCCAGCGTGTACGGTCGCTTCTGGGCTCGGGCGACGAGGACCTTTTCCCACGGTCCGAGGTTCGCGTAGAAGACGTCGATAAACCGGTCGCGACGGGCTTCGAAATCGATGATCCGCTGATCGATGACCGTCCGCTTGGCCGGATCGGATTCCTTTCTGGCAAGCTCTTTTAGCTTGTCGATGCCCTCTTCAAGGTCGCGAAGCGGCTTTTCCCATTCGTTGTGATTAGTGGCCATGAGTCAGTGCATCTTCAGCGGCGAAGATGGCCTCCGAGCGTCTTCACGAGGGAGGTGAGCGACGCGCGCATCTCCTTTCGCGGGACGATTCGGTCAAGCATTCCGTGTCCAAATACGAATTCGGCGGTCTGAAAGTCGTCAGGCACCTTGCTAACTCCCGCTTGTTTGCTCACTCTCATGCCGGCAAATCCGACTAGCGCCTTAGGCTCGGCAAGGATCACATCGGCGATCGACGCGTAGCTCGCAAGCACGCCCGCCATCGTGGGGTCACTGAAGACTGCGATATACGGTACGCCGGCCCGGGAGCATCGCTGAGCTGCGGCGGTGGTCTTGGCCATCTGCATCAGCGAGAACAGGCCTTCTTGCATTCGCGCGCCGCCCGAGGCGCAAAAGATGATCGCGGGCATTCGTTCGTCTGCGGCGCGCTCCAAGGTCCGGGTGATCTTCTCACCCGCCACGGAGCCCATTGAACCGCCCATGAAGGCAAAGTCCGCGACGGCGACGCTCACCGGCATCTCGTCGATCTTGGCCCGACCGGTGGTGACCGAGTCGTTGGTTTGGGTCTTCTGAACCGCGCTCACGAGCTTTTCCGCATACTCGGGAAACTCGAGGGGATTCAGCGACCGAAGCTCGGTATCCAGCTCCTCAAACGACCCTTCATCGAAGGTGATCTCGATCCGTGTCTGGGCGGGAAGGCGGTGATGGTGGCCGCAGTAATTGCACACCCTCAAGTTCTGCTCGAAGTCGACGGAAAACAAGGTTTTCTTGCATCCGGCGCACTGAAGAAACGCCTCCGTCCGACTTGCTCCTTTGGTGCTCAAGAGGAATAGGATACCTTTCTGTTCAGGGATCAGAGGAAACGATGAGCGAGGAACGATGAACGATGAAGCGTCCGGAGTCATCATTCATCGTTCATCACTCATCATTTCACCCCGCTCTGATCATAGGTGTTAAACGGGTCCGGCATCTCCACATACGTGTGCCGATCGAGCGCCACCCCGTTCCAGTCGAACAGATAAAACTTCGGGTTCTTCCTTGAGAGGACCAACTCGACCAACTTCGAACGACCCTTGGCTCGAGTGTTTTGTGGTGGGTCGGTCATGGCGGTGATGATGTCGATGTCGCTCAGAATTCGTTTCGTTTTGCCCATCTCTTGCCAGGCGTAGTAGAGGCTCTTTTCGGGGTCGATGTTGTGGTATTCGAGGTCGATGGAGTGGAGCGAATCATCGTCCCAGCCGACCCCTTCCTCGGTCATGTACTGCTCGACAATTTTGCGCTTGGCGACCCAGTCGATTCGGTCGTCCATCGCCATCGGATCCTTTTCGAGTCCGTCGAGGACGGATTCCCAGTTGTCGAGGATCCAGTTGGTCTGCTCGCTCTCGCCTCGGTAGATCTGGGCGATTGCCAGGTACTCACGCTGGAGGTCGATAGCACTCATCTTGGTGCCGTCGAGCAGGGTCACCGGCCACTTGAAGGTCTCGTCTCGGCTCACCTCTCGCAGGGCGAGAAGCGGGTTGGCCATGATCAGCGACGGGGGCACTCGGTGCTCTTCGAGCATGCGCAGAACCACGATAGTGGTGCCGATCTTCAGGGCGTAGGCAAACTCGTTTTGGTTGCCCTCGCCGAACAGCAGGTGAAGCCGGGTCATGCCCTCATGAGAGTAGAAGTGCTCCCATTTCGGGTTGATGAGGGCTCGGTTAAAGCGGACTCGCGAAGCGATCGTCTTGATGATGTGGTCAGCTCGCTGACTGAGCTGGAATTTGACGGTGTGGTCGGGGATCACCGAGTACACGTGGGATACCCAGATGTAGTCGACCGGGTTGTCGATCACTTCCTGGTAGCTCGGCCTTAGGCCCCCAGAGGTGAGGATGTGGCCGCCGACACGCCCAACCCCGGAGAAGATTTGCCGGGTGACGAGGAACGGGTAGAGCATCTGGACGCTCGTGTTGAGAAAGTCGTCGTCTGCCCGCACGAGGTAGTTTTCGTGGCAGCCAAAGGTGTGGCCGCCAAAGTGGTCAACCGAGTTGTTGTAGAAGTCGATCCCGTACGCGAGGTCCAGCTCCCTGGTGGCTCGGACGATTTGGCGCTGGCCCGCTCGGTCGTTTGCCACGAGATCGGGAAGGTCGCGGCATTCGGCGGTGGCGTACTCGAGGTGGCTCCCCACCGCGTCGATGTAGAGACGTGCGCCGTTCATGAGGAAGCCGCCCGATTGGGCCGGCTCAAACACATCGTCTCGGGCGTGCAGGTCAATCGCGCCGAGCTTTAGCTCATAAAAGAGGTAGTCCTTGATCGTCTCGACCGCCATCTCCGGCGACCCGAGCAGGTCGTCTGAGACCAGGCACCCGAACTCCGTCTCCACCCCAAAAATCCGTTCCCCCGGCTTAACCCTCATCCCTTATACATACTGGCTCATTTCGTCCGCGTTCCATTTGGAACGCGGACGAACTCGATTTTGGATTTTTGATTGGATGATTTTTGACTCGGAGAAAGGCTCCTCCGAAATTCCAAAATCTAGTTCAAAGCCCCGTTGTCGTTTCCGTCGATCGAATCCGATGGCAACGGACTCGGCAGGGGAAGCGGGATTGGGGTGCCGAGAGCCCAATCGCTAATCCGGCGGTCGTTCCAGTTCGAGACCTCACCGGAAGACCTGGCCTCCGCGAGCATGTCCAAATCGAGATCGGCGAAGATAATGCCCTCCTCGTGAAGGGGCGTCTCTCGAAGGACGGCTTCGACCGGGAAAGGCTCGACACTCGGCGCGATAATCGCCGACGAGCCGTAGGTGTGGGGCACTGGCTCGAATCCTAACTCGCCCACGAGGGAAGCGTGAACGGTGAAAATCTGGTTCTCCACGGCCCGAGCGAGGCAGCTCCACCGCACGCGCTGAAACCCCCTCTGGGTTTCGGTCCACGAGGGCACGCACTGAATCAGGGTCCCCGCCTCGGCCAATGCGCGCCCAGCTTCGGGGAATTCGGAGTCGTAGCAGATGGTCACTCCCAAATCGAAGGGCAGCCGAGCCAAGCCAGTCCCGTGCTGCAGGTTCCAAGCCCCTTTCTCGTACTCAGTCAGGTTGTTCTTCTCGGCGAACGCGAGACCCACGTTTGGGAAGCCGATGGCGCACACATTCTTGATGCCCCCTTCGGACTCCTTGAAGTGAGAACCGCCAACAATAATCATCCCGCTGGAATCGCTGATGCGCTGGATCCAGCCCTCAATCGCCTCGGCATACTGAACTAGGTACCGAGCCGCCTTGTGGTCGAATAAGTCCGATTCCAGGTGCAGCAATTCCAAACAGTGGAGCTCCGGCATTACGACCACGCGAGCGCCCTCGTCGTGAGCTTCACTCACGAGGTCGTAGAAGTGCGCGAAGTAGTCGCTGTCGCCCTTGGCGTGACGGAGTTTCCAGGCGGCCGCAGCCACCCTCAATTTCAAGGCTTCCACTCCAACAAGGCGGCCGAGTCAGCCGACTCCCAATCCGGCATATAGTTCTGAATGACGTCCAAATAGGTCAGTCCATATCGCAGCAGAGGCGTAAGGGTGCGATCGGTCGCTCGCCCTGGGACCACTTCTTGAACGTATTGACGAACCGTAACCTCGGGATGCTTCTCCAGATAGCTTCGGTAGTCCGGCACCCGACACGCCGTGCCGAACCGCTTAAGCCGCAATGCCTTGACCAGGGCAAACCGTTGGGCATAGAACGAGCGTCCGATCCCCATCTTTCGGTGATCCGGATCAACTCCAATATCTAGGCCATAGAGCGTGGTCCCCCGAGGATCGTGGTTGCGAATGTAGGGCCCGCCAGCGGTTGCGCCCCAGCTCCCATGCTTGGCCCAGCGATGCTCGGTGAGGATGCAATTGCTGCAGCTCCCAACGACCACGTTATCGATAGCCGCTACGAACTGGCCTTCGGGAAAGGCCTCGAGGTGGTGATACAAATGCTCAGGATCCCAGTGAAGGTCCTCTGAGAACGGGGGCGGGAACGAGGCCTTCTGCAAGACAACGACGGCGGGCACGTCGGCAGAAGTCATTGGTCGAATGGTTATATTCACAGGCGATTTCGCAACTCAAATGCGTCTACTTACTTTCTTTTTAGGTTCAAGCGCGACCCCGAAGGGGTCAAAATCTTAGCCCCGAGTCGTCCCCGGGGGATACCGTCAAAACCCCCGACCCCGAAGTGGGTCGCATACCTTCCGGTTCAATTCGTCTCTTCCTAGTTCTTTCCGCATTAGGGCCGAAAACCTAGGATGTCCAACACTCGGTCAAGGTCGTCATCCGAATAAAACTCGACGACCAACTTGCCGCCTACCTCTCCACGCTGAATCTTGACCGGGGTCCCAAGGTAAGTCGCGATAGCGTCTTGCAGGGTGCGGTCGTTGGGATCAACTTCGGGGGCCTCTTTCTTGGTTGCGGGCGTCACGACCTTTGGTTTGGTAGCCTTCTCAACCTCGCGAACGGTGAGCCCGCGATCGAGGATCTCGTCGTAAACGGCGAGTTGCTGGGCTTCGCTGTCGAAGGAAAGCAAGGCGCGCGCGTGCCCCTCCGTGATACGTCCCTGATCGAGGCCATCCTGAATTCGTTTGGGCAGCCGAAGAAGCCGGACCGTATTCGCTACAACGGTGCGCGACTTGCCGACCTTGTCGGCAACCTGCTCTTGGGTCAAACCGAACTCGTCAATAAGCTTCCGATACGCCCGGGCGCATTCCAAAGCGTTGATGTCCTCGCGCTGGATGTTCTCGATGAGTGCCAGTTCAAGCGAGTCTTGGTTGCCTGCCGACCGCAGAATGATGGGTACTGCGGAAAGACCCGCGATCTTTGCTGCGCGAAGGCGACGCTCGCCGGCGATCAACTCGTATTGACCCTCCGACACCGGTCGCACGATAAGAGGTTGGAGGATTCCGAACTCTTTAATCGAAGCGGCAAGTTCGGCTAGGGTGTCGTCGTGAAAGTGGGTACGCGGCTGTCGCGAGTTCGGGCGAACCTGGTCGATTAAGATTTCCGACGGAGCGGTGTCGTACTGCTCCGCAATCAGTTGGGAGAGCCCTTTGCCTAGTGCGCGGCGCATTCGCGGATCACCTCATCTACAAATTCAACATAAGCACCTGCGCCCTTGGAGGTTGGGAAGCGAGTAATTGCCGATTCGCCAAAACTGGGCGACTCGCTGAGCCGCACGTTTCGGGGAATGACGACGGGAGAAACCTTCTCGCCAAAGAAGTCTTTGACCTCTTGAGTCACCTGCTGGGTGAGGCGATTGCGGGGGTCGAACATCGTAAGCAGCACCTTTGCAACTTTGAGTTCGGGGTTGATCCGGCGACGAACCACGTCTACCGTCTTCAGCAATTGGCTTAGTCCTTCAAGCGCATAAAACTCGCACTGCATCGGGACAAGGACGGCATTCGCCACCGACAGAATATTGATGGTCAGCAAGCCAAGGCTGGGCGGAGCGTCCAGGATGATCCAGTCGTAGTTGGCAACCACAGGAGCAAGAGCATCGCGAAGGATCAGTTCCTTACCGACTGCGTTCAGAAGAATAGGCTCCGCGCCAGCCAAATCGAGAGTTGCAGGGAGCAGGTCAAGGTGATCTTCGACGGTAACGATCGCTTTCTGAACGATGGAAGGGCCGTCGGGATTGTCGATCGCATCGACAAGGACCTCGTACAGGGTGAATTCGGCGGCGCCTTTGTCCAGTCCGAGGCCGGTGGTCGCATTTCCTTGCGGGTCACAGTCGACCAGCAGCGTACGTTGGCCTCGCTTGGCGAGGCCGGCGGACAGGTTTACGGCCGTCGTAGTCTTGCCCACGCCCCCCTTCTGATTCACAACCCCCCATATCGGCACGAGGAGTATTATGAACGACCTTCAGGCCCTAGTCGGCCAACAGATCGAAGACTCGGGAGGGATTTAGATTGGCCTGAGCGGCGAAGGCCTCGGTGGGGCTTCGCGCAATCTGGGACTGCAGTTTTTGGAAGACTCCGGCCGCTGCATTTGCGTCGGCGATGGTGATCGTAGACGACGCCACATTCGAAGCCACGTGGTTCTCGTTGTGCAAGTCCACCGGATCGGTGGGCACATTGTCGGGCCGGCTCGGAGTCTTGGTGGACTTGGAAGTCGGCAGTTCGAGGTCGGTCGCGTGAAGGAGGCTAGGGTTAATTCTCACCGTCTGGTAATTCTCCAAGTCAGATTGTCGGCGGATTCGTGGAATTACGTAGGCCGGTTTGGGAAACGATGAATGATGAGCGATGAATGATGAACGGGGAAAGGCGTCTCTGGTCAGTCCTCGTCCACGCGTAGCGTGTAGCCGCCGCCTACGTGCGACGCCAACCTCTCGCTTTCAGGAAAATCAGAGGCCTTGGTTTGACGCTGGCGTCGGGCGTAGCCGACGGTTACACGCTACGCGTGGAATGCGAGGTTAGCTGGCGGCATGCCCGGAAGGGCGAGGATGCTACTTCAGTACACGATTCAACAACGCGGCCAACCGATAGCCCGCGAGGGCGACCTGGCGCTTCGCGACTTCCTGGCCGTGCTTCATATAGTCATCGGATGGAGCGGTCCCCTCGGGGAAGGCGTAGACGACCGTCTTCGCGAGATTGAAGCTCTGTTGCACCCAATGCTCGGGGTTCTGATCGCCAATGCCGGGGATCGAAGACGGTGGGTACGCCTCGGTAAACGCCTTGGCCATCCCTTCGATGTGCTCGAGAGAAGTCTTGCTTAGAGGGCGGCGCTCGCTGGGGAAGAGGCCTAGGCCGGAGTCCCAAAGGGAGTGGAGGTTCTTGGGAGGGCGGCTTTCGCCTGCGAGGGCGGCGGGAGCTTCGATCTTGAAGCCGTTGCCGCCACGATCGCCCTTCGGCTCCGTTTCAGTGACTCGGGAGACCGCGTGGAGGGGCTGGTGGATGTCACCGACGATGTGAATCAGGAAGCGAAGGGCATCGGCTCGCTCGGAGTCTGGCTTCGACTTATCGCCAAGGATCTTGCTGAACTTGTCGATCGCGGTAAGCGCATTCTCCTCGTCGGGCTTAAGGGACGTCGGATTTCCATCTTCTCGGAAGTAGATGTCGTAGTAGTGCCAAGGCCCGTTCTCCTTGGTTTTTACATCGTCTGCCCAGGGTCCGGCGGTAATGAAGTCGTATGCCTTTTCGGTCGAGCCGACCTTCAGAAGCCGATCCGCCTCCGCCTTGGCGGTCGGGGTCAGGTTCTTCTGGGCTATCGCCGCCACCACCATATGCCCGGTGTCGAACCACGCGTTCGCGGTTGCGACCGCCGCGAACAGGAGCATGGCGGGAAGACATCGTTTGATCATAGGGGAAATTTACCTTTGAGCTGGCGGGAATCCGTGTTAAGAATGGACAGCGATGTCAGGGCCAGAAGACAAACATATCAAGACGCCGTGCCTCCTCCTCCGGCCCTTCAAGAGCGGCGATGCCGCCCACTGCCTTGCCTACCGCAACGACCATTCGGCAAGGGGGGCCATCTCCGGAGGTGTAACGCTAGCCCTTTGCCACTTTGGCTCGATTCCAAAGGTCGTCCCACTCCTGGGCCGATAGCTCCTTCAGATCCCGACCGGCGAGCTGCTCCATGTGCATGAATCGCTCCGTGAACCGGTTCAGCATCCGGCGAAGCGCCTCTTCGGGCTCGATCTTCTGCCAGCGAGCGAGATTCACAACCGTGAACAAAAGATCCCCAACCTCGGACTCGATGTGCGCCAAATCCCCGGAGTCGATCGCCTCTCGAAGCTCCAGAATTTCTTCGTCCAGTTTCTCGAACACCGCGTCCATGTGCGGCCATTCGAAGCCGACCCGGGCGGCTCGTTTGCTTACTTCGTGAGCGCGGAGAAGCGAAGCCATTCCTTTCGGGACCCCCGCAAGAATCGACGCGGGAGTAGTTCCTTTCTCGTTCAGCTTGATGCGGTCCCAGTTGCGGAGGACCTCATCGGAGTCGGCGACGTCGATGTCGCCAAAGACGTGCGGGTGGCGTCGGACGAGTTTGTCGGTGATGCCTTGAGCGACGTTGTCGATGCCGAAGCCGCCGTCGCGCTGCTCCATTTGGGAGTGCATCATGGGTTGGAGGAGGAGGTCGCCGAGCTCCTCTTGGAGCTTCTCCATGTCGGTCGAGTCGATCGCGTCGAGGACCTCGTAGGCCTCTTCCAAGACGTACTTCTTCAGGCTCTCGTGGGTCTGCTCGATATCCCACGGGCATCCGCCGGGACCGAGGAGGCGATCTACTACATGGACCAGCTCATAGAGGGGTTCCCTCGTCAAGAGAAGAACCGACCCGTCAGGCAAGCCCTTGGCAGGAACCCCCAAAACGGTAATTCCGGCCGCCGAGACCGCGGCCGGAACCTTCGATGCGCAATACACCTGACCCGAGTGAAGAATCCCGAGGCTGTCCGCGGAGATCGGACCCGGCTCCAGCTGAACCACTCGGACCACGCTGAGCTTAGCCCTTGTCCTTCAAGTAGGCGTCGATGAACTTCTTATAAGCGTCGGCGAATTCCGGTTGACTGATGTCGATCTTGGCTTTTTTGCGAATCTCGCGCATCTCCTTCTGGACATCGTTTTTCTTGGCGCCTCGATCGTTCATAAGCTGCCGTCGCAGACCACGTCGGACCGCGGGCGTGAGTTCCTGGACCTTCTCAGGGATCACGTCCTCGACGAGGAACTTGATTTCGTTCGTCGATCCATCGCCACCTTTGCTCTCAATCCAGATTGACGTGGAGCCTATCTTTACCGCGCTCAAAGCAGTGGCAGTTTGGGGCTGGAGTGCGGTGATCGGCACGATCCCAAACTCGCCACCCTTAGCTCGACCCGCATCGATGCTGTGCGCGGATGCAACATCGGAAAACGATTTGCCGGCTGCAAGTTCGCTATCCACGGCGCTCTTCTCCGTCGCGCTGTCCACGACGATGACGCGCAGCTTGAATTGCTTCGGAGTCGTGAATTCGCTTGGATTATCTTTGTAGTGCTTGTCGAGCTCTTGATCGGTGATCGTGACGCCAAACGTCGCGATCTTGAATTGGGCCAACTCAAATCGAATTTGGCTCTTCAGGTCCAGCTCCTTTCGGCCCGAGGCTTTCCAGTTGGTCAGGTACGCGGGATCTTCGATGCGGTTCTTGTACTCGTCGGCGACCTCGAGGTCGGTGGGCATTGCGCCCTTTTCCTTAGCCAACTGGTAGACCAGTCGTTCGGTAATCATCTGCTCGAGGGTTAGAAAGCCGGGCGAGGCCTCGAAGAAGTTTTTGCCCGAGATTTTGCCCACCCCGGGCAGAAACTCCATGCGTCGGTAGTAATCCTCTCCTTTGATCGGTTCGCCGTTAACGGTGGCGACGACGCGCGTCGTGTCAACTTGCGCAATCGCGGTCCATGCGAGTGCGAGCATCGCGCTAAAAAATAGGGGCTTCATCAATTCGGTTCCTCCGTGGTTGTTCCTAGTGACGCTTGGACGATCGATTCGTATTCACGCCTTTGCTTTTGACTGCAGCTCAGGCAGAGCGTCATAGAGGTCTGCGACTAATCCGTAATCGGCCGATTCAAAAATCGGAGCGTCCGGATCTTTGTTGATTGCTACGATAATTTTGCTGTCCTTGATCCCCGCCATGTGCTGAGTCGAGCCAGAAACTCCGGCTGCGATGTACAGATCAGGTGCCACGATCTTGCCCGTCTGGCCGACCTGGAGCTCATTGGGAGCGATTCCCGAGTCAACCGCCGCCCGGGTCGCCCCAACCGCACCACCGAGGGTGTCGGCAAGGCCGCCCAAGATTCGCTCGAAGGTCTCGGCATCCTTAAGGGGCCGCCCTCCGGTTACGATGATCTTTGCCTGGGTGAGATCGGGCCGCGCTCCGCCCCGTGCCGAAACGCTCACCCGTTGGGACTTGGGCATCGTGCTGAGGGACAGAATCCCGCTTTCAGAGTTTCCGCTACGAGCGGGGGCTGGGAATCCGGCGGGGCGCACCGTGAGAACGACAGGGGTGGAGAGGACTTCGACGGTGGCGATGATTGAGCCCGCGACCATTGGTCGGTGGAAGAGGGTCGGAGATTCGATCGCGATCACGTCGGTGACCATTCCCGCGTCGAGTGTTCCCGCTAATCGCGCCAGGAGATCCTTGCCGCGCATCGAAGAAGGGCCGGCGATGTGGGTGTAGGGTCCGTTCTGTTGGATGAAATTACTTAGTGATCCCGACACGGCGTCGGCAAGAGGCAGTTCGTTCAGGTCGGATGTAAAGACCTTGGCGGCACCGAGATCCAGATCCACTTTCCCGGAAAGGCTAAGAACGTCGAAGGGGATGCCGAGGGCCTTGGCAAAACCAGCAAGCTGAGCCGCTTCAGCACCCTCAAATGCGATGATGAGAAGTCGGGACATTAGAGGGCACCCCGCTCTTTCAGAACCGCGACCAGCTCATCGACCGAGCTTAGCTTTCGTCCCGCCGCGCGGGCCGGCGGAGAGGAGTATTTCGTGGTGCGTGTCTTTACCGTCGGCGCCTCGGACGGTGCACGCTTTTCGAGGGGCTTACTCCGCGCCTTGATGATTCCCGGAAGAGCGATATAGCGCGGCTCGTTGAGGCGAAGGTCGGTGGTTACGAGGCAAGGAAAGTCGAGTTCGACCGTTTCGTCGCCGCTGTCCGTCTCTCGGGTCACCCTTAGGCCGCGGCCCGTCAAATCGACCTTAGAGGCGAACGTCGCCTGGGGCCAATCGAGCTTCGCGGCGAGCATCTGGCCGGCTTGATTGCAGTCATCATCGGTCGCCTGCTTGCCCATCAGAACTACATCGGGTTCAAGTTCGCGCACGAGGGTCGCGAGCTCTTTGGCGATCGCCAAGGAGTCGTATTCGGCGTCGGTCTCGATGAGGACTGCCTTGTCCGCACCCATCGCAAGTGCCTTGCGAAGCTGCTCCTCGCACTCCCCTTTGCCGATGGAGACGACGGTGATCTCGATGGACGGGTCCTTCTCGCGAAGACGCACTGCCTCCTCGACCGCAATCTCATCGAACGGGTTGATTTCGAACTTAACGCCGGTGGTGTCGATGCCACTACCATCCGCCAGCGGGCGCACCTTTGCGTACGGGTCCACGACCCGTTTCACTGGGACAAGAATCTTCATGGGTGAGCGCAATTTTACCGGGCATGGAGTGCAACGATGCGTCCATGCCCGACAACCCTTGAAATGCGTCGGTCATCCCGAGCCTGCGAAGCCTTCCCAAGTCATTGAGGAACTGACCGTTCCAGAGTCCCTCGATCCCTCGCAGGCTCGGGATGACTGACGATGGCAAAGAATGGCCAACGGCTTAGCGCGTAAACATCCCCGCACATCGAATCGATTGGGTCGAGCCGGGGCTACCTAGCTCTTTCCAGCGACGGATCCACGTTCCATCCGTGTACCAAATGGCGAGGGAGTGGGTGGCGTTGATTTGGCCGAGAATGTCGGCGTGGCCATCGTTGTCGAAGTCTCCGACTCCCGTGACGGACGTCGTGAGGGGAAGGGTGCCGAAGGAACGCCAACCGATAACACTGTTATCGTTAAGGAGCCAGACCGCCAAGCTTGTGCCGGTGCGGCCGAGGAAGTCGATGCCCCCGTCGCCGTTGAAGTCGCCAACTCCCTGAACCTGCGCGGACGTAATGCCGACCGACTTCCAGTTAATAACCTGGGCGCCGCTCATGTACCAGATTGCAATCTCGTTGGTCGAGGAGTTCTGACACATGAAGTCGGCTTTGCCGTCGCGATCGAAGTCGCCCACGCCCACGATGTTCCAGTTCGCGCCGGGGTTTCCGATATCGGTGTAGTTGGTCACATGGTCGCCGTGCATCAGCCAGACCGAGATGTTTCCGGTGACGCTGTTCTGCCCAATCATGTCGGTGTAGCCGTCGCCATCAAAGTCTCCGACCCCCTTGATGACCATGTTCACACCAGGGTCGCCGAGGGAGACCCAACTAGTGATTGCGTTGTTTCGCATCCGCCAGATTCCAATTGCCCGAGTAGAGGTTTGACCCAGGAAGCCTGGCTGCAAGGCGTCGGGCCCTTCGGAACCCGCCGAGTTCTGATTGAACGTGTTCAATCCCGCCGTCCCGGTATAGAAGGCGGCGCCGTTTCGGAGGGTGAAGATGGTGTAGCCATCGAGGGTGTGGGTGCTCGCGCGACTTGTTGCGATTCGGTGATTCAACCCAGGCAGGAGGCCAAAGTAGTAGGCGTAGTCGCCGCTGCTCGACAGCAAGTCAGAAGCCGCGATGTCCGCGTCCACCCATCCGGCGCCCGGCATATAGAACTCGGCCCATGTGTATTGCGGTCCGTCGACGATACCGCTTGTCGAATCTCCGAAACCTTCGACGATGCGCGCGGGAATGCCCACATTGCGGAGCAAGGCGACAAAGAATCGGCTTAGCCCATCCGAATCTCCCGTGCTATTGGCGAGAACGGTCAACGCGTCGCTGTTGGAATTGGGAAACGAGTAGTTACAAGACCGAACTGCCGACATGAACAGCAGTCGAGCCGCATCGTACGGACCAGTGCTGTTCTTGAAGTTCGCGCCCAGGTTATTGGTCACGTAGTTAGTGATCGCGGCGTTGCTCTTCTGGATCGTGGTCTCCGCCTGCAGGTAGGGAGACACGTTTGAAGGCAGCGTCCCATACGAGGACCATGTGATCGTTCGCAGCTTCGTTGCATTTACCCTCTGGTTGTACGACTCGATTTGGTAGGAGTCGGTGAACGTCACGCCGGCGTTGGGCGGGCTGTTGAAGAGGTTGTGAAAAATCGGGGTTGAGAACGGGGCAGTCGAAGTGACGGTGGATCCAGTTGGTCCGGTGAGGGTGAGCGCCCTTTGGAAAGACTCGGTGGTGGGTTTACCGAACCAGGTGATGATCTGGTTTACGGTTCCGCTTCCCCACGAGACGAATTCAGATTGAGATCCGTTGATGCGTCGGGGCGAGAAGTTGTTGATCGCATCGACTGGTTCGGTGGGTACAAAAAAGCTGCTTGCCGTGTTGTTGGAACGGTTTGGATCGCTGACCCGATTGGTGTAGTCGACGGTGACGCTATACGGAATGTGCCCATCGAGGGGGCAGGGAGTGGAGCAGTCGACAACCCAGTCGCCAGAGCCCGGAGTCGTGATCTCGAAATCGGTGACAAGGTTGGCCACCACGAATCGGAGGATGTAAGAGGTTCCCGGATTCGCGGTCGAATGGATCACCGCTTTGATGTGATAGACGCTATCGCCCAGCACCGGCTGATAGGGCAGCAGGTTGTCGTTGCAGGCAAAAATGCTTGTGAGCGATAGGTCGGACTGACCAAACGCAGACATACAGCTCAAGAAGGCAAGCGCAGCCACCCAAATCGATTTCTTCAATGTCGTCTCCCCGCCAGCGGCGTGCAGGTTAGACGGGAATTTGCATCGTGAAGTTGCCGTTCCTGCCTAGTTTCGCAAGGGGCGATTTGTTTCGAGCATGTGCTTGATTCGGGCGTGGGTAAATGCTCGATTGCAGAGGTCGGCAAACTCGGACCGCTCTTTAGCCAAGGCGTCCTCGTAGCTAGTTGCTTTGGCGAAGATTGTCTTGATCTTGTTGGCGATAACCTCGTCGTATTCGCTCATGCTGCCCTTTGAGCGCGCCTCGGCGTGGCCTCTATCAATCATTCCCACGAGCGGCCCCTCCATCTGGAGCCAGAGCGGTCTCTCTATTGGCGAAGCGCTAAGGGCGACCTTCTTGGCATCGAAGATCAGGCGATCGGGATGGTAGGACGTCACATCGGTTGCACGAAGGTAGCCAAGGGTTCGAGCGTGGTCCGCAGTCGAAGAGATCGTGCCCTCGGCCATCGTCACCGCAACTTCCGCCAGCCGGCGGGCTGAATTCTCGTTGTTCAGGCGCATGAGGGCGGTACCTCGGCCTCCGGGAATAAGTCCCACCTTTGGCTCGGGAAGGCCAATCTGAGTTTCCGCTTGGGCGACGATGTGGGCACACGAGAGGGCAAGCTCGAGGCCGGCACCAAGACAGTGTCCGAACACTGCAGCAACCGTGCCCCGGGACTCGAGCAGCTCCCCCAATCTTTGTAGGCTTGCGAGCTCTTCCTCGATGCCGACAAAATCGTTGGCGAGGATTCGCTCGCTAAAGAACTTCAAGTCATAGCCGGCTGAGAAAGACTTGGCTTCGCTGGTCAGAACGCATCGATTCATCGACTGCTTCTCGAACAACTCAGTGAGCTCTCTTACCACGACCGGGTTGATGACGCCCATCTTCGTGGTCAGGGAAACCGCGCAGATGCCATCGCCGAGATCTCTCAGAAGGAAGGTTTCACCTGAGCTCAGGATTGGATAGCTGGTGAGTGGTGCGTATTCGGGCCGCTCGGCGATCGGGTGATAGACGGCGTCGAAACCGAGCTGGCTACCCACTTGGTAAAAGCGCTTGTCGGCCAATCCGAGTCTCTCCGGCCCGATCGCATCGATCATCGCGAACGGCCCCATCTGCCACCCGAAGCCCCACATCATCACGCGGTCGAAGTCGAGCACGCTGTTGCTGATCTCTTCCTTCAGGTAGTCCGCGTAACGGAGGATGGGGATGAGATAGTTGCGCAGGAACTCACCCGTTTCGTCTCGCAGGTCCAGCGCCTGTCGCAATCTTTCGCCCAGTGGGAGGGTCAACAGCGAGTTGACGGTGGGAAGATCGACCTCGCGACCTTGGCGATAGGCGAGAGTTTGGAGGTCGACGGCCAGGAACTCCTTGCCCTCTCGTCGGTAGAAACCTTGTCCCGATTTCTCTCCGATCCAGCCCCGAGCGAGCAGTTGAATGATCGCGTTCGGAAGTTGGAATGCGTTGACGTGAGGGTCATTCGGGCATCGCTCGATGAGGTTGCGAGCGATGTCGCGCATCACGTCCAAGCCCACGAGGTCGTTGAGGCGGAAGCTGCCGCTCCTGGGCCGTCCGAGGAAAGGGCCGGTGATCGTATCGACCTCCTCGACTGAGAGATGGAGTCGTTCGGCCACGTGGACGGCCTGAAACATGCACCACATGCCGTACCGGTTGGCAATGAATCCGGGGGTGTCCTTGGCGACCACGACGCGACGGGCGACTTTCGCCTCCAGAAACTTGCCCATCAAATGCACGACTTCGGGATCGGTGTCGTTGGTGGGGATCAGTTCGAGTAGCTTGAGAAAACGGGGGGGATTGAAGAAGTGGGTGCCGTGAAAGCGCTCTTTAAAGCCGTCCGACATGTCCTCCGCGAGTAAGGCGATCTGAAGACCACTCGTGTTGGTGGTGATCATCGCATCCGGTCGAAGGTACGGATCGATTTTCGCAAATAGCGCCTTCTTGACGCCAAGATCCTCGAACACCGCTTCGCAGACCCAGTCGGCCTCAGAGACCCAGGCGAGATGTTCGGTAGTGTTGCCAAGGCGAATGTCGTTGGCGCGGTCCGGGAAGTAGTAGTGCGGAGGTCGAGCCATTTTCGACCGATCGAAATTGACGATCACCGACTCTTGAGACGTATCGAGCAGAGTTACTTCGAAGCCGAGATTCGCCAGATGGGCGGCAATCCCGCTACCCATCGTGCCCGCGCCAATTACACACACTCGCTTTATCGCGAGCACTCCGTCTCCATCCACTAAGTAGCTCATTCGTGTCTCAGGTGTTCGGACGGAGGTTACCCATCGAATGACTCACTTCCGGGCGCAGGGTGCGGGGTGTCGGGTTCGGGGCGCGGGAAGACTCGGTGCCCGGAAAAGACGTAAAAAGGGATCTGGGAACGAATTCTCTCTTTCGCGAGGAATATTAACTTGTCGCCCGATAGGGTTTGAACCCAAGATATACTTGAGTGTCTGCCAGTGGGCAGTTTAGAGGTGAATAAACATAGCAGGATTTAGAAGGCCACCCCGGCCTGAACCGGGGCCAGAGATCAATCAACGTGTTCTGAAGTATCGAGACGTACGCGTCATCGGATCTGATGGAGAGCAGCTTGGCATCATGCAAAGCCGCCAAGCGCTGCAACAGGCACGGGACGAGGGCCTCGACCTCGTCATGGTCTCCCCAACGGCCCAACCTCCGGTTTGCCGAATCATCGATTTCGGCAAGCACAAGTACCTTGAAGGGAAGTCTGGAAAGGACAAGAAGAGCAAACAGCAAGAAGTAAAGGGTATAAAGATCAGCCCTCGAATTGCAGAGCATGACCTGACGACGAATGTCAACAAGGCGATTAAATTCCTTGAAGAGAATCACAAAGTCAAAGTCACCTGCATGTTCAAGGCCCGCGAGATCACGCACCCCGAGTTGGGACGCAAGAGGCTAGACCTTTTTGCCGAACGAGTTGCGGACTACGGCATGGTTGAAAGGATTCCGACTTTGGACGGACGCCTCATGATCATGGTGCTGATCCCGAAGCCGAATATAGGCAAGAAGAAAGATGCCAAAGATCAAAACAAACAAGACGGCGGTAAAGCGGTTCAAGATAACCGGAACGGGAAAGATAACCCGCCGGAAATCGCACAACAACCACCAGTTCCTGCACAAGAACGCGTCGAGGAAGCGACGGCTGGAGCAGGAGCCGGAAGTGTTTCAGGGGGAGCAGAAGCGGATGCGCCGCTTGCTGGTTCTTCCTCAGACCAAGGTTAAGGCCGGAGAACCGACTGGTAAGAAAGTGAGCCCTGCAAAGGATCGCTCGCAGCTTTTGAACCTAGTTTCGTAAATCATAAAGCGCGGAGCTCTCAGAGTTCTGCGCTTTTCTCTCTACCGCTACCGCCCTTTGAGGCTGGGACCCGGTTAACAAACGAGGAGTACATACCATGGCACGCGTCAAACGCGGCTTAATGCGCCACAAGCGCCATAAGAAAATTATCGAGCAGGCTTCTGGCTATTGGGGCCGGAAGAATAACGTCTTCAGCCGTGCTAACGAGCAGGTAATGAAGTCGGGGCAGTATGCCTTTCGCGACCGAAGAGCTAAGAAGCGAGACTTCCGCAAACTCTGGATTGTCCGAATCACGGCAGGCTGCATCGAGTGCGACATCAAGTATTCGCAGTTCATCTTCGGTCTCACGACTCTGGGCATCCAGGTCAACCGAAAGATGCTCAGCGAACTCGCGATCGCCGATATGCCCGCATTCAAGGCAGTCGTCGAGCAAGCTCGAACGGCATTGAAGACGGCTTAAGCAGATCGCGAAGCTTCCCTGACGCCGCAGTACGGTGTCAAAGGGGCGGAATCCAGACAGATTTCGCCCCTTTGTTCTAAGGGTTTGCTTTACCCTTTGGGAATCTCTTGCGCAAGCGCTTCTTTAGATTCTCTATCGCGATGCTTCGATCGCCATCCGGCGACCTGAATAGCTCAATTGAGTCATACCCGGACCAAAGCTAATGTGTTCTCGTATTGAACCAATCGCCAGGGTCTACAACCTGCTTGATGAGACTCTGAGAAATCGAGGGCTCGTCTAGTTTGGTTTCTGTAGATCCGACTGCGAGAGCATCGTTATTGCAGACCATCGGACTATTCAAGGGTAGGTGGTGGCCAGGTTCGTGACGGACACCCCGTCGCCCAATCCAATGCTCACCGACAGGTAGGGCTTGACCGCAAATCGATCGGGTGATGAGGTGTCCGCAGCTCCAACTACGTCGGGTGGAAATCCGAGATATCCCCGGTGCTTCAAATCGTCCATGAGACTTGAAGTCGAATGAGCGTCCAGCGTTCGTTTGTTCGAGAGAAAGTAGGATGGCTGAACATAGTTAGGAATGATCCCAGCTTTGTACTCCTCGCGCAGGATCGCAAGAGCGTTGTTATAACTTTCGACTTCAGCCTTCTCATGCGCGAATGAAACGGGATCACTCGGCGAGACCGCCATCAGGTAAGTCCCACCCGCTTCACGCGGATACAGATCCAGACAATCGGCTAGCGCGGACAACAATTGAAACTTCGATAGGCTCTTGGGATTGACGACCAGCAAAAGGTTATCGGCAAATCGCGCGTCAAGTCGGATTTCGCCTTTTGCCCCGGCTGAAGCAAGTCCAAACAAAGTCTTTGCTTTATAAATCCCGCTTAAGACTTGAATATCTCCACTGTCAACCAGTGGAGCAAGCTTATTCAGTTCGCGGTCTCGGGCGGTTTGCAGGCGGTCGTCACGGAGTGGAAAACCTGAGAGGTCGCCTGCAGATCCATCGATGGGTTTGAGGCAATAGGTACCAGTTTTGCCAGTTTTCTTGTCCGTGAAGGCGTAGCCGGGCCGAACCACAATATTGCAAAGAAGTGCCTCATATCCGTCCTCAAGCTTCTCATGGCCGTTGAATACATGCGTAGCTACCGACTTTCGAAGCTCCTCGGGCCAGGTCTTGAGCGCTCCCTTGGGGCTGTATTTCATGTCGTCGATTCGGTTAAGCCTACTCGCGATCAACTTGTGCGCATCGTGAAGCACCATGTAGTTCGTCTCGGTAAGGGAACGCATTTCTCGAGGCAGATACTCGTAGGAGCTTCTGCCGTAGCATCGGAGCTTGCCAACGCGTGCTTCGAAATCTGCTTCCGCCCACGTCTCGATTTGGGCAAAACTAGTGGGCAAGCTCGGAGGCAAGATCGTTCCAATGGAGACAAATACGGATGCGTCATTTTTCTTGGCGCCCGCGACCATCGCGTTCATACCGTCTACCTTAAAGTCTGGCACTGTCACAACCTGACGAGCGCTTCCCACAATCGCTAACAAGAGCAAAATGGCGTGTTTCATCTATCCTCTGTTTGATTTAGGGGAGACCGCGGTTGACACAAGTCCGGTCAGGCTCCCCTAGTAGGCCATCAGCCCAACGTAACACTTACGGAGCAACTGTTGGCTGAGCAACTATTCGTTGGAGCCGATACAAGTTGTGTGCACGGGTCGCAGGTGGAGAAGTATCCAAACTGCAGGTCGGCAGCAGCGGCGGCTGGACCAATGTGAGAAGCGATAGCCAAACGGACGGTACCATATGTGTTCCTACCTTGATGCAGTTGCGCCTACTTTCTGACGTCCAAAATGTTTAGAGATGATGTGAGGTCTTCTAGCCGCCTGATGGTTGCTTGTGACAGTAACTCCGATTTTTCGCTACTTATCACCCAAAGTGCGGGCTTCAATTGTAGAGCGCTTAGAGTCTCTGCAAACTGTTTCACCTTTTCCTGTCCTAGTGTCGTACCGTCAAAAGAAATGCAGAGCGAATATTTAGGTAGACGAGCAATCACCGTAACCCAATCGTTCAAACTTGCGCCTCGCTCCGAAATCGGTCGCGTTGCGAAGAGCGTGTCGGCAAAGAATGCGGTTGGTTGGTTTCCTCGGCCATTCGACAGCCGCGGGAGGAACTCAGCGAGGAATTCGTTGGATTTCGAAATCCTCCATTCAAGGTAGTTCACCAGATAATTGTTCGGGTCGTCCACGCGGCGAAGTGTCAGTGATTCGATCAGATCAACAGGATCGATGCTCGCGTCACGTATGTAAGCGGCCCGCGAAGCCGCACCGGCTGCAAATAGCGGAGAAATCGGCAAACGATAGTTCACGTCGAGGACGTCGAGAGACTTCAATACCGGGAGCAACTCGTCGGCAAAGTCCTGCAGGGATTTCTGGACGAAGGGGGACAGGGGAGATACAAAATCATACTCCGGTTTGTGCTCAAAGGCATTGACGGATCGAAACTCAAGGACTGAATTGCCGATGGGAGAATTGCGCACATCTTTCCACTCAAGCGGCTTCCATTCGCCAAACACGCGATAGCCCTTTTGATGGGCTAAATCAATGGATGACCTGAGTTCGATCCCAAATTGCTGAATTGCTGCCGCACCAAGGGAAATGGTAGACCCGTCGAAAACAGAAAGCATTAAGACCTGATTATTGCCAGGTGAAAGCTTACGAATGGCCTCAAGGGCCATCGCAGTTGACAGTGAGGTGAGATCGAAACAATCGACAACGGCCGACCGATGAAATAGAGTACAAAGCCAAAACATCTTATTTACCTCCATGTTTGATGAGCGGGTACTTTGAAGCAAACGAAAACTTTGGGGAAGTCTCTGCCGTATGGTACGTCTTGCAGACCGACTTAGCGTCCTCCTTGTGAACTTGGAACGCGGCGGGGCTTAGCGCGTGTCGGGTTGAGTCTCAATGGCAAGAGATGCACTCCGGCTGATTTCGATTGAGTGTCTGCTGACTTGGCATCTGGTGGCAGCTAAGGCGTTCTGGAACGTCCTTTTTCGTACTAGTCAATGTTCGTAGAGCACGGGAATGTTTGCTTTCCGTCCACGAGTTTAATTCGCTCATGTGGCAACAGCGGCAAGTTTCAGAGCTTGTCTTAGAAGTCGTTGAAGCAATCTCCGATAACTGCGAAGTCTTGGTGAGTCCTTCGTAATAGTCGTTCACCAGGGTCCGAAGCATCGACGGGCGACGAAGATTTGCTTTCATAGATACTTAGGACCTGACGCAGTCGATCAGCCTTCTTTTGAAACGTGAATAGTACGGCGGAGCCTCGTTCAATTGGCAGAACTTGAATTGGGCCCGGCTCATCCGGGCTCCGGGGAGTCCTGTTTTCCGGCCGCCCAGTCCCCTCGCGGTTCCCATGAAACTGAAGATTACCAGCACGGCAAGTGCTATGTTGCTGCTTTGAGTGTCTTACGAAATGGTTGGAGCGGTGGGGTTGCCAATCCAATGTCCCTGCGATCCCAGAAGGATGCTGTCGTATCGAACGAGGCTTGCGTACTCCTGGAGGAGGCGATTCTGGTCGTTTGAGTTGGACCTTTGGGTCACATCGATCAGCACGAATAGCAATTTCCTTTCCGCAACTCCTTTCCGAATCCTGCCAATGATTACGGCATCCTGTGCAATGTCGCCCTTTTTGCTCCCTCGAGCAGTTGCAAGGTACCGATCCTTGTTCGTTGCCTCCGGTAAAGGCGACCACGAGGACAATGTCGGCAGGAGTACTACTTTTTCAGTCTGGGCTACCAGCGTGGCCATCGCACACAGCGCGCCCGTTCCTCCAATCGACCTTGCAAGTCACACGGATTCCCGCATCCAACGTAGGCCACTGAAACGCAAGAGATTTGTGATGAAAGTTATGGAGCCTTAACACCAAGAGACGACCTCACGACGCCCTTCCGCCTGTTCAGGGACGTTCGAACACTGGTAGATCCTGAGGGTTGTCCCATTCAACGACGACCCAATCCTGAAAGTGAGTTGACATTATTCCGTCAAGGATTTCGTCGAGACAGTAATTTTCATATGGACCTCCGAGTGGAGGATTTAGAGAACAACGACTTCCCCTGTGTCCAAACCGCAAGGCGCCGTCAAGGATCGGAACCGGTAAACTCTCGACCTATTCCAAGCTTTCCGAAGCTCAACGGCGAGGTTCTGTCTAACTATGTCTCTTGATCTGAATTCCGAAGAAGCAGCGTTTCTCGATCGCGTGCGCGACTTTGTCGCGACCGAGGTTTTTCCGTTCACGCGAGAATGGGAGCGCAACGCCGCGTTTCCTGACGAAATCTGGCCGAAGCTCGGCGCGGTCGGCCTCTTGGCGATGACCCTTCCGAAGGAGAAGGGCGGCCTCGGAATCTCGTGTATGGCCTATTGTGATGCGATTCGTGAAGTGGCGAAGGGCGATCCCGCGCTGTCGATGAACATCGCGGCGATCAACGCGCTCTGCCTCGGACACTTCGAAAAGTTTGCGACTCAGGAGCAGTTCGACAAGTACGTCCCCGGCATCCTTAAGGGCGAGATCAAGCTTGCGTGGGGGCTCACCGAGCCGGATGCGGGCTCCGATGCCCGACGAGTCAAGACGAAAGCCGAGCCGATGCCTGACAAGCCTGGTTACTTCGCCATCAATGGCCGCAAGATGTTCATCACGAACGGCGGCAAGGCGGACCTCATTGTGCTCGTAGCGCGCACGTCGGAGACTGAGCTTTCGGCGTTCCTGGTAGAAACCAACCAGCCTGGCTTTGTTCTGGAGCGGCGAATCAACACGGTCGGGGTCTGCGCCTCGAACACCGTACAGTTCGCGCTCAACGATGCAGTTGGCTGGCACACCCCCTGTAAGTTCGAAGACGCGATCGGTCTGCTTTACCGCGGTCGGCTTGCGATTGGCGGGATGGCCCTCGGAATCGCGGAGAAGGCGTTCGAGCTCACCGTGGAGTACGCAAAGCAGCGTGAGCAGTTCAATCGTCGATTGGCGGACATGCAGTCGGTCCAAAACATGATCGCGGACAGTGCAATGGAGATCGAAGCTTCGCGCCTGCTGCTTCGGAACGGCTGCCGGCTCTTCGACACCGGAAAGCCCATCATTACGGAGTCGGCGTATGCGAAGCTCTACTCAAGCGAGACCGCCAACCGAGTCACGAACCGCGCGATCCAGATCCACGGTGGCCGTGGAATGACCCCCGACTTCCTCGTTGAGAAGCTTTGGCGGGATGCCAAGCTGACAGAAATAGGGGAAGGCGCCTCAGAAATTCAGCGCTTGGTCATCGCCAAGCAAGTCTTGCGATAATATTTGATTGAAGATTTTGGATTGGGGATTGAGGATTTCCGGAGGGATGGCGTAGGAAATCGCAATCGCCTAATCTTGAATCTCAATCCTCAATCTCCAATCACCAATAGAAGCAATGCCATTGATCCCCTTACTCGCCGCCCTTTCCATTTACGCTGCCCCCGCTCCGGTGAGCTTGGCGCGCAAGTTCAACGCCAACGAGAAGCTCGCTTACTCGGTCAAGGCAAGCCTGCACGTTGAGCAGCGGCAGAAAGGGCTGGACACTTGGATCCCCGAAGACCTTGACCTTAGCTACGGCTTTACGACCGAAGTGAAAGAGCTGAAGGCGGACGGTATCGCGGTGGTTCGCTACCTCAGGCCAACCTTCACCGAGGTCCAAGGCGAGACCTTCGATGCTCCCCCGAAGACGAAGGTGGATAAGGTCAATCAGACCTTGCTCCTCACGGTCTCCCCAATCAATGAGATCCTCGAGGTCAAGGATCAGACCCCAAAGAAGAAAAAGACGGGGGATGACGACGGCCGTTTGATGCTTCGAAGCCGGTCGAGCGCAAAGCAGGTCGGCGCCGACGTCGTGGGCCAGTTCATCAGCGAGATCTACCGACTCGCTCTTCAGGTTGGCTCGTTCGACAGTGCGATGGACTTCGCTCCTCGCATGTCCTTCGACGAAGTCAGCGTGGGCGACACCTGGAAGAAGACGGTCGGTTACCAGCCACAGAAGCTGAAAGGTAAGGAAGGCAAGCAGGCCGTCCAGAGGCTTGACTACACCTACACCTACAAGGGCCTTGGGGATCTCAATGGTAAGAAGGTCCAACGAGTGGACGCCGACCTTAAGCTCACCACGGACCTGGGTGACTTCGTGAATCAAGCTTACGATCTCAAGCCCGAGGATACGGGGCTTAAGAGCATTCCGCTCAACGTGACCGTCCACATCGAGTTCGCTCTCGATGTGAACACGAAGAGGACGATCAGTGCCCATGCCGACACCTCTGGCGGTTTTTCGATTCTCGTCACCGCGTTTCCCGACGATCCGATCATCGAGCAGAAGATCAAAGGACAGACGATGTTGCAACTTGTTGGCGTTTCGACCGTACCTGCCAAAAAAGGCAAATAGCTTCTTGTGCATAAAGCCGCAAATGAACTTTGCGGCCTTTTCCACAGGTTACTAACACTGTAATCTTACCAGGTGGCTCGATTGGGGCTGCACTTGAGTGGAGCACGGTATCCGGGCAAAAACGGCCCGTATATCCAAGAACAATTTGTCCTATATAGGTACGCATAGCCAAGGCAAGGAAAGATTTCAGGGGGCCGCATATGCATGCGCCACTCTCGCTCTGGTTCTCAGCCTATGGGCTTCTCGGGTTCTGCCCGTTTCCACTTCTTTCTCCCCCCTGTGGATCGTGCTGCCCATCTTGGCAATTGCGGCCGAGTTCCTTCCGGTGGAGTTTCCTCGACAGCGAGTGCGAGTGACGTTCACCCTCCCGTTCGTGGTGAGCTTCGCCCTCGTCGCGGGTGCCCCCGGCGCAATTCTTCTCGACGTCCTCGTCACGGCATGTGGCGGCGCTTGGAGACGGTATTCGCGGGGCCAGAGATTTGCAAGCGGTTGGATGATGGCGAACATTGCCGTCGCCGCCTGCAGCGCGGCTGCGGGTTCGATTGCGATGGCGATCCTTTCCTCGGCCCTGGTCAATGTCCACCGGGGCACGGTGCCATTCGAAACGCTTGGCTTCATGGTGATCTACGCGTTCGTGAACGTGGCGCTCATCGTGATCCTCGACTCGTTCGTGGAGCGCGGATCCTCAACCGCCGAGCTGCTGAAGGGAATGGGTATTGGCCTTGGAAGTCTCGCGGCTTACGCGATTCTCGGACTCGCGATCGGTACTTTGCAAAAGGGTGGCCTGTGGATGGCGATTCCGCTAACCCTGGTTCCAGTTTGGTGCCTTCGCACCGCGCTCTCCTACCGGGCGAGGATGGACGAGCACTATTACGAGACGATCACGGCTCTTACCCTCATGCTTCAACGGGCTCATCCGTACACTCAGGGCCATGTCGAGCGAGTCGGCCGCACTGCGGAAGAGGTTGGCCGGCGACTGGGGTTGCCACGAAATCGGGCCCGTCTTCTGCGAGAGGCAGCCGTTCTTCACGACATTGGGAAGATCGCGGTCGACGAACAGATCTTGGATAAGCCCGCAAAGCTTACGAGCGAGGAGATGGAGCACGTCCGGTTGCATGCGATCTTCGGTTCGGAGATCCTCGCTCCGGTTGAGGAGTTCGCCCCGATCATCCCGTGGATCCGGCACCACCACGAGCGGCCCGACGGGACGGGCTATCCCGATGGTCTGCGAGATGACCAGATCCCGATCGAGAGCAAGATTATCGCGGTGATCGACGCCTATGATGCGATGACCGGTGGCGAGAGCCCCGCCGACACGCGTTCCTACCGAACGCCTCTCACCAAGAGCGGCGCAATCGCCGAACTTGAGAGATGCGCGGGAACTCAGTTTGATTTGGCGGTGGTCACCGCTTTCAAAGCAGTCGCCGAAATGGGAGAACTCTAATGGACCGTATTGCCATCGCAGTCTTGGTGTCGACAATTGGGATGGCGGCAATTCTCCTTTATTACGTTCACTGGCACTTGCCGAGGCAGTTTGAACGGAAGATGCGCAACTCGGTAAAGGCGTTCAGCAAGGCCATCGAACTGCGCTTTCCCCACCAAGTCGGAAAGACGGACAAGGTCGTCGAGTACTCGCTTGCGATGGGCCGTCGCTTCGGCATGGCGGGCATGCGACTGACCGACCTGGAGATGGCGGTGAGATTGCGAGACATCGGACTCTGCGCAATTCCCTACTCGTTCAATAACATCCCCTCCACCGAATGGACGGAGGATCAGCACAAGACTTTCTTTGAGCATCCCCACATCAGCGCTGCGATGTTGGAACTCGTGCCTTCGCTAAAGCACCTTGCCCCCACCGTTCGCGATCATCACGCGCTTTACAGCGAGCGCGGCGAAAACACCGCCCTCGAAGCGAGCATTCTCAAGGTCGCGACCGAGTATGTGTGGCTCGAAATCGAGACTGGCAAGAGCGGGGCTTTGGCGACTTTGCGGAGTCTGAAAGGGAAGGACTATAGCCCGGAAGTCGTTGATGCGTTTTTAGGTGTGCTAAATTCTTCCGGTGCCGGACAACTCCTCCCCGAAGTCGCCGTCTGACCGTCTTCGGCAGGCGATCCCCCTCGCGATCTTTCTGATCGCTCTTGGTCTACGCCTGATCGGGCTTTCCTGGGGGCTGAAAAATGACCTGCACAACCAGAGCTATCATCCGGATGAGCCGGTGGTATTCGGATATAGCCGCCAGATTGAACCCGCGCAGGGCCAATTCGTCCCCCACTTTTACAGCTACGGAACTCTCTACCTGACGCTGCTCCGCGTATCCAGCGATTTGGTATCGACCTACACAGGGGGCCCCAAGGAGGGGCTCGGATGGTCCTGGAGTAACCCGGACAAGACGGATTGGGATTGGGTCGCTCGCTGTAACATGGGCGGCCGGGTGATCAGCGCCTACGCAGGCGCAGGGACTTGTCTCGTAGTCTTCCTTATGCTGCGACGCTTCTTGGGTGTACTTGGCGCGGGAGCGGCAGGCCTCGCCTTGGCGGTAGCGCCCGCGCACGTCGTTCACTCGCGCTTCCAGACGGTCGACATTCTCGCCACCTTCCTCATCGCGCTGAGCGCTCATTTCGCATTTAAGCTGCTGCCTGCCTCGGCCGACGACGAGGCCTTGGCCGACAAGGTTGCACTCAAGTTTGCGATCCTGTCAGGAGTTTTCGCGGGATTGAGCATGGGGACGAAGTACACCGGGGTCCTCGCTCTGTTGACCTTGGCAGTCGTCCTTGTGATCGCGCGGCGTAAGACTTGGGTGAAGGAGCTCTTGGCTGCGGGCCTCGTCACCCTCGCGGTGTTCGTGGTGACCACTCCAGGGTTTGTTTTGGACTCGGCCAAGTTCTGGCAGGACTTCAACTTCGAGCGGGAGCACATGGCGACGGGCAACGGCCTCTCCTTTGCGGGCACGCCGACCGGATTCCTTTTTCACCTTTCGAATCTGTCTATCGGGCTCGGACCGCTCCTGGCCCTCATCGGCGTGGCCGGGCTGGCCTTTGCCACCTACAAGAAGCAAATTTGGGCGGTCGCTCTTCTCGCGTTCTTTGTGCCTTACTACTTGCTCATCTCGAAAGCAGAGGTCAAGTTCCTGCGCTATACGTTCCCGCTGTACGTGGGGATCGCCGCCGGCTTTGGATATGCGGTTGCAGAGGGACAGAAGAAGAAGGGAGTTGGGCAGGCGGTTGTCGGCCTTTCGATTCTCGGGCTGGGGGGCATTCCTTTCGGTGGCCTTCGAAGCGCGGTGACGATGACGAGTTGGATGGTCGAGCAGGACCCTCGCGAAGCCGCTCTCGCGGCCCTTCGGGCCGATGCTCCCGCTTCCTTGGGAATGCCGAAAGACCCGTGGTTTTGGTCGGTCCCCACGTTTCCGAATAGCGGGGCGCCAAGGCGAGTGCCTTATCAGTTGCTGCTTCAACAGATGGCGACGCTGAGCAACCCGCCCGTCGTCTTTGCGAGCCAGCCCAACGGAAGGTTCCCGAACTACGACATCCGCCTAATCGAGTCGATAAAGCCAGACGAGATCGTGACCACGAGCCTCGACTTCCCAGAACACCTCATCGGGGCCAAGGATCTCGGCTTGGCACAGCCGGAGGTCAACGACCTCACTGCCTTCGGCGAGGCTTTGAAGCGAGACTATTCGCCGACAAAGTCATTTGGCACGGTGGGCGCGTATGTTGAAGACTTGGAGTACGTGCAGCCGGTGGTGACGATTTGGAAGCGAAAGAATCCCCGCTAGAATCGGATGTTGAATGGTTCCTCGACCATCTGCGCGTGGAGCGCGGAGCAAGCGAACACACGATCATCGCGTATCACAACGACCTGCGACTTGCCATCGAGTTCTTTACCAAGCTGGAGTTGGAAGCCTGGGCTGACCTTGCGCAGCCCCAACTCTTTCTCTACGAGACGAGCCTGGGCCCTCCGATCGCTCGGTCGACCGCGCAGCGGCGTCTGAGCTCGCTCCGCTCGTTCCTGAAATTCCTCAAGCGAAACGATGCCGGGCCGAAGGCCGACCTTCCGTCCACCGGAGGCTTCAAGAAGGCGAAGGCGTTGCCCAAGGCCCTGTCCATCGCCCAGTTGGAGGCGCTGCTCGCGGTACCTGACCTCACCAAGCCGGCGGGCCTGCGCGATCGGGCCCTGATGGAGCTCATCTACGGTGCAGGCCTTCGCGTGAGCGAAGCGGTTGAGCTGGAACGCGCGGAGCTCGATCTCGAGGAGCAAGCGGTGAGAGTCACGGGCAAACGTGGCAAGACTCGTCGGGTGCCCCTGCCGACAACCACGATCGATTGGCTTCGGCGGTACCTGGACGAGGCTCGACCGCAGCTTGTGAAGCGAGCGTCCAGCCGTGTTTTGATTTCCGACCACGGCCGCGGCCTCCTGAGGCAGCGAGCCTACGCGATTCTTGAGAACTACTCGGTGTTGGCTGGTTTGCCGCAAGGCGTCAGCCCTCACACGCTGCGACACACCTATGCGGTGCATCTCTTGAAAGGTGGGGCGGATTTGAGGGTGGTGCAGGAGCTGCTCGGGCACGAGTCGGTGGCGACGACGCAGGTGTACACCCAGTTGGATCTGGACGAAGTGCGGAAGAAGTACGCGGCTGCGCATCCAAGGGATTGAGATCGCGAAGCGATTCCCTGCGAGGGAAAGGGCGGATAGCAGACTGCGCTCCGATTTATTCCACGCGGAGTGTGTAACCGTCGTCTACGTGCGACGCGAACCCCACAAAAGGACACAACCTTGCGTCGGGCGTAGCCGACGGTTACACGCTTCGCGTGGATGAAAGTGTTCATTTCGCGATAGGCGAGCCCCTCAGCCCTCCCCTTCCACCGCAAACACCGTCTCGCCGGTCTCGATCATCCTCACGACGAACGGTCGGCACAATCCGCAGTTCGTCCCGCACCCGAACCGCTCGCCGGCCTCCTCCAGCGTCTTCACTCCCGCGTCTCGCAGCGCAGCGAAAGTAACGTCAAAACAGACGCACTTGCGAATGGGCTTATTGTCCGAGGTCGGCATTGGGGAGGCTTTCCAAGTTGAAGTCGCTGTACTCGCCGCGGGCGAGGCGGAAGGAGGCGGCGAGGCCGATCATTGCCGCGTTGTCGGTACACAGTTCGTAAGGCGGAGTAAAGAAAGACACCCCGAGACGCTGGCACCGCTCGGCTAGTCGCTCGCGCAGAGCGCGATTTGCGGCGACGCCGCCGACGAGGGTGAGCGCTTCGCTGCCGAGCCGATCCACGGCTGCCAATGCTCGGTCGGTCAGCACCGAAACGATGGCTTCCTGAAGGCTTGCGGCGGCATCGGGCACCGAGATGGCGACTCCTTCTTTCTCAACCAAGCGAAGGACGGCGGTCTTCAAACCGCTGAAGCTGAAGTCGATGGTATCGCCGGAGAGGCCGCGGGGAAGTGGGTATCGCTTCGGATTGCCACCCAGCGCAGCTTCCTGAATGGCTCGCCCGCCCGGGTACCCGAGGCCTAGAAGACGAGCGCCTTTGTCGAACGCTTCTCCAGCCGCGTCGTCGCGAGTCTGACCGACGATGCGATAGGAACCTAACTCAGAGACTTCAACCAGCTCGGTATGCCCGCCGGACACGATGAGACAGGTGTGAGGGAAGGGGATCTCGTCGCGCAGGCTAAGCACGCTGCAGAGGTGGCCCTCCAAGTGATGAACTCCCAGCAACGGGATGGAAAGGGAGAACGCCATCGCTTTCGCGGCAGTAACCCCCACACTCAGGGCGCCAACCAAACCTGGCCGATTGGTCACCGCAATCGCCTTCAAGTCGGGCAAAGACAGGGAAGCAAGAGAGACCGCCTCTTCGATCGTGGGCAGAATCGCCTCGACGTGGGCACGAGCGGCCGCCTCTGGCACAACCCCGCCCCACTTCTGGTGCATGTCGATCTGGCTGGCGACGACGTTGGACAGCACCGTCCTACCCACGACAACTGCCGCGCTGGTTTCGTCGCAGCTCGTCTCGATGGCAAGGATGGGCTGCTCGAAAAGGGTCACGAGCCGGGCGGCTCCCACGATTGCAGCTCGTAGAGCCACATCACGACCGCGTCCTCTTTGTTGTCCGGGTAATAGCCCTTGCGGCGTGCCGTGATCTGATACCCGAGCTTCTCGTACAGCTTGATCGCAGCGTCGTTGCCCGCGCGCACTTCGAGGGTCGAGCAGGTCATTCCCGCATCCTTTGATTTCTTCAGAAGCTCGACCATCAGCTTCTGCCCAATCCCCTTGCGCCGATCCAGCTCGGCCACCGCGACGGTGGTGATATGGGCCTCGTCAATAACGTGCCAAACCCCGCCATAGCCGACGACCATGCCCTCAAGAATGGCGACTAGGAAGATTCCATGGGGATGGTCAAGCTCGTTTCGAAAGCTCTTCTCCGACCAAGGCGCACCATTGGCCAGCTTCTCGATGCCGAGAATCGTGGCGATATGGTCTTCCTGAAGCTTCTCGAAGCGTAGAGTCTTCATTAGCCGCCCAGGTACGCCTCTTTCACCTTGGGATTCGTGAGCAAGGCCTTGCCGGTGTCGCTAAGGACGATGTTGCCGGTTTCCAAAACGTAAGCGCGGTCCGCCAATTCTAGGGCACGGTTCGCGTTCTGCTCGACGATAAGGATCGTGCAGCCTTCCTTGTTGAGGTCTTGAACGATGTTGAAGATCTCAGTAACCAAGTTGGGCGCGAGTCCGAGGCTGGGCTCGTCGAGGAGGAGAATCTCTGGCTTCGACATCAGAGCACGTCCGATCGCAAGCATCTGCTGCTCACCGCCGCTCATCGTCCCCGAGTTCTGTTTGAACCGCTCTCGAAGGCGAGGGAACCGGTTAAGCACCGCTTCCATATCCTTTTCGATGTTCGCGTCTTTCCGGATGAATGCGCCCATCTGCAGGTTCTCCTGCACGCTCATGTTGGTGAAAATGCGTCTACCCTCGGGTGAGTGGGAGATGCCCATCTTCACGATATCGTGGGGACCGACGTTGCAAAGGTCTTGGCCCTTGAACTGGATGGAACCCTCGCGGGGGCGGAGGAGGCCGCTGATCGTCCGGAGGAGGGTGCTCTTACCGGCGCCGTTGGAACCGATGATCGCCACGATCTCTCCTTTTTGGACTTCGATCGAGACATCGTTCAGCGCCTGGATTGCGCCGTAAAACACGTTGATTCCTTTGATTTCGAGCATGCAGCGGAATGGTTCTACCCGAAGAGGCGCGGATGCCATGCTTCACCCTGCGGCGAGGGGACTTTCTAACCTACAATAATTACCAGCCTATGAAGCATCCTAAGTTCTCGAGAGCCTTCGAAGTAGTCGCCGACCTGCCGGAGTCCCTCCGCCCATTGAAGCGACTTGCCTCCAATTACCGCTGGACTTGGGATCACGAGGCTCGCGACATCTTCAAGACGATCGACAAAGACCTCTGGAATGAGGTCGAGCATAACCCGGTCGCGTTCCTGAACCGAATTCCCCAGGAGCGTCTTGAGCGGCTCTCGAAGGATGCCCTCTTCCTTGCCAGGCTTACCTTGGCGGTTGATGAGCTGGAGAAGTATCTCGCCGCGCCGACTTGGTTTGATAAGACTTACCCCGATGAGCGTAAGCGAACGACGATCGCCTACTTCTGCGCCGAATTCGGAATCTCCGAGGGCTTGCCGATTTACTCAGGCGGTCTCGGCATCCTAGCTGGCGATCACCTAAAGGCAGCCAGCGACTTGGGTCTGCCGCTGGTTGGCGTCGGCCTGCTCTATAACCGAGGCTACTTCCGCCAGAATCTCAACCACGACGGTTGGCAGCAAGAGGTCTACCCGCAGTACGACTTCTATCAGATGCCCCTCACCCTCGTGCGCAACGAGAAGGATGAGCCGATCCGCGTCGAGGTCGAATTCCCCGACCGCACCGTTACCTGCCAGCTTTGGAAGGCAGAAGTCGGTCGCATTCAGCTTTATCTCCTCGACAGCAACGTCCTCGAGAATCAGCCTCATGACCAAGGCATCACGGACAACCTCTACGGCGGCGACAACGAGATGCGCATTCGTCAGGAGATGATCCTCGGCATCGGCGGCCTCCGTGCCCTGCGAGCGGTTGGGATCAATCCTACGGTCTGCCACATGAACGAAGGCCACGCGGCGTTCCTGTCCATTGAGCGCATTCGACAGTTCATGACCGAGAACAAGACGGATTTCCGAACGGCGCGCCAGGTGATCGTCGGCGGCAACGTCTTCACAACCCACACCCCGGTTCCCGCGGGCTTCGACCTCTTTGAGCCCGACCTTCTTGAGCGTTACGTCGGCAAGCTCGTAAGCGCCACCGGTCTGAGCTTCCAAGAATTCCTCAAGCTGGGTCGCATCGATCCGGACAACCAGGGCGAGGCGTTCAACATGGCGGTCCTCGCAATGGAGAACGCGAACCACGTGAACGGCGTTTCCGAGCTGCATGCTCAGGTCACCCGAGGAATGTTTGGTCAGCGTTGGGCGGGCTATCCGGAGGACGAAGTTCCGGTGGATGCGATCACCAACGGCGTGCATACGATGACGTGGATCGGCAAGCGCATGGCCCACCTTTTCGATGAGTATCTCGGCAAGGATTGGCGACGAAATCCCCAAGATCCTGCTGTGTGGGCAGCGGTGGAGGGCATCCCCGACGAAGAGCTTTGGAATGCGATTGAGAATGGCAGAGGCGACCTCGTTCGGTTCGTGCGAAAGCGGCTCCAGCGCAACATCTCGCGTGGCTCCAGCGTGAAGCCGGAGTTCGGCATCGTCAGCGGCATCCTCGATCCTCGCATCCTCACCATCGGCTTCGCCCGAAGATTTGCGACTTATAAGCGTGCGACGCTCATGATCACCGACAAGGAGCGCCTGAAGCAAATCCTTTTCCACGAGGAGCGACCGGTCCAGATCGTGATTGCCGGCAAGAGCCACCCTAAGGACGATGGCGGCAAGGGCCTTATTCAGGAGCTGGTCAAGTTCATCAACCACGAAGGTGCTCGCTCTCGAATGGTCTTCATCGAGGACTACGATATGGAAGTCGCTCGCGCCCTCGTTCAGGGTGTCGACATCTGGCTCAACAACCCGCGCCGACCCCATGAGGCGAGCGGCACTAGCGGCATGAAAGTCATCCCGAACGGCGGCCTCAACTGCTCGATCCTCGACGGTTGGTGGGACGAAGGCTTTGAGGATGGAGTTGGCTGGGCGATTGGCGACCGAGACGACGTCGGCGATTCCGGCCACCAGGATTGGCTCGACAGCAGGGCTCTGTATCACCTGATCGAGAACGAGATCACCCCACTGTTCTATCACCGAGTGGAGAACGGGGTGCCTCGCACATGGATTCAGATGGTCAAGCGATCAATCATGCGACTCGCCCCCCAATTCTCGACTTCAAGAATGGTCAGCGACTATGCGAGCAAGTTTTATGTGCCGAGCGCCTTGGCCTATCACAACCTGAGCGCCGACGGCCTGCAGCGAGCCAAGGGCGCGCTCGAATGGCGAGACCGAGTTCGCAGCAACTGGGGTCAGGTTCGGGTCTCGAACACCACAGACACCGCGTCAACCACCAACTGCATGGGTCGCGAATTTAGGATCCACACTGAAGTCGAACTGGGTCATCTCACGCCGGCCGACGTGAAGGTTCAGGCCGTGATCGGTAAAGTGGGGGCGAACCGAGAGCTCGTCTCCTCCCGAATCGAAGATCTGAAGCACGTGGACGCGCAGGGTTCGAAGCACGTCTTCGAGGGCGAGTTCCTCTGCGACACCGCAGGGTATCAGGGCTACACCATTCGGGTGATCCCGAGCAACCAAGATGTCGAGGTCCCCAGCGAGTTGGGTCTAGTCGCTTGGGAGTAAGCCGAAGATCGCCTCGGCAGCCATAACGGACTGGGATTCGCCGTCAACGGAGCAGAGCAGCTGACCGTCTGACCCGACTCCCAGGGCCACCGCATAGTCGCCGCTCGTCAGCCTGTACATCTTTCCGGGGGTGCGATCGAAGAGGTCCCAAACCGGCGCCAGGGTCGGCCAGTCGGTCGGCTCGGGCAGCAGATCAATTCTCTTGATGATGGAAGCCGCAATCGCCTCGGCCACATAGGTGCCCCCATGGGCCAGGTGAAGGCTGCTGGCGATGTCCTCGATTTCCGGCGGGAAAGCGGTCTGGTTGAGGTTGATCCCGATTCCGACCACCGGTATCCCGCGGCCATCTTTGTCCTTCATGATCTCGGAGAGAATGCCACCGACCTTGCGCGTGCCCACCACGAGGTCGTTGGGCCAGCGAAGCTGGCAGTGAAGTGCCCCCGCCGCTGCTGCCGCCGCTGCCATGCCGACGAGGTATGGACGAGGATGATCGCCGTAGCCCCGAAAGATGAGCGACATCGTGAGGGAGTCGCCTCTCTGGCTGATCCAAGTCCTCCCCATTCTGCCTTTGCCCTGGGTTTGGTTGTGGGCGAGAACGACGCCATAAGGCTCGTCCGAGGTGAGAATCTTGGCAGCGACGTTTTGGGTCGAATCGACCTCGTCGATCTCATACCATCCATAAGCCTTGTCGATTGGAGACTTCACTGAAACTCCATGTGAAAAGGCATCGCGACCGCAGAGTGGGTGAGTGCCCCTACCGAGATCAGGTCGACTCCCGTCTGAGCCACCCCGCGCACAGTGTCCAGGCTGATTCCGCCACTCGCCTCGAAGAGGCACTTGCCCTGGTGCTTCTTTACCGCCTCTCGCATCATGAACGGGTCCATGTTGTCGAGCAGCACGATGTCGGCACCCGCAGAAATCGCCTCGTCGACTTGCTCCAACGTCTCGCATTCGACCTCGATCTTTGTCATGTGGCTAGCGTAGCTTCTCACCGCGGCGAGCGCCTCGCGGATCGAGCCGACTGCCGCGATGTGATTGTCCTTCAACATCGCCCCATCGTAGAGGCCCATTCGATGGTTGTGGCCACCTCCGCAGCGGACCGCGTATTTCTGAAGGGTGCGCAGACCGGGGATCGTCTTACGCGTGTCCACGATCCTCGCGTTCGTCCCCTCGATCTTGCGGACAAACTGGTCAGTGAGGGTAGCGACTCCGCTGAGGTGCATGAGGAAGTTGAGCGCGGTGCGCTCGGCCATGACCGCCCTGCGGGCGGGAATCAGCCCTGCGAGGACGGTTTGTCCACGCTGGACGAATTCGCCGTCGCCCCGGTGCACCTCGATAAACGCCTCTTCGGGGTCATTCCCGTAGGGTGCGAGGAGGTATTCAGCGATGCCAACTCCGCTAAGGACGCCGTCTGCCTGAGCCTCAATGATCCAACGTACCTGGAGGTCGGCGGGCAGGCATCCGGCACTCACATCCCCACTCCCCAAGTCCTCGCCCACTGCGTCATCGACGATCATCCACCAGTTCTGGGGCTCGGGTTGCAGCCAAATGCTCACTGGTAGGGGTTTACCTGTTTCCGTTGGCCGTGTGCCGCTGACCGTTGACCGTTAGGAACTCCTAACGGTTCACCGCCAACGGCAAACCGTCAACGGAATTATCGCCTTCTTCGTAACAAGAGAAGGCACGGACCGAACGCAAGGAACGTCGTCGGCTCGGGCACTCCGGTGACCGAGACCCGGTAGTCGGCGGAACCCGCCTTGAAGGCGAACTCTTCGAAGACGGAGGCGCCTGCGCCGCAGTTGACGTCAACCTCGTAGAGGCTCGCCGCCTGAAAGAAGTAGTCCTCGGAGGTCGTTCCGGAGAAGGCATCGCCGGAGAAGATGAGGTTGCCGTCTTCGTAAAATGAGAAGCTGCCGCCCGCCGAGCCTTCATTACGCGAAACGGTTGCGTTCAAGTGGCCCATCGCATCGGTGGCCACGTGGAATTGGAGGCTGGCTCCAGCGCTTGCGTTGGCGAAGAGGGAAGCGCCGTTTGGATAGTTTTCGAAGGAACCGGTGTTGACGTTCGCATCCGCATGGCCGGTGAGCGTGAACTGGTCGCCACCTAGGGTCGTGGTGGCGCTTGCGAACGGAAATGCGGAGAAAGGGTCGACGTTGATCGATGCGCCCGCGCTGTGGTTATAGTTGGCCAGACTGCTGCTGCTGTGGCTTTGCGCGTCGCTGGCCACGACGCTGCCTTGGTCATCCTGGGCGATGGTGCTGGCTGAGACGCCAGCGCCTTGCGACGTGTAGACGATCTGGGCGTGGGCGGTGGCGAAGAAACACAGCGCGGCAACGGCGCCGAAAATTCTAGCTTTCATAAAACAAAAACTCCTCAAGAACTATAAGCTTACAGGAGGATTTGGGTTTATGAACCTGTGAAGGTTACTCCTCTTCGTCGATTTCGACTTTGCATCGAGCTGCCAACTCAACCATGAGGAGTTCGTAAGGAACCTCGATTCCGTTTCTCGACCACCCGATCGGCACCTTCACCCGGCCGGCCACGATGTGGGCGAAGGGCTTCACCACCATCGTTCCCTTATCGAGAATGATGATCGACTTGTCGCCCTCAAGCTCAATCTTCTTGACCCGCTCGTACGGAATCGTCTTGATGGAGCTGCCCTTCACGACGTCGAAGCTGTGCTCTTGGAGCACGTACTCGCTAGCTTGGGCTTGGTCGTGCAACAGATCCGTATATGCGCTCTTGCCTAAGTCGATAAGGGCTCCTGCCGCCGTCTTGACGTTCTGGCCGAACGACCTTTGGTCGACGCCTTCCTGCTTCACCACGCTGCGTCCCTTGACGCGAGCGTCCTTGCGGCTATTCTCCGCACCTGTCTGCAGCCACCGAATGGCTTCTCCGGCCTTGTATCGAACGAGTTCCACCAAGCCGATTATGCGCCGGGTTTGGGAGAGTTAGGGACCTTCGCCCGCCGAACTACCACCAACGAGCGCCAAAGCGCTCTTCGTCCCAAGGATTGCCATGCATGTGGTAGCCGCCGCGCTCCCAGAATCCCGCCTTGTCTTCGTTCATGAATTCAATTCCGCGAAGCCATTTGGCGCTCTTCCAGGCGTAGAGTTTCGGCACCACGAGGCGCGCCGGTCCCCCGTGCTCGATGCTGATCGCCTCTCCATCGTGCTTGTCGGCGATGAGGACGTCATCGGAGAAGAATTCATCGATTGGGATGTTGGTTGTCCAGCCGCCATCGTAGCCATAGGCGAGGACGTGGGTGGCCTTTGGGTCGACGGTGAGAAGCTTCTTCAGTTCGGAGGTTGGCACACCCTCCCAAGTGTTGCCGAGCCGCGACCAACGGGTCACGCAGTGCATGTCGGCGAAGACACGAACACGGGGAAGGGCTTCGAAGGCTTCCCAGTCAAGCTCGACCGTCTTGTCGGTGAGCCCGAAGATGCTCAGCTTCCACTCGTCGAGGTCGATCTCGGGAGGGCCAAACGCATCGAGCACGGGCCACTTCCGAGTGCGTGCCTGACCGGGCGGGATGCGGTTCTCGCGTCGCGTGTCGGGCGAGACAATCACCTCGGCGGCGAGTCCTTCTGGCTTCGGCGGTTCGCCTTCTTGGTACTTCGACTCCTCTTGGGAGCGGTCCATACCGGGAACGACTCGTTTGATTGTCCGCTTTGGCAGCATATCGGCTCTAGTGCATTTCCTTGTCGCCGAACAGGATTTGGATGTAGGCGATCTGACCCAAATGGTAGGTGCAGTTCCATCGGGGGTAGTCCAGAAGTTCGAGGAACGTATGGTCGCGGCCGCCGTTGAAGGGGAGCCATTTGGTCTTCTTCAGGTCTTCGTCCGAGAGCCCGAGATAGACATCCCGCAACGTCTCCATGCGCTGTTTGAACTGATTCTCACAGTCGTCGACGGTGGTCCAAGTCTCCATCTCCGCCTTCTGGCTGGCGTGAGTTTCTGCGTCAAACTTGAACTCGTCGGGCGTGAAGACGAACGCGGCCCACGATGGCGTCATCGCCAATTCACGGCACATCGACATCACGGTTTGACCGACGCCTTCGGGCGACCAATCGAGCTTTTCGGCCGGGACGGCGCGAGCGTATCGAAAGGCTTCTTCAGCGGCCGAGAGGGCGCAGTCGGCGGCGTATTCCTGGATTCGCATGGTCGAATTATGGCGCGAGGTAGTTGCCGGGAGTCGATCCCAACTCTCTCTTAAACATCGCGATAAACGCGCTTGGCCCGTTGTAGCCCAGGCGGAAGGCGACTTCGCCGGATGTCTCGCCTTCGACCATCCACTGCAGCCCCAAGAGGAGCTTCCGCCTGCGGATCCACTGGCCCAGGCTCATCGAGGTCTCGGACCGAAACAGGCGCTCGATGGTCCGCCGGCTGGCGCCGCAATGGGCAAGGGCGCTATCGACATCGAACGCTGGCTCAATCGCGGCGACGAACTCTTTCGCGATTTGGCTTTGAGGCAAGGGAAGTTGGAGGGGGACGGTATCGATCGAACGGAGCTCTTCCCGGATTAGGGCTTCGAGGTGAACATGGATTGGGTTGGATCTCTCTAGGGCGCCGATGCTTACTGCACGGAGAATCAACTCACGCAAAAGGGGTGAGACGCTCACGACCGCGCAGCCTGGCCGCTTTACGCCGGACCGCAGATACAGCATACGGAGGGCGGTCTCCCGGCTCACTTCCAACTGGCTTCGCAGGTTGGCGGGAATCCAGACCGCTCGGTGGGGTGGCACCACCCAGGCACCGTCTTCGGTGCGAACCGTGAGCACTCCCTTCGACGCGTAGACCAACTGATTCCAATCCGCGGAAACCGGAGGGACCAACTGCTTTTGGCTGTAGGTGAGGCCAAAGGTGCGGAGAATCACCGATTCATCGAGCTGGCGAGAATTCGACACTTATTGGCGTTATACCGTTATCTCGACGCGCCGGCACTGGCGGATAATCCAGGCCATGGAATACAACATGATCCCCGGCCAGGTCGCCCACTTCAGCGTCAACGCCGACGATCTCGCCCGCGCCCAAGCCTTTTACACCGCCGTCTTCGGTTGGAAATACCACGCCTACGGCCCTCCTGGGTTCTTCATGGTGGAGACCACTGCCCCCGGCACCACGCCCGCCCCGATGATCGGATCGATCCAGGGCCGCCGAGAATTGGTTCCGGGAGTGCGCATGACCGGACTCGAGTGCACCATCGCGGTTGCGAACATCGATACGACGATCGCGGCCGTCGAAGCCAACGGAGGCAAGATTGTGATGCCCCGATGCACCCTGCCTACTATTGGGCATCTCTGCTTCATTCAGGATCCCGAGGGCAACCTGATCGGGGCGATGCAATACGATTCAAAGGCGGAGTAATCGGACGTAGCGTCGGCGTCTCGCCGATGATTCGAAAGGGGTTGTCGGTGGGCGAAACCCCCTCCCCCAACGGTTCCCCCTTGGGGAAAGGGGAACCATCTCCGGAGAGCTAGGCCATTGAACCGCCACACCAAAGGCACTTCGTCGACGACTGGCTTAACGCCTTGCGGCCACAGGACGGACACGTCGCCGGCTCGTGATCGGTCCTGATCATTTGACCCGCATGTACGTCTACCGAATGGATTGCCGCCGCGAGTTCCTCATCGGTGCAATCCACCTTAGTTTTGAGAAGCATCCAGAGTCCCGCGCACGTCAGTTCTAGTGAATGGACGCGGGCACTGAGTGCCTCGTTTTCCTCCTGGACACGCTCGCCAATGGTCCGAGTTCGGTCCAATTGGGTGCGTTGCAGGTTCAATTGCATGATCCACCAGAAGTCCATGGGCCCAGAATACGCTTAGTTTTCTAGATTTCGTAAACAGGTAGACAAATATGCACTATAATGCAAACATGTCTCCCAATGAGCAAGTGTGTGAAGTCCTCCTCTTCATGGAGCGTCACGTGTCTCACCGCCCCTTGACCCGCGCCGAGATCGAATCGACCAGGCATGGCTGGAACGACCTGAGCGCGAGTGAGAAGGTGATGCGGTGGCAGCGTTGTCTGCGCCGGTTTACCGCCGTGCACCCCACTCTCGCTTCCAAGGACAGGGTCCGGCACGCGTCGGAGATGGTGCACTACATCCAGCGATCCGAGGCCGGCCTACACTAGGTGGCGGTGCATCTGAAAATGGACCTACTTCCAGTGCCAGGCGTCGTCGCCCCGTAACGTCTGGATGAAGTTGAGCTGGCCCATGTGATACCAAGTGTGCAGGCCGATGAAGCGAAATCGCTCCGTTCGCGTTCGTGGACCCTGCTCGGTCTCGACGGTCTCTTCCAATTCCGCATCCGAGAAAGCTTCGGCGGTGGCGACGATCTTCTCGCAAGATTTCTCCCACGCGTCGATCACGACATCTTTGCCCCGAAATTCCTCAGGCGCCTTTATCCAGCCCTTGTCCGGCCACTCGAACGGTTCCTCGCCGCGAAGGACCATGCCAATGTGGTCGTTCACCAAGATCACTTCGTAAACGATGTCGGCCACAGTGCGGCATACGGGGCCGAAGCTTTGGGAGTACGCCTCTTCGGGGAGGGCTTGCAAGTCTTGCAAAAACATCGAACAGGCGCCTTTTAGGCTCCTGGAAACTGCATTTTTCGTTTCGGTGGCTTCCATATAAGTTCTCAATCAATCAAATACCAACCAGTTGGTATGTTCTCAAAAAGTATCGCACCGAAGTGCGAACGTGTCAAGGCTAAGCGTAGTTAAACTTGGGTTCCCAGCCCTTCGCTCCGCCCTCAAGCATCTCGAAGAGCGGCCAAACGGCGCAGAACTCGTCAGCCGGTCCGAGGAAAGTCTTCCCAACCCGGGTGATCGAGCCGTCAGGCTCTCGCTTGAACAGGGAAACTCCTGGCCATGGCCCCGCCTGGGGGCCCTCGTCCATCCAGAAACCCATGTCGCGTGGGAAGGAGCTCTCGGCTGCAGAGACCATCTTAAAATCCCAGTTCCGCTTCGCCGCGAACTTCTTCATATCCTCAGGCTTATCGGGCGAGCAGAGAATGAGGGCGGCCCGGTCCGAGATATGGGGGATGAGCCCGGCAAGGCCATCTGCCCATACCGTGCAATAGATGCAGCTCGCGCCCATGTTGTGGACCACGATCAGATCGTCCTTGCCACCAAAAAGCTCCGCCAAGCGGACGTCGTTGCCATCGATATCCTGGAGAACGTAGTCCTCAATGACTTCCTTGGGCCGCCTCTTGCGAGCCTCGGCCAGCTTCTGCTTGGCCAACTCAACTTCGGCAAGGAGGGTGTCGATCTCTTCGTCGTATACGTTTACCGCGTCGTTCATAAAGTCTTCCTTTTGATTCATGCTGCAAGGCAATTCGGAGAAATGGAATCCGGTGAGAATATTGACCAGTCGCTGGAACTGTTCCCCTGGTTCAGAAGGCATGTTTCGGTGGGCTACACAAAGCCCGCTGTCATCCAACAATTCCGGATCCATCACCCGCCTCAGTGGCGAGAAACCGTTTCGCGAGTAGTGGATTCCCGAGGCGGCGGGAAGGATGTAAGGAGCGTGCGAGTACCGAAACATCCTTGGCGGAATCCCATAGTAGGCTTGAAAGGTCCGGGTGAACGCCTCTTGCGAGCCATATCCCGCATCGAATGCAATCGTCCCCACCATCTCGTGGCTCGTCTTCAGCCGGTATGCCGCCCTCTCGAGGCGCAGTCGACGCACATGGTCCATGACCGACTCGCCGACGACTGCACGAAACACCCGATGGAAGTGGAATCGCGAGAAACAGGCCACATCGGCTAGGCACTCGGGATTCAGTGGCTCGTCGAGGTTCGCTTCTACATAGCGGAGAGCCCGCGACATCGCCACGAGTGACTCTTCCTCATACCGGCTTCGTACGACCACGACAAACATGATACGGTGAGCCACTCCGGGCGAACTTGATCTTCCGTGCGGTCTCGCAGCTCGCGGGCGCTCGGACAAACAGCCCGACACAATCGAGCGCCAAAGTCATTGGACCTATCTTGCTTCTGCATCACCCACATAATGCGGGAGACAGGGAAACCAGCGTGAACCAACTTCAGAAGAAACTTGCCACCGTCGCCATACTCGGGTTTGGACCGGCCCACGCAGTCAGTCCGCAGTTCGATACCAAAGGGGTTGCCGACAAGCTGATCACCGTTCAAACGGTTCGGCCGGTAGTCGAGACCCTGTCGGAGGATCGATACGAAGGGCGCGGAGCGGGATATCGAGGTGAGCAGAGAGCCGCTCGATACATCGCGAAGCAGTACGCCGACCTGGGGCTTCAGCCGATGGGTGACTCATCGCGTGGGCGTCGAACTTTCTTTCAGGAATTCTCGTTCCTTCCGCACTTCCCGATCCACTCTTGGGAGAAGCTGAAGTCTCGCAATGTGATCGCGTTCCTGGAGGGTTCGGATCCCGTTCTGAAGGGCGAAGTCATCGTCATTGGGGCGCACTACGACGGGCAAGGCAGGAGTGGGCAGGCAGATGCCTTCCGCAAAGCGGCAATTGATCCGAAGGCGCCACAAGACCAAATTTGGAACAGCGCGAACGACAATCTCAGCAGCGTCTCCGCCGTCCTTTCGATAGCAAGGGCGATCAAGCTCGGCCAAGTTCCCATGAAGCGATCGGTCCTCTTCGTTGCCTTTGGGGCCGAAGAACACGAAGCCGCAGGCTCGGTGTATTACGTCAACCATCCTGCTTTTCCGTTATCGGCGCATTGCGCCATGATCAATCTCGAGTGTGTGGGTCGGATGCCGGGCAAGCCATTTCAAATCGATGCGATGCTCTCAGGAGGGTTTTGGTCGGCGGCGGTAAAGGAAGCAACTGCTCAGAGCGGAGTGATCGCCAAGCCGAACATCCCAATCCCGATACCGGACAGCGACCACTATCCGTTTGCGTCGGCGAGGGTTGCCGCGATTACGATATCGAGCGACTACGACCCCGACCGTCATCGACCTAGCGACACGTCTGACAAGATCGACTACGCCCGGATTGTCGAGGCGGCCAAGTTTAGCGGATCCATGCTGATCTACCTTGCGAACAAGCCAGAACATTTCGGATATGCGTCCGCAGGCTTTCCCGACATGGGAGTTATGGCTGATTTGGCCTCGCCCGCCGAATGTGACGCGATTCACCTGAAGCCGGACGAGGGTTGCCTCCGGGTCACCGGGACAATTCCTGGCCGACCAGGCGAGAGTGTCGGCCTCAAGCAGGGAGACGCGATGCTCCAGATTGCCGGGCAAGCCTTCCGCCGGGACGAAACGTTAGGGGAACTTCAAAAGTTTTACGAAGCGGTGCTGCGAGGCAAATTCGGCAAATCGGTCGAAATCGTTGTGTTGAGGGAAGGGAAGAGGCTCGTGATATCGATCGATCAGCTAACCGGAACGGGTCTCGGGGCGAACTATACTCGCATCTGTGCCACTGCTCATTCTTACCAGCTTGCTGATCTCTCCCACTCTCTGGGCGTCCGAGGTCGGTAAAGATTCCAATCCAGGAACCCAGCGGTCGCCCTTCCGAACGCTTGCCCGGCTTCAACAAAAGTTGAAGTCGATGCCTACCCATGGCCCGCTTTCGGTGCACTTGGTTGGAACAGTGGCGGTGGATGGGACGATCACCTTTGGCGCTGAGGCGAATGACGTGAGTTTTGAGGGCCCCGCAACGGTCAGCGGTGGAACGGTCCTGAAGAATTGGAAGCCCGACACCTTCATGGGCCGTCCGGTTTGGTCGACCGAGGTTCCGAAAGGCAGCGACTTCCGCGAGCTGTTCGTGGGCAAGACCGAATCTCGCGCGCCACGCCCCCGCCTCCCGAAGTTGGGCCTTCACCGTCTCGCCAAGTTCGCGGACCCAAATGACGTCAAGAACACCCTCTTCCAAGGTCAAGACACCGTCTACTTGCCAAAAGGCGACTTCTCACCGACCGCCCACAACCCAAGAGACGTCGAGCTGGTGGTCCACCAATACTGGGTCTCGTCCCGAATGCCAGTGGAGTCGGTCACCGAAGAGGGCTTGCTGCATTGCGCGGCAAAGAGCGTGATGACGTTGGCCGATGGCTTCTCCTCGGCACTCGCCCCGTACTATCTGGACAACGTTGCCGAGGCATTCGACACGCCCGGCCAGTGGTATCTCGATCGGCCGGCAGGGAAGGTGTACTATCTTCCGCGTCGCGGGGAGAGTGTTCGGGCGATGAGAGCAGTCGCGCCCGGCAACTTCGCGCTGGTTCGGTTCCAGGGCGCAAAGAACGTGTCCCTTGAAGGCCTCAAATTCGCCTTTTCCGAATACCAGCTTCCCCGAAACAAGGCAGGCGACGTGCAAGCCGCCTTCGAGGTCCCGGGCGCCGTGCAGGTTGTCGACTCCACCGCGGTGCGGTTCAACGACTGCCGAATCGAGCACGTCGGAGGCTATGGGCTCCAGATTGACGGAAGCTCGAAGAGCTGTGAGATTAACAATTCGACGCTGACCGACCTTGGCGCGGGAGGAGTGAAAATAGAGAATGGGACCGAAGCAACCATTGTGGCTGACAACGAGATCTCGGCTGGAGGCCGAATCTATCCGGCTGGAGTTGGCGTGATCTACCGATTGAGCGGATCCAACTCGATCATCCACAACCGGATCCACGACTTCTACTACACCGGCATCTCTGGCGGATGGGCTTGGTCGTTTGACGACACAGTGGCCAAGGAAAATCAAATCGCGTTCAATGACATCTTTGACATCGGGCAGGACCTACTCTCCGACATGGGTGGCATCTACGTCCTCGGTAAGCAGCCGAACAGCCGCATCGTGCACAACCGCATTCACGACGTAAGCGCGCTCACCTATGGCGGCTGGGGAATCTATCTCGATGAGGGCTCGATGGGATGGATGGTCTCGGACAACGTGGTCTGGAACACCAAGACGGGCGGCCTCCATATCCACTACGGCAACGCTAACCTTCTCCGCCACAACGTGTTCGCGTATGCCCGTACAGAAGGCCAATTGATTCGTGCTCGAGACGACAAACAGGGAACGGTCCGTTTCGAAAACAACCTCGTCATCGCCCGGCCCGGAGACGCACCGATCGTGGTGGGTAATTGGTTGAAGCGTGCGGTCACGATGACGGGGATGCTCTACGCCGCCGAGCCCACCGCACTGCCGTTTGGCGATGATGGCACTGGCAAATTCGTAAAGGCATCTCTGAGACCAGACGGGACGGTGCTAACCGACGCTGCGTTTGCGCCGATTGATATGAGCCAGGTTGGACCGAGGCATCACTAGAATCCCCTGGGAAGCGACCATCAATATGGGCTCCCGCTTAAGTTGACGCCTATTCCCCCCTTTCAGGAGGAACCATTTCCGGAGTTCCTCTACCGAAAGACGTTCTCTTCCCACTGAAAGACGTCACCGAGCGGCACCCCGAACACCTGCGCGATTCGAAACGCCGCCTCCAGCGAAGGCGAGTACTTACCCGCCTCGATCGCGGCGATCGTCTGTCGAGTAACCCCAATCCGCTGCCCAAGCTCGCCTTGTGACATCTCGCCGCGATGAAACCGAAGTGTGCGAATTCGATTGGAAATGAATCCTTGGTTCATCTTTAGCTTCGGTAGTTCGTGATGATCATGCCTTGGTGGACCGCTTCGGCGATGACGACCATAAAGATCGTTGCATTGACGATCGCCCATCCGTGGTTGGTGAACGGCATCACGCAGCCTACGTACAGGATTCCGGCGAGAAGCACGCAATAGGCGGCGTTCACCGAGCGCCGCATGATATCCCTCTCGCGTTCGTCCATCGGCGTTTTGGCTTCGATGGGATATCGGGTGAAGAGGACGAGATGACCGATTCCCAGGACAATCATGTTGACCAGTGCGGCCGCGCCGAGCACCGCCATCTGACGCAGGTTCGGAAGGGGAGCGTCGGGAACGAGTCCAGCCTCGCAGATCCCCAGGTAAGGCCCAAAGGTGCCACACATCGCGATCAGGGTCAACCAGGCCGTCTGCTCGCGGTACGGCATCTTGAGATCTTCATTTTCGAGCAGCGGGTTGTTGCGCATGGTTAACAGTATGTCAAAGATATTTGACATACTGTTAAGAATCTTACACGCCTGGGACTATTTTCTTCAGGGCGCGGTTCCGGGAATCTCTCCCTCTAAGGAAGTCATACCTTCTTGGTTAATCCGGTGATCCACCGGAAGGTTGGCAAGAGGTGCGGCGCAAGATGGTTCGCCCTTTCCGAAGGGAGAACCGTGGGGGAGAGGGTTGTGACGCCTGACGATCCAGGTGCGTTGAAGACGAATCTGGGCAGTTGGATTTGTCGGTCAACCCAAATTCCACGGTTCCCCCAGAGGGGCACATCTCCATAGTCATGTATAAGCGGCTGGCGCCGCTTATGCATGACCCTATCTAGACGGCTCTTCTCGGAACGGCCAACAGCCATGGAATCAAATCGAATTCGGATCGGCGCCGAGAAGTCCGACCTTTATTCCGGCTTGAGTCAATCGCTTAGTGGCCCTTTGGCTAAGGATGATGAGGACGATCAAAGATAGACCGCAGACCAGGGTGAGGATTGCGTACAGGACGACCGATTCATCGAGTGCCTTCACCAGCCGAATCACCGAGATGATCATGTAGATGAGTAGTCCCAAGATCAAAAGTAGACCTAGCGTTGAAAGCAATGGGACGTTGGACGCAGCAGCCCCGACAATAAGAACGAATACTCCGATCTGGCCCAAGATGCAAAACATGACCTTGCCTCTGAGCGATCGCTATCTCCCGCAGGGCTTGGCGATTGTTGTCGGTGTTGGGCCGAGGATAGTTGCTCGGCGGCATGCCGGTCGGGGGCGTTTCCATCGTCGCTATGCTACACCGTTTGGCGAAGCATTGACGATATGAAACTGGTGCCCAGGAAAGGACTCGAACCTTCACTCCCTTGCGAGAACTAGTACCTGAAACTAGCGCGTCTACCAATTCCGCCACCTGGGCAAATGGGGAACCAATAAGATACCCAATCTTGCCAAAGAAAACCCAAGAAATGGCAGCCAGTAAGGTTGCCGCCCAGCAGGACTTCCGGTTCGCGACAGCTACGTGAGAACTACCAGGGGAACCTGTCAAATCAAATGGAACTGACAACTCACGAGGGGGTTGGCTAACCCCGGTGGATCAGTTCTATGGTGCTTTCGGGCGATTTATTTGTACAAGAGGGTCTTATCGATCATGACCAGCTGAAGCTGGCGATGGATAAGCAGCGCGAGTTGGGGACAAGCGAACCCATCGCGAAAGTTTTGGTCGGCATGGGTCTCATCCATGAGCGCGACCGCATCCGCTGTCAAGGGAAGTTGTGGGGCGTTCCCTTCATCGACATCCAGGACTGTGTGCCCGATCCTGAGTCGGTTGCCATCCTGAGCCCCCAACTCGCCAAGAAGTTCAAGGCGATCCCCATCGAGCGCCAGGGCAATCGCCTCATGGTCGCGATGGTCAACCCCCTCGACATCTTCATCATCGACGAGCTGCGTCTGATGACGGGCCTCGAGATCGAGCCGCTGATCGCGGTGGAAGAAGACCTCGGCGCGGCGATCTCTAACTACTATAAGGTCGACGTAAACGTCAACGACGCACTAGCCGGAGTGATGAAGGACTTCAGCGGCGGCGAGCTGGAGATCACTAGCACGGCTGAAGAGGAACTCAGCGAAGCCGAGCTTCGCGAAATGGGAGAGGACGCTCCCATTATCCGACTTGCGAACCTGATCATCGGCCAGGCCATCGCGGACAAAGCCAGCGACATCCACATGGAGCCGCAGAAGGATGGCATGCGCATCCGCTACCGCGTGGACGGCGTGATGATCGACGGCATGAAGCTGCCCCGAAAGGTAGTCGCGCCTCTGACGAGCCGAATGAAGATCATGTCCGATATGGACATCGCGGAGAAGAGAGTCCCTCAGGACAACCGAATCAGCGCCACCATCGGTGGCAAGGAGTTCGACTTCCGAGTCAGCACCCTTCCGATGATCTACGGCGAAAAGATCGTTATGCGCATCTTGGACAAGGCCGGCATCAACGTCGGACTGTCCAAGCTCGGCTTCCTCGATCACAACCTGAAGACGATAGAGGACATGTGCTCCAAGAGCTACGGGATCATCCTGGTCACGGGACCGACTGGTTCTGGTAAGTCCACCACTCTGTACTCGATCCTCAACAAGATCAGCAACGGCACCAACAACGTCATCACGATCGAAGATCCGGTCGAGTACGAGCTTCCTAGCATCAACCAGTGCGGTGTGAACGTACGAGCGGGAATGACCTTCGCAGCTGGCCTTCGCGCCATGCTCCGACAAGACCCGGACGTGATCATGGTCGGAGAAATGCGCGACAACGATACGGCGACCATCGCAATGGAAGCGGCGCTTACCGGTCACCTTGTCTTAAGCACGCTTCACACCAACGATGCGGCGAGCGCGGCAACTCGATTGATCGACATGGAAGTCGAGCCGTTCCTTATCTCCTCTTCTTTGGTCTGCGTGTTAGCCCAAAGGTTGATCCGACAGATCTGCTCGCACTGCAAAGAACCGTACACCGCGCCGAAAGAAATGCTGTTGCGATACGGCTTCCCTGTTCCGGATGGATTGGCGAGTGAGCTGACTCTGTTCCGGGGCAAGGGATGTGACCACTGCAAGAAGACGGGATACAAGGGACGAACCGGTGTGCACGAGCTGCTGGTGATGACTGACGAGATCCGAGACAAGATTTTGGAAAAGGCGCCGAGTCACGAGCTGCGAAATATGGCAATTCGCAGCGGAATGAAGACCTTGCAGATGGACTCGGTTGCGAAGATTTTGATGGGAGTTACCTCAGTGGATGAGGTCTTGAGGGTGATTTATGCATAGCAGCGTTTTATCGACAAGGAGTAGCGAGGATCGCGTGTCCATGCTGATATCGAAAGTTGACGAGCTGGCCGTTCTGCCCCACGTGGTGTACAAGGTCTTGGAGATTTCCGAGTCCACCGATGCACCCGCCTCGGATCTCGAGAAGGCGATCACGGTCGATCCCGGATTCAGCAGCAAGGTGCTGGTCCTGGCCAACAGCGCCGCGTTCGGGCTGCCAAAAAGAGTGACCTCGATCCGCGAAGCGGTCATGTTCGTGGGCTATCGAGGGATTCGAAACCTTGCCCTCACGGTTGGCATCTTTGACCTCTTCGTGGGCAAGACGGACCGCGAATCTCTTCGTCGTCGCGCATGGTGGCGGCACTCGGTGGATACCGCCGTCTGTTGCCGCTGGCTCGCCCGCGAATCCGGTACGGGAAGAGCGGAGGAAGCCTACACTTGCGGACTGCTTCACCTAATCGGTAAGACTTTGCTCGACCGCTTTGGCTCGGAAGGATACGACCGGGTGGAAGACCTTCAGAACGCAGGCATGACTGACTCGGAAGCGGAATTTGAAGTTTACGGTTGCGACCATGCCGATGTGGCGCTTGCCGCATCACGGAAATGGGGCCTTCCTGAAGATCTCGGCGAGGGACTTGCCTACAAAAACGCCGAGAGCCAGGGCACGCTTTGCGCACTTACCGCGCTGGCCAGCTCAATCGCCTATCACGCCAAGGGTGTCGATACCGAGCTGCCCATCTGGGCGCTTGGGGTGCTGAGTCTGACCCCCGAACAAGCAGAGTTGCTCACCGAGCGCGGAAAGGAAGCGATCACGGCGGCTCAATCGCACGGTTGATCTCCACTTTTATTGCGATTCGTGGAATGGACTTAGTGGGGGACTATGTCAAACGACTTTAGCTGGAACTCAGTATTAGGAAGCACAGAGGCGGTGGAGAATCCGGCTCAGAAAGAAGGGCTCACCATCGATCCGCGAAATGGAGAGCTCGTCGCTCAACCAACGGGTGGCGGAGTGGAGCTTGTCGACGCGCCGGCCAAGTCTAAGTACGAGCCGGCGACGCTCCCTGCGGGCATTCACCAAATGCACCTCTCGGATGCCAAGTACGGCACCGAGATGGATGATGCGCCGGTAGCGCTCGATGCCGAAGCGAAGAGCGTCTCGGACGCCCACATCGACGACATCCTTCGAATGGCGATCGACCGAAAGGCCAGCGACATCCATATCACGGTGGGTCTGCCCCCCATGGTTCGAATCGATGGTGAAATCGTTCCGCTCCCGTTCCAGCACGTTCAGGTGCAGGATGCGCGACGTCTAATTTACGACACCCTCACCAACGATCAGTTGCAGAAGTTTGAGACGAAGCACGAGCTCGACTTCGCTTACTCGATCAAGGGTCTCGCCCGATTCCGATTCAACGTCTACATGCAACGTGGCACGGTCGCCGGCGCCCTGCGTGTCATTCCGACGAAGATCCCCAGCTTTGAGACCCTTGGTCTTCCGCCGATCATCCGCGAGATGTCCAAGCGCACCAGCGGCTTGATCTTGGTTACCGGACCGACGGGTTCCGGAAAGTCGACCACGATCGCGTCGATGCTCGACGACATCAACGAGACTCGACAGAACCACATCCTCACCATCGAGGACCCGATCGAGTATCTCCACCAGCACAAGAAGTGCATGGTGAACCAGCGCGAGTTGCACTCGGACACTTACTCGTTCCACGACTCGCTTAGAGCGGTGCTTCGAGAAGACCCCGACATCATCCTTGTCGGTGAGCTTCGAGACCTCGAGACGATCGAGGCTGCGTTGACTCTTGCGGAAACGGGTCACTTGGTCTTCGGCACGCTTCACACCCGTAACGCGCCCGCCACCATCGACCGAATTATCGATGTATTCTCAAGCGACGCCCAGGATCAGATCCGAGTTTTGCTCGGTAACACTTTGGAAGCGGTCGTCTCGCAACAGCTCCTGCCCAAGTTAGGCGGTGGCCGATGCGCCGCGATTGAGATCATGCTTGGTACGCCGGCCATCAAGAACCTCATTCGAGAAGGCAAGACGCACCAGATGTATTCGAGTATCGAGACATCTTCGCAGCTTGGTATGCAGACTTTGGACCGATCGCTAAGCGATCACTTCCGAAACGGAAACTCTTCCTACGAGGAGTGCATGATGCGGGCGGTGGACAAAGAAACGTTCGCTCGCCTTGCCAAGGGCGGCTAGCCCTTAGACCGATGCCGCTTGGCGGGTTCCTGGTTTTGAGATCGGGATACTCGCCAGCCATTCGGGCACTTCATCAGGTGCCCAGCTTTCGGCTTCCACCTTATAGGCTCCGAAGAGGGGGAGTCCCGCGTCGAATTCTGGCGCAGATCGGTCGATGAGAACGGCGTAAGCCAACGGCTTTCCACCTGCATTTTCAATCGCCGCTCGGGTTTCGAAGAGGGAAGTACCGGTGGTGAGGACATCGTCGACGATCAGCACCCGGCATCCTTCGGGGATCGTGCGATTGCGCCGCAAGGTCTTCACTCCGTTCTCGTTTTCGACATAGATCGTCGGGAGGCCCATTTGTCGGGCCACTTCGAAGGCGATGATGATGCCACCAGTCGTGGGTCCGGCCACGAAGTCGAAGGGCTCTCCGCTGTGGTGCGCGGCGATCTCGGTGCAGAGCGCGCTAAGTACGTGCGGCTGCTCGAGGATCCTGAACTTCTCGAAATACACCTCGCTGTGGCGTCCGCTAGTAAGGAGAAAGTGCCCGTGCAAAACGGCGCCCGACGATTCCAACAGTTCTCCGAGGTTCACGCTCATCGAGGGTCCAGTTTACTCCGCAGGTCTTAGAGCCTTTGGATCGTTGCCACCGCAAACGAGGCGATGCCCTCACCCCGCCCGATCGAGCCCAATCGCTCATTGGTCGTCGCCTTCACGCTCACTCTCTCAACCTCAATACCAAGGGTCGACGAGATCGCGATGCGGATTTCGAGGGACTTCTTCATGATCTTTGGGGTCTCGGCGATTGCCGTGATGTCGAGATTGACGATGCGCCACCCAGCGGCAGAGAGAAGCGAGCCCGCGTGGCGGAGGAAGGTGAGGGAGCCCTCTCCTTTCCACTGAGGATCGGTGTTCGGAAAGTGCTCGCCGATGTCGCCCATACTTGCCGCGCCAAGAAGGGCGTCGGTAGCGGCGTGGAGGAGGACGTCGGCGTCGGAGTGGCCGTCGAGAGCCTTGTGATCGGGGAAGGCGACCCCACCGAGGTACAGAACCCGCGAGGGATCGTCGCTAAACGGGTGGATGTCGTAGCCAATACCCGTGCGGGTTTCTCCGGAGCCGACGAGGGCTCGTGCTCGGTGCAAATCTTCTGGAGTGGTGATCTTAAAGTTGTTGACGTCTCCCATCGTGATTTCGGGGGTGATACCGAGGCACTCGATGAGAGCCATCTCATCCGTCATGCAGTTTTCCGCATTCGCGTGGGCTCGGCGCAGGAGTTCGATCCGGGCCGCTTGAGGAGTTTGCATCGCGACCAGGGATTGGCGCTCGAGGGTTTTCACGCCGTCCGAAAGGTCCTTGATGGTATCGGTGACGGGAATCGCCGCGGCGGCAGCACCCGCTTTTTCCACGCCCGCGAGGACGCTGTCTACGATCGCGGAGGTCACGAAGGGCCTCGCGGCATCGTGGATGAGAAGTACATCGGTGCCCGCAGGGCACGCTTCCAAGGCGAGGCGGGAACTCTCCTGACGGGTTGAGCCACCGAGGATCGAACCTGCCGGAAGGGAAGGAAGGTTTTCCGCCGAACCGACGAGGAAGACTTGATCGATCGAGTGATGGCTGCTCAGCGCGTCAAAAGACCACCGCCAAACCGGCTTGCCGCCGAGACTTGCCATCGTCTTGTCGCCGCCAAACCGATTGCCGCTCCCGGCGGCAAGGATGGCGGCGACGACCTTCATTCGTGAATTCGCCGGGGCGTCGTCCGCTTGCGGACGTCAAGTCCATCAACATCGACTTCGGCAAAGATCATCTTGCCGCGCTCGGTTTGAATGACCTGGGTGACGGTGACATGCTGGATCTCGCCGATGTGTCCCTGTCCGTTTTCGACCACAACCATCGTGCCGTCGTCTAGGTAACCGACACCTTGGCCCTGCTGATTGCCTTCGCGAATGATCTTGAGTTCGAGGGTCTCCTGGGGCAGGATGTTCGTTTTCATGGCGAGGGCCAGATCGTTGAGGTTGAGGACGCCCACCTCTTGGAGAGTGGCCACTCGGTTAAGATTGAAGTCGTTGGTAACGATGTCGGCCCCAAGCGCACGGGCGAGGCGGACGAGGCGCGAGTCCACGTCCTCCTTCGGATCCATTGCGTACTTGTCTTGGGTTCCGATCTCCAACGGGAACTCGGCCTGCATGTGCTTAAGGATCTCGAGGCCGCGCCGACCGCGTTGGCGGTAAAGCGGGTCGTGTTTGTCGGCTAGGTACTGGAGCTCTTGAAGGACGAAGTTCGGAACGTAGAGCTGACCCTCTAGGAATCCGGTTTTGGCGACGTCATAGATTCGGCCGTCGATGATCACGTTGGTGTCGAGAACCTTGATGCCGCTTCGCTTGTTGCGGCTCTTGCCCCGGTTCCACGGAAGGATTTCCGCCATTGACTGTAACACGTAGACGGTGAGGGAGGCGAAGCCGAGGGTTACGCCGCAAATCAACAGGACGCGGTAGAGGGGACCGTTGGGACCAGGGAAGTCCAGGGCCTGGAAGAGCAAGAGAAACGGCACCGACGCGACAAGGCCAGCGAAGATCCCTAAGAAGAAGGTGACTTTGTCGCCCGCTTCCATCTTGTCCCATCGACTGACCAGACGGTCGATGATCCGGATGACACGGACTCCGGCGAAGCTTCCGACGATCGCTCCGAGAAGCACAAAGGGGATGAAGTACCGGGCCGACCGGTAAAGGTCGGGACCATGCTCATTGTCTGGAGGCAGGTGCAGAACCGAGACACTAAACCAATTGAACAGGGCCGATAGGACGTCGGCCGCGACGGATCCGATAATAATCGCCCCCGCCGCGATGAATACCAAAAGGACGGCGATGCGCATCGCGCCCTTCGCTCCCACGTCGACCATCCATTGTTTTAGGCGATCCATTTCTAATCCCGCTTTACATTCAAAACCTTGACTTTAACGTGGTCGAGAACCGCAAAAGTAAATGCCGATTCCACGTTCCCGTCGCCAAGCTTCACATGCCCAGCGGAAATCTGCTCTTCAGGCACCGTTGAATCAAGACCGATCCATCGAGCGCCGTCCCAAGATTCGCACCAGGCATGATAATAAAATTTACCGTCCCAGTTAACCAGACCACTTGCAAGTCTTGCTGGGATGCCCGCCGCCCGCAGAATGGTGCAGGTGAGAATCGCATAGTCCCTGCAAACGCCCTCTTTTGTCTTCAAGACTTCGGATGCGTTTCGCAAAACTCCGATGCCCGCGTTGGGCCTCATTAGGTCATAGACGTATTTCTTGATAGCGAGGGACGCGCCATGTACGTCGGTTTTGTCGCCGACGATCTTTTTCGCAAGGTGAGTGAACTCACCGGTGTCGGATGGGATGTTCAAGGAGGGCTTGATCCAATCGGGTTTTTGTTTTGCTGCCTCTTCGACGGAAACACCCGGTTCCGAATCGATCTTCGGCGGGTGAACACTGACCAGCCAACCGCCATCTGCCTTCTTCACCGTCTGGTGCTGGTCGCTGGGAAGCTTGGATAGGTCTCGGCCCGAGATCTTTAGCTCAAGGCCGGTGATCGTGCGCGGATCGTCGATCGGCTTGTCGGTGGCGATACTCGTGGAAAAAGCGAGATCGATGGAAGGGGCGTATTTCTTGCCCGACATGCCCATCGCCACCAGTTTGGATTCGGGCAGCATCTCGATCCCCATCGGACCCTCCACCTTGAGGAGGTCGCCGGTCTTGGTCATAAAGACGCTCATCGTCGCCCGCGGGTCGGTGATCTCGACGAGAGTTCCCATCATAGGCTTACCCCTAACGGTTGTCTTGGTCGGGCCGACGATCTTGATATCGTTCTTGATGATGCTGACGGTGGTTGCATCGAAGACATAGAAGCTTCTCTTCTGGCCGATCGACTTCTTGCCCGAGTTCACCAGAGTCAACGGATCGTCCACAATCGATCCGGAACGGGGCAGGTCGAGGGATTGGTGAGATTTGGATCCCGAATTGTTGATGTCCACCTCGACTTTCTTCGATCCGAAATTGGCGAGGACGTTCTGGGTGCGCCCGGCGCTATCCATCGAGAACGTCATCTTGATCGGCTTGCCGTCCATCGTCGTCCAGGTGGTGGAGAGGATGTTGACGGTCATCGGGGTGCCCAAAAGGCCAAGGCTCATATAGGTCTTGGAGTCATTCCGCTTCGCGCTTTTGCCATTAAGCGTCGTTTTGGTGGTGAGATACGACGCGTAGCCGATCTTTTGACCCTGGAGGTACATCCCGAGGTAGGTTTCCTGCGCGACGCCTAGGGAGGAGAGGCCGAGGACGCATAGGGCAGAAATAGTTCTCATAAGGGTCTATCAATTCATAGTAACGTCTGGACGCTGCGTTTTAACTCGGCTTGGGCGTAACGGCCACAACTATAACGTCGGAATCCTGGAACAAGATTCCGAACTCCGGCGTCTCGGCAGGAGTCCCGCATTAACATTGCACTGATTTTCTCGCTGCCTGCGGTAGAGTGCGGCTTGCGAACTAGAGAGATTTGTGCGACAACCGACACGTATGGAAGCAGTGCAGGTTTGTTAGAAGTCTGCTGTTGTGAAAGGAATGGCTAAGAAACTCGTCATCGTCGAATCGCCCGCAAAGGCGAAGACCATAGGAAGCTATCTCGGCCCGGACTACGAAGTCCAGGCGAGCGTAGGGCATATTCGCGACCTTGTCCCGAACAAAGCCGGCCTTCCCGAGGAGCACCGCAAGAAGTGGTGGTCCGACTACGCGGTGGACGTCGACAACAATTTTGAACCTTTCTACGAGGTGCCGCCCGAGAAGACGGCTCAGGTGAAAAAGCTTCGAGAAGCGATGAAGGGAAAAGACACCCTTGTACTCGCGACGGACGAAGACCGCGAGGGTGAAGCCATTTCTTGGCACCTCCTCGCGGTCCTCAAGCCGGGCAAGGGCGTTGAAGTTAAGCGCATTGCCTTCCATGAGATCACCAAAGACGCGATCCTCAACGCGATGGAGCATCCGCGGGACGTGGATACCAATTTGGTGGAGGCGCAGGAAACGCGCCGCATACTCGACCGGCTGTACGGCTACACCCTCTCGCCCGTTCTTTGGTCTCGAGTCACTAAGAATTTGAGCGCGGGGCGAGTGCAGAGCCCGGCGGTGAAGCTGATCGTCGAGCGTGAGATTCAGCGACGCAACTTTAGGTCGGCTGGATATTGGGATCTGCGCGCTGAGCTTTCGGCCGGCGGCAAGTCGTTCCAAGCAGACTTGAAGCTGTTGGATGGAGTTCGGGTTGCGACGGGCGCCGACTTCGACGACACCACGGGCGAGCTTCGACCGGGTCGGGGCGACAAGGTTGTGCTTCTGGACGAAGCACGAGCGACGTCTTTGGCAGTTGGGGCGAAGACGGCGAAGCCGTACACGGTCACCCGATTGGATACCAACGAGGGAGTCGAGCGGGCAGCCGCGCCGTTCATGACGACGACCCTCCAGCAGGACGCGAACCGAAAATTTGGCTACAGTGCCGACCGCACCATGCGCATCGCACAGACGCTGTACGAAGGCGTTGACATCGGGGGCGAGCAGGTTGGACTCATTACTTATATGCGTACCGACAGCCTTACCTTGAGTGGGGAAGCGCTCGGGCGAATTCGGGGGCTGATCGGTCAGGAGTACGTCGACTGTCTTCCCGACAAGCCGGTCCAGTACACGAACAAGGTTAAGAACGCCCAAGAAGCTCACGAGGCGATTCGTCCGACCGACGTTTATCGTCGCCCAGCTCAAATGGCGAAGTTTCTGAATGAGGACCAGCGCAAGCTGTACACGCTCATCTGGCAGCGAACCGTCGCGTCGCAGATGAAGCCGGCCCAGGTTTTGAAGACGGAGGCCGACATCACGGTTTCGATAGGGTCGAACACTTTATTGTTCCTCGCCACCGGCAAGCAGATTCTGTTCGAAGGGTTTTTGAAGGTTTATACAGAGGGTCTGGACGACGATGCGGCGGAATCGAAGGATCGCATGCTGCCGCGCCTTGCCAAGGGCGACGTGGTCGACCAAAAGAGTGTCGAAGCGCTTGGCCACGTGACCAAACCGCCGGCTCGATACACGGATGCAACGCTCATCAAGAAGTTGGAAGAGCAGGGCATCGGTCGCCCGAGCACCTACGCCTCGATCATCGGCGTGATCGTCGATCGCGGCTACGTTCGCAAGGTGGGCAAGCAGCTTGTACCGACCTTTAAGGCGTTCCTTGCAATGGAAGTCCTGGAGAATAACTTCCAAGAGCTCATGGATTTGGGCTTCACCGCTCGAATGGACGAGGCACTCGACGAGATTTCTGAAGGTCACGCCGATTCGAAGAAATACCTCCACGACTTCTTCATCGGAATTGACGGCAAGAAGGGCTTGAAGCCGATGGTGGATGAACGCAAGCGCGAGATCCCTTATCCGGTTTTCTCAGTCGGCAACAGTCCGGAGACGGGCGAGGCGATCGTCGTTCGCGCGGGCAAGGATGGCAGCGCCTTCTTGCAGATCGGCGAGGAAGGGAAGAAGCGGTACGCAAACGTGCCCGAAGATATGGCGCCGGCCGACCTTACCGTCGAGGGCGCGATGGCCCTTTTCGATCAGAAGCAGGCACCGGCCGAATCAGTGGGTAAGCACCCCGACTCGGGTCGGCCCCTGTTGCTCAAGAACCGCCAGGGCTTCTATCTTGAGGCTGAGCGTACGCCCGAGGAGATCGAGGCCAAGGAGAAGCCGGTTTGGATCAGCGTTCCCCCCGGTGTGGACCCTCGAGAGCTCTCGCAAGATGATTTGGACTTTCTTTGTCGATTGCCCAAGGAGATCGGCAAGGACCCCGAATCGAAGGCATCGATCCTGTTCAAAGTTGGGAAGTTTGGCGCTTATTTGGAATCAGGAGTTGAGCGACGCACGGTCGAGGATTGGCGAAGCGCCTCCACGATGACGGTGGAGCAAGCGGTCGAGATTCTGAAGCAGCCTAAGTTCCAGCGTGGAAAGGCCGCGCCCGCTTCAGCCTTGAAGGAGTTCGGGCTTGTCGAGGGCGCCGCTGGTCCCGTGAAGGTTCTGAGTGGGCGGTTTGGGCCATACGTCACGGACGGCGAGGTCAATGCGACGCTGCCCAAGGCGATCGATCCGGCCGAGATCACTCAGGAACAGGCGATGGAGCTCTTGACCAAAAAGCGTGAAGCGGGTCCGAGCGTGAAGCGACCGTTTAAGAAGAAGGCACCGGCCAAAACAGGAGCCGCTAAGAAGCGAGCCAAGGTTTGATCGAAGTCCGCGAAATCGCCCACGGCTCACCCGAGTACGTGGGCGAAGTTGCGCTAAGGCGTCGGGTTTTGCGGCACCCGCTGGGGTTGGATTTCACGGATGAAGAGCTGGCCGCGGAGGTTACAGACTTCCACCTCGTGGCGGTTTTGGATTCCGAAGTCGTGGGATGTCTGGTTTTGACTCCAAAGGGTGAGTCGGTGAAGATGCGGCAGGTGGCAGTGTCAGAGACGCTGCAGAGGTCGGGTGTGGGTCGCCGCATGGTGACCCTTTCCGAAGAGTTAGGTAGGCGTGAGGGATTTGCCGAGATGGTCTTGAACGCCCGAGCGACGGCGGTGCCGTTTTATCTTTCGTTGGGATACGAGTTGGTGGGGGACGAGTTCGTCGAAGTCGGCATCCCGCATCGCAAAATGCGGAAACCCCTAGAGTGATCTATTTCTTGCATGCATTCGACCTTTTAGCTTCGAAGGTCACCTGATGACTCGGCATTAGGTAAACGACCTACATGAGGATTCTTGTGATTGGTGGGACGGTGTTCGTCGGGCGGCACTTCATCGATGCGGCGCTGGCGAAGGGGCACGAGGTGACGCTGTTCCACCGTGGCCAACGAGGGGCGGACCTGTTCCCCCAAGTCGAGCGAATTCTTGGCGACCGAGACGGCGGCCTTGACGTGCTCGGCGACAAGACGTGGGATGCGGTGGTCGACACCTGCGGATATGTCCCGAGAATCGTCGGCCAGTCGGCGCAGGCGCTAAGGGACCGGGTGGGGCGATACCTATTCGTCTCCACGATCAGCATTTACAACGATCCGGAAGCCGCCTTACTTGACGAGAATTCCAAGCTTGCCACGATCGAGGATGAGACAGTTGAGGAGATCACCGGCGAGAGCTATGGGGCGCTGAAGGTTCTGTGCGAGAACGAGGTGACCAAGGCGCACGGCGATCGGGGGACTCTGATCCGCCCCGGACTCATCGCCGGGCCTTTCGATCCCACGAATCGATTCACCTATTGGGTCGACCGGTTTGCGGAGGGTGGGGACGTGATGGTGACCAACAACCCCGCGCAACCGATGCAGAACATTGACGCGCGTGACCTCGGCGCTTTTATGCTCTTGACCCTCGAAAACAATCTCGAAGGGGCTTTCAACGCGACCGGGCCCCAGTCGACTTACGGCGAGATGGTGGGGACCTGCCAGCGTCTCAATCCGGCTTCAAAGCAGGTGCCGGTGAGCGAGGAGTTCCTTAAGGAGCAAGAGATTGAGATGTGGCAAGACTTGCCGCTCACGATGCCGCGAAATAGCGATGGGAACGTCACGTTACGGACCAACTCTCAAAAGGCGTGGGATGCGGGCCTTCGCAACCGCGACCTATTAGAGACGGTCCAAGATACGAGAGAGTGGAGCGCCAAGAACCCGAACCCGAATCCTCGACACGGGATTACGCGGGAGCGCGAGCAAAAAGCCCTTGAAGTTTGGAAGTCGAAAATGGGATAAAGTCCCGGCCTCGCAGCGATTGCATCTATCATCACGTCTAGGGAAGTGAGATGATGCTAGTCAGACCAGAAAGAAAGTTCGCTGCGGGCCTCTTAGGAATATTTTTAGGCGCCTTCGGATTGCACAAGATGGCGATTGGCTACCGGCGCGAGGGGGCGATCATGCTCTGCGTCTCGATTGCCGGACTCGTCTTAGGCTTCCTTGGCTTCAAATTCCTCTTCTCAATCATGGCCATCATCGGGCTCATCGAAGGGATCATCTATCTCACGAAATCGAACTCCGACTTTTATCGCACGTACATCGTTGGCCGTCGCGGCTGGTTTTAACGAAGAAACGTGCATCTGAAGTTACAACCGTCTCGTCTGATGGTTTAGTCATGGCAATTCCTGGTTCGGAAAAGAAAATCGTCGCTGGAATCTTGGGCATCCTGCTTGGAGGGCTTGCGATCCACAAGTTCTACTTGGGATACACGAAGACCGGGATTATCCAAATCGTAGTCACAGTCGTAACTTGTGGGGCAGGCTCGATCATTGGCCTTATTGAAGGGATCATCTACCTAACGAAGAGCGATCAGGAGTTCGTGAACACCTACGTCATTGGCCAGAAGGAATGGTTCTAAGCGCGGCGCTCGGGTACTTCATTTCCGTCGCGTTAGCCGAAGAGGACACGAAGAAGCCGCCGATTGCGCCCGATCGGCCCAACTTCGCCAACGGCACCCTCATCGTGCCCAAAGGCCGAGTGGTGGTGGAGACAGGGTATCGCCAGTCCCTTTCCTCAGGCGGCACTGCCCACGACTACGGGGATTCGGCAACGATTCGATTCGCTCAGAGCGACAAGCTTGAGTGGCGGATCGGAATCCCATCGTATGTCGTTGCTGGCGACTCAAAGGGCTGGGCGGACACGTCAGTTGGGTTCAAGTATCACCTCTCCGATGCGAAAGGGAAGACGCCGGCACTGGGAATCCTCGGAACCGTCGTCTACCCTTCGGGCTCGAACGACTTTCGCGAGAAGAAGCTTCAGCCCGAGGTCCGGTTGCTATCTGATTTCAACCTGAGCGACGACATTGGCCTCACTACGAACATCGTCTATGGATTGCCCTCGGAGGGTGGGAACACGTTTAGCCGGTGGGCGGTTGCCGCCGCGCTGGGCTTCGACCTCCATCACGGAGATGGGGCCTTCGCTGAGCTTTACTCGGTGCTTCCAGACAGCTTCCGAGGTTCGACGGGGAGCGTCGCCGACGTTGGCGTGAGCCACCTATTGTCTAACGATTGCTCGTTGGATGCGTTTTACGGGCACGGATTGAATAGCCACAGCCGAGATTCGTTCTTTGGCGGTGGCGTTTCGTTCCGGTTTTGAGTCGACGCCCACGCTTCACGGGGGCGTCGCCGATGAGTTGCTTGCGGTCGGACCCCCACCCTGCCCTCCCCCTCCGGGCACAATCATCCCGCAAGGGGAGGCTTCAAAACGCGTAGACTCAAGATGTGTCGACGCGCAAGCTCGTTGTTGGAATCACCGGTGCCAGTGGGGCGATTTATGCTCAGCGGTTTCTTATCCAGGCAGTCCGTCACTTCGACGAGATCTTTCTGACGATGAGCGAGCAGGCGATCCAGGTCGCCGCAACGGAACTCGGAGTCGCGCCATCGAAGACCGATTTCTCCACCAAGGAGTGGCTTGGCGCAGACTATCCGCAGATCAAGCTGCTCGATAGCAAGAACTACTTCACCCCGCCAGCGAGCGGGTCCTTTCGGCACGATGGCATGGTGATCGTGCCCTGCTCGATGGGAACAGCCGGGCGGATCGCGAACGGGATTTCCGACGATTTGGTGACTCGGTCCGCCGACGTGTGCCTCAAGGAGGGCCGGAAGCTGATCCTCGTGCCAAGGGAGATGCCTTGGAATCTCATCATGTTGCGGAACCTAACCCAGCTTGCCGAAGCCGGAGCTACTGTGTTGCCCGCATGTCCCGCCTGGTATCAGCGTCCCGCTTCGCTGGAAGAGCTGGCCGATACCGTCGTCGCCCGAATTCTTCAGTCGCTTGGAGTTGAGCAGGAGGTGATGAAGCAATGGATGGCCGAATAGTCATCGCGGGCGGGGCGGGCTTTATCGGTCGAGCACTGGTCCACGAGTTCAAGCTCGGCGGCTACGAGGTCGTTGTGCTCGATCGCGGGGGTCGAGCAATAGATGATGCCCGAGTCGTGAAGTGGGATGGGAAGACGGTCGGAGATTGGGCCGCCGAGCTCGAGGGAGCGGCCGCGGTCATCAATCTGGCTGGATCGCCGATCTCGGTCAAATGGACCGACGAAAGCAAGGCGAAGATCCTCTCATCGCGCTTGGAGCCGACGAGGGCGATTGGCAAGGTCATTGCGGCAGCAACGAACCCACCACCGGTCTGGATCAACTCGAGTGGAGTTGGGTTTTACGGTGAGACCGACGACACCGAGGCTACGGAGTCGAGTGCCAAAGGCTCCGGCTTCGTGGCGGATGTCGCGGCCCAATGGGAATCCGCCGTGGATGAGGAGTCGTTTCCGAAAACCCGTCGGGTGAAGATGCGGACGGCGACCGTTTTAGGCCGGGGCGGTGGTGCCTTCGATATCTTGCTGAAGCTGACCGACTCGTTTCTCGGTGGGGCCATAGGCTCCGGGAGGCAGTGGTTTCCGTGGATTCACATCGCCGACCTAGCTGAGGCTTTTCGGTTCTGCGTAGAGAACGAGATTGAGGGGCCGGTGAACGCGTGCGCGCCGGACGAGGTGACGAATGCCGAGTTCATGGAGGCGATGCGAGTCTCGGATCACCGTCCGTGGTCACCGAACGTGCCCAAGTTCGCGTTGACGATCGCGAACGCGTTTGGAGCGCCGGAGCCCGAGCTTCTGCTCGTCGGCACTCGAGCGGCCCCGCGAAAGCTTCTCAATGCGGAATTCAACTTCGCGTACCCGGAGCTTAAGGATGCGTTAGGCGAATTGATTGGGAAGTAAGGCCAATTTGGGTTGCTGGCTAGGGTCTTGCTAACTCGAACGCCCAAGTTTTGACTAGCAGCTTGAAGCGGTGGGAGTGAAGGTTGACGGCGACCACATCTTGCCGCCCGTGCGGGGCGACAGTGCGCCATGCGATGAGCCATTTGTGGTCATCGGATACACCGATGGGTTCGATTTCGCCGGGAACGGTGAAGGCTAGAGTGGGGTCAAGGGAGTTTAGGTCCAATTTCCAGATCTGGGTTTGGAAGTGATCCTTGTCTCCGATGCGTGCGCCGAGCCACGCTTCGTTAGGGCCGGTGCCAGCCACCGGAAGGTGGTCGGCCCGGAGGCGAACTCGGCTCATGAAGCCTCTCTCAGAATCGACAACGCAATAGACGGAAGCATCGGAGTCAAGGCTGTCGAATACGAAGTACTTGGGGCCTAGGGCACGCAGAGTCCGAGCCTTGACACCCAGCATCATGATTACATCTTGCCGATTCTTTCGACGCACTAGGATGGCGGGTTGCCTGTCCCTCATTTCGAAGGTGAGAGAGCCGCTGGCGTTGGTCTCAACAAGCATCCAGTTGGCCGGGATTGCCTCTCGAACGACGGAGTTCTTGGGGCCTTGTTTCCAGACGAACTTGCCTTTCTTTGAGTCCATGACGGGATTTGGACCCAGCCAGCCAATGAGCGTCGTTTCATCTTCGTCGGTGATCGCTCCGAGGAATTTGTTTTCTCGATAGAGGGCGGTGCGACCGCTGTTCGAGATGAGAACTCGATGGTCGGGACCGGCCCGCAGGGTGCCGGTGTGATCTTCGGGGATCTTGTTGACCGACTCGCGACCGTTCCAGCTCGAATACACGATCGCTTGCTCGCGGATGAAGGCGTGGAAGCGGATGCCTTTCGATGGTCCAGCGAGGACCGCGACGAGTGCGAGTTGGATCATGCCCAATGCAAGAGACGGACAACAGGGCAAGTTAAATCTACAATCCTAAGATGTTCGACATTCGG